>NZ_LYVP01000149.1 GCF_001984065.1 Pseudomonas sp. KK4
GGAGCGGGCTTGCTCGCGAAGAGGCCGGTCATCCAGCATCACCGGTAACTGACACTCCGCGTTCGCGAGCAAGCCCGCTCCCACATTGGATTTGTGTCGTCACAACATCCATAGCCAACTCAAAACACTGTGTAGGAGCGAGCTTGCTCGCGATGAGGCCGGGATATCCAACATCAACAGTGTCTGACACACCGCCATCGCTGGCAGGCCAGCTCCCACAGTGGATTTGCGTCGTTCACAACATCCATGGCCCACACAAAACACTGCGGGCTTGCTCGCGAAGGCGGCCTCACGGATTCAACGCAATCTCGATCAACCGATGCACTTCCTCGACCGCCATGGGCGTCTCGGAAAACAGGATACGAAAGACGATGGGTGCAGCGATCATGTTGATCAGCCGATCAACACCGGGGCTGGCTTCATTCGGATAGCGATCCACAATGGCCTGCAATTGTCCGCCAATGATCGTGGCGCAATAGCTCGGTTTGAGGCTCGCTTGCACGTCACGCAGCATGCAGCGCCCCGGGGCTGAGCTCATTTCGTCCAGATACTGCTCCGCCCACGCCCGCAGGTCGCCTGCCAGGCTGCCGGTTCTGGGCGATTCGCTGTCCGGTTGCAGACGCGCCAGGGCGACGTCCGCCAGCAACGCCGACAAATCACCCCAGCGTCGGTAGATGGTCGACGGCGTGACCCCGGCCCGCGCGGCGATCTGCGGCACGGTGACCGTGGCGCGGTCCTGCTCTTCAAGCAGCTCGCGCACGGCGCTATGGATCGATTCCTGAACCCGGGCGCTGCGGCCTCCGGGACGTAAAGCGGGAGCGGTCATCACGTGTTTCCTGTATTGCGCCGGAGCCTGTGGCGATGCAACCCCGGGTTTTGAAAAGCCATGCATCGGACCTTAACACAAAGAATTTGCTTTAAGCGCAAGGCAGTAGCACACTCCGCAAAAGCAAAAAATTAGCTTTTGCGGAGTGTGCTCATGTCCAGTGTCCCATCCAATCGTGCCAGCCTGTGGTTCCTGGCAATCACCTTACTCAGTTTTCTGGCGGCTTCCACTGCGCCGACGCCCCTGTATCACCTCTATCAAGAGCAACTGCAATTCTCGGCCGCGGTTCTGACGCTGATCTTCAGCGTGTACGCCCTCAGCCTGCTGGTGGCGTTGCTGACGGTCGGTTCGCTGTCGGATTACCTGGGGCGCAAACCGGTGATTTTCGTGGCCGTGCTACTCAATATCCTGGCGATGCTGTTGTTTATCCACGCCGACAGCGTCACTTGGTTGATCAGTGCCCGGGTGCTGCAAGGGTTTGCCACCGGCATGGCCACTGCGGTGCTGAGTGCGACGCTGCTGGACACCGACCGCCAGCAAGGGCCGCTGATCAACAGCGTGGCGCCATTGATCGGCATGGCGCTGGGCGGATTGGGCTGCGGTTTGCTGGCCGAATTTGCCCCGGCGCCCCTGCATTTGACCTATTGGCTGCTGCTTGGATTGTTTGTGCTGCAGGCGATTTATGTCTGGCGTTTGCCTGAAAGTGTTTCGCCGCAACCCGGCGCCTGGGCGTCGTTGCGGCCCACCTTGCATGTGCCGGCCCAGGCGCGTTCGACCCTTTGGCGGGTATTGCCGCTCAACACTGCGACCTGGGCATTGGGCGGTTTCTTTGCCTCGCTGGCGCCTTCGTTGGTGCGGGCGGCCACCGGCTCGACCTCGAACCTGATCGGCGGCGCAACAGTGGCGACCCTGACCATGACTGGCGCGATGATGATTTTCTTCATGCGCAATCGCCCCGCCAGCCAGGCGCTGCGGCTTGGCGCAAGTTCCCTGCCGACGGGCGTGGCGCTGATTCTACTGGGGGTACACAGCGCTAGCCTGTCGCTGTTTTTCAGCGGCACCCTCGTCGCCGGTTGTGGTTTTGGCGCCGGTTTCCTCGGGGCCGTGCGCAGCCTGGTGCCGCTGGCCTTGCCCCATGAACGGGCCGGGTTGCTGTCGTCGTTCTATGTGCTCAGCTACCTGGCGTTCTGCCTGCCTTCGTTGTTGGCCGGTAACCTGTCGCACAGCTTCGGCCTGGTGGCGACCACCGATGGTTATGCGGCAGTGCTGATCATCCTGTCGCTGGGCGCATTGTTCGCGATGATGGTTCAGCGCCCGGCGACGACCTGCAGCGCCAACGTTGCGCCCTGAAGACTGCTTCAGCCACACAAAAACGGCGCCCCGCAGGCGCCGTTTTTTTTTTATCCGGATTCAGATCTGCGCGAACCCGCCGTCCACGAACAACTCGATGCCATTGATGAAGCTGCTGTCGTCCGAAGCCAGGAACACTGCAGCCTTGCCCACTTCAGCCGGCGCTCCGAGGCGGCCGATCGGTACCTGGCTTGCCAGGAAATCGAGCAGGCCTTGCTGTTGATCTTCAGGCGCGAGATCGGTCAGGCCTGGCGTGTGGATAGGGCCTGGGCTGATGACGTTGACGCGAATCCTGCGCGCCTTCAGGTCCAGCAGCCATGACCGGGCGAAGTTGCGCACCGCCGCTTTGCTGGCGCTGTACACACTGAAATTCTCGGTGCCTTTGGTGGCCGTGGTGGAGGCGGTGAGGATCACCGAGCCGCCGTCCTTGAGCAGGGGCAGGGACTTTTGCACGGTGAACAGCAGGCCTTTGACGTTGACGCCGAAAATGCGATCGAAGTGTTCTTCGGTGATCGCGCCCAGCGGCATCATGTCACCGCCCCCTGCGTTGGCGAAGACGATGTCCAGCGAACCCGCCCTGGTTTTGATCGCATCGAAAATCCGGTCCAGGTCTTCCAGCTTCGCCACGTCGCCCTGAATGCCAATGGCGTTCTGGCCGAGGCGTTGGACCGCGGCATCCAGTTCGGCCTGGCGGCGACCGGTGATGAATACGGTGGCGCCCTGATCAACGAACGCTTGTGCCGAAGCCAGGCCGATGCCGGTGGTACCGCCGGTGATCAATGCAACTTTGCCTTTGAGAGTGCTGCTCATGGGTTGAATCTCCGCAAGTGGTGTAGGAAGTGTTCGGCGTTGATGTTCGCCGTTGAACAAACTCTATGCCTGAAGATTCGGCGGAAAAATCATCTGAATCTGGTTTGTTTGTACATGGTTGTGGACAATAATCAGTGGGTACTGATTTGAGGATTCGCCATGAATCAATTGCTGGCCATGCGGGTGTTCGCTCGCGTCGTAGAAGCAGGCTCGTTTACCAAAGCCGCCGACTCGTTGAACCTGCCAAAAACTTCGGTCAGTAAACTGGTGGCCGAATTGGAGGAACACCTGGGCGTGCGATTGCTGCAGCGCACCACTCGGCGGCTGACGGTGACGGCGGACGGCATGGCCTACTACGAGCGTGCTTCGACGTTGATGGCTGAGCTGGATGACCTGGACGGCAGTTTCGCCAGCGCCCAGGGCCGTCCGCGGGGGCGGGTCCGGGTCGATGTCGGCGGCTCGGTGGCCTGCATGCTGATCATTCCGGCGCTTGCGGATTTCCACGGGCGTTACCCGGATATCCAGATCGATCTGGGTGTCAGTGATCGGCCGGTGGACCTGATCAGCGAAAACGTCGATTGCGTGATTCGCGGCGGGCCGCTGACCGAGATGACCCTGGCGGCGCGTCCATTGGGGCTGTCAAGTTGGACCACCTGCGCGGCGCCGGGTTATCTGGCGCGGTTCGGCACGCCGAACCACCCTCGGGAACTGGAGAAGCATCATCGGATTGTCAGCTATCACTCGGCACGGACCGGACGGGTGATGCCAGCGCGGTTCGAGCGCAATGGTGAAAAGGTCGAGGTGAAGGAGCGGGGCGTCGTCAGTGTCAATGAAAGCAATGCGCACCTGGCCGCGGGGCTGGCGGGGCTCGGGATCATTCACACCTTCAACTACACCGTGCAGCCGCATCTGGAGCGCGGTGACCTGGTGCCGATTCTTCAGGACTGGCAACCGCCGCGCTATCCGTTCCATGTCCTGTACCCGCCAAACCGTCACTTGAGTAATCGGGTCCGGGTGTTCATCGACTGGCTGGCGGAGCTGTTTGGCAGCATGGGTTGAGCATTTATCGATCAAGTCGATAACTTATAGAGATATTACCCGTTATATCGATATTCGATCCGGATCTATCATAGGTTCCACCTCACCAGAGGACAGGAGCCCACCATGACATGCCTCAACACCGCCAAGCCTGGCTTCAAGCCGTTCAGTCATCTGCAGCACCCGCGTGAAGTGATCCGTCAGTTCACCCCCAATTGGTTCTCCGCCACCATGGGGACGGGGGTTTTGGCCTCGGCACTGGGGCAGTTGCCCATAGACAACGTCTTTTTGCATGGCGTGGCCGAGGCACTTTGGCAGTTCAATATCTTGCTGTTCCTTGTGTTCGCCGGGCTGTATGCGGCGCGCTGGGTGATGTTTTTCGACGAGGCGCGGCGGATTTTCGGCCATTCCACGGTGTCGATGTCGTTCGGCACCATTCCCATGGGCCTGGCGACCATCATCAACGGTTTCCTGCAATTCGGTCTGCCTCGCTGGGGTGTCGGCGTGATCCCGTTGGTTGAAGTGTTGTGGTGGCTGGATGTGGCGATGTCCCTGGCGTGCGGGGTGTTGATTCCCTACATGATGTTCACCCGCCAGCAACACAGCATCGATCAGATGACCGCCGTGTGGCTGTTGCCGGTGGTCGCGGCGGAAGTGGCGGCCGCCAGCGGTGGCCTGCTGGCGCCGCACCTGGCCGACGCCCACGGGCAGTTGGTGATGCTCGTGACCAGTTACGTGCTCTGGGCGTTTTCGGTGCCGGTGGCGTTCAGCATTCTGACGATTCTGCTGTTGCGCATGGCGCTGCATAAACTGCCCCACGAAAGCATGGCCGCCTCCAGTTGGCTGGCGCTGGGGCCGATCGGCACGGGGGCGCTGGGCATGCTGCTGTTGGGCGCCGATGCCCCGGCGATCTTCGCCGCCAATGGTTTTGCCGGTGTCGGCGAGGTCGCGGCCGGGCTGGGGCTGGTGGCCGGCATTGCCCTGTGGGGCTTCGGCCTGTGGTGGATGCTCACGGCGCTGTTGATCACCCTGCGCTATCTGCGTGCCGGCATTCCATTCAATCTCGGCTGGTGGGGCTTCACTTTCCCGCTGGGCGTCTATTCTCTGGCAACGTTGAAATTGGCCAGCACGCTGCACCTGACGTTCTTCAGTGTCTTGGGCTGCATCCTGGTGGCGCTGCTGACGGTGATGTGGCTGATCGTCGTCAAGCGCACGCTGCAGGGGGCGTGGCGGGGCGAGCTGTTTGTCTCGCCGTGCATTGCAGGATTGAAGAAATAATCGCTGAAGATTAGGTAAGGTGTGGCCTGAATCGGCGCGGGGTATTCCAATAAAGTATCCACGCCGATGTTTACCCAACATCAGCCACACACCACCTGGGACACATGGACGATGAGTCACCCCTCGCAATTCACCTTGCTGCGCACACGGCGCTTCCTGCCGTTCTTCGTGACCCAGTCACTCGGGGCGTTCAACGACAATATCTTCAAACAGTCGCTGATCCTGGCCATTCTGTACAAGCTCAGCATCGAGGGTGACCGTTCGATCTGGGTCAACCTGTGCGCGCTGCTGTTTATCCTGCCGTTCTTTCTGTTCTCGGCGCTGGCCGGGCAGTTCGGCGAAAAGTTCGCCAAGGACGCGCTGATTCGGCTGATCAAGCTCGGTGAAATCGCCATCATGGCGGTGGGGGCGGTGGGCTTTGTGTTCGATCACCTGTCGCTGATGCTGGTGGCGCTGTTCGCCATGGGCACCCACTCGGCGTTGTTCGGGCCGGTGAAATACTCGATCCTGCCCCAGGCCTTGCACGAAGATGAGTTGGTCGGCGGCAACGGTCTGGTGGAGATGGGGACTTTCCTGGCGATCCTGGCGGGAACCATCGGCGCTGGGATCATGATGTCCTCCAGTCACTACGCGCCGGTGGTCTCCACGGCGATCATCGGCGTCGCCGTACTGGGCTATCTGGCCAGTCGCAGCATTCCGCGGGCCGCGGCGTCCTCGCCGCAAATGCGCCTGAACTGGAACATCTTCAGCCAGTCCTGGGCCACGCTGAAGCTCGGCCTGGGGCAAACGCCGGCGGTGTCGCGTTCGATCGTCGGCAACTCGTGGTTCTGGTTTGTCGGCGCAATCTACCTGACGCAGATCCCGGCCTACGCGAAGGAATGGATGCACGGTGACGAAACCGTGGTGACCCTGATCCTGACGGTGTTCTCGGTGGGGATCGCCGTGGGTTCGATGCTCTGCGAAAAGCTTTCCGGGCGCAAAGTCGAGATCGGCCTGGTGCCGTTCGGCTCGTTTGGCCTGACCGTGTTCGGTTTGCTGCTGTGGTGGCATTCCGGTGGGATTCCAGATAGCGCTGCCGGCCATGGGTGGATCGAAATCCTCGGCTTTGGCCACACCTGGCTGGTGCTGTTGGATATTCTCGGCCTGGGCGTGTTCGGCGGTTTCTACATCGTGCCGCTGTACGCCTTGATCCAGTCACGAACGCCCGAGAACGAGCGGGCTCGGGTGATTGCCGCCAACAACATTCTCAATGCACTGTTCATGGTGGTGTCGGCGATTGTCTCGATCATCCTGCTGAGCATGGCCAAGCTGTCGATCCCCCAGTTGTTCCTGGTGGTCTCGGTGTTGAACATCGGCGTCAACGCCTACATCTTCAAGATCGTCCCCGAATTCACCATGCGTTTCATGATCTGGCTGCTCAGCCATTCCATGTACCGCGTGGAGCATCGCAACCTCGATCTCATCCCCGATGAGGGCGCGGCATTGCTGGTGTGCAACCATGTGTCGTTCGTTGATGCGTTGTTGATCAGCGGCGCGGTGCGTCGGCCGATTCGCTTCGTGATGTACTACAAGATCTACAACCTGCCGGTGCTGAACTTCGTCTTCCGTACCGCCGGGGCGATTCCGATCGCAGGGCGGCATGAAGACATCCAGATCTACGAAAAAGCGTTCACCCGTATTGCCCGTTATCTGAAGGAAGGCGAGCTGGTGTGCATTTTTCCGGAAGGGAAATTGACGGCCGATGGCGAAATCAATGAGTTCAAGGGTGGGGTGACGCGGATTCTGGAAGAGACGCCGGTGCCGGTGATTCCTTTGGCGTTGCAGGGTTTGTGGGGGAGTTTCTTCAGCCGCGATCCGGACAAGGGGCTGTTTCGGCGGTTGTGGTCGCGGGTGACGCTGGTGGCGGGGCCGGCAGTCGAGGCGGCAGAGCCTGGGAAGTTGCAGCAGGTGGTGGGGGAATTGCGTGGCGCCGTTAGATAGTCGGCGTGTTTGATGGCCTCTTCGCGAGCAAGCCCGCTCCCACATTCGATCGCTTTTGTTCAGGAGAAAACGGTCGAAAGTGGGAGTGGGCTTGCTCGCGAAAGCGTCAGTGGCCTAAGTGCTGACTTTAAGGCCAACCAACCCGGCAACGATCAGCGCCACACTGGCCAATCGAATCAACGCCATCGACTCACCAAACAGAATGATCCCGGCAATCACCGTGCCCACCGCACCCACACCGGTCCAGATCGCATAGGCCGTGCCCAGTGGCAATTCCTTCATGGCAAGGCCCAGCAGGCCAAGGCTGATGGCCATGGCGGCGATGGTGAGGGCGGTGGGGAGCGGGCGGCTGAAGCCGTCGGAGTATTTCAGGCCGACAGCCCAGCCGACTTCGAACAGGCCGGCGAAAAACAGAATGATCCAGGACATGAAGACCTCCATCGATTGACGGGGTCGTCCCCAGATTAATGACTCGATCGAGCCGCGAGGTCGTCCTCGCGTTGCGCGATAGGGTGCCCAGCATTAATCCGGGGATCAAGTTTCATTTCAGTCGGCGGCCCTTTGCGCGGCGATTTCCCGATCCTGTTTCTCACTCATGCGGCGGAACCAGGTCGAAAGCAGAGCCCCGGAAATGTTGTGCCACACGCTGAACAACGCGCTGGGCACCGCCGCCAGGGGCGAGAAGTGCGCGCTGGCAAGGGCGGCGCCCAACCCGGAATTCTGCATGCCGACTTCCAGGGCCAGGGACTTGCGTTGGGCCAGCGGCAGCTTGAACAGGCGACCGGTGAAGTAGCCCAGCAGGTATCCGAAGCTGTTGTGCAGCATCACCACCGCCATGATCAACAGGCCGGACTCGGCGATCTTCGCCTGGCTGGCGGCGACCACGGCAGTGACGATGATCACGATGCTCACCACCGATACCAGCGGCAACACGTCCACGGCATGACGAACCTTGTCGCCAAGCAGGCGCTGGGCCACCACGCCCAGCACGATCGGCAGCAGCACCACTTGCAGGATCGACCAGAACAGCTCCATGAACGACACCGGCAGCCAGGCCGATGCCAGCAGCCAGATCAGCGCCGGGGTCAGCAGGGGGGCGAGGAGGGTGGTGACGGCGGCGATGGCCACCGACAGCGCCAGATCGCCCCGGGCCAGCCAGGTCATTACGTTCGACGAGGTGCCGCTTGGGCAGCAACCGACCAGGATCACGCCGACGGCGATTTCCGGTGGCAAATGAAACGCCTGGCAGAGCAACCACGCCACGCCACACCGGGCATGATCACGAAATGCGCCACGACGCCAAGCGCCACGCGCCAGGGATGGCGGGCGACTTCGGCGAAGTCTTCGAGTTTGAGCGTCAGGCCCATGCCGAACATCACCAGGCCCAGCAGTGGCACGATGGCGCCCTTGAGGCCGATGAACCAGGTCGGCTGAAGGAACGCCACGACGGCGAAAATCAGAACCCAGTAAGCGAAAGTGTTGCCGACAAAGCGACTCAATGCAGCCAGTGCGCGCATGGCTTTATCCTTATTATGATGAGAACCGAGTATCCAATGTGGGGGCGGGCTTGCTCGCGAAAGCGGTGGGTCAGTCAATAATAGGTCGACCGTAGACCGCTTTCGCGAGCAAGCCCGCTCCCACATTTTTAAATCAAAAGGCGTTATATGCCCTGCGGGGTTTCTTCACCACCCAACGCCTCGACCAGCGCCGGCAGGAAGTCACCGAAGGTCAGCATCATCAGGGTGAAGCTGGCATCCAGTTGGCCCAGGGCTTCGTCGCCACCGTCCTGTTCGGCCTGGTCTTGCAACAGGTCTTCGAACTTCAGACGCTTGACCACCATCTTGTCGTCGAGGACGAAGGACAGTTTGTCCTGCCAGGCCAGCGACAGTTGAGTGACTACTTTGCCGGTGCTCAGGTGCAGCTGGATTTCTTCGCTGGTCAGGTCCTGGCGCTTGCAGCGCACGATGCCGCCGTCTTCGTGGGTGTCGCGCAGTTCGCACTCGTCCAGCACAAAGAAATCGTCCGCGGCTTTCTGGGTGGTCACCCACTCGGTCATGGTGGCGGTCGGGGACATTTTCACGGTCAGCGGACGCACCGGCAGGGTGCCGATCACTTCACGCAGGGTGGACAGCAGGTCTTCGGCGCGTTTCGGGCTGGCCGAGTTGACCAGGATCAGGCCCTGTTTCGGCGCGATGGCAGCGAAGGTCGACGAGCGACGGATAAAGGCGCGGGGCAGGAAGGCCTGGATGATTTCATCCTTGATCTGGTCCCGTTCCTTTTTATAGACCTTGCGCATTTGTTCGGCTTCGATCTCTTCGACCTTTTCCTTCACCGCATCCCGCACGACGCTGCCGGGCAGGATGCGTTCTTCCTTGCGTGCGCTGATCAGCAGGAAGTCACCGCTGACATGCACCAGGGGCGCATCTTCGCCCTTGCCGAACGGCGCGACGAAACCGTAGGTGGTCAACTCCTGGCTTGCACATGGGCGCGCCAGTTTGGTGGCCAGTGCAGTTTCCAACGCCTCGGCATCAACAGGCAGATCTTGGGTCAGGCGATAGATAAGCAGGTTCTTGAACCACATGGGGTGAGTCTCTCCTTTATACAAAGGGGGGCATTATTGTCTTCCGGGTGCCATAGGCCAACCCTTCTCTAAGCCTTTGGAAGGCATGAAAAAATTAATTGAAAAAGTGCTTGCCAGAGGTAGGGGCGCTCCGTAGAATGCGCGCCACACCGAACGTGAAGGGTGATTAGCTCAGCTGGGAGAGCGTCTGCCTTACAAGCAGAATGTCGGCGGTTCGATCCCGTCATCACCCACCATTCGCATTCAGTGTTACGCGCAGCGGTAGTTCAGTCGGTTAGAATACCGGCCTGTCACGCCGGGGGTCGCGGGTTCGAGTCCCGTCCGCTGCGCCATATTCGGTAACCTGGAACACTGAACGCCAGGTCACCACGAAAAAACCCGCTGAGGCGGGTTTTTTTCTGCCTCAAGTTTGCATGTTGTACCCGCGGGATGCGTCGTTTCACCGGTTTTCGGATTTATTTGAAAAAAACTTCAATTAAATCAACACATTACGAAAACTTGTGGCATAATGCGCCCCGTAACGAAGCGAAGGGTGATTAGCTCAGCTGGGAGAGCGTCTGCCTTACAAGCAGAATGTCGGCGGTTCGATCCCGTCATCACCCACCA
>NZ_LYVP01000150.1 GCF_001984065.1 Pseudomonas sp. KK4
TGACTGATACACCGCCTTCGCGAGCAAGCCCGCTCCCACAGTAGTTTTGTAACGACCAGAAAATCCACGGCCAGCCCAAAAAACCTGTGGGAGCGAGCCTGCTCGCGATGAGGCCGGCACATCCAACATCAACAGTGACTGACCCATCGCCATCGCTGGCAGGCCCGCTCCCACAATGGTTTTGGGGCATTCACAAAATCCACGGCCAGCCCAAAACCCCGTGGGAGCGGGCTTGCTCGCGAAGAGGCCGGCACAGCCAACATCGCGGGTGACTGATACACCGCCTTCGCGAGCAAGCCCGCTCCCACATTTGATTTGTGTTGTTGCGCAGAGTCAGCAAGTGGCTGCCACCCGGCAGCACACGGATGCCCGTCCGGCATTTCGTCGGTACAATGCGCCCCTCGACCGTGACAGCCGACTAAAAAAACTATGTCCTTGCCCAAACATCACCTGGAATTGCTCAGCCCTGCCCGTGACGTGGCCATCGCCCGCGAGGCGATCCTGCACGGTGCCGACGCCGTCTACCTCGGCGGCCCGAGCTTCGGCGCGCGGCACAACGCCTGCAACGAAGTCAGCGATATCGCCGCGCTGGTGGAGTTCGCCCATCGCTATCACGCGCGGGTGTTCACCACCATCAACACCATCCTGCACGACAACGAACTGGAGCCGGCGCGCAAGCTGATCCATGAATTATACGACGCGGGCGTCGATGCGCTGATCGTCCAGGACCTGGGTGTGATGGAACTGGACATCCCGCCGATCGAGCTGCACGCCAGCACCCAGACCGACATCCGCACCCTGGAGCGGGCGAAGTTCCTCGACCAGGCCGGTTTCTCGCAACTGGTGCTGGCCCGTGAACTGAACCTCAAGGAAATCCACGCCATCGCGGCCGAGACCGACGCGGCGATCGAGTTCTTCATCCACGGCGCCCTGTGCGTGGCGTTCTCCGGCCAGTGCAACATTTCCCACGCACACACCGGGCGCAGCGCCAACCGTGGCGACTGCTCCCAGGCGTGCCGCTTGCCGTACACCCTCAAGGACGAAAAGGGCGGGGTGATCGCCTACGAAAAACACCTGCTGTCGATGAAGGACAACAACCAGAGCGCCAACATCCGCGCCCTGGTCGAGGCCGGCGTGCGCTCGTTCAAGATCGAAGGGCGCTACAAGGACATGGGCTATGTGAAGAACATCACGGCCTACTACCGCCAGCGTCTGGACGACGTGCTCGAAGACCGCCCGGACCTGGCCCGTGCCTCCAGCGGCCGCACCGCGCACTTCTTCGTGCCGGACCCGGACAAGACCTTCCACCGTGGCAGCACCGATTATTTCGTCAGCGACCGCAAGATCGACATCGGCGCCTTTGACTCGCCGACGTTCACCGGCCTGCCGGTGGGCGTGGTGGAGAAGGTCGGCAAGCGTGACTTGCTGGTGGTCACCAAAGAGCCGCTGTCCAACGGCGACGGCCTCAACGTGTTGGTCAAGCGCGAAGTGGTCGGCTGGCGCACCAACATCGCCGAACCGAAAGGCGAGTTCGAAGAGGACGGCGAAAAGCGCTACCGCTACCGCGTCGAGCCCAACGAGATGCCCAAGGGTCTGCACCAGTTGCGCCCCAATCATCCATTGAGCCGCAACCTGGACCACAACTGGCAGCAAGCGCTGCAGAAGACCTCGTCCGAGCGCCGCATCGGCGTGGCCTGGCTGGCACGTCTGGACGAGCAGCAGCTGCAGTTGACCGCCACCAGTGAAGAGGGCGTCAGCGTCAGCGTGACCCTGGCCGGTCCGTTCGGCGTGGCCAACAAGCCGGAGCAGGCCCTGGAGCAACTGCGCGATCTGCTCGGTCAACTGGGCACCACCGAATACCACGCCACCGACATCAGACTGGAAGCACCGCAGGCGTTCTTCATCCCCAACTCGCAGCTCAAGGCCCTGCGCCGGGAAGTGATCGAAGCGCTGACCGCGGCCCGCATCAAGGCCCACCCACGGGGTGGCCGCAAGGCCGAAACCAATCCGCCGCCGGTGTACCCGGAGTCGCACCTGTCGTTCCTGGCCAACGTCTACAACCAGAAGGCCCGGGATTTCTATCACCGTCACGGGGTCAAGCTGATCGACGCGGCGTACGAGGCTCACGAAGAGCCGGGTGAAGTGCCAGTGATGATCACCAAGCACTGCCTGCGCTTCTCCTTCAACCTGTGCCCGAAACAGGCCAAGGGCGTGACCGGCGTGCGCACCAAGGTCGCGCCGATGCAGTTGATTCATGGCGATGAAGTGCTGACCCTGAAGTTCGACTGCAAGCCCTGCGAGATGCATGTGATCGGCAAGATGAAAGGCCACATCCTTGACCTGCCGCAGCCGGGCAGCGTGCAGCCTGTGGTTGGCCACATCAGCCCCGAAGACCTGCTCAAAACCATCCCCCGCGCGCCGCACTAAGCGCACACAAACCTGTGGGAGCGGGCTTGCTCGCGAAAGCGGTGTGTCAGCCAGATTGATGTCGACTGACACACCGCCTTCGCGAACAAGCCCGCTCCCACAGTCGTATCACCCCCAAATGTGGGGTTCGCGCCAGACTGGCGGCCTTCCAAGGCTGTGCTAGCGTCTTGAGGTCAACCCTCATTTGCGAGCTTCTGCCATGGACGAGACAATCGTTAATGTAACCACCGAGAAGTTCAACGCACTGATTGCAGTCGTGCAGGCCTACGGTGTCGCTTTTGCAGTCAAGATTCTGGGTGCAATTGCCTTTTGGATCATCGGTCGCTGGCTGATCGGCTTTGCTGTCGGCATGGTGCAGAAGTCCCTGGGCAAGCAGAAGGTTGACCCGACCGTGCTGCGCTATGTCGGTTCGGTGATCACCGTCACGCTCAACATCATCCTGGTGATCGCCATCCTCGGTTACCTGGGCATGCAGACCACCACCTTCGCCGCATTGCTGGCCGCGGTTGGCCTGGCGATCGGCATGGCCTGGTCGGGGCTGCTGGCGAACCTGGCGGCCGGCGCCTTCATTATTGTGCTGCGCCCATTCAAGGTCGGCGACTTCATCAGCGCCGGCGGCGTCACCGGCACCGTGACCGAGATCGGCCTGTTCGCCACCGCGATCAATACCCCGGACAATGTCCTGACCCTGGTCGGCAACAACAAGATCTTCGGCGACAACATCCAGAATTTCACCCACAACCCGTTCCGTCGCGTGGAGCTCAAGGCGCAACTGTCTGGCGCCGCCGACTGGAAAGCGGCCGCAGCCTTGCTCAAGGAAAAAATCGCCGCCATCCCCAATGTGCTCGCAACCCCAGCGGTGGACGTGGAAATTCTCGAGTTCAACCTGGTCGGCCCGGTCCTTGCGGTGCGTCCGTACTGCCACAACGAGAACTACTGGCAGGTGTATTTCGACACCAACCGCGTCATCAAGGACGCCCTCGGCGAAGCCGGTTTCCCCGCGCCGATGCCGGCCCAGACCGTGATCTTCCAGCAAGGCGCAGCGCTGCCCGGGACGCTCGCCGCCAAGGAGTGAACTTCGCCGCGAGCGTCAGCGAGTGCGCTTGCGGCTGCCCAGGCGATTGACGGCCAGCAACAGTCCGCCCACCAGCAACGCCGCAGCGGCTACCAGCAGCGGCGAAGGGCGTTGCGTGAATGCCGGGGCAGGGCGCACCTGCACAACCGGCACAGGCAAGTCGGCCTGGGCGCGAAACGGCTCCGGGCTCAACGTCAGGCGCGCACCATCGGCCAGGATCAAGGTCAGGTCTTCGATGGTGCCGGCGACCCGTCCCGCAAACACTGGCTCGCCGGTCGGGTCGAGTTGATCGTAGAGAAATTGCTGCCCTTCGAGCCAGCCGACGGCGGTCTGAAGCTCGGGCCCCAGGTAGTATTTTCCATCCAGAAAAAAGCCTGGAAAGTGATGCGCCCGTTCGACGCTGTCGACGACATAGCGCTCCCCGTATCTCATGCCGGTGGCCGGGGCGATCATAGTGACGCCTCAAGCGTCAGCGCGATCAATCTGTGGATATTCATCTGAGTCTTCCTTGCAAGTGGATGTAGCCATTGGAAGAACCGCGCAAACCGAAAGTGCGACGCGCCGGACGAGCGGCACTCTCGCGCCATTCGTCTACCCGAACGCACCCTCGCGCCGCTGCCACTTCCAATGGATACGAACGCCATGTTGCAGAGGTGGTTATGAACGCTGATCCCGATGACAAAAAACCTGACCCCGGCAAGTACGACCCTTTGACGACGCCTGACCCTGATGATCCTCAGGAATGGGATGAGTCGGCGGAGCGGGAAATGCCAGAGGCCGACGAGCAAACGCCGCTGTCCGATGACAGACGCTGATCGCCCTCTCCCTGTAGGAGCGAGCTCGCTCGCGATGGAGGTCAACGATAAAGCGGGGTGCCTGATGCCCCGCGGCGTCCTCGGGTTCATCGCGAGCGAGCTCGCTCCTACAGGGACGGGCGTTGGCCACCCGTCCCCGGCTGGTGAAAGCCGATGGAATTTTCTGCAGGCCCCTCAATCTGCTGTTCAACGAGCAATTATCTGCCCAGGAGCCTCCAGTCATGAGCGTATTCAAAACCTTGTCCGGCACACCCACATCACCGGGGCAGTGCGACGATGACGCCTACCGCGAGCTTTATACCGCGCTGTATAACGATGCACCCGATGCCCACGCGCGGGCCGAGGCCTTTTTACGCCAGCAACTGGCCCTCGCTGCCGGGCTCCCGTGCGATCTGCCCGAAGCGCCTGAGCAGCTGACGGCATGGGCCGAGCAGCGTTGCGCCGACGTGGCCAGCGAGTACGCCGCCTACCTTGCAAAGCGCAAGCAGGGTGGCGAGCGCGAGTATTTCCAGAACAAGGCCCATGCGCTGTATTTCCTGCAACGGGTAGCACCGACCAAAGTGGTCGACGGCGCCTGGCTGGAAGGCATGCTCAACCACTGGCAGGACCTGCGCTTCGACGGCCTGCTCACGACCTATCTCGAAGAACTGGGCAAGGGCGATCCCCGTCAGAACCACGTGCTGATCTATCGCAAGCTGCTGGCCGAACACGACTGCGACGACCAGCAAGGGCTGGACGACGAGCACTTCGTTCAAGGCGCGATCCAGTTGGCGTTCGCCCGTTGCAGCGCCGAGTTCTTGCCCGAGGTGATCGGCTACAACCTGGGTTACGAGCAACTGCCGCTGCACCTGCTGATCAGCGCCTACGAACTGCGCGAGCTGGGGATCGATCCTTACTATTTCACTCTGCACGTGACCATCGACAACGTCAGCAGCGGCCACGGTCGCAAGGCTGTCGAGGCGCTGCTCGACCTGTTGCCGCTGGACGAGGGCAGGGCAGCTTTCTTCCAGCGGGTGGCCCTGGGGTATCGCCTCAACGAACTCGGCGTGGGCTCAACGGCGGTGATTAAAGGCTTTGATTTGCAACGTGAAGTGGTGGCGATGCTCGAACGCAAGCGCGAGTTTGGCCAGCACATGCATTCGGACTACTGCAAGGTCGACGGGCAGACCGTCAGCCAGTGGTTGTCGTCGCCGGGCAAGATTGCGCAGTTCCTCGGTGCCATGGAACGCATGGGCTGGATCAAACGCCATGGCCCGCCCCAGGACAGTCGATTCTGGCAATTGATCGAGGGCGGCACGGCGGCGATGTTCGGTGTGTTCGACGGCTATGAAAAACAGTTGATCCACGACTGGATCGCCGGCGACTGGCAGGGGCCAAGGCAACGACCGGCCGTGCATCGGGATCAACCCCACCAGGCTGATGAGGTGGCCCCGACGGATCCGGAGCTCAAGTCGCTGCAGGACAATTTGCTTGGGCAGCCGCCGGCCCGAGCGCTGGAGTTGCTGATGCCCTGGCTGTCTGCGCAGCGCCATCACCGCCCGGCCGGATTGTTCGCCACCCGCCGCTTTGTCGAACTGCGGACCCGTTTGCGCTGATTGAAGGAGCCATTGTATGTCCGCACAACACATTGCCGATCGTGCGCTGCTGGAACTGGGCCAACGTCTGATCGCCGAGGAGTATCGTTTCGTCACGCCCAGCCCGCTGACCCACCAGACCCATCTTCAGCGCTTTGCCTCGCCGTTGGCCAAGGACTTGCGCGATGTGTTTGGCTGGTCGATGCCCTTCGATCAGTCGCTGTTCCAGGACGGTGAGCTGAACATGCTGGAGCAGGCGGGCATCGTCGAACGGGACGGTGCGCTGTGGCGCAGCACTGTGCGCTGGTCGAATCTGCAAGGCCTGCTGTTCGCCCACTCGGCGTACCCGACCACGCAAGCCGATTCGGTGTTTTTCGGTCCTGACAGCTACCGCTTTGCCCAGTTGATCGACGCTCATCTGCAACAGCATGTCGAGCCGATACAACGGGTGGCGGACATTGGTTGTGGGGCCGGTGTCGGGGCAATGATCGTCGCCCGCGCCCGCCATGCCGCCCAGGTACTGGCGGTGGATATCAATCCTCGGGCGCTGCGTCTTTGCGCGGTGAATGCCGAGCTGGCCGGGCTCAGCAACGTCACGGTTTACCACAGCGACATCCTGCGCAGTGTCGAAGGCCCGTTCGACCTGATCGTCGCCAATCCACCCTACATGAATGACAGCCAGCAGCGGGCCTATCGTCACGGAGGCGGGGCCCTGGGCGAGGCGTTGTCGCTGCGCATCGTGCGTGAGTCCCTGCCGCGGCTGAACCCGGGCGGCAGCCTGGTGCTGTACACCGGTGTGGCGATGGTGGCCGGACGCGATCCTTTCCTCGAAGGTGTGATGCCGATGCTCAATGGGGATAGTTTCAGCTGGACTTACCGCGAACTGGACCCGGACGTGTTCGGTGACGAACTGCGCAAGCCCGGCTATGAACTGGCGGAACGCATCGCCGTAGTGGCGCTGACCGTCACCCGCACCTACTGAATCTTGAGCGCAGTCCCCTGTGGGAGCGGGCTTGCTCGCGAAGGCGGTGTGTCAGTCACCGTCATGTTGTCTGGCACACCGCTTTCGCGAGCAAGCCCGCTCCCACATGGATTGGCGGTGATCATTGTTCAATTACCGTCAGCCACCTTGCGCTCGATCTCGTCAATTTTGCGCTGCTGTTCGTCGGCTTCGGGTTCATCGTCCGAAGGCAAAACGTCTGGTACAGACTCGTCCGTGCCGTTGGCGGGTTTGACTGGTTCGTCGTTTTTCATGGGGGTTCCTCCCGTGTATTCACATTGGATGAACCCCTTGAGGGCGAGTTCGAGTTATTTGCGACTCTAGCGGCTCAAAGGGCGCTGTAACCGAAATAAACGAACGCTACGGTCGCGGCGGCGGCAAACGCGAACAGGGCTTTGGACGCCGAGCGGTGCGCGAGCAGCGAGCCGGTCGAGCGTTGCAGGTGCGTCCCCGAATACACGGCCCGGCTGAAGTAGCCGTCCCTGGTCGCCCGATAGGTGAAACGCAAGCCCAGGAGCAGGAACAGCACGATCAGGCCGATGGCAACTGCGCGGGTGATCACTGGATTGATCGTGGTTTTGGGCAGTTCTTCTTCGCAGGCGGCGCTGTCGTCTTCGGCGATGGAGATGCGTCCGTCATCCAGTGATGCCAGCAAGGGCCCCTGGCCGCTGCCGGGCTGACTGAGGTCCAGCTTCTGATACTTCCAGAGCGTCGCCGAGCCTTCACGGCAATAGGTGAAGCCGCTCGGGTTGGAGGCGACGATGATGCACGCGTCGTTGATGCCGTGTTTTTTCAGGGTTTCAGTGGCCGATCGAGTGAAATCGAGCTCGAGCACGGGAATGGTCCCGTTGGCCCAGGCCCCGGCGCAAAACAACAGGCTCCCCAGCAGGCAAAGCGTTGAAGTCTTCAAGGTTATATTCCTTGTTTGATCGGCCTTCGGTTCGAGCGCAGGTGTGCCTTGCCCCGTTAGTGGGTTAAGTCTAGATCGGCATTGGCAACTTGATGGGCAAAAAATTGTGCGGGGCGGATTTCGCTCAAGGCCCTGATCCGGGCCGCCGTCGCACGCGATGTCGTCAAGCCTGCGGGAGCGAGCATGCTCGCTCCCGCATCATGTTACGTGCGTTTGGGCAATTGCCAGTTCGGCCGAATGAAGTGGCAGGTGTAGCCGTTCGGGTAGTGCTCCAGGTAATCCTGGTGTTCAGGTTCCGCTTCCCAGAACGGTCCGGCGGGCTCGACTTCGGTGACCACTTTGCCGGGCCACAGGCCGGATGCCTCGACGTCGGCAATCGTCTCTTGGGCGATGTGCTTCTGCTCCTCGCTCAGGTAGAAGAGCGCCGAACGATAGCTCATGCCCAGGTCATTGCCCTGGCGGTTTTTGGTGGTCGGGTCGTGGATCTGGAAGAAGAATTCGAGAATCTGCCGATAGCTGATCTGCTCGGGGTCGAAGATGATTTCGATCGCTTCGGCGTGGGTGCCGTGGTTGCGGTAGGTCGCATTGGGCACATCGCCGCCGGAGTAGCCGACCCGCGTGGCCAGTACGCCCGGGTAGCGTCGCAGCAGATCCTGCATACCCCAGAAGCAGCCACCGGCGAGGATGGCGGTTTCGGTGTTGGTCGTCATGTACGCACCTCCCATCAGTGAACGGCCCCGTGGATCGGGGCCGTCAGGGGCTTATTGCATTTTGCTGTGGTCCATCTTGCTGTGATCCATGCTGCCGTGGTCCATGTTGCTGTGGCCGGTCGCGCCCAGTGAACGCGCCTGGGCTTGAACTTCAATGGTCTCTTTCTCACCCTTGGCGTTTTCCACGGTCAGGGTCAACGGCACCGTGCTGCCCTCGGCCACTTGTGCCGTCAGGTCCAGCAGCATGACGTGGTAGCCCTGGGGGTCGAGGCTCACTGGCTTGCCGGCCGGCAACGCCACGGACTGCACCTGACCCATGCGCATCACATCGTCCTTCATGCTCATCTGGTGAATCTGCACGGTCTTGGAGATCGGCGACTGCACGCTGATCAGCTTGCTGTCGCTGTCGGCTTGCAGGGTCATGAAGGCACCGGTCGACGGCTGGCCGGCCACCGTGGCGCGGACCCAGGCATCACTGACCTGGGTTTGCGCCGACACCTGCCACGCCATGCCGAGCAGCGAAAGGCCCAGGGCCAGTTGTTTGATGCGCGATGTGCGGGATGAATTCATCAGCAGACTTCCATGACGGTGAGCAGGTCTTCTGCGCACTCTTGAGCGGTAAGGGACGCGGACAGGCCCAGGCGCAAATTGCCCCGGGAGTCGAACACGTAGCTGGTCGCGGTGTGGGACAGGGTGTACGTGTCGCCGCTGGGGACCTTCTCAAAGAATACGCCGAACTCCTTGGCGGTGGCGGCGGTTTCTTCCAGCGTGCCGTACAGCGCTTCGAAAGTGGGGTCGAAGGCCTTGACGTATTTGTCGAGCAATTCAGGGGTGTCTCGCTCCGGGTCCAGGCTGATGAACACCACTTGCAGGCGATCGCCATCGCGGCCCATCAGCTTCTTGGCCTGGGCGGCACGGGCCAGCGTGGTCGGGCAGACGGCGGGGCATTGGGTGAAACCGAAGAAGATCATCGGCATCAGGCCCCGATAGCTGCCGAGCATCCGGGTTTCGCCCTGGGCGTTCTTGAGCTTGAAGGATCGCCCCATGATCTTGTCGCTCAGATCCTTGCCGTACTTGAACGACAGCTTGCTGCTGTCGTCGCAGCCGGCCAGCAGGCCCAGGCTCAGCAGGCTCATGCCCTGCAGGACCGTGCGACGGGAATACAACGTACTCATGGAAATAAAGCTTCCTGTGTAGCGACAGATAAAACACAGTGCCTGACGCATCAGACGAAAAAAAGCGCAGGGATGTTAACAAACTGTTGCCCGTTCGCGCTTAATCCATCGCCCGCCGGTACTGCGCCAAAAGGTCGCGGGGAGCGCTTGAGCGAGCCGACGAATGACCGGCGTGCGGACACATTGCAGATACAATCGTACGCTTTGATGAACCCCAACCAACCCCAGAGAGCATGGCCATGTTCCGCAAACTGCAAAACGCCGCCCGTTTTTTCAGCAAAAGTGCACAACTGATGGTGGGCATGCCCGACTACGACAACTACGTCGCACAAATGGCAATCAAAGCCCCGGGCGAGCCGGTGATGAGCTACGAAGCCTTCTTCCGCGAACGCCAGGAAGCACGTTTCGGCCGCGGCAAGTGCAATACCCGCTGCTGCTGAAAACCTGAACTCAGAACTATTTGTGGCAAGTGAGTTTTTGTGGTGAGGAAGTTTTCGTAGTGAGGGGATTCATCCCCTCACCACAAAAGCAGCCACCACCCCTGTGGCGAGGGAGCTTGCTCCCGCTGGGCTGCG
>NZ_LYVP01000151.1 GCF_001984065.1 Pseudomonas sp. KK4
CGCAAGGGCAACGCGTTCAATCAGGCAGCCCGCGTGATCGTTGACGACCATCGCGAGCGAGCTCGCGCCTACAGGAGATTGGCGTTTGCCAGAATGTGTTTGAGGGCTGCTTTTTCGGTGTCGGAACCGTTGCTAAGGATCTGCTTGAGCTGCCGTTCGATCTGCCCCAGGCCTTCATCGGGCAAATTCAGATGCTCCGGCAGGATCTCGTCGCCGGTGCTGACCAGCAGTGCAAAGTGAATGACGTTTTCCAGCTCCCGGGTATTGCCCGGCCAGGTGTGGCGTTCCAGCACCCGTTGCGCGGCTTCGCTGATCAGTGGCACCGGCAGGTCCAGGCGTTGGCTGTAGATGCCCAGGAAGTATTCGGCCAGGGACAGGATATCGCCCGAGCGCTCGCGCAGCGCCGGCAATTCAAGCTGGCCTTCGCTGAGGTAGTGATACAACCGCTCGTGGAATTTCCCGGCAGCGACCGCCTGGGCCAGATCGATGCTGGTGGCGGCGACCAGGCGCACATCCACCGGGCTCGGCTGATGCGCACCGACGCGGGTCACTTCGTGATTCTCCAGGGCGGCGAGCAGTTTGATCTGGATCGGCAGCGGCAAGTCGCCAATCTCATCCAGGTACAGTGTGCCGCCATTGGCCGAGCCGAACCAGCCGGCGCGGCTGCTGGCCGAACCGCTGTAGGTGCCAGCGGCATAACCGAACAATTCCGCATCGGCATAAGTCGGGCTGATCGCCCCGCAATTGACCGAAACGAACAACCCGCCGCGATCACTGGCGCGATGGATGTGCCGCGCCAGCAATTCCTTGCCACTACCGGTTTCACCGCGGATCAGCACCGAGATCGAACGCGGTGCCAGTTCTTCGAGCTCCTGGCGCAGTTGCCGCGAGCGCGGATCGACGAACACCAGCGCCTTGGCGCGGATGCTCAGGGGACTTTTTTCGGCGTCGGGGAACGTCAGCAGTGGCTGACCGAAGGTTTCAAAACTCATGGCAGTCTCCCGCCCAAAACCGCCGGGAGACGGGGGGCGTCAAAAAAGGGGTCAGGCACGGCGCAGGGCGTGATGCTCCATGCGGTTTTGCAGGCGATAGAGATAGGCAAAGCCCTGCTCCCAGCGCTGGTGGCCGGACTTGACGTTGATGTGCCCGGCGCCCGCGAGAATTCCCGCCTCGGCGCCCCAGTTGCGCGCCAGCTCCAGGGCGCGGGGCGCGCTGACGGCGGCGTCGTTGTCGGAGCTCACGACCTGACTGGGGAATGGCAGCAGGTCAGTCGGAATCGGTGAAAAATTACGCAGGGCCGGCGCGCAGGCCGGGCGTTCGACGTCTGCCGGGGCGACCAGCAAGGCGCCGCGTACCTGACGCAACATCGGCACCGGCGCGGTGGCGGCCCAATGGGCCACGGTGATGCAACCCAGGCTGTGGGCGATCAGGATCACCGGCGTGCTGTCCGCGGCGATCGCCTCGGCCAGCGCGGCGACCCAGTCTTCGCGACGGGGCGTCAGCCAGTCGGCCTGCTCCACGCGGGCGCTGTTGGGTAGGCTGTTCTGCCAATGGGTTTGCCAATGATCTTCTGGCGATCCTTGCCAGCCCGGCACAATCAGGTAGCGAATTGATTCGTTGCGCATGGGGAGCTCTCCTGCTGCGTGTCTGTTCCTGAACGAGTATAGGGAGGGGATTTATATTCGTTAAGGAATAAGAAGCTATTTATTAAGACCTATATCGCATATAAATTATTTACCACGGACTGCTCTTGTGGCGAGGGCGCTTGCTCCCGCTCGGGTGCGCAGCAGCCGCAAATCGGAAGGGGGTCGCTTCGCAACCCAATGGGAGCAAGCTCCCTCGCCACAAAAAGCAGTCCGGTGATGCAATAAAAAAAGGGGCCGCACCCTGCCAAGGAGACGGCCCCGGAAAAACTTGAATCTGTCAGCGCGCGGTAATCACCGACAACTTGGTAATCCCTGCGCGCTCGATGGACGCCATGGCGCGCGCCACTTCGCCGTAATTCACCCCATCGTCAGCCTGCAATTGCACCCGCACCTCCGGGTCCTTGGCCTTGGCCGACTGCAGCTTGAACTCCAGCGAGTCCGGCTGGATTTCATCCTTGTTGATGAACAGCTTCCCGGCCCCGTCGATGCTCACCACCAGCGGGTCCTTCTGCTCCACCGGCGCCACGGCTTCAGTCTTGGGCAGGTTGATCGGGATCGCGTTGGTCAAAAGCGGCGCGGTGACAATGAACACCACCAGCAGCACCAGCATCACGTCCACCAGCGGTGTCACGTTGATCTCGCTCAACACCTCATCACTGTCTTGCGTGGAGAAGGCCATGTCAGGACGCCTCCTTCACTTTCTGTGCGTTGCCCGATGCGGCAGCCTTGTGTGCCGTCGGGTGGATCAGCACGCGGAACGAACTCTTCTGCGCCAGGCTGTAGAAGTCATGGGCGAAGTCATCCAGGTCCGCCGCCGTCAGTTTCAGGCGTCGCAAAAAGTAGTTGTAAACCAGCACCGCCGGTACCGCGACGGCGATCCCCACCCCGGTGGCGACCAGTGCCGCACCGATGGGACCGGCCACCGTTTCCAGGCTGGCCGAGCCCGCCGCGCTGATGCCTTTCAACGCTTCCATGATTCCCCATACGGTGCCGAACAACCCAATGAACGGCGACGTACTGCCAATACTGGCGACCACCGCCAACCCGGTTTCCAGCGAGCGACGTTCACGCACGATCTGCTGACGCAAGGCACGCTCGAGGCGGTCCTGATGATTGATCGCCTGGCTCAAATCCGCCGCGTGCGGCGCCTCGCCCACCTGGATCGCCGCATAACCGGCCTGCGCCACCCGTGCCGCAGCGCCGGGTTGGGTCTCGGCCAGTTCCGCCGCCGAATCAAGGCTCGAAGCGGCCCAGAACTGTTTGTGAAACTTGCGATCCTGAGCCTTCAGGCGACCGAACTGCACGCCCTTGAGCAACGCCAGGCCCCAGGTGGCGACAGAAAAAACCACCAGCAGCCAGATCACCGCGCTTTCGATGGATTCGAGTGGAGATGCCAATAACGTCATGGTGAATTCCTCGTGTAAACGTTTCGCGCGAATTAGGTTTCGGTTTAATGAATCTTGAAATCGATGGGCACGCTGACCCAGCCGTCCTGGGCGACATCACCCTGCTTGGCGGGCACGAAGCTCCAGCGTTTCACCGCATTGACCGCCGCCTCGTCGAGGGCATCGCGGCCGCTGCTTTTCTGAATCTGGATCTCGCCCGGCTTGCCGCTGGCGAGCACATGCACCCGCAACAACACCGTGCCTTCCCAACCGCGACGCTGGGCCAGCTACGGGTATTCCGGCGCCGGGTTTTTCAGGTACGCGGCGTTGGCCGAGGCCGGTGTTACCGGTGCGGGCGCCGGTGGAGCGGGTGGCGCCGGGGCCGCCACCGGTGCGGCCGGTTGTGGTGGCGCAGGCGGTTGCTCGACCGCTTTGGGCGCGGGCTTCGGCACGGGTTTAATCACTGGCTTGGGCTTTGGAATCGGCTTGGGCGGTGGCGGCTTCACGGCCAGCTCATCCACCACCGGCGGTGGCGGCTCGACCACCGGTGGTGGTGGCGGTGGAGGCGGCGGTGGTGGTTCAACGACTGGCGGCGCCGGCCGCGAGAACTCGATGGTCATCGGCGGAATCTCCGGTGGCACGATCGGCAGCGCTTTGGTCGGTTGCTGATTGAGCCAATAGATCACCGCGCCATGGACCAGCAACGCCAGCACACCGAGCAGGATCGCCTCGCGTCGACTCAGGATGCCCTTGGGCGCACGCTGCAAACGCAACTGGCCCAAAGGCAAACGGTGTTGCCGGCCGAGGTCGACCAACTCACCACCCGGCGCCTGGCGCCAAAGCACCTCGTGTGCACTGGCGGCGGTCTGGACATTGCCCATTGATTAACTCCCTGCGGTCTTTTTGCGAATCACCCGAAACGTCGAACCCTGCATTCCCCGAACGACGTAGCGACGGGTCAATCATTGGCTCGGGCGCTTATCTCTTAAAGTAATTTTTAAAGTTAAAATTAGAACAAATTCGCATATGCAAATTGCCCGTTTCGCTGCAGGCCGCGCCGTGCAAGGGCTCTGGCCATGCACCCGAAACGCCATGCTTTTGAGGCATTGAAAGTATTTGCGCAGAGCATGGTTTTCCCCGTCATTTTCCCTGGATCAGAAGTCGTACCGGCCGGTCAGGCCCAGGGTTCGTGGCGTGCCGAGCAGGCCTTCGTAGCCGCCGTTGCCACCGGTCCAGAGGGTCGTGTAGTAGGTTTTGTCGAAGGCGTTTTTCAGCCACAGCGAAACGTCCCACTGGCCCTGATTGAAGTCACCCCGCAGGCCGGTGGACAGGTTGACCACGGCGTAGCTGGGGATCTGGCCGAAGTCGGAATCCTCCACCGTGCCCACCGCTTTGGAGCGGAATGCGTAACTGGCGGTGACGTACTCTTCGAAGCCGTTGGCCAGGTTCCATTTGTATTCGCCGTTGGCGTTGCCGATCCATTTCGAGGCACCGACCACCTGATGACCGGTGAGGTCGCAGGACGCTGGCGCACCGGGTGCCAGGCTGACTTCCGGCGGGCACGGTGCATCCTTGTACGAGAGGTAGCTGACGTCGTTGTAGGAGCCGTTGAAGTTCAGGGTCAGGCCGCGCAGCGCAATCAACGTGCTGTCGAACTCCACGCCGCGAGAGCGCACGGAGCCGGCGTTGGTCAGGTATTGCACGCGGTTGACGTCGTCGTAGGCGTTGGTCTGGTAGCCGTTGACCTGGGTCCAGAACACGTTGGCATTGAGCTGCAAACGGCGGTCCCACAGCGTGCTTTTGAAACCCAGTTCGGCGTTGTTGGCGCGCTCGGTGCCGATCAGCAGCGAGTCGGCGCCCGCCACCGGCGCGGTGCCGACGGCCAGGTTCACACCGCCGGATTTCTCGCCGTGGGACAAGGTCGCGTAACCGAGCAGGTTGTCGGTGAAGTGGTAGCTGAGGTTCAACAGGCCCGAAGGGCTGGCGCTGTACTGGTTCAGACCGCCGGAGTCATACACCCCGGCGCGCCCCACCCGTGCCGCGGCCGCAGCCCCTGTCACCGCGGCGCCACCGAGCGGTGCATCGCGGTTGACCCAGGCACTTTTCTCTTCGTAGGTGCCACGCACCCCGGCGGTGAAATCCAGGCGTTCGGTGAGGTGCCAGGTGCCCTGGGCGAACAGCGCAAAACTGTCGGTCTTGATGTGGCCTTTGCCGATGCTGGTGACGTTGGCCAGTGCCCCGGCGGGTGTGCCGTTCCAGATGTCGGCTTGCGGGCCGTAATAAGCGAAGGATTTGTTGTCCAGGTCGGAGCCGAAGTAATAGGCGCCGAGCACGTAGTCGAAGAAGCCACCGGTGGGCGAAGCCAGACGAAATTCCTGGGAATACTGTTTGTCTTCCACCGACACGCCGGCGTTGTAGGTCGCGGCAACGTTCAAACCGTCGTCGTTGCGCGGGGTGAAATTCCACCAGCGATAAGAGCTGATGGAGGTCAGGGTGAAGTCGCTCGGCAGGGTCCAGTTGGCTTCCACCGAGGTCCCGCCCTGGTGCACGTTGACGTGTTGATCGTTGTTCAGGTTGACCTTGCGGTGGGTGCCATCGACCAGGGTGGCACCGGCCGCGGTGGCCCGGGCCTGGTAGAGGTTGACGCCGTTGATGGTCGGCCCGGTGTTGTACAGCACGCGGGTGCCGGCGCTGGAATCTTCTTCGTTGTAATCGCCGATCCAGCGCAGGTTGAACGCCTCGTTCGGCTTGAACAGCAACTGCGCACGGAAGCCATCGCGCGAGCCACCGTTCAAATCATGGCCGTCGTATTCGTTCTTGATGTCGCCATCGCTGCGGGTGCGATACGCAGAAAAACGCCCGGCCAGTTCATCGTTGAGCGGGCCGGAAATGGTGCCCTTGGTCTGGAAGTAGCCGTCCTCGCCCACCGAGGTTTCGATGCTGCGCTCAGGGGTGAAGGTCGGCGCCCGGGTGTTGATGTTGATCACCCCGGCCGTGGTGTTCTTGCCGAACAGGGTGCCTTGCGGACCGCGCAAGACTTCGAGCTGCTCGATGTCCATCAGGTCGAACACCGCCATGCCCGGCCGCCCCAGGTAAACATTGTCGATGTACAGCCCGACGCTGCCTTCCAGGCCATCGCTGGCCGGGTTGTTGCCCAGGCCACGGATCGACACGCTGGACTGGCGCGCATGCATGTAGGCGACGTTGACGCTGGGCACCAGTTGCTGCAGATCCTGGATGCGATACACCCGCTGGGTTTCCAGCACCTGGCCGCTGACCACGCTCATGGGCGTCGGTACATCCTGCGAGCTTTCTTCGCGGCGGCGAGTGGTGACGGTCACGGTTTGCAATTGGGTGCCATCGGCTTTGGCCTGACCGGGTGCGGCTTTTGCCGGGGCATCTTCCTGGGTTGTGTTTTGGGCGGCGTAGCCGTGGGTCCAACTGGCGCTACCCGCCAGCAACAGCGCCAGGGGCAGGCGTTTGAGCCGTCGGGGTGTCAGGGGTGAGGCAAGTTTCAACGGACTCATTGGGCGGCTCCTGATCAAAAAACGCACAGCGACTTTTCGGCAGTGCATATTCTTTAAAGTTATTGATTTATGTTTTAACAAATATTTACTGCATAAGAGATTGCCTTTATAAGGAGTCGACCTAATGCATATCCAATGCATTTCCCCGATATTTTTAATGTGAAAAATGCATATCGATTTGCGCCAGCTTCGCCACTTCATCGCCCTCGTCGATCAGCGCAGCTTCGTCGCGGGCGCGATGGCGGTGAACCTGTCGCAGTCGGCGTTCAGCCGCAGCATCCAGGCGCTGGAACACAGCGTCGGTTGTCAGTTGGTGGATCGCGGGCGCAAGGACCTGGCACCGACCAAGCAGGGCCAGGTGTTGCTCGAACACGCGCGGCGGCTGGTCAGTGGCGCGCAGCAGATGGCCAACGAGATCAGCCAATTCAACGGGTTGGAGGCCGGTGAGTTGCGCTTCGGCTGTGGACCGGCGCCAGCGGCGGGGTTGATCCCTCGGGCGATCGGCAGCTTCATCGGGCGCTACCCGAAGGCGCGGGTGCAGTTTCAGGTGGATGACTGGCAGAGCCTGAGCAAACGCCTGCTCAGCGAAGAGTTCGAATTTTTCGTCGCCGACACCCGGCAATTCGAGGCCGATCCGGATTACCTGACCCAACGCCTGCGTCCGCGCAAATGGCATTTCTGCTGCCGCGCCGGGCATCCGCTGGCAGGTCGCGAGCGGGTCAGCGCCGTCGAATTGATGAGCTATCCGATGGCGGTGACCATCCGCCCGCCGAACCTGCGCAAGGTCATTGTCGACCTCAGCGGCCGGCCGGATTTCACGCCGAATGTGGAATGCGAAAACAGTTACAGCCTGCTCAGCGTGGTGATGCGTTCCGATGCGATCGGCATCGTCGGCGCCTACTCGGATGCGCTGCATCACGCCAAGGGTGAACTGGTGTGTTTGAAGATCGAGGGGTTGGCCGATGACCTGGAGGAGCTGTACACCCGTTATGGGATTGTCAGCCGGGCGGGGTATCGGTTATCGCCGCTGGCGGAGGCGATGATTGCCCAGATCAAAGAGGTGGATGCGCGGGATGAAGAGGTGTGTTCGCTGGAGAATCTGGCTGTCTGATCGGGCCTCTTCGCGAGCAAGCCCGCTCCCACATTTGATCGGTGTACTCCGGCCCCTGTGGGAGCGGGCTTGCTCGCGAAGACGTCCATTCGGCCAACAATGCACCCACTGCATAACAACCATTCCCCAAACTCACTTGCCCCAACCCCGCCCCACCGGCGAAAAACCTCACCTGTCTTCCGATTGGTGAACCCATGTCCAACCCCGAACAACCCCTGCGCAACGTGCTGTACATCATGTGCGATCAACTGCGTCGCGATTACCTGTCGTGCTACGGCCATCCGCATCTGCACACCCCGAACATCGATCGCCTGGCCGCCGCCGGCGTGCGCTTCAATCGTGCCTATACCCAAGGCACCATCTGTGGCCCGTCGCGGATGTCGGCCTACACCGGGCGTTACGTCAGCAGCCATCAAGTCGCCTGGAACGCTGTGCCCCTGCCGCTCGAAGAATTGACCATCGGCGACTACCTGCGACCCCATGGCATCCGCACCGCGTTGGTGGGCAAGACTCACGCCACACCCAATGTCGATGCGTTGCAACGACTGGCCATCGATCCTTCGAGCGATCAGGCGCAAGCCTTGAATGAAGTCGGCTTCGAACCTTATTTTCGCCATGACGGCATCTTCCCCGACAACCCATTGTTCGACGACAAACGTGAGTCCGCGCCTTACACCCATCACCTGCGTGACCTCGGTTTCGCCGGCCGCAACCTGTGGCACGACTGGGCCAACGCCGCCGAAGGCGATCAGGGGGAAATCCTCAGCGGCTGGAAGATGCGCAACGCGCATTTGCCGGCACGCATTCCCGAGCAGCACTCGGAAACCGTCTACACCACCGACCGCGCCCTGGACTTCATCGCCGAACAGGGCGAGCAGCCCTGGTGCCTGCACCTGTCGTACATCAAGCCCCACTGGCCCTACATCGCACCCGCGCCGTATCACGCGTTGTATGGCGCCGATCAGGTCATCGAGCCGGTGCGCGCAGCAGTGGGGGAAGAAAGCGATCACCCGGTGTATCACGCGTTTCGGCAGCACGAAGAGAGCCTGAATTTTTCCAGAGACGAAGTGCGACTGAACGTGATTCCGACGTACATGGGCCTGATCAAACAGGTCGATGATCAGCTCGGGCGGGTGTTCGATTTTCTGCAGAGCAGCGGTCGTTGGGAGGACACGCTGATCGTGTTTACCAGTGATCACGGTGACTTCCTCGGCGACCACTCTCTGGGGGAAAAAGAATTTTTGCTGGAGCCCGCGGTGGGCGTTCCGCTGATCGTTCGCGACCCGCGTCGGGCGGCGGACATCACCCGTGGTTCGGTGGATGAGCACCTGGTGGAAACCATCGACGCTCTGCCGACTTTCCTCGAAGCGCTTGGGTTGCCCGGCGCCGAACATCGGCTGGAAGGACGGTCGCTGATTCCCTTGCTGCATGGCATTGAAACCGATTGGCGCCGCTTTGCGATCAGCGAATACGACTACGCCTTCCAAGCGCCGGCGCGGGAGCGATTGGCACAACCGATCGACCGCTGCCGCATGACCATGGTGCGCAGCGACCGCTGGAAATACCTGGCCTACGACGGGTTTCGACCGCAGCTGTTCGACCTGCTGAATGATCCGCAGGAACTGCATGATTTGGGGGCCAACCCGGCGTATGCGGCGGTTCGCGAAGAGCATGCGGGGTATTTGTTCGAGTGGGTGCGCGGATTGAAGCGACGAACCACGATCAGTCATCACGAGATCGATCTGCGTGGTCAGCGGTTCCGCTATGGCGAACCCGAAACCGAGAAAATGGTGCAGATCGGCGTCTGGTGAAAAAGCATCGCGAGCAAGCCCGCTCCCACGGTTGATTGGGGGGTATGCAGAATTTGCGGTCACTGAAGATCCAGTGTGGGAGCGGGCTTGCTCGCGAAAGCGGTGGCAGCTGATGTTGACTGGTCTGGCCCTATCGCTGGCAGGCCAGCTCTCACAGTGATCTACAGCGAACATAGCGTTTGTGTTCGACCGAGCAATACTGTGGGAGCGAGCCTGCTCGCGATGGCGGTGGGTCAGTCAACGGGGATGTTGGATGAGCCGGCCTCTTCGCGAGCAAGCCCACAGTTGATTGGGGTGGGTATGCAGCATTTGCGTTCACTGAAGATCCAGTGTGGGAGCGGGCTTGCTCGCGAAAGCGGTGGGTCAGGCACAGCTGATATTGACTGTGCTGGCCCTATCGCTGGCAGGCCAGCTCCCACATTGATCTACAGCGAACATGGAGTTTGTGTTCGGACGAGAAACCCTGTGGGAGCGAGCCTGCTCGCGATGGCGGTGGGTCAGTCACCACGGATGTTGGATGAGCCGGCCTCTTCGCGAGCAAGCCCGCTCCCACAGTTGATTTGGGGGTATGCAGAATTTGCATTCACTGAAGATCCGGTGTGGGAGCGGGCTTGCTCGCGAAGGCGGTGGGTCAGGCACAGCTGATATCGACTGTGCTGGCCCTATCGCTGGCAGGCCAGCTCCCACAGGTTATTCAGTGGCCGCAGAATTTGCATTCACTGAAGATCCAGTGTGGGAGCGGGCTTGCTCGCGAAAGCGGTGGGTCAGGCA
>NZ_LYVP01000152.1 GCF_001984065.1 Pseudomonas sp. KK4
GGTATCCAGACAAGGAAATGTCAGCCCATTAACCGCATTCGCGAGCAAGCCCGCTCCCACAGGGAATACCCACTTCAGGTAGATAGCATCGGACATAAAAAACGGGAGCCCTCAGGACTCCCGTTTCTCATGTTGCCGACAACCGTTCATTTCGCCTGGTAAATGATCCCCGGGCTGCACTGGACCATCTGGTAATGGTCCGGCAATCCGTTGAGCGCTTCGGAGGCGCCAAGGAACAGATAACCACCGGGCTTCAACGTGCTGTGAATGCGCAACAGGATGTCCTTCTTCACTTCCGCAGAGAAGTAGATCAGGACGTTGCGGCAGAACACGATGTCGAACTTGCCGAGGCTCGCGTAGCTGTCCAACAGATTGAACGAGCGGAACTCCACCCGGCTCTTGATCGGCGCCTTGATGGCCCAGCGGCCCGGCCCTTTGGGGTCGAAGTAACGCTGCAGTCGCTCAGGGGACAGGCCGCGGCCGATGGCCAGGCTGTCGTACTCGCCGGTCTTGCAATTGTTGAGCATGGTGCCGGACAGATCGGTGGCGACAATCTGCACACCCATCTTCAATTGCCCGACGTTGGTCCGCTCGAACTCGTCGATCGACATCGACAGCGAGTACGGTTCCTGCCCCGACGAGCAGGCCGCTGACCAGATGCGCAAACGCTGGCCGGGGCTGGCCTTGATCGCTTCGGGCAGCACCTTGTTCTTCAACACTTCAAACGGATAAGTGTCACGAAACCACAGCGTTTCGTTGGTCGTCATCGCGTCCACCACCATTTCGCGCAAACCGCTGCGCGGCTGGGTCTGGATGCGCTGGACCAACTCACCCAACGACTTGATACCCTGCTGCTCCATCAGCTTGTTGAGGCGGCTGGAGACCAGATACTGCTTGTTTTCACCCAGCAAAATGCCACAGGCTTTTTCCAGGAATACCCGGAACTGTTCGAAATCCAAATTACCCGTAGACAATGCTGCCGCCTCTTAAATCGTATTGACTGCCAGGGGCAAAGCGCCCCTAGCTGATGTCTGCTGCTTTGATCCGGTCGACTACCCGGGATGCCAGGTCATCAGGACGGAATTTGGCCAGGAAGTCATCGGCACCGACTTTCTTGACCATCGCCTGATTGAACACACCCGACAACGAAGTATGCAGGATGATATGAAGCTTTTGCATGCGAGGGTCGTTGCGGATCTCCGCCGTGAGGGTGTACCCGTCCATCTCCGGCATCTCGATGTCGGAGATCATCATCAGGAACTCTTCCTCCGGCTTCTTGCCCTCGTCGACCAGTTTGCGCAGGTAATCCAGCGCTTGCCGACCGTCGTTCAACGCCACCACTTCGACGCCGACCGTTTGCAGGCAACGCGTCACCTGCTTGCGCGCCACCGACGAGTCATCGACCGTCAGCACCCGCAGCGAGAGCGCCTTGTGCTGGGTTTCGACATCCACCACTCCGACGGAAATCGCTTCGGGTGTCGGCGCCACTTCCGCCAGAACCTTTTCGACGTCGATGATTTCCACCAACTGGTTATCGACCCGCGTCACCGCCGTCAGGTAGTGATCGCGACCGGTACCCTTGGGCGGCGGATGGATCTCTTCCCAGTTCATGTTGACGATGCGTTCCACCGAACGCACCAGGAAACCCTGGGTCTTGGTGTTGTACTCCGTGATGATCACGAACGGATTGTTCTTGTCCTTCAAGGCACCGGAACCGGTTGCCATCGCCAGATCCAGGATCGGAATGGTCGCGCCCCGAATATTTGCCACGCCGCACACGACGGGACTGGATTTGGGCATCAACGTCAGTTGGGGGCATTGAAGCACCTCCCGCACCTTGAACACGTTGATTCCATACAGCTGCTGCCCGTCGAGACGGAACAACAACAGCTCAAGGCGATTCTGCCCCACCAGTTGCGTGCGCTGGTTCACCGAATCCATTACACCAGCCATGCCCAGACTCCTACACCAACGCTAAGTGTTGTTGCGACGCACATTCATCTCTAAACGGCACGGCGCTTGCTTTTTATCTTTCTATGAACACAGAACCGACATTTTTCCGACGCCTGACCACCCCCTACCGCAAATGCCTGGGCGTGATGGCGGCTGTTTGCCTGTTCAACGCTGGCAGCCCTGCCCTTGCTGACGCGGTTACCTTGCCTGACATGCTTATCGGCGTCACCCAGGGCTTTCTTGAGTTCACCGTAGAAGACTATCTGGCTACCAGTCAAACCGAAGGTCGCTACGAAATCCAGGTCAACCAGCTCGACCCGCGCCTGCGCATGCCGATGTGCGACAAGGAATTGACAGCCTCTCTGGAGAGTCCGGCCAAGCCTTTGGGCCGGGTCACGGTCAAGGTTCGCTGCGAGGGATCGTCCCCCTGGACGGTGTTCGTACCCGCTCAAGTCCGCCTGTTTCGCGATGTCGTGACCACCACCCGAGCGCTCCGGCGCAGCGGGATTGTCGAGCCTCAGGATGTGATCCTGCGCGAGCGTGATATCAGCGCGATCAACCAGGGCTACCTGACGTCACTGGACCAGGCGATCGGGCAGCGACTGACCCGACCAATGGTCGGCGATCAGGTGATCACACTGGTGCACCTCGAGCAGGCTGAAGTGATCCGCAAGGGCGATCAGGTGGTGATTACCGCCCGTAGTGGCACGCTCAGCGTGCGTATGCCCGGCGAAGCGTTGTCCAATGGCGGCATGAGCGAACAGATCCGGGTCAAGAACCTCAACTCCCAACGGGTCATCAAGGCGCAGGTCGTCGCGCCGGGCCAGGTGGAGGTTTCAATGTAAACGACCATGAAGGGTCACCTGTTCGCGAAGATGTGGCGCTGGCCATGGCTGTTCCCTAAACTGTGGTCCATACAGGGCAAGCGCTGACGCGCGCAAGCTCTCGATAAATGGGCCTAAAGTTTTGCAGGGAATGGCCGAAAACATGGCAAGCGTCCAAATTCCCAGAGGTTTTTTTATCATGGTCATCGATTTCAGCCGTCTGAACAGCTCCTCGTCACTTACCGGCAGTACACGTACCAGCGTTGCCAAGGAAACCGCCGAAGCCGGCAAATCCGCGCCGCTGAACACCCCGACCGAACAGGCCGGGACCGCAACAGTCGGGGAGTCGGTACATCTCAGCAATGAGGCTCAACAGTTGCAGAAGGTCACTGATACGCTGCGCGATCAGCCTGCCGTCGACAAAGCCCGCGTGGCCGAGTTGAAAGCAGCGATTGCCGATGGCAGCTATAAAGTCGACAGCAACCGTGTAGCCAGCAAACTGCTCAATTTCGAAGCCCAGCGCTAGGCCACCGGCCGCGCCAGGCTTTTGGACGCTTAAAACCCAAGGCCAGCCATGCACGACACGAATCTGCTGCAACTGATCACCGACGATTTCGCTCCGGCGCAACAACTGCTGGAGCTGCTGCGAACCGAATCCCTCGCCTTGCACGGTCGCGACATGTACCTGCTGGAGAACATCCTCGCGCAGAAGCAGGCACTGATCATTTTGCTCGAGCAGCATGGCCGCAAGCGCAGTCAAATCCTCGCCAGTCTCAACCTGCCCACCAACCGCAGCGGGCTTGAGCAACTGGCCAGCCAGTCGAGCGTCGGCGAAACCCTGCTGGCGCAAAGCGATGTGCTGACCGATCTTCTGAGCCAATGCCAGGCCGCCAATGCCAGCAATGGCCAGTCGATCGTCGTGCAGCAGGCCGCCACGGCCACCCAGTTGAAGATTCTGACTGGCGGCGAACCTCCAGCGCTCTATGATGCCAGCGGAACATTTTCCAAGCTTGTGAAACCGCGTCCGCTCAGTCAGGCTTAGGCCCGCCGAAGAGCGTGCTCTATCAAGATGCGAAACATGCTGGCAAAATGCTGGCTAGCCGTAGTCAAAATTTGTCTGGAGATTGATTAACCGTGTCCAATGCCTTAAATGCGGACGATGCTCCGCAGCCACCCAAGGTGCTCAGCACGCCCCTGGAAATCTCCGGCAACCTTCGCCAACTGCAAGAGAGTCATGACCCGCTGATCATCACGTTCCACGAGCGCACTCAGCGCTTCCAGAGCTATCTGGTGGACATTGATCGCGACAGCAACATGATTGCCCTGGACGAAATGATTCCCCGCGACGGCGAACGCTTCCTGCTGGCGGGCGAGCCGTTCAAGGTCGAAGGCTTCCACGAAGGCGTACGCATCGCCTGGGAAAGCAACGGCCCGCTGACCATCGACGAATCCGGCGGTAGCCGCTGCTACCGCGGCACCCTGCCCGACGAAGTGGTCTACCACCAGCGCCGCAATGCATTCCGCGCTGCGTTGAAGCTGGCACAGCTTGTCGACGTGGTGATGGACGGGGAAAAACTCAAGGCGCCGATCGACGGCAAGTTGCTGGACATCTCGGCCACAGGTTGCAAGCTGCGCTTCTCCGGCGACATCACCGGCAGCCTGCAGTTGGGCCAGGTCTATGATCGCTTCACGGCCGCCCTGCCCTTCGGCAAGATGACGGCACCGGTGGAACTGCGCTACCTGCACTTCGAAGAAAAAATCTCCACCACCTTCGCGGGGGTGCGCTTTCACAACATGAGCGGCCTGGTGCAACGGCAGGTCGAGCGTTTCGTTTATCAGCTGCAGCGCGAAGCACGACGTTTCGACAAAGACGACTTCTGATTTAACGGCCCATGAAAAACGGGCAGTCCCTTGCGGTGACTGCCCGTTTTTTTATGCCTCGTATTTATGCATGAGCACTATGGCCTGGCTTCGGTAAAACTCTTCTCCCTGTCCGCATCCGGCTCCTCGGGCGACGCATCGGTTTGCGGCAGCTCAGGTTCCGGGCTCGGTTCTGCAGGCGGATTCTGCATCTGATCCTGAACCACTTGCTCATCAACCCGCGGATCGAGGCACGCCACCAGCGGCGAACTCGACATGCTGTCCGGCATGGCCACGTGATGCAGCGGCGCATCGTCCACCTGATGCAGATTGGTGACGGCTTTCGGACGAATCCGCCATACCAGTACCAGGGCGAAGAAGCTGAAGAAGGCATACAGCATCTGGCTGCCGAACAGCTTCATCAGCACACCGGCGGCCAAGGGCCCGATACTGGCACCGACACCGTAGGTGACCAGCAACATCGCCGTCAGAGACACCCGGCGATCGGCTTCGACGTGGTCGTTGGAGAACGCCACGGCCAGCGGATACAGACAGAACTTCACCAACGAACAGAGGAAGCCGGCAATGAACAGCACTTCCAGCGGCACCTGCTTGAGTATTGCCAAGGGCAAGGCAGCCAAGGCCAGGACCAGGGCAAAGCAGCGGATCAGCAGCGCGCGGTCGTAACGGTCGGACAACCAGCCCAGCGGCCACTGCACCAGCAGCCCGGCGAAGATACAGCTACCCATGAACAGACCGACCTGTTCCGTGGACAGTCCTTGCTGCGAAGCGTACAGCGGCGCCAGACCGTAGAACGAGCCAATGATCAACCCCGCCCCCAGCACGGTACTCAACGACTGAGGCACGCGTTTGATGAAGAATCGCGGTTCCATCGGCGCCGGGTGCAACGGCGCCGGGTGAATCCGGCGGGTCAGCGCTACAGGCACCAGGCACAAGGCAAAGCACAGGGCGACCAACATCAACAACTCAAGGCCCAGGCCCGGGTGCATGACCAGAATCAACTGCCCCAGTACCAGGCCCAGATAGGACGCGATCATGTAGCCGCTGAACACCGTACCGCGTTGCGAGGCTTCGGCCTGCTCGTTCAGCCAGCTCTCTATGACCATGTACTGACACATCATCCCGAGGCCGACGATCACCCGCAGAAACAGCCAGGCCGGCAACCAGTCCACCAGGCCGTGCCCAAGCACCGCCGCACCGACGATCCCGGCACAGGCCGAGTAGGCACGAATGTGTCCAACCCTGGCAATCAGCCGATGGCCGATCTTGCCGCCCAGCACCAGGCCGAAGTAGTTGGCGGCCATCAACGCACCGACCCACAGGCTGTCGACGTGATCGGCCGCCAGGCGCAGGCCCAGGTAAGTACTCAGCAGGCCTGAGCCGATCAACATCATCAGCGAGGCGAAATACAACGCTCGAAAGGGTTTCCAGATTTGGCGCATCGGCGTTCCGAGCGGCTCCTTGCGGTGAGAAATCGAACTACCGAAACGATAGCCCGAGATGGGTGATGCGTCAGGCCTGGGCGGCTAGGACACGCCGTTCCCAGGGGGTAATTTCATCATAGAAACTGGTCAACTCCAGCGTCTTCGAAGCGATGTAGCCTTCGATGAACTCGGTGCCGAACAGTTCCTTTGCCAATTGGCTACGTTTCAGACGTTCAAGGGCAGCATGCAGGGTACACGGCAACGAAAGATTGTCCGGCACCTCAAATTCCCCCTGGATAGGCTCGCTCGGTTCGAGCTTGCGATCAATGCCGTACAAACCGGCGGCCAAGCTGGCGGCAATCGCCAGATACGGGTTGGCATCAGCACCGGGCAAGCGGTTCTCGACCCGACGAGCGACCGGCGAACTGGCTGGAATGCGCAAACCCGCCGCCCGGTTGTCATGGGACCAGCAGGCATTATTCGGTGATGCGTAAGGATGGCACAAGCGTTGGTAGGAATTCACATTCGGCGCGAACAGCGCAGTGAAATCCGCCATGCAGGCCTGCTGGCCGGCAATGAAATGGCGGAAGGCTGCAGTGGGCTGGCCGGACTCATCACTGAACACGTTAAGTCCCGTTTGGGCATCAACGATGCTCTGGTGAATATGCATCGAGCTGCCCGGCGTGTGCGCCAGGGGCTTGGCCATGCACACCACGGTGAGGCCATGCTTGAGCGCGACCTCCTTGAGCAAATGCTTGAACAGGAATGTCTGGTCAGCCAGCAGCAGCGGGTCGCCGTGCAGCAGGTTGATCTCGAACTGACTGACGCCCATTTCGTGCATGAAGGTATCGCGAGGTAGTCCCAGGGCCGCCATGCATGCGTAGACTTCACTGAAGAAAGGCCGTAAACCGTTATTGGAACTGACACTGAATGCTGAATGACCCTCTTCGCGACGACCATCCAGGCCAATGGGCGGCTCAAAGGGTCGAGTCGGATCGGCGTTGGGCGCGAAGACAAAAAATTCCAGTTCCGTGGCCACTACCGGCATGAGGCCAAGGGCAGCGTAACGCTTGATCACCGCTTTGAGCTGGCCTCGAGTCGAGAGATTGGAGCTCTCTCCGGTCAATTCGTCTGCATCGCAAATGGCGAATGCGCGAGGGTGCCTGCTCCAGGGCAACGGATGGATCTGCGCGGGATCGGGTACCAGCGCGAGATCACTGTCATCACTGCCGTAAAAACGCGCTGGCGGATATCCGCCCATGATGCATTGCAGCAGCACCCCCCTCGCCATCTGCAGGCGTCGACCTTCGAGGAAGCCCTCGGCGGTCATCACCTTGCCACGCGGTACGCCATTCAAGTCCGGCGTAACGCATTCAATCTCATCAATGCCCATCAGTCGCTGCGCGAGTGAACCCAGGCCATCGGTTGTCATGACACTATCCTTGTTATTGTGCGAGCCGAGAATGGCGACCCGTACAAATTAGGCTCCGCGTGTTCGGAATATCAAGCAGCGACGAGTAAAAAGGTTTTATGCCATAGCACAGGATCAGGGCAGGTAGAGACTGAACACGCCGCCGCCCAACGGGCCGCCGTTGCTTATTTCGGTGCGTCCGCCTACTCCGTTGCGCTGATGCAATGCCGCGATCCGTCCGGCGAAATACAACCCAAGCCCGGTGCTGCCGCTGCTCTGATTGATACCCTGCACATAATCCGCCTGGTGCTCGACCATTTGCGCGGGATAGCCGGGGCCGTCGTCATTGATGGTCAGCACCAGTTGCCCGGCTTCATCGCTGACACTGATCAACACTGCATGTCGGGCAAAGCGGATGGCATTGTTGATGCTGTTTGCCAGCACCGAAGCGATCAACTCCCGATCGAAGAATCCCAATGGGCTCAACGGGTCGACTTCGAAGGTCGCGGCAATACCGCGGCTGGCGAATACATCCTGGTGGCAGGCCAGTTGTGCTTCGATGAAATCGTCCAGTTCGTGATAGGCCGGCTGCAAAGGCATCTGGTTGACACCCAGCTTGTACAGGCCCAGCAGCTGCACGAGCATGCCGTTGAGGTGAGCGAACTCGAACTCGATGACACCTTGCTCGGATGTATGCCTCGCCGGGTCGGGCAGCTTGGCCAGCCATTGACTGTGAGCCTGCATCAGCATGGCCAGCGAGTTCTTCATGTCGTGCACGGTGGATGCGATGACCGTGGAAAAATCCAAGCCTTGCTGATTGTCGTTCATTCGCCGAACGCCTTGCTCTTGAGTTTCTGGTAACGGGGATAGCGCGAATCCGTATCGGGCATCAAACCGACCATTTTCAGGCACTTTCGGCACTCTTCGAGTTCGGTCGATGGCACGCTGGTGTCCGTGCCGTGCAGCAGTGACTGCGCCATGTTCAACGCGATACTGATGTTCTTGGGCTGCAGTGCCAAAGCCTTTCGGAACACTTCCCGCGCTTCGACCAAGTTCCCGGTCTTGTAGACGCGCACGCCCTGACGGTTGAGGTCGGCCGCGGCATTGCCGGAATTGAGAATGGTCGGATCGTCCGTGAGCTTGGCGATGTCCTTCATGACGGCCGGATCGTCGCCGTAGATTTCCACGCAGTTTTTCAGCATTGAGGTGCCGGCCTCTGCTTGACCGAGCATCTGCAGTTGCTTGGCGACCAATAACGCGGCTTCGGCGCTCATGAACTGTTCCATGCCGTCGAGGCGCATCATCGCTTGCTCGGTGAGTTTTTCGGCGGTCTCGGCATCGTTGAGCAGCAGACTGGTCGCCTTCATCAACCGGGCACGGATTTGCAACCCGGGGTCGGAGGGATTTTCCTTGGCTACGGCACTGAGCGTTGTATTGATTTCCAATCGGGTTCGGGTATCCAGGCCTTTTTCGCTGCCTTTACTGATCAAGGCATGGGCCAGTCCGAGGTTGCTTTCGGCATCCTTGAAGCGTGACTGGGCGCCTTGGGAAACAGCCTGACGGTAAGCCTTGGAGGCGGTGTCGAAATCCTCGTTGGCCATCGCCAACTTGCCCAATTGCGCCTGGCGCCGTACCGCCAAGGGAGACAGGCGAATGGCTTCTTCCAATACTTTCTGAGCCGCTTTTGTATCCCCTTCAGCTACCAATACGTCCGCCATGCCGTCGTAGAGTGCGGGCATCATGGGGAAGACTTTCAGCGCTTTTTCGTAGACACCCTTGGCTTGCGCGACCTGGCCGCGTTTGAACAGCAACTTGCCCAGTCCGGCATATGCCCAAGGTAAAGGCCGGTCGGCGATGATGCTGTCGTAGAGACGTTCAAGCGCCTCATTCTGATTCAAATCACGCAGTGCATCGGCGCGGTATCGCAGGCACAACGGCGAGTAACGGATGTCTTGTTTACACAAGGCAATGCAGGCATTGAGCACTTCGGCCGGCTTTCCTCGATCAAGCGCTTGGAGAATTGGTTTGAGCAGCGTCTTGCGTTGCTCCAGTCGCTCAAGCCGCTGGGCCAGACCGGACCGGTTGAAGGGCTTGGTCAAATAGGCGTCAGGTTCGTGTTCCAGCGCGCTGAGCACCATCGCCTGACTGGTTTCAGCAGTGACCATGACAAAGACACTTTCATGGCTGATCAGCTTCTCGATCATCAGGTCTTCGAGTACCTGCTGACCGTTTTTCTTGCCATCGCCCAGGTGGAAATCCTGCAGGATGAAATCGTAGGACTTCTGCGAGCACATTTTCAGTGCCTGCTCGCCAGTGTCGGCGGTATCCACATCCTTGACACCCAGTTCACGCAGCATGGACCTGACCGAGCTGCGGAAGTCCGAAAAATCATCGACGATCAGAAAACTCTTTTGGTGATACGACAGCATCGAAGATTTCCAGGCAATTTAAGAAGAAGAACCGAAAGGCAAATTCATGAAAAAGATCAGCTTCTCTGCCGCTCCCGCGCGCAGATGATAGCTAGTAGCCATGAGCTATCAAGCGTTTTCTCCTGATTGGAGAACTGCAGGAAGTGGAGAACTGTGACCTTATGGTTATCGGCCAGTAGTAGCGTTCTCTTGAAGCGAGATGCGTAATCGCAGTGGTTTGCGATAGAGGCGGGATGGGGTGAGGCGTTCTTGTCTGGCAACTTTTCTAGCGCGCAAAACAAAACCCCAACTGCTTTCGCAATT
>NZ_LYVP01000153.1 GCF_001984065.1 Pseudomonas sp. KK4
GTAGAGAGACCGCGTCGACTTCATTCGCGAGCAAGCCCGCTCCCACACATTGATCCCGTTCCGCCTGGGGGAACACGGTCGAATGTGGGAGCGGGCTTGCTCGCGAAGGCGTCATCCCTGATACCCAAAGGTCAAGGGCTGTAATACCCCACCGCCACCAGAAAATGCCCGACCTTCTTCAGGTAGGCATGCTTGGCCTCGACCTTACCGGTCACTGGATTCTTCCAGCGGTACTCATATTCGCCATAATCCTGCTTGCCGATCAGCGCCAGGATCGGTTCGCCCACCGGTTTGCCCTCCGGGTCCTTGATCTTGGCGAAATCGGTGTTGATCAGCCGCAAATTGGTGCCGTGGGCGACGTAGCGCTGGGTATTGAGGTCGACGACAAACACATACAGGTCATCCTGCAGGTAACCGCCCTTGAGCGAATTGATCGCCGCCAGGGTGCCCTTCTCATCCTTGGCCAGGTCGGCCGCTGCTTTGTTCAGCAGCGCCATGGCCTGTTCTGCCGAGGCTCGTGGCAGGTAGTAGCCGACTGCCAGGATCCGCTGGCCGACACGCTGGTAGTACACGTGTTTGCGCTCGACCTTGCCGTCGGCCCAGTTCTGCCAGCGGTATTCGGCCTGCTGAATGCCATTGCCTTCCGGCACTTTCAAGGCGTCCTTGAAGGTTTTCTGCAAATCCGGACCGAGCACTTCGGAGACATCCCGCCCGATCAGCGCCGCGGACGGTCCGCCGCTGGCGAGCATCACGCCTTTGGTGTCGAGCACGAATACATAGCGGTCCTTGTCGACGAACTCGCCTTGCCGGCTGAACGCGGCGAAGGCCTTGTCGCCGTTGTCGTGGTAGTAAGCCAGGGCCTTTTCCAGCAAGGCGATGGCGGCCTTGCTGTCGTCCTGTTCGGTGGAAGCGGCTTGCGCCTGGCCAAGCCCCAACAACAGCAGCCCGCCCAGCAATGCCAGTTTTTGCAGAAACCCCATAGTGCATTCCTCGTTCCTGATTGTGTTTGAGGAGCGTAGACGGATTGGGGATGAGGGAGGGGCTTTGTGAAGCAGGGCGCTTGTGATTGAGGCGCTTTTTTGTGGCGAGGGAGCTTGCTCCCGTTCGGCTGCGCAGCAGTCGCAAAGCCTGCAACCCAGATGTGACTGACCGATTGCAAGGGAGCGCTTCGCACTCCAGCGGGAGCAAGCCCCCTCGCCACGGGTTTTCGAAAATGCAGTTACTGCCGAGCCCGCAACTGCTGCTGCAGGTTCTGGATCTGCGCCTGAAGGGTATTGATGTTGCGAGTGACCTGGCCGCGGAAGGCGTCGAATTCGGCGGTGTTGGTCGCTCCCTGAGCCGCTGCCGGGCGGTTGTCCTGCACGCTTTTGAGCACGATCATGTCCTGCTCAAGTCGCTCGATGGCGGCACTCGGGTTGCCCTGTTTCTTCAGCACGGCAATGTCGGCAGCGAGGCTTTTCAATTGTGCGTCGAACTTTTCCGTGTCCGCCGGGGCATTTTTCAGTGCGCCCAGTTCGCCGGTCACGGTTTTGAGCTGAGCCTGCAACTGGGTGTTGGCGCTCTGCAGTTCGGTGTTCAAGGCCGAGACCTGGGTCAGGCGTTTATCCAGCTCACCGGTTTGCGCACTCATCTGCGCCAGGCGCTTGTCCAGTTCCGAGGTCTGGCCGGCCACGCCTTGTTGCTGCTGGCTCTGATCCAGCAGTTTTGTCTCCAACTGCCTGATTTGCAGTTTCAAGGCTTCACTGTCGCTGTTGACGTTGGTTTGACTCGCCACCACCTTGCCGGAAATGTCCTGCAAGCGCCCCGCCGCCTCTTCACTGATGCGCGCGAAACTTTCCTGGGTCGCCACCAATTGCTGCTCCATCAGCGAAATCTGCTGAAAGCTCCACCACGCAAGGCCCGCGAACGCAAAGAACAGCGCGCCGACCAACGCCCACAACGGGCCGGTGCCCGCACTCTTGACCTTCACCACAGGCGCTGGCCGCGAATGCACGGAGGTACGGGTCGTCACCGGATAATCATCGTCGTCGAGGGTGTCGGCACGCAGGCTCGGCACATCATCGAAGTCGTCGTTGGCATCGTTACGCATGGACATTCAGTCAACCCTTGTGAATCGGTAATGGCGTGATGCGGCGAGTATACCCCCCACTGCCGCAGCGATTGACCCTCAACCTCATGGTCGGTTCAGTCAACGGCCTGGGCTTTCCACCAGGCGCAAAACTCGTCGAGGGCCGTCCACAGGCTGACCTTGGGGTCGTAATCCAGATAATGCCGGGCGCGGCTGATGTCGAGGGTGAAATTTTTGTTCATGACCTGCATGCCAAGGCGGGACAGGGTCGGTTCCGGACGACCGGGCCACAACTTGCAGACCCCTTCATTGAGCGCCGCCACGGAGTAGGCCAGGCCGTAGGAACGGTAGCGCGTAACCTGTGGGACTTCCATGTTGCGCATGACGTAATTGACCACGTCCCACAGCGGAATCGGCGTGCCGTTGCTGATGTTGTAGGCCCGGCCCAGGGCCGAACCGCTGGCGAGCAGGCTGCTGAGCAACGCCTCGTTGAGGTTCTGCACGCTGGTGAAATCGACTTTGTTCAGGCCGTTCCCGACGATCGCCAGGCGCCCCTTGCGCTGCATCTTGAGCAGACGCGGGAAGATGCTCATGTCACCGGCGCCCGTGACGAACCGCGGGCGCAGGGCCAGGGTTTCGAGACCGAACTCCTGGGCGCCGAAAACCTTCTGTTCCGCCAGGTACTTGGTCGCGGCGTAGTGATGCTTGAAGCGTTTGGGCACCTGTTCTTCGGTCAGGCCCAGATGATCGCGACCGTCGAAATAGATCGACGGTGACGACAGATGCACCAAACGCCGAACCCGCTGTTTCAGGCAGGCTTCGACCACGTTTTCGGTGACCTCGACGTTGCCCTGGTGGAAGTCCTGATAGCGCCCCCACAGGCCCACCGCGCCGGCGCAATGCACCACGGCCTCGACATCGGTACACAATTGGCGGGTGAACTGCGCGTCGCTCAGGTCGCCCTGGACGAACTCGGCACCCCGGCGTACCAGATGCTCCACGGCTTCGGCCCGGCGACCGTTGACCCGCACCTCCAGGCCCTGCTCCAGGGCGAAACGCGCAAAGCGCCCGCCGATGAAGCCGCTTGCGCCGGTGACCAGAATTTTCATGAAGTATTCCTTCGGATACAGCTGCAAGCCTCAAGCTTCAGGCTGCAAGTTAAATATGAGGCGGTGGCACTGCTTGCCGCTTGCAGCTTGACGCTTAAAGCTGCCTGAAGGGCACGAGATACCGCTGGGTCGCGCGCACCAGTTGCTCGGTGAGTAACCCCAACAACTGGCCACCATTGCGCCAATGATGCCAGTACAACGGCACATCGATGGGCTTATCTGGCAACAACTCGAGCAAAGTGCCGCGCTCCAACTGCTCGCGAACCTGCAACTCAGGCACCAGCCCCCAGCCGAGCCCGGCTTCGGCCAGGCGCATGAAGCCTTCGGAGGATGGGCATAAATGGTGTTCGAAACCGCCATCTACCCCCAGGGATGCGAGGTAGCGATGCTGCAGGAAATCGTCCGGACCGAACACCAGCGCCGGCGTGCGGGCCAATTCATCGGCACGCACGCCGTCGGGGAAATGCCGGGCGATAAACGCCGGACTGGCCAACGCGCGGTAACGCATCGCCCCCAGCAATACGCTGCGGGCGCCGGCCACCGGCCGCTCACTCGCGCACAGACAAGCGGCCACCTCGCCGGCGCGCATGCGTTTGAGGCCGACGGTCTGGTCTTCGACGACCAAGTCCAGCAGCAGATGCTGCTGCGCACAAAAATCCCCCACGGCCTGGGCCCACCAGGTCGCCAGGCTGTCGGCGTTCAGGGCAATGCGCAGGCGTTCCGGCAGCCCTTCTTCATCCAGCGCCGGCACCAGGCTTTGCAGATCGCGCTCAAGCAAACGCACCTGCTGCACATGGTTGAGCAGACGCCGGCCGATTTCCGTCGGCGACGGCGGCGTGCCGCGCACCAACACCGGTTGGCCCACCCGCGCTTCGAGCAATTTGATGCGCTGGGAAATCGCCGATTGCGACAACCCCAGGACCTGAGCGGCCCGTTCGAACCCCGCCTGCTCGACCACGGCGGCCAGGGCGGACAGTAATTTGTAGTCGAACATCAGTTTTCCTAATGAGCGATCAGTAGTATTGGTTTTTCTTATACAACGTTGTGCCGGAGAATGACCAGCAAGAACTCTTGAACAGGAAACACCCTAAATGGCTGGCGAAACTTCATTGGCGACACTGCTGCGCAGCATGAGCCCGCAACTCAATGCCGGCGAATATGTGTTCTGCACCCTGCGCGACGGACAGTTGCCACAAGGTGTGGACATCATCGGCAGCTTCCGGGAGCAGGAGGGTCTGACAGTGATTCTCGAACGTTCCCACGCTGAACGGGCCGGTTTCGCTTTCGACTATGTCGCAGCCTGGATCACCCTCAACGTTCACTCGGCGCTCGAAGCGGTCGGCCTCACCGCCGCGTTCGCCACCGCACTGGGAAAAGCCGGCATCAGTTGCAACGTGATCGCCGGGTATTTCCACGACCATTTGTTCGTCGGCCAGGCCGATGCCGAACGCGCCATGCAGGTGCTGCGCGACCTGGCGGCGAATGCGGAGTGACTGGCATGTGGCAAAGCTACGTAAACGGTCTGTTGGTGGCGTTCGGCCTGATCATGGCGATCGGCACGCAGAACGCTTTTGTCCTGGCGCAAAGCCTGCGCCGTGAACACCATTTGCCGGTGGCAGCCCTGTGCGTGGCCTGCGATGCGTTGCTGGTGGCCGCCGGCGTTTTCGGCCTGGCCACGGTGCTGGCGCAGAACCCGACGCTGTTGGCGGTCGCCCGCTGGGGTGGCGCGGTATTTCTGATCTGGTATGGGAGCCAGGCGTTGCGCCGGGCCTGTTCGAAACAGAGCCTGCAACAGGGTGAACACCAGACGGTGCGCTCGTTGCGCGCGGTGATGCTCAGTGCGCTGGCCGTTACCTTGCTCAACCCCCACGTTTATCTGGATACGGTGTTGCTGATCGGTTCTCTCGGTGCGCAGCAGACGGTTCCCGGCGCTTATGTCGTCGGCGCCGCGAGTGCTTCGTTGCTGTGGTTCTTCACCCTCGCACTGGGGGCTGCGTGGCTGGCGCCATGGCTGGCCCGACCCGGCACCTGGCGCATCCTCGATCTGTTGGTGGCGGTGATGATGTTCGCGGTAGCGTTGCAACTGATCATGGCCGGCTGATTTATTCCAAAAGGCTCTGGAACCTCTATTCCACACAGTTGTTGCGTGGTTATGCCTGACCCCCGGTGCTATGATCCGACCCTGCGCCGCAAAGAGTACAAACTCCCCGGCGCTTGTCTGGCCGCCCGTGATCGGCCTTGCGTTCACCGCACCTGACCTGATTAGGAGATCCACCATGGCTTTCGAATTGCCGCCACTGCCTTACGCACACGATGCACTGCAGCCGCACATTTCCAAGGAAACTCTGGAATTCCACCACGACAAGCACCACAACACCTATGTCGTGAACCTGAACAACCTGGTGCCAGGCACCGAGTTCGAAGGCAAGACCCTGGAAGAAATCGTCAAGACTTCCTCGGGCGGCATCTTCAACAACGCCGCTCAGGTCTGGAACCACACTTTCTACTGGAACTGCCTGGCGCCAAACGCCGGCGGTCAACCAACCGGCGCACTGGCTGACGCGATCAACGCTGCTTTCGGTTCGTTCGACAAGTTCAAAGAAGAATTCAGCAAGACTTCCATCGGCACCTTCGGCTCCGGCTGGGGCTGGCTGGTGAAGAAGGCTGACGGCTCCCTGGCCCTGGCCAGCACCATCGGCGCCGGCAACCCGCTGACCAGCGGCGACACCCCGCTGCTGACCTGCGACGTCTGGGAACACGCTTACTACATCGACTACCGCAACCTGCGTCCGAAGTACGTCGAAGCGTTCTGGAACCTGGTCAACTGGAAATTCGTGGCTGAGCAGTTCGAAGGCAAAACCTTCACCGCTTAAGCTCGATGCCAGACAAAAACCCGGCTTTCATGCCGGGTTTTTTTATGGGGACGTTTATATCTGCGGCATCATGTGGCCGCCTGACAAAGCGCATTCGCAAGCTGGGATGAACAAAATGCACCGATGAAACACGCCCCCGCCACCTTGCCCACACGCCACACCCGTCTACCATCAAAAGAAAGGAAAATATCTCCCCCTCCCCCTCAAGTTGAAGGACTCGACAACCGACACACTACTAATCGGATAATTAATCCAGGCACAGCATATCGGCCAAGCTGCAGGCAAAATCCCGCACGGATGATTGACCCTTTGACTGCCATCACGGGATTGCCAATACTCATGGCAACTTGATGCTACCCGCACGGAACAAGGAATAGCCCTTTGAAGCTGGAACTCAAGAACAGCTTGTCGGTGAAGTTGCTCCGGGTCGTGCTCCTGTCGGCATTGATCGTCGGCGTGGTCTTGAGCTGCGCGCAGATCGTTTTCGATGCCTATAAAACACGCCAGGCCGTTGCCAACGATGCCGAGCGCATCCTCGACATGTTTCGCGATCCCTCGACCCAGGCCGTCTACAGCCTGGACCGGGAGATGGGCATGCAGGTAATCGAGGGCCTGTTCCAGGACGACGCCGTGCGCCAGGCCTCCATCGGTCATCCCAATGAAGCGATGCTCGCGCAGAAAACCCGTGAACTGCAGCACTCCAACAGTCGCTGGCTGACCGACCTGATCCTCGGCAAGGAGCGCACCTTCACCACGCAACTGGTGGGACGCGGGCCCTACAGCGAGTACTACGGTGACCTGAGCATCACCCTGGACACCGCCACCTACGGCCAGGGGTTCATTGTCAGTTCGGTGATCATCTTCATTTCCGGTGTGCTGCGCGCCCTGGCGATGGGGCTGGTGCTGTACCTGGTCTATCACTGGCTGCTGACCAAGCCGCTGTCGCGGATCATCGAGCACCTGACCGAGATCAACCCGGACCGCCCCAGCGAGCACAAGATTCCGCAGCTCAAGGGCCACGAAAAAAACGAACTGGGGATCTGGATCAATACCGCCAACCAGTTGCTCGAATCCATTGAGCGCAACACCCATCTGCGCCACGAAGCGGAAAACAGCCTGCTGCGCATGGCCCAGTACGATTTCCTCACCGGCCTGCCAAACCGCCAGCAATTGCAGACGCAACTGGACAAGATCCTGGTCGACGCCGGCAAGCTGCAACGGCGGGTGGCCGTGCTCTGTGTCGGTCTCGATGACTTCAAGGGCATCAACGAACAGTTCAGCTACCAGACCGGCGACCAATTGCTGCTGGCCTTGGCCGATCGCCTGCGCGCCCACAGCGGACGCCTCGGCGCCCTCGCGCGTTTGGGCGGTGACCAGTTCGCCCTGGTCCAGGCCGACATCGAACAACCCTACGAAGCCGCCGAACTGGCGCAAAGCATCCTCGATGACCTAGAAGCGGCCTTTGCCCTCGATCATCAGGAAATCCGCCTGCGCGCCACCATCGGCATCACCCTGTTCCCCGAAGACGGCGACAGCACCGAGAAGCTGCTGCAAAAGGCCGAGCAGACCATGACCCTGGCCAAGACCCGCTCGCGCAACCGCTATCAGTTCTACATCGCCAGCGTCGACACCGAAATGCGCCGTCGTCGCGAGTTGGAGAAAGACCTGCGCGACGCCCTGGTCCGCGAGCAGTTCTACCTCGTCTATCAGCCGCAGATCAGCTACCGCGACCACCGTGTCGTGGGCGTCGAGGCGCTGATTCGCTGGCAACATCCGGAACATGGGCTGGTGCCGCCGGACCTGTTCATTCCGCTGGCCGAACAGAACGGCACCATCATCGCCATCGGCGAGTGGGTGCTGGACCAGGCGTGCAAGCAATTGCGCGACTGGCATGACCAGGGCTTCAGCGACCTGCGCATGGCGGTGAACCTGTCGACCGTGCAACTGCACCACGCCGAGTTGCCGCGGGTGGTCAACAACCTGCTGCAGATGTATCGCTTGCCACCGCGCAGCCTGGAACTGGAAGTCACCGAAACTGGCCTGATGGAAGACATCAGCACCGCCGCCCAGCACCTGCTCAGCCTGCGTCGCTCCGGGGCGCTGATTGCGATCGACGACTTCGGTACCGGTTACTCATCGCTGAGCTACCTGAAAAGCCTGCCGCTGGACAAGATCAAGATCGACAAGAGCTTCGTGCAGGACCTGCTTGATGACGACGACGACGCAACCATCGTTCGCGCGATCATCCAACTGGGCAAAAGCCTGGGCATGCAGGTGATCGCCGAAGGTGTGGAAACCGCCGAGCAAGAGGCCTACATCATCTCCGAAGGCTGCCACGAAGGTCAGGGCTATCACTACAGCAAACCGCTGCCGGCACGGGAATTGGGTGCCTACCTCAAGCAGGCCCAGCGCAGCAATGCCGCAATCTTATAGCGCACACGATCTCCTGTAGGAGCGAGCTCGCTCGCGATGGGCGTCAACGATAACGCGTGAAGCCTGAATGCACGCGACGCGCTTACGTCCATCGCGAGCAAGCTCGCTCCTACAAATAAGAAATATTTCCAAGCACAACCCTTTACACAGAATGCGAAAGATTTGCATTATGTCGCAGTTTTGCGCGCCGAACGCGCCATTCAACCCCCTCTCGAAGCAGGATGTTCGCCATGATTCGTATGCCTCTGGCTACCGCCAGTCTGTTGGCCATCGCAATTTCCCTCGCCGGTTGCGGTGAAGGCAAAGACAAAGAAAAAGCCGCTGCGCCTGCGCCGACTGCCACCGCTGCTGCCCCGGCTGCCCCAGCCGCCGCGCCTGCCACTGCCGGTAAAGTCGATGAAGCCGCCGCCAAAGCCGTTGTCGCCCACTACGCCGACATGGTTTTCGCCGTTTACAGCGATGCCGAATCCACTGCCAAAACCCTGCAAACCGCCGTCGACGCCTTCCTCGCCAAGCCGAACGCCGACACCCTGAAAGCCGCCAAGGCTGCCTGGATCGCCGCCCGCGTTCCTTACCTGCAGAGCGAAGTGTTCCGTTTCGGCAACACCATCATCGACGATTGGGAAGGTCAGGTGAACGCCTGGCCACTGGACGAAGGCCTGATCGACTACGTCGACAAATCCTACGAGCACGCACTGGGTAACCCGGGCGCCACCGCCAACATCATCGCCAACACAGAAATTCAGGTCGGCGAAGACAAGGTCGACGTGAAAGACATCACCCCGGAAAAACTCGCCAGCCTGAACGAGCTGGGCGGTTCCGAGGCCAACGTTGCCACCGGCTACCACGCCATCGAATTCCTGCTCTGGGGCCAGGACCTCAACGGCACCGGTCCTGGCGCCGGCAACCGTCCAGCCTCGGACTACCTGGAAGGCGCCGGCGCTACCGGCGGTCACAACGACCGTCGCCGCGCTTACCTGAAATCCGTGACCCAACTGCTGGTCAGCGACCTGGAAGAAATGGTCGGTAACTGGAAGCCGAACGTGGCCGACAACTACCGCGCCACCCTGGAAGCGGAACCTGCCGAAAGCGGCCTGCGCAAAATGCTGTTCGGCATGGGCAGCCTGTCTCTGGGCGAACTGGCGGGCGAGCGCATGAAGGTTTCCCTGGAAGCCAACTCCCCGGAAGACGAACACGACTGCTTCAGCGACAACACCCACAACTCGCAGTTCTACGATGCCAAGGGCATTCGTAACGTGTACCTGGGCGAATACACCCGCGTCGACGGCACCAGAATGACCGGCGCCAGCCTGTCGTCCCTGGTCGCGAAAATCGACCCGGCTGCCGACACCGCGCTCAAGGCCGACCTGGCCGCGACTGAAGCGAAAATGCAGGTCATCGTCGATCACGCCAACAAGGGTGAGCACTACGACCAGTTGATCGCTGCCGGCAACACCGCTGGCAACCAGATCGTCCGTGACGCCATCGCCTCCCTGGTCAAGCAGACCGGGTCGATCGAAGCCGCCGCTGGCAAACTGGGCATCGCCGACCTGAATCCGGATAACGCTGATCACGAGTTCTGATCGACGCGGGCTGGACGAAAAGGCGACCTTCGGGTCGCCTTTTTCATTGGCACATGCGCGGTTCCAATGTGGGAGCGGGCTTGCTCGCGAAGGCGGTGTGTCAGGC
>NZ_LYVP01000154.1 GCF_001984065.1 Pseudomonas sp. KK4
CGATCCGAGCCGCCTTCAGCGACGACAGGTTGAGCAGAAGTAGCGGCGAAAGCGTTCACTGCGAAAACCGAGAAAGCGATGCTGAGAAGGGTCTGGCGTTTCATGATCGTGTGCTCCGGGTGTAATGGGTTGGTATGGAGCTGATGTTACGCCGCAGAATTTTTAAGAGAACTTCATTGACATGATGGTGAACATCGACGGCAGTGATATCGCGCTGCTCCTGCAGGCGCTGCCGCAGGCTGCGATTTTTTGACGTGGCGGTTATTCCGGCAATCCTGCCAGACGCAGCCCATCGGCGAACCGCGCCATATCCTCGGGCCGCTTTATCGGCAACCAGTCCTTGAGGTCGCACAAACGCAAAGTGGGGTCCAGACCGCGCAGACGTTGCATCGCCCACCTGGCTTTTTCCATTTGCCCGCCCAGCGCATGACTGGCTGCCGCCACCGCCGCCGGCGCCAAAAGGCCGGGCAAGTTGCCCAGCGCTTTTTCCGCCCAGTCCGCCGCCGCCTCGAAGTGACCGGCGAAAAGGTTCGCGAACGCCATTCCAATCTGCATCCTGAACATTTCCGGATCCAGCGGACTCAAGCGCACGGCATGGGTCAAATCTTCGATGGCAGTGTCTGTTTCACCACGCAGTGCGCGCAGGATACCGCCCAGGTACCAGGCGGGAGCGAGGTTGGGGTTGAGCAGGCGTGCCCTGTCGAGCAGTGCAATGCCACCATCGAGATCACCGGTGAAATGGCCCAGTGCATGGCCGCCCCGAGTCAACGCGACTGCATCATCGCGGCCCAGGGTCACCGCCAGGTGCGCCAGCCGCGTGCCCTCGGCAATTTCTGTGGCCCTGTCAGTCATCCAGCCATTGAGCTTGCGCCAGAAGAGGCACCAGGCGGCCATGCCGTAGGCCGAAGCGAATTCCGGATCGAGCGCTATGGCCTGGTAGAACATCGACAACGCTTCAACGATGGCTTCCCGACTGCCGCTGTGCAGTTTTGCCATGGCGCGCAGGTAATAGTCGTAGGCGTCGAGGTTTTCCGTCGGTTTGCGTTTGGCGCGTTCGATTTCCGCGCGTTCCAGTTGCGGCGCGATGGCGCCGACGACGCTCTCGGTGATTTGATCCTGCAATTCAAAAATATCGTCCAGCGTCCCTTCAAAACGCTCAGCCCACAGGTGTGTGCCACGGGTGGCATCGATGAGTTGCCCGGTAATGCGCACCTTGTTGCCGGACTTGCGCACGCTGCCTTCGAGCACGTAGCGCACCCCCAGCTCCTGACCGACCCCTTTGGCGTCCACTGCCTGGCCCTTGTAGGTAAAGCTTGAATTGCGTGCGATGACAAACAGCCAGCGGATGCGCGACAGAGCGACGATGATGTCCTCCACGACGCCGTCGGCGAAATACTCCTGGGCCGGATCGCCGCTCAGGTTATGAAAGGGCAGGACAGTAATCGAGGGTTTTTCCGGCAGAACCAGGCCGGGGGAGGGCGTTTGTGTGGCGGTCCGGCGCTCGTCAAGGTCGGGCTGGAGTGCCTGCTGGCTGTCGTGGGTCTTGACCTGGCCGATGAAGCGATAGCCCTTGCGGGCAACGGTACGCACCAGGCGCTGTTGTTCGCCGGTATCGCCGATGGCTTTACGCACCGCGTTGATGTGGCTGGCGATCGTCGATTCCGAGACGATCCGGCCGCTCCACACCGCCTGGAGCAAGTCATCCTTGCTGACCACATGATCGGGATTGCTGACGAACAACAGCAACAGATCGAAGACTTGCGGCCCAACGGCCACGACCTGTCCGCGCAGGGTCAGCTCCCTGCGTTGCTCATCGAGAACATAGCCTTCAAATAGGTATTGCACGGTGAGCATCCCCTGGAAAAACGCCCGCAACGTCGTGCCCCGGGTGCCTGGCGACAGGTATCTGAAGCTGATCATACGGCAGCTCGAAACCCGCTGCACCGTCCGCGCCAGCGGTGACTGGACGGGTGAGCGCGTGATTGGATGCAAATCCAAGGGGGCGCCAAGGCAAATCCAAGGTTGGCGCAAGGACTTGCCTGCTGCGCCGAGCCAATCTGTCCTCATCCCGACGCAACGGTTGCAGTCGCCAAGGTGGGAAAGTCTCATGAAAATTGTCGTCATTGGAGGCTCCGGCCTCATCGGATCCAGGCTGGTGAATGCTTTGCGTGGATGTGGCCATGATGCGCTTGCCGCCAGCCCCCGCACCGGGGTGAACAGCATCACGGGCGAGGGCTTGGCCCATGCCCTGGCGGGCGCCGATACAGTGGTCGACGTCGCGAACGCGCCGTCCTGGGACGATCAGGCCGTGCTCGATTTCTTTGAAACGTCGAGCCGCAACCTCTTGGCCGCCGAAGCGGCGGCTGGCGTCGGCCATCATGTTGCCCTGTCGATCGTTGGCAGCCAGCGGCTTCCCGATACCGGCTACTTTCGGGCCAAGGCTGCGCAAGAGCTTCTGATCAAGGCCTCCGGCATGCCCTACACCATTTTGCGGGCCACGCAGTTCTTCGAGTTTGTCGGCGCCATTGTCCAGTCGTTCGCCGTCGGTGAGGCGATTCACGCTTCACCCGCGTTGATCCAGCCGGTCGCGGCCGACGACGTGGTGGCGGCGCTCACCGATATCGTGCTGGCCGCGCCGGTCAATGGCACGTTGGAAATCGCAGGTCCTGAAGCCCTGCCGATCGATGAACTGGCCGGGCGTTTTTTGCAGGCGAGCGGGGACAGGCGCAAGGTCCTGCCGGATGTGAACGCGCGTTATTTCGGTGCCGTGCTCGACGATCAATCGCTGACCGCCGGCAAGACGGCGCGACTGGGCGCGATCCGCTTTGAAGACTGGCTCGCCCGGTCGACGGCCCGGTGAAAAGTGATCGTTCACAAATCCCTAACCCTGCGTACAACCGCTGCGGCTTCTCGGCCCGGTTCAAGGCTCATATGCTCTGAACACACCCAAGGCAGTCCGCAACAGCAACAGCACAGACGCCAGAAACGGGAACCGCTGAAACTCCAATCTAAAAATAAAGGAGACAGGAAATGCCGAATGGCCTGTTCATTGATGAGCTGATTCGCGAACGCAGTGCCAAGCGTGGGTTTCTGGATCGACCAGTGCCCATGGACATGGTGAAGGACATTCTGTCGGCGGCAAAACATGCGCCGAGCTCGAGCAACAGCCAACCGTGGCGTTGCTATGTCATCACCGGCAAGTCCCGCGAGCGCATCACCGAAGCCGCCGTGGAGGCCTATCGCGCGTCGCCGGAAGGGCAGACGCCGGAATATCCGTTTTTTCCGCCAGAACTGCATGACCCGTACAAGACCCGCTTCCATACCTTCCGCGGGCAACTGGGCGATGCCCAAGGCTGCTGTCGCAGTGACAAGGAGGGGCGGCGGCGTGACGTCGAGCGCCAGTTCCGTTTCTTCGATGCACCGGTCGGCATCATCTTCACCATGGATCGGCGCCTGGAGTGGGCCAGTTTCCTGTGTTACGGCTGCTTCCTGCAGAACGTGATGCTGGCCGCCAAGGGCCGCGGGCTCGATACCTGCCCGCAGCAGATCTGGTCGCTGCAGCACCCGTTGCTGCGCGCCGAACTCAACCTTCCCGAGGATCAGATGGTCGTCGCCGGCATGTCACTGGGTTGGGCCGACAACAGCCTGCCGGAAAACAAAATGACCGTCGCCAAGCTGGAACTCGAAGAGTTCACCACCTTCGTCGACTGAGCACTGCGACAACCCCACGTTAATCGCCCACGGCGCCGGACAGGCGTCGCGGACCCTGCTTGTCCACATGAAATGGAGAATCACATGTCAGCCATCAAAGGTTTCCACCACCTGACCGCCGGCGTCGCCGGTGCGCAGGAGGACGTCGATTTCTATGTGAAGCTGCTGGGACAGAGCCTGATCAAGAAAACCGTCCTGCTCGACGGTGAAGAGCCGATTTATCACCTGTACTACGGCAACGCCCAGGGTGATGCCGGCACGCTGGTGACCTCGTTCCCGTTCCGCCAGCGCGGCGTCAAGGCCCGTCCCGGGTCCGGCCAGATACGCGTCATCAACTACTCCGTGCCCAAGAACGCCCTGGACTTCTGGCGGGCACGTTTCGAAGCCTTCGGCGTGCCGTACGACAAGGAAACGGTCACCCGTTTCGGCGAAACCCGTCAGCGCTTCCTGCACCCGTGCGGCATCGAATTCGACCTGGTCGCCTCCGATCAGGACAGCCGTCCAGCCTGCGTGGCCGATGACATCCCGGAGCAGTTCGCGATTCGCGGCGTGCACAGCATCACGCTGTCGCTGCGCGAAGTGGCCGAGTCGATCATCTTCATGAAGGACGCCCTCGACTTCCGCTACGCCGGCGAGCATGGCCCGTATCACCGTTTCGAAACCGCCAGCGGCGCACCGGGCACCGTGGTCGAGTTCCAGCATGAGCCCGACCGCCTGCAAGGCTCGTCCATCTACGGCGAAGGCACCATTCACCATGTGGCTTTCGCCGTGGACAACGTCGAACAGCAGATGGCGCTCAAGGACAAACTGATGTCCATGGGGTACATCGACACCTCCGAATCGGTGAACCGCAATTACTTCCGCTCCATGTATTTCAAGATGCCCGGCGGCGTGATGTTCGAAGCGGCCACCACCGACATCGGCTTCACCATCGATGAGCCCGCCGATGATCTGGGCGGCGAATTCCAGACGCCGTCCTGGTTGAGCGACCGCAAGGAAGAACTGCTCAGCCGCCTGGAGCCGATCTCGGTCTGACCCGGCCTCTCATACCCAGCGACTGCCACCAGCAGTCGCTGTTCATAATGTTGTCCCGTACAGGTTCCATCATGTCCAAACCAAAGATTCTGATCGTGTTCTATTCGCGTACCCGTTCCACCGAAATCCTGGCCAACGCGATTGCCGCGGGCGCCGTGGCCGAAGGCGCCGAGGTTCGCCTGCGCCGGGCCCGGGAGCTGGTCGGCCCGGAAATCATGCAGCAGGTGCCGGGCTGGTTCGACAGCGCCGAAGCGATGAACGCCAAGTATGAAAAGCCCACCGAAGCCGACGCCGAATGGGCCGACGCCATCATCTTCGGCACGCCGACCCGGTTCGGTTCGATCTCGTCGGAGCTCAAGGCCTACATCGATGGCCTGGGCGGCCTGTGGTTCGCCGGCAAGCTCAATGGCAAGGCGGGGTCGGTGTTTGGCTCGACTTCATCCAAACACGGCGGCAACGAATCGACCCTGCTGTCGATCTACGCGCCGATGGCGCACCTGGGGCTGATCATCGTGCCGCTGGGCTACGCCGATCCGTCGATGTTCAAGGCCGGCACGCCCTATGGCGCGACCCACGTCTCAGTGCTCGACACCCTGGTGCCGGATGAAGACCACCTGGCCGTCGCCCAGTACCAGGGCCGTCGGGTGGCTTCGGTCGCACGCTCGTTGCGCTGCGTGACGCCGGTCGCTGAAGCCGCCCTGGCCTGAGGATCGCTGTCGGTGGGGTGGGGCGTTTGCCGGTCACCCTGCCGGCAGCAGTTCGACCCAACCCGGTTGGCTCTTGACCCGGGTGAGCCACTGCTCGATGGCCGTGAACCGCTGCATCTGCAAGCCGCCTTGGCTGGCCAGCGAGACATAGGCGAACAGGCCCAGGTCGGCCACGGTGTAGTGATCACCCACCAGCCAGGTATGTCCGGCCAGCCATTGTTCGAGTTTCTCCAGGGCCGGGTAGGCCTCTTTGTGAAATTGCTCGATCTGCGCAGCCATTTGATCGGCGATGCCCTTCAAATGGTAAACGCGACACAGCGCCAACGGCTTTTGCAGGTCGCCCTGTTCGAACGACAGCCAGCCGATGACCTGCGAGCGCAGCCAGGGATCATCCGGGAGGTAGCGGCTGCCCTGGGCCAGGTGCATGAGGATGGCGCCGGACTCGACCACGGTCCGGCCGTCATCGAGCTGCAATACCGGCACCCGGCAGAAGCGGTTGAGTTGCTGGAACTCGGGGGTCAGTTGTTCCCCTTTGGCCAGGTCCAGGGTGATGCGCTCGTAAGGCTGGCCCAACTGATTGAGCAGAATGCGCACCTTCCAGGAGTTGCCCGACATTCGGCTGTCATAGAGTCGCAAGATGTTCGCTCCAACGAGAAAAAAGGTCGACGCAGGGCCGCGATCAACCCGCGGTCCAGCGCCTGGAACAGGTCCTATCCTAGCGGATTTGGAGACCGCCCACGCTTGACAACCATCTTCTACCGAAACCGAAAACACCTCAATTGAAGGAGTGACTGTCGTGGATGTTGATAACGCCAATCTGGTCGAAACGATTGAACAGCTCAAGCACATGACGGCCCTTGTTCGCGCCGGCATGCTCGACCCGCAGCGAAGCACGTTGGTGGGCGATGCGCAGTCCCCGCGCTTTGAACTGTTCCACGCGGCCAGTTCGCTGTGCTCGCAAAAGGTCCGTACGGTGCTGCATGAGAAGCGCCTCAGTTACCGCTCCAACGACATGATCATCCTGTGCTCGATGGGGGCCGACGGTGTCATGGCGGCCGAGCACTACAACCCGGCGTACGTGCGTTTGCGCCTGATCGCCGGCAAGGACATGGGGCAGGCGTTGGTCAGCGGCTACAGCGGGCGTACCTCGGTGGAGACCGAAGGCTTCGATCCCTGTGCGGTGCCGCTGCTCATCGACTACGTGGCGGGGCGGGTCATCGCCGATTCCAAGCGCATCTGCTGCTACCTCGATGAGGTGTCGACTGAGCCGCTGCAACTGTTGCCGGCCGCTGCCCAAGCCCGTGCCGAAGTGATGCGCCAGGTCAGCATCGTCGATCGGTTGCCCAATGCCGCGCTGCTGTACGGCTTTCACCCGGATGCCGACCACCGTCCCGAGAGCCTCAAATCGGTGATGGAAACGGTGTATGACTACAAGGTCATGGCGCTGCAAGCCCTGGCCGAGGCCAATGCCGGGGACGCCGAACTGGTCGGTGCCTATCGCGCCAAGATCGCCAAGGAAAGCGGCGGCAAAAAGGTCTGCCATGACGCCGCCTTCCAGCGCGCCGTCCGGCAGGATGCCCGCGAGATTCTGATGGCGCTGGACCAGGCCCTGGGCGCTCAGTCGTCCCCGTATCTGAACGGTCATGCGTTCTCGCTGGCGGACGTGGCCTGGGGCGTCAACCTCATCCGCATGGCGTATCTGGGCCTGGCGTCGCTTTGGGATGATCAGCACAATGTCACCCGGTATTTTCAGGCACTGACCCAACGACCGTCGTTGTGTAGCGAGGCGATTGGCGCGTCCATCGACTCACTGCCGCCTTCGGAGCACTTCGCAGGCGTCGCGCAACGTGCTGCGCAGCGAAGGAATTCGTAAGCGAGGCGCAAGACCTGTGGGAGCGGGCTTGCTCGCGAAAGCGGTAAATCAGTCACCTTCTGCATGACTGACCCAACGCCTTCGCGAGCAAGCCCGCTCCCACAGTCATCAGTGGTGTTTGCTGATTTTGTGCCCTGCCACAAAACCTGTAGGAGCGAGGCTTGCCCGCGATGGCGGTGTATCAGGCGCCATAGAGGTTGAATGTGTTGTGTGGTGTTTGTCGGTTTTGGGTGCCCGGCGAAACCGAGCTTCAGCGGTTGTGCCTGGCCATGTGCGGGCAGCCCGTGGGTGGGTTGCCGATGAAGGTGCGTGCCGACCACAGTTCCGGGAATGGGATTTCATCCAGCGTGGGTGCCAGCCAGGCCACGCCTTCGGTACCGAAGTAGGCGGGGCGGGTGCCGAAGGTGCGGCGGGTGGCCATCAGGTGGCGGTACTTCCATTGGCTGAAACCTTCGGCGATGTCGGCCAGGGTCTCGCCTATCTGCTGCAACTGGATGTTGATATCGGGACCGGCATAGATCTCTCGCCAGATCCGTTCAATGGCCTCGTTGGGCACATAAGGCGCGCTGAAATCGCGCTCCAGCACCGCTTTGGGGACCTCCATGCCGATGCGGCCGAAATAGGCCAGCAGGTCGTCGTAGAGACTTGGTTCGGCCAGGGCCTGCCTGAGCTGTGCCAGGCGCGCCGGTTGCGGGGCGAAGTGCACCAGATGCTCGGCCTGTTTGATGCCCAGCAGGTAGACCATGTGCCGATAGGTCCAGCCTTGCAGCGCCGTGTCCTTGCCATAGGTCGCGGCGGCCCGGGACAGGATCGCCATCAGGTCGTTCGGCGTCATCCAGTCGATCGAGCGCCAGTTGGCGTCCAGCACCGCTTGATGGCCGACCACCCGCAGCAGCGTGCGATAGACCAGGCTCAGGTTGTTGTCGCGCAATTGGCGTTGCGCCGTCTGCAATTCCTTGACGATCAGCATCCAGTACAACTCGGACACCTGCACGTGGGCGATCCAGGCATGCTCGCCCGGGTGATCGCTGACCGGCGTCTGCAGCGAGTGCAGCACGTCGGTCTGCATCCAGGCGCTGTAGGGCGTTTGCCCGGCGGGGGTGTCGGTGGAATCGAGGCTCGCGGTATCGAGGATCTTGTTCATTGTTATTTTCCTGGTCGTGTTCAAACCTGCCAGCCAGTTGGCGGGGATCAAGAAAATACTAGGGTGACCGGGCAGGCCTGAGAAGTTGGCCGGGCTGCACGATAAGTCCCGGAATGGCGAACGATCCGGACGAAAAACACCCCTGAAAAACTGCCAGAATAACTGTCATTGTCGTTACACGGTCACGTACTTATGATCAAGGCGTCGATGTTTGCAGGGCCGCTATTGCGCACAGGGACTGCACCCGTACCGAGGGCTGACTCCAATAACAACCGCCCCGGTTTTCTCGATCGTGATTCTGCCCAGGTAGCGCCCGAATGCTGGATCTCAAAGATGTCTTTTACTTCGTTCAAGTGGTCGATCGCGGTGGCTTCACCGCCGCCGGCAACAGTTTGCGGCTGCCCAAGTCGACGCTGAGCCATCGGGTTCACGAACTGGAAAACTACCTCGGCGTGCGCCTGCTCAACCGCACCTCGCGCCAGTTCGGCATGACCGATATCGGCACCGAGTTCTACCAGTACGCCATCGCCATGCTCAACAGCGCCGAGGTCGCCGAAGAGGCGGTACGTGAGCGACTGGCCGAACCCAGCGGTGTGGTGCGCATCACCACTGCCGTGGAAATCGCCCAGTTCGCCCTGCGCGATTTGCTGCCTGCCTTCCTCACCCGTTACCCCAAAGTACAGATCGTGGAAATTTCCACCGACCGCCTGGTGGATATTGTCGGCGAAGGTTTTGACCTGGCGATTCGCGGGCACATCTCGCCGTTGCAGGATTCGTCCCTGGTGCAGCGCGCCATTGCCAGTGTGCCGTGGTTCCTGTTCGCCGGGCCTGAGTACCTGGCCAAAACCGGCACTCCGGCCACCCCGGACGATCTGGCGCAGCACACGACCCTTTCGATCGTGCGCGGAGGTCCGTCGCAATGGCAGTTGCGCAACGCGTCCGGTCAGGACACCTGCGTGCCCATCGCGCCGCGTTTCCAGAGCAACGACATGATCTCCACCAAGGAAGCCGCCTGCGCAAACCTGGGGATTGCGGCGCTGCCGGGCTATATCTGCAAGGAAGAACTCAGCAACGGTACCCTGCAACGGGTGTTGCCGGGCTGGATGGTCGCCGATGCGCGCATGACCGCGCTGATGCCCCACCGGACCGGGCTGCTGCCGGCGGTGCGGGCGTTGATTGATTTCCTGGCCGTCGAGATCCCCAAGGTCACGACCTTCGACGAGGCAAACCTGTAGGCGCGAGGCTTGCCCGCGAAGCTTTTTGGCGGCCTCAATGGCCCCATCGCGGGCAAGCCGGGCGCCTACAGGTGGGGGTTTGCGTTCAGCAATCTGCGGCCAGCAGGCTTTCCAGTTGCATCGCGATCTGCAGCAGCCTGGCATCCTCACCGGGCCGGGCGACGATTTGCAGCGAGGCGGGGAGGTGGCTGTCGATCGAGCGCAAGGGCAGTGGAATCGAAATGGCCGGGAACCCCGCCAGGTT
>NZ_LYVP01000155.1 GCF_001984065.1 Pseudomonas sp. KK4
AGCTCGCTCCTACAGGGGTGGGTGTTGTTCACAAAATGCGTGCACGCCGCAATACCTGTGGGAGCGGCGGTGCGACGATTTGACTTGCTCGCGAAAGCGGTAGGTCAGTCAATGAATATGTTGGCTGATCCACCGCCTTCGCGAGCAAGCCCGCTCCCACAGGGGAAATGGGATATCTGCAAGATTCTGGGTGGGTGGCTGGCAGGCCGGCTCGAAGACCGCCTCGGTTGCGGTGTTCGCCACCTCGAGAGGCTTCGTTCCGGTTCTGCGCAGTGAACACCGCGGCAAGGATGCCGCGGTAGCCGCCCCGATCGCAGCAACGGATATGTACCCTGCAGGCAAGCGCGCACTACTGACTGAGAGAGTTACGCGCTCGGCAAACTCGGCGCCAAAACCTCCCCGCGCTTGCGGTGAAACAGGAAGTACGCCCCATAGCACAACGCAATAAACCCAAACCCCCAATACAACGAAGGCCGCTGAGTCTCATCCAGTGCCAGGAATACAAACAACGAACAGCACAGCGTAATGCACATCAACGGCAACACCGGGAACCACGGCGCGCGGTATTTGAGGTCGCTGAGCTTGCCGCCATCACGCAGATAGGCCTTGCGGAATTTGTACTGCGTCAGGGCAATGACAATCCAGGTCACGGTGCCGGACATGCCACTCACCGCCATCAACACCATGAACAATGTGTCCGCTGCCACGAAACTGGTCATCAGCGACACCAGGGCAAAGCACAGGGTGATGCTCAGGGCCCGCAGGGGCACCCCTCGCTTGCTCAGCGGCGACAGGCTTTTGGGCGCCATGCCGGTTTTCGACATCGCCCACAGGATGCGGGTCGAGGCATACAGGCCGGAGTTGCCCACCGAAAGAATCGCCGTGAGGATCACGAAGTTCATCAAGTCAGCAGCGTAAGGAATGCCGACCATGTCGAACACCTGCACGAACGGACTCTCCATCAGCCCCGCCTGCTGCCAGGGCACGATGGCCGAGAGCACGATGATCGCCAGCACGTAGAAGATCAGCACGCGGAACACCACGTTGCGCACGGCACGGGGAATGCTCTTTTCCGGCTGATCGGTTTCACCGGCGGCCACCCCCATGATCTCGCAGCCCTGGAAGGCGTAGACCACGGTCATCATCACCGCGAACACCGCCGACAGGCCATTGGGGAACAACGAATCGCCGATCAGGTTGCTCGCCATGGGCGCCGGCGCGCCGCTGGTCAAGGGGATCGCGCCGAAGATCACCAGCACGCCGACCACGATGAACCCGAGAATCGCCGCCACCTTGATCCCGGAGAACCAGTATTCGGCCTCACCGAATGCGCGGGTCGCCAAGGCGTTGAGGCCGAACAGCACCACCACGAACAGCGCCGACCAGTACCAGATCGGCACCGCGGGGAACCAGCGGGTCATCAGCATCCCGGCCGCCGTGAATTCCAGCCCCACGGTGGTGGCCCAGCTCATCCAGTACACCCAGCCGATCATGAACCCGGTGGCCGGGCCGATGAACTTGGTGGCATGGGTCTGGAACGAGCCGGACACCGGCATCTGCACCGACAGTTCGCCCAGGCAGACCATCACCAGGTACATCAAAAAGCCCGCCACCAGGTACGCCAGAATTGCCCCCAGCGGGCCGCCCTGGTTGATCGTCACCCCGGAGCCCATGAACAGCCCGGTACCGATCACACCCCCCAGTGACAACATGAAAATGTGCCGGCTCTTCAGCGCACGGGTCAGGTGAATGCCTTGGGTATCAGTATTTACGCTCATGTCCGGCACCTCAGCAAACAATGAGGTGCGTGGCGCAGGACAGGACGTCACGGCGCGGGGAAGGATCAGCATTACGGCATTTCATTATTATTATCTCCAATAAGCTTCGAAGACCGCGCTGCGGCGGCTTCATCGATTATTGGAAAGCCATGTAAGGTGACGTTGTACACAAGGATCAAAGATGTAAAAAGTCGTAACAACCTTGTACGCACATCCCTGTGGGAGCGGCGGTGCGACGATTCGAGTTGCTCGCGAAAGCAGTAGGTCAGTCGATGACTATGTTGGCAGATCCACCGCTTTCGCGAGCAAGCCCGCTCCCACAAGGGGATTGTGGGTGCCCGGGATTATTGGCTTGCAACAGGTCATCGAGGATTTGCAGGGATTTTTGCAGGTGTGCCTGCACCGAGGGTACGCATAGGCGGATGGCCGATTGGTCGTTGCACAAAGCCGCTGTTTCCAGCCTGCGCATTTCCAGGGCCAGGCCGCGAAACCCCAATGAATCACTGCTACCGGCCAACCGATGCGCCAACTGGGCGACCTCAGTGCAATCGTCGGCAGCAACCGCTTCGTCCAGTGCTTCGCGGTGCTGAAGGATGGAGGCGCGCAGCACCGACAACAACCCCTGCAACTTCTGCTCGCCCAGCAACGTGCGATGGGTTTGCAGTAGCGGCCAGTCCATCGTCCCGCCATCGGGCAACGGATCCTCGACCGTCCCTTGACCCGCCAGCACCTGACGCAGGTTTTCCAGCTTCAATGGCTTGGCCAGGATGCCGTCCATGCCGGCCTCCAGATAACTGCGGACCAAGGCCGGTTGCACACTGGCCGTCAGGGCGATGATGCGTGTGCGGCGATTCGGACCCTCAGTGCCGCGCAACCGGGTGCACAGCTCGACCCCACTCATGCCCGGCAGATGCACGTCCAGCAAGATCAGATCGAAGCTGCGCCCGGCGCACTGCACCAAGGCCTGTTCGGCGTCCTCGGCCAGCCACACCTGATGCCCGTCCCGCTGCAGCAGCCCTTGGGCCACTTCGCGGTTGATCGCCACATCCTCGACCACCAGGATCTGCAGCGCGGCACCCGGCTCACTGGGTGCGACCTTGCCGACGACATCACAGGCAGGCCGCAAGCTCAGCTCAAACCAGAAACAGCTGCCCTGCCCGACTTCACTGCTGACACCGATGCGACCGCCCAGGTGCTCCACCAAATGCTTGCAGATCGCCAGCCCCAACCCGGTGCTGCCAAAGCGCTGGGCGATTTCTTCGCTGGCCTGGGTGAAGCGCTCGAAAATCTGCGCCTGCATCGCCTGGGAAATGCCGATGCCGTTGTCGGTGACGCTGACCCGCAAACGCTGGCCTTGATCCTGTGCGATCAAGGCCACTTCGACACTGACCTCGCCGTCTTCGGTGAACTTGATCGCATTGGCCAGCAGGTTACTGAGGATCTGCCGCAAGAATTGCTCGGCGCCGTGGTGATGCCCGGCCACCGCCTCGTCGACACGGCACAGCAGAATCGTGCCGTTGCTCAGCGCACGGGGTTCGAGCAGGGTCAGCACCTCGTCGAGCAACTGACGAATCGAGAAATCCACCGGCTCCGGCAGGCTCGCGCCCTCCTCCAGTTTGGCGAAATACAGCACCTCATTGAGGATGCTCAACAGCCCCTCACCGGCCTTGTGCAAGGCATCCAGGCGTTTGCTGTCCCGGGGCTCCAGAGCGGCGCCGCGCAGCAATTCGGCCATGCCCAGAATGCCATTGAGCGGCGTGCGCAACTCGTGGCTCATGGTCGCCAGGAATCGCGACTTGGCCAGGTTCGCCGCTTCGGCTTCGTCCTTGGCGCGCATCAGGCTGGCGGTGCGCCGCTCGACCTTGCGCTGCAGTTCGTCGCGGTTGTCCTGCAAGGCCAGGCGATCGGTTTCCCGGCGGTCGATGTCACTCAGGATCGCCCTTCGCATGTCATCCAGGGCATGGGCCACGGTGTCGATTTCGTCTTCGTTGGCGCCGCGGCGCTTGTCCAGGCGCAGTGGTTCGTGCCATTGCCCGGCGGCGATGCGCCGGGCAAATTCGGCCATCACCTGCAAATGCCGGGTGACCAGGCGATAGAACAACGCCGACAGCGTCACTGCCAGACCACAGAGAAACACACCCATCCACAACAGACTGGTCAACCCGGTGGCATACAGACGCTGATACACCGCGCCCAGGTCGGTACTCACCTCAAGCTGGCCGATGTGGCGCGAAGGGCCCGAGGGCGGCTGGTAATCCAGGTCGAAGCGCTCGACGCGCAACGGCCCGATCGGGTTCGGGTTGCCGTGCTGCAAGTCGTAATCGGGACCGGTCAAGTGCACCCGGGCCACGTCGGAGAAGTCCACCAGGCCACGCAGCTGCACGTTCAACTGCGCCTCGTTGAGGTCCCACAGGCTGCGCTCGATACTGGCCAGGTAACCGACCCGGATCAGTTCCATGCGCGAATCGATGTCGCGCATTTCCCGGCGATATTCGATGTACAACTGCACGCTGCTGGCCAGTACCGTAAAGCACAAACTGAACAACAGAATGAACAGCAGCAGGCGCCGCAACAGGCCGACGGGATGGGTATGGATCATCGTGTGTTCGCCGGCAGGTTGACCATGTCCCGGTAAGTGACCTGGCTTTCACTGAGCAGGCGCTCGATGTCGCCGGCATCGATCATCCGTTGCAGCTGCGCGTTGATTTGCGGCATGTGCCCGACCCAGGGTGAACGCCGTCAGACCGCCACCCGCAGATAGTCGACGCTCAAGGGCTTGGGCAACGCAACGATGTCCTGCGCGCCGGGCCGGTTGGCCACGTAAAGCTCGCCGGTGCGGCGTTCCTGGGTAATGAAATCGATGCGTTCGCGGATCAGCTTGCCGAAGTTCTGCTGGTTGTCCGACACCCATTCGATGTTGTCGTTTTTCGCCACCATGCGATCGAACGCCGGGCCGTAGCTTTCACCGAACAGCAGCCCGCCACGGTAACGGGACAAGTCTTCCAGGCGCTCGATCACCACCGGATTGTGCCGGTTGTAGAACAGGGCCACCTCTTCGCGCAGTACCGGCACCGTGGAAAACAACATGCTGTGTTCACGCTGCTCGGTCTTATAGGCCAACACCACGTCAACCCGACCTTCGGCGGCATCGAGCAGGCAGCGCTTCCAGTTGCCCAGCACCACGATCTCCACCTCGTAGCCCAATTCACCGAACAGCTTTTTCACCACGCTCGGCGCCAGGCCACGGACGTTGTTGCCGTCGCTCCAGGTGATCGGTGGATATTGCGGATAGTCACAGTAACGAACCTTCTGCGCCGCCAATGCCTGGCCGGCAGACAGGGCCAGCAGCAGCCACAGCAGGCACCTCATGCGGCAAGGCTGGCCGTGAACAGGTAACCGGCGCCGTGGATGGTGATGATCAGTTGCGGTTCGGCGGGGTCGTCATGCAGCTTGCGGCGCAGGCGGCCCACCAGCACGTCGATGGAGCGGTCGTTGGGCACCCATTCGCGGTTGCGGATCTGGTCCATCAACTGGTCGCGGCTCAGGGTGTGGCCGCTGTTGCGCAGAAACACGCTCAGCAACTGGTATTCGCCGTGGGTCAGCAGGGTTTCGCCACCGGCCGGATCGATCAGGCGTCGGCGGTCGGTGTCCAGCGCCCAGTCGGCGAACTGCTTGACCGGCCGGGCGCCGGCCGCCATCGGTTGCGGCAGTTGCGCATGCCGAACCCGGCGAATCAGGTTTTTCGCCCGGGACACCAGTTCTCGCGGATGGAGGGGTTTGATCACGTAATCGTCGGCGCCGCATTCGAGGCCGACGATGCGGTCGATTTCGTCGTTGCGCCCGGTGATCAGGATGATCCCCACTTCCGAACGCACCCGCAGTTCGCGGGTCAGGGTCAGGCCGTCCTTGCCGGGCAGGCGGATATCGAGCATGACCAGGTCCACGGCCTGGCTGGCCAGGAAGCTTTCGGCCAGTTCCGCGGTCTCGGCGCAATGAACCTCGTAGCCTTCCTGGGACAGATAGGCGTGCAACAGTTCGCGAATCAGCGGATCGTCATCGACGATCAGTACCCGTGGCGTCATTGCTGGAGTCCTGCACAGGCCCGAAGGCCTATTTCTTATTAGAGTGTTGTTACGTGTGCGTCAGAGAGTATCCACTGTTGAACGACTGATCAACAGCTGCTCGTCTGCAGCGTGAAGCGCTGCCGACCGCCGGCCTGCAAGCCGTCGACCCAGGCTTCGCAAATCTGGATGCCTTGCTCTGGGGTAAAGGTGCCGGGGTTCAGGCCGGACTCCAGCCACAGGCCATCGAGCAAGGCGCTGAGGCTGATTGCTGCCAGATCGGCGTCGAAATTTTCCCAGCCCTCTTCCTGCGCCAGTTCTGTCAGCACGTTGCTGAGGATGGCGCGGTATTCACCGTAGGACTGATCGTGGGCCTGATTGATCGCTTCGGCGGTCTTCACCGCACCCCAGAACGCCAGCCAGGCGTCGATCAGTTGCGGGTCGAGCAATTCGGCGGAGAACGAACCGCGGAAAAACGCCGACAAGCGTTCCCGGGCATTGGGCGCGGCCTGCTCCATGGCTTCGCGCAACAGGGTCATGACCCGGCCGGTGATCGACTGATAGGCCTCGGCCACCAGTTCGTCCTTGCCGGAATAGTGATGGCTGATCAGCCCCACCGACACCCCGGCCTCGGCGGAAATCTTGCGGATCGAAGCGCCCTGGAAGCCGTGGCGCTTGAGGCACACCAGCGTCGCCTCGATCAGATTGGCCTTGCGCAACTCCGGTTCCATGCGGGAAAAACGGGCTTCCTGATTCATGGGCGACGCTCCTGGATTCGATTGGGCCGCCGTGACATCGGCGAGCTGAACGACTGTACAGCAAGAGCGTAGTCGGTCTCCAGTCAGTTTTCAGTGCGCAACGTCGCGGCGCCTGACACACCGCTTTCGCGAGCAAGCCCGCTCCCACAGAGGGTTCAGTCATTCACAAAATCAGCCGTCATTCCACGAACCCTGTGGGAGCGGGCTTGCTCGCGAAGAGGCCAGTCCATTCACCCCAAGATGCGGATCAATCCCGATACCCCGGCGCCACCCGCTCCAGCAACCGCAACAACGCCGCCCAGGCCAATTGCATGGCATCCGGATCGCTCAATTCGCCTTCCGCCAACGGCCGCCCCGGCTCATTGAACTGCCGCTCGGTATGCGCGCACACCTCGGCCGAGGGAAGCACCACCTCCCCGGCAGCCTGCGCCGCCAGTTGAATTTCGCAAGCCTTTTCCAGGTAATACATGCGCAGGAACGCCTGGCTCACCGTCTCGCCCACGGTCAACAGCCCATGGTTGCGCAGCATCAGCACCGGTTTGTCGCCCATGTCCGCCACCAGCCGCTGCTGCTCGCTCAAATCCAGCGCCACGCCTTCATAGTCGTGGTAAGCCACTCGCCCATAAAACTCCATGGAAATCTGATTCACCGGCAGCAACCCGCACTTCAACGCCGCCACCGCGCAACCGGATTTGGTGTGGGTGTGCAGCACGCACTGGGCGTCTTCGCGGGCGCCATGGATCGCGCTGTGAATCACAAACCCGGCTGGATTGACCGGATACGGCGAAGGCTCCACCGCCCGCCCATCCAGATCGATCTTCACCAGATTCGACGCCGTGATCTCATCGAACATCAGCCCATACGGGTTGATCAGAAAATGATGCTCCGGCCCCGGAATCCGCACCGAAATATGGGTGAAGATCAGATCGGTCATACGGAAATGTGCAATCAGGCGATAACAGGCGGCCAGTTCTTCACGCAGGCGTTGCTCCGTCGCGCTGCGCGGCAGGTGGGTCGCGATCTCGTTCATTGTTTTAGTCCTCCAGGCTGATCGGCTGCGGCAGACAGTACTGCGTCACCCCCGTCGACGTCCAGCCAGCGCAAAGTAAAAAAACAAGTTGATTTTTTACTGTCGGTAAATTTCCATAGCGCAATAATAACAATGCCGAAAACCGGTCTTTCGGCTTTCAGCCCGCTGGAGTTCCTGCACCATGTCGACGCCGTCACCTGCCTTCGCGCACCTGTTCGAACCCTTGCAGATCCGTGGCAAGCGCCTGAAAAACCGCATCATGTCCAGCGGTCACGACACTTCGATGCCCACCGACAACCTGGTCAACGAGCAGTTGATCGCCTATCACCGGGCGCGTGCCGAGGGCGGTGCCGGGCTGATCGTGTTGCAAGTCGCCGGGGTGCATGACAGCGCGCGGTACACCTCCCACGTGCTGATGGCCACCGACGATGCCTGCATCGACGGCTACCGCAAGATCGCCGACATCTGCCACGCCAACGGCACCGTGGTGCTGTCCCAGGTGTTCCACCCGGGTCGAGAAATCATGGAGTCCAGCGATGGCCTGCTGGCCGTGGCCTACTCCGCCTCGGCGGTGCCCAACGAGCGCTTCCGGGTGATGCCCCGTGAGTTGGACCAGGGGATGATCGATGAGATTGTCGCCGGGTACGCCGCTGCCGCCCGGCGCCTGCATCAGGCCGGGATCGACGGCGTGGAAGTGGTGGCCAGTCACGGCTACCTGCCGGCGCAGTTCATCAACCCGCGGGTCAATCGCCGCACCGATGGCTACAACGGTGAACTGGAACAGCGCCTGCGTTTCCTGCGGGAAATCATCGCTGCCGTGCGCGCCAGCACCGACGACGACTTCATCCTCGGCCTGCGCATTTGCGCCGACGAGCGCGACCCGGAGGGCCTGACCGAAGACGAGTCCCTGGCCGCCGTGCAATCGCTGCAAGGGCAACTCGATTACGTGCACATCGTCGCCGGCACTTCGGCGTCCCTGGGGGGCGCGGTGCATATCGTGCCGCCGATGGCGATCGAAGCGGCATACCTGGCCAGGGAAGGCGGCACCTTCAAGGCCAGCCTGAACATTCCGCTGTTCGTCACCGGGCGCATCAACCAGCCGCAGGAAGCGGAGTTGATGATCGCCCGCGGCCAGGCCGATGTCTGCGGCATGACCCGGGCGCTGATCTGCGACCCGCAAATGCCGAACAAGACCGACACCGGCCACGTTGAAGACGTACGCGCGTGCATTGCCTGCAATCAGGCGTGCATCGGCCATTTCCATAAGGGTCTGCCGATTTCCTGCATCCAGACGCCGGAAACCGGCCGCGAGCTGATTTTTGGTCAGCGTCACGCCGCGAAAACCCGTAAGCGCATCATGATCGCCGGCGGTGGCCCCGGCGGCATGAAGGCCGCTGCGGTCGCCGCACAACGCGGGCACGACGTGACGCTGTACGAAGCCAGTTCGCAACTCGGCGGCCAGGTGTTGCTCGCGCAATTGCTGCCACGGCGCAGCGAATTCGGCGGTGCCAGCACCAACCTGCAGCGGGAAATGGAACTGGCCGGGGTGCGCGTGGTGCGCAACACCCGGGTCGACCGCGCCCTGGTGGAACAGGAAAAACCCGACATGGTGATCATCGCCACCGGTGCCGAACCCTACTGGCCGCACTTCGAGCGCGGCGGCGAACTGCAGGTGGTGGATGCCTGGCAGGTGCTGCGCGACGAGGTCAAGATCGGTCGTTCGGTGGTGGTGGTCGACTGGCGCTGCGACTGGATCGGACCCGGCATCGCCGAGCGCCTGACCCGCGCCGGGCATCAAGTGCAACTGGCGGTCAACGGCACCCATTGCGGGGAAAACCTGCCGCTGTATGTGCGCGATCAACTGGCGGGGGAACTGCACAAACTGGCAATCCCGATCACCCCCTATGCGCGCCTGTACGGCTGCGATGACAATACGGTGTACCTGCAACACACCGCCAGCGGCGAAGCGATGCTGCTGGAAAACATCGACACCCTGGTGCTGTGCCAGGGCCATCAGCCGGTGGACACCCTGGGCGAAGAATTGAAAGGCCTGGTGGAGTTTCGCCGCATCGGCGACTGCCTCGCCCCGCGCACCGCCGAAGAAGCGATTTATGAAGGGCTGAAAGTCGCATGGGAGCTTTGAGGCTGTTTATACTCCGGCACGTTACGGCTAACACCTGACCTGTGGGAGCGGGCTTGCTCGCGAAAGCGGTGTATCAGTCAATGAAG
>NZ_LYVP01000156.1 GCF_001984065.1 Pseudomonas sp. KK4
CGCCACCACCGTTGCCGCCGCCACCGCCGCCACTTCCGCCGTGGCCACCGCCACCACCGCCACCGCCACTACCGCCATCTCTGGCGTAGGCGCTGGAGTCATGGGAAATCGAATCCGGGACCAGCACGATGGACGCTGACAGCACGCCACCAATGGCCATGGCCAACAAAGCCCGTTTGAACACATGATGAATTTGCATTTTCCGTCTCCTGGTCAATACCGCGAGGAACGCCAAATCAAGTCGGGAAATCGTTATAAATTCTTTTGGCATCCTGTGTGTGGGATTTTTTCCCACGCCTAATAATTAGACCTGTTTGTCCTCAGGTTCAAGCAATGGATGGAAAAGGCGACCGGTGGTTGGCGTGCCGAGCGGTTGGAACGATCAGACGGCGATAGCAGATGTTGCCAGCGAAGCGGCAGCTTCTCGCGTCGCTCAGTGATGGCGCGGCCTGGGGCGATGTGATCGTACTGAGTGTTCCAGGCGCTGGAGCTGGGGCTGGCCAGGACGGACACGCATTTCCTGCCTGGGGTGGCACTGAGGCGGGGGGGCAAACGTCACCGGCTATGCGGCGACCCACAGGTGCGCTCAGGGCGCATGGAGTGAGGCCGAGCTCAAGCAATCGCTGAACCCTTAAGGCACCAGCAGCGCTTCATGGATCTCGATGGAGGGCACGGCCCCTTCCCTGCGCCGGCTGTCGAGCCAGCCCCGGGTTTTGCCGACATCGAAGATCTGCCCCTGCTCCATCAGCGTCAGAATCAGCTCATCGGACACCCGATAACGGCCACACTCCGGACAGTCCCGCTCCTCCCACGGCCCCTGGCACTGAATGCGCTGCGCGGCACCGGCACAGATAAGACAACTCATCGCGATCACCCTTTTTTAGTTGTGCCCCGACGACGCAAGGGGCTGATCAGGCAGAAGATGGGTCGACCGACAAAAACCGCGCAAAGTTCGGGGGGGTGTCGCAGACAGTACGAAGAGGTCGTATTCGTTGATCTGGAAATCGCAGGCTTTGGGGAAGTCAGATCAGCCTGGCGAAAAAAACCATGGCAATGAAGGCCGTAAGAGTGAACGCAGCGCCGATACAGAACGGCAGCAGAAAAGCGCGTGCAACGGTTGGAGGTGGACGGCTCATTTCTTCAGCCACAGCCGCTATTTCACGGCGTAACTGTTCAATCTTGGCTTGATTCGTGGATTGTATAGGCATGTCTGTTTCGTCCTTGTGGGTCACGAGCTAATCCTATGAATGAGCCTTTTGTATCTGGAATTTGGGCCGAGTGGCGGCAAAATTCAAGTATCGCCGGATACATCGACATCGGGAGACCAGCGCTCAAAACCTGGTCCACAGGCCGGCAACGGCGACGACGGCAGTGACCATACCTGTCGCCACTGCGTACGGGTACCAGAAGGCTTCCTGTTTGAATTTGCTTTCTTCTGCCACCAATTTTCGGGATTCGGCGTTGAGTCTGCGAATTTCAATTTGCAGCTTATCGAGTTCAAGATTCTCACGATCATTCTGTCTCATCAGCAATCCTTTGCGACTATGGTGTCTTTCCTGTCCGGTGCTCTGCGGGTAGCCAGCGAAAACAGAAAGCACCGTTCCTGCCATGGTGATGCCTCCTGTTCTGCCCGATCAGTATTTTCTTACCTTCAGTCCCCGGATAGCAGATGACTCTGGTTGAGCTGTAGGCAATGTCCGGTAGCTGTGAGCGACAGATCGGGATGTTATGAATTTATTACCACCACTGTAGGAGCGAGCTTGCTCGCGATGGTCGTCAACGATGGCGCGGGAGGCCTGACACCCCGCGGTGGCCTCAGGTTCATCGCGAGCGAGCTCGCTCCTACAGGGTCCGCGAAAGCCTTTGTAGGAGCGAGCTTGCTCGCGATGGTCGTCAACGATGACGAGGCAGGCCTGACATCCCGCGGTGGCCTCAGGTTCATCGCGAGCGTGCTCGCTCCTACAGGGTCCGCGCAGGCCTTTGTAGGAGCGAGCTTGCTCGCGATGGTCGTCAACGATGACGCGGGAAACCAGATACCCCGCGGGGGCCTCGGGTTCATCGCGAGCTTGCTCGCTCCTACAGAGTCCGCGAAAGCTTTTGTAGGAGCGAGCATGCTCGCGATGGTCGTTAACGATGACGCGGGAAACCAGACACCCAGCGGTGGCCTCGGGTTCATCGCGAGCGAGCTCGCTCCTACAGGGTCCGCGCAGGCCTCTGTGGGAGCGATGACGCGGGAGGCGGGGAATTGCCGCTTTCAGTTGCTGACTATCTGTTCCAGCACAACCTCCAACGGATGGCGCAGTTGTTTGTCGGCCAAGCGCTTCACCTGGCTGCGGCAGGAATACCCCGTTGCCAGAGCTTCCCCCGGCGTATCCAGCTTGCCGGCCCAGGACTGTTCGAAAATGGTCCGCGAGGTGTCCTGGTTGCGGGCTTCGTGGCCGTAGGTGCCGGACATGCCGCAGCAACCGGTCGCTTCCGTCACCAGCTTCAGGCCCAGCCGGGCAAACACGGTTTGCCACTGCGCGGTGCTGGCCGGGACGTTGGTTTTTTCGGTGCAGTGCGCCAGCAAACGGAACGTCCCGGTCCCCGGGCGCGCGCTTTCAGGCAGCGCGTTGATCAGCCACTCCTGCGGCAGCAACACCTCGGGGCAATCACCGATTCCCGGCACTTTCTGATATTCCTGGCGGTAGACCAGGGTCATCGCCGGATCCAGGCCCACCAGCGGCACACCGCAGTCGGCCAGTGTCTTGAGTTGAGTCGCGTTGCGGATGGCGGCCTTGGCGAAAGCACCGAGGAACCCCTGCACATGCAGCGGCTTGCCATTGGCGCTATAGGGCGCCAGGAACACCCGATAGCCCATCTGATGCGCCAACTCAATAAAGCGCGCCAGCAACGGCGTTTCGAAGTAGCGGGTAAACGCGTCCTGCACCAGCACCACGCTACGCTCCCGTTGCGCCGCAGTCAGCTCGCGCAGGGCCGGCACGCTGGCGACGGCGACCTTGCAACGAGTCAGCGTGGTCTGCAAGTCATGGCGATGGATCAGCGGACTGTCGAGCATGCCGACCTGCCGCTCCAGCAGACGGCTCATCCACTTCGAGCCCATCAGCGCGTTGTACAACCTGGGCGCGTAAGCCATGTAAGGAATGGTGAACTCCAGCGAGCCGATCAGGTAGTCACGCAGCGGACGCTGATAACGACCGTGGTACAGCTCAAGAAAACGCGAGCGGAATTCCGGGACATTGACCTTGACCGGGCATTGTCCCGCGCAGGATTTGCAGGCCAGGCAACCGGCCATGGCGTCGTACACCTCATGGGAGAAATCCGCCTCGCCCCGCGAGCGCGCCAGGTTGTTGCGCAACCGCGTTGGCAACCCACTCAACCACGACAACTTGCCCCGGGCCGCTTGCAATACGTCGATATTGGCCGCGCCCTGCAGCCGCAACCACTCGCGAATCAACGACGCCCTGCCCTTGGGCGAATGCTGGCGTTCACGGGTGGCTTTCCACGACGGGCACATGGCGTCGTTGGGGTCGTAGTTGTAGCAAGCGCCGTTGCCGTTGCAGTGCATGGCCGTGCCGAAACTCTGCCAGACGCGCTCGTCGATCTGCCGATCCAGATCGCCGCGCAGCGTCACTTCGTTGACCTTGAGCAAACCCTTAGCGGCCTCCGGCGGAGTGCAGATCTTGCCGGGATTGAGCTGATTGTGCGGGTCGAACGCACCTTTGAGCGACTGCAGCGCCGGGTACAGTTCGCCAAAGAATTCGGGCACGTATTCCGAGCGCAAACCCTTGCCGTGCTCGCCCCACAGCAGCCCGCCGTAACGTCGGGTCAGCTCGGCCACCGCGTCGGAAATCGGCTTGACCAGCGCAGCCTGGGCCGGGTCCTTCATGTCCAGCGCCGGGCGCACGTGCAACACCCCGGCATCGACGTGGCCGAACATGCCATAGGCCAGGTTGTAACTGTCGAGCAAAGCGCGGAATTCGGCGATGTAGTCGGCCAGTTTCTCCGGCGGTACAGCAGTGTCTTCCACGAACGGCTGCGGGCGAACCTCGCCGTCGACGTTGCCCAACAGCCCCACCGAACGCTTGCGCATGGTGTACACCCGGGTCACGGCCTCGGCGCCTTCGGCCAGGGTGTGGCCCAGTCGCTCGAGGGTCTTGTCAGCCTGCAGGTGCGCCACGAAATCCGCCACGCGGGCGTTCACGTCGGCCACATCGTCGCCGCTGAACTCCACCAGATTGATGCCCAGGGTCGGGCGCCCGGCGTCGCTCGGGAAATATTCGGCGACGCTGTGCCAGACGATGTCTTTCATCGCCAGCAGCAGCACCTTGGAGTCCACGGTTTCGATGGACAGCGGCTTGTGCGCCAACAGCGCATTGGCATCGCGCAGCGCATCCATGAAGCTGGCGTAGCGCACGTTCACCAGCACCGAGTACTTGGGGATTGGCAGTACGCTGAGCTTGGCCTCGACGATGTAGCCCAGGGAACCTTCCGCGCCACACAGCACGCTGTTGAGATTGAAACGCCCCTGCTCGTCCCGCAGATGCGCCAGGTCATAACCGGTCAGGCAGCGGTTGAGTCTGGGGAAAATCGACTCGATCAAATCGGCCTGGGTCTCCTGAATCTGCCGCGCCACCCGGTACACATTACCCACCCGGCCGGGCTGTGCGCACGCCTGCTCCAAGGCTTCATCGGAGATTGGCTGGCTGTGCAGACGCTCACCGCCGAGCAGCACGCTGTGCAGTTCCAGAACGTGGTCGCGGGTCTTGCCATAGGTGCAACTGCCCTGTCCGCTGGCGTCGGTGTTGATCATGCCGCCGACGGTGGCGCGGTTGGACGTCGACAGCTCCGGGGCGAAGAACAGTCCATGGGGTTTGAGCGCCGCATTGAGCTGGTCCTTGACCACGCCCGCCTGTACCCGTACCCAGCGTTCGGCGACGTTGATTTCAAGGATGGTGTTCATGTGCCGCGACAGATCGACCACAATGCCGTCGGTCAGCGACTGGCCGTTGGTGCCGGTGCCGCCGCCACGCGGGGTCAGTTTGATCTGGCGAAAGCGCGGTTCGGCCATCAGGCTCGCGATGCGTGCGATGTCGTCCGCGTCCATGGGGAACACCGCCGCTTGCGGCAGGCGCTGGTAAATGGAGTTGTCGGTGGCCAGCACCGTGCGGGTGGCGTAGTCGGCACTGAGCTGGCCGCGAAAGCCGCTGGCGCGCAGGGCTTCAAGGAATTGGGGGTAGTCTGCCGCGAGTGCAACGGTGGGCAACTGAGCGATCATCTCAGGCTGTTCTCTTCTTGGTCTAATCACGGAAAAAATCAAAATACTTGTCGCCTGAGCATTAATGGGTCAGCCTCAGGTCGTCGGCTGCGCCAATGATCCTGCAGGTTGTGGCGACGGACAAACGGATAATCCTGCCGCTATCGATGACTTCTACGAATGAATTACCGTCACCTCACCCCTTCGATGTCGTTGCTGCTGGCCTTCGAAGCCGCCGCCCGTCATGAAAGCTATACCCGCGCCGCCGTGGAGCTGTCGCTGACCCAGAGCGCCGTGAGCCGGCAGGTCCAGGCGCTGGAGCAGCAACTGGGCCTGACCCTGTTTCGCCGTGAAGGCCGACAGGTGCAATTGACCGATGTCGGTCGTCTGTACCAGCGGGAAATGAGCGAAGCCCTGGGGCGTATTCGCAGCGCGACGCTGCAGGCCATGGCCTATCAATCCGGCAGCGGTACCCTGCGCCTGGCCACCCTGCCGACCTTCGGCTCGAAATGGCTGTTGCCGCGCTTGCATGATTTCTACAAAACCCATCCCGGCATGCTGGTGCACATCAATTCGCGGATCGATGCCATCGACTTCGAAACCAGTGGCATCGACGCGGCGATCGTGGTGGGCAATGCCGACTTGCCGGGTCTGATCAGCCATCGCCTGCACACCGAAGAATTGATGGTGATCATTTCGCCCCAAGCGGCCGAAGCCCATGCCAGTTGGACCCCGGAGCACATCAGTGGCCAGACGCTGCTCAACGTCGCCAGCAACGCCAACGTCTGGGGCGAGTGGTTCAGTCACCACGGCCTGCCCCATCGATTGATGCGGCTGGGGCCGAGTTTCGAGCTGACGTCGCACCTGATCCAGGCGGTCAGGGCCGGCATCGGCATCGGCCTGGTGCCGCGCATTCTGGTGAGCGATGAACTGACCAACGGTGAGCTGATCAGCCTCGACCAGCCCTTCGCCAGCCAGCGCAGTTACTACCTGGCCTATCCGCCGCGCAATGAAATGCTGCCGTCCCTCGTAGCGTTCCGGACCTGGCTGCTGGAACAGATATGACCGCCGCCTGAGTCGGATCCTGCGGGAGCGTGGCTTGCCCGCGATAAAAACGTTCTGGCGACGCGGGCATTCAGATGCTCCGCGTTATCGTTGACGACCATCGTGAGCAAGCTCGCTCCTGCAGGGTTGTGGTCTACGCTGAGCAAATCTTCGCAGCCAGCCGAAAGCGGACAGGACGACCATGAGCAACTTCCCCATCGTTGCCACCGTACTCTCGATGATCCTGGGCCTTTCCGTCACCCGCCTGTTGCTGGGTGCGTTGACGGTGTTCCGCATTCGCCGTGCGGCCGCGCCGGATTGGGTCGCGCTGGTGTGGGCGGTCATGCTGTTCGTGACGCAGCTGGATTTCTGGTGGGCAGTCAACTCGCTGCCTCAAGTCAAAGGCACGTTTTCGTTTCTGGAATTCCTGTTGCTGGTGCTGTTGGCGTTGTCGCTTTTTGTCTCGGCGGCCTTGATGCTGCCGAGTCGAAGCGAGGACGAGCAGCATGGGCTGCGCATCTACTTCGAACAGGATGGCCGCTACGCCCTGCTCTCACTGTCGGCTTATCTGTTTCTTGGAATGATCGTGAACATTGTCTTGTTCAAGGCATCGCCGCTGGCGCTGTGGGGTGCGCTGGACGTGGTGATGATTGTGCTGCCGGTGTGCGCGTTTCTGGCGAAGTCGCGCAAGGCGTATTCGCTGATCACGTTGATATATGTGCCCATTACCGTGATCGACACAGCGGTATCACTCGCCAATTAGTTTCGCCCCTGCAGGAGCGAGCTCGCTCGCGATGAATCTCAGACCGCCGCGGGGTGTCAGGTTTCCAGCGTTATCGTTGACGTCCATCGCGAGCGAGCTCGCTCCTACAGTTAAGGGTTATTCGCGGTCTTTGGTGGTACGGATCAGGTTGCTGCGCAACTTGACGATGGCCTTCTGCATTTGCACGAAGTCTTCGGGGTCCAGTCCCGTTTGCGGGAAGCCGTCTTCGGTCAAACCCTCACGCAGTTTTCGCCCTTCCTTGGTCAGGCTGATGCGCACCTGGCGCTCATCTTCCGGGTCGCGCTGGCGCAGCAGATAACCCATGGCTTCGAGCTTCTTCAGGATCGGCGTGAGGGTGTTGGATTCCAGGAACAGTTTTTCCCCGAGGCTGCCCACGGTCTGGTTGTCTTCTTCCCAGAGCGCGACAAGGGTGATGTATTGGGTGTAGGTCAGCCCGAGCCGTTCCAGCATCGGCTTGTACGCCTTGCCGAAGGCCAGGTTGGAGGAATAGACCGCGAAGCACAGGAATTCGGAAAGCTTCAGGTCCAGGGCGGCAGGCTTTTTGCTCGATTTCATGGACATTCTCGGTGGCCAGGGACAGTGGATGGCGAGACCAAACTATACATCGCATGCGATGGTATCGGAAGTGCTCACGCCGCTGTCGGCCCTGTTCTGCGGGCATCGAATCTGTGAAAGCGACAGCCGGTTCCCGGTGGAACCGGCTGTGCGTCGGGTCAGGCAGTGATCACGTTGATGGCGACGTCGATGTTGCCGCGAGTAGCCTTCGAGTACGGGCAGATGGCGTCGGCGGTGTGGGCCAGTTCGGTCGCGATTTCGTGGGACAGACCCGGCACACGCAGGGTCAGTCGAGCCTGCAGGAAGTACTCGGCGCCGGTCTGGCCCAGGTCGACTTCGATGTCGACAGCGGTGTCGGCCGGCAATGTCACTTTGGCCTGTTGAGCCGCCAGCCCCACCGCGGCGATGTAGCACGCCGACCAGGCGCCGGCGAACAGTTGCTCGGCTTTCGGGTGTGGCTGCACGCCGCTGAACACATGGGCAGGAGTGGCGCTGCCGGGCGACGACAGTTCGATGTCGAGGCTGCCGTTATGACCCCGCGAGGTGTTGCCGGCTTTGCTGTGGGTGGTGTGGGTTTTGCCGCTGGCCAGTACTTTTTCGATTTTGCTCATGATGATTGCCTCAGGTTGTCGATGGGTTATTCGTATGCGCTTGTATCGTATGCGAGTTTATTCGTGCTTTTATGCCGTAATCACATTCAGGTCCACGTCGATATTGCCGCGGGTGGCTTTGGAGTAAGGGCAGATGGAATCGGCGATGTGCGCCAGTTCCGTCGCGATATCCTGAGCCAGTCCCGGTACACGCAAGGTCAGGCGTGCCTGAAGAAAGTACGCCGGCCCCGTCTGGCCCAGGTCTACTTCGATGTCGACGGCCATGTCCGCTGGCAGCACGATGTTGCGCTCCTGGGCCACCAGCCCTACGGCGGCGGTGTAGCAGGCCGACCAGGCCCCGGCGAACAATTGCTCGGCTTTCGGGTGCGGCTGGGTGGCGGCGAATACGTGATCTGGCTGGGCAGCGCCTGGCGAGGACAGTGCAATATCCAGGTGACCGTTGTGGCCCCGCAGGCTATGGCCGGCAGCGCTGTGGGTGGTGTGGGTCTTGCCGGTGGCCAGTACTTTTTCGATCTTGCTCATGGGGGCGTCCTCGGTATTTTGTAGGCGCTTACGATTGTATCGTATGCGATGTTTATGGCACTTTAAATCGCTGTGATCCAGTTGTTGCCGTTGTGGCCATGGGCAGCGCGAACGGTGGAGATGGACATTTCAAGTTTGCTTGCAGTGTTCATGGCTGGATCTCCAAACGGTTGAAGTGCTTATTTTGTGTCGCTTTCGATTAGGTCGTATGCGATGGATAAATACTCACGCAAAGCCGTGACGCTGTCAAAGGTTATTTTTCGCTTGGACGACGAATGGTCGATTGTAGGTTTTCAGTATTTTTTTAAATTTCTTCACGATTGTTGAACAGCTATTGGGAGCTCCACGGGGCATCCCGTATCTGGAGGCGGGCCAGAGCATCAAATTTCTTAAAGATTCGGGCTGTCCCTTATGGCACCTATATCGGCTCTAAGTGAGCGGGAAGCGGTAGCACACATTTTTTCAGTTGAGCACGCGAGTCATTCACTGTTTCCGGTGGCGGCGGTGGATCGGGTTGTACGCGTGCTCCACCAACAGCTCGGGCTGGATGCCGGGATTGTGGGGTTGAGAGAGCTTTTCCGCCGGCAAGGTCGAGGCGAACTGGCAGGCCGTGGCGTCGTAGCCGAAGCAACTGGTGAGCTGGCCTTCGGTGTAGGACTTCGCGATTCAGGTCATCGCGTTCCATATCGCTGATAGCTGGCCGTCGAGGTTGAGTTGGTGCAGGTGGCCGATTCGTCGACCCGCTTCAGATGCCCGCCGATGTTGTAGCTGAGGTGCCGGGTCAGGTTATCGATGCGTTTTTCTTCGACCAAGCGGTCGGATGCGTCGTAGGCAAACTGGTAAGCCGCATTGTTTTCTTTAACCAGCGCGGTGAGGCGAATCGCCGGGTCGTATTCGTAACGAATGCGTTGGCCCTTGGCGTCCTGGCGGCTGCTCGGCAGACCACGGGCGGTGCGCAGCAGGCGCGTGGTCTGGCCTTTGCCGTCGG
>NZ_LYVP01000157.1 GCF_001984065.1 Pseudomonas sp. KK4
CAATGTTGTTTGATACACCGCATTCGCGAGCAAGCCCGCTCCCACATTGGAATGTATTCGCCGCTCTAGCGACCGAGATAAACCTCGATCACCCGCTCATTGTCCTGCACCTGCTCCAGCGCTCCTTCGGCCAGCACGCTGCCCTGGTGCAGCACGGTGACGTGGTCGGCGATGGAGCCGACGAAGCCCATGTCGTGCTCCACCACCATCAGCGAATGCTTGCCCGCCAGGGTCTTGAACAGTTCGGCCGTGAACTCGGTTTCGGCGTCGGTCATGCCCGCCACCGGCTCGTCGAGCAGCAGCAGTTGCGGGTCTTGCATCAGCAGCATGCCGATTTCCAGAAACTGCTTCTGACCGTGGGATAACAGGCCCGCCGGGCGATTGACCGAGGTGGTCAGGCGAATGGTCTCCAGCACTTCGCTGATGCGATCCTTCTGTTCACCACTGAGGCGCGCCCGCAGGCTGGCCCACACGGACTTGTCGGTTTTCTGCGCCAGTTCCAGGTTTTCGAACACCGTCAGCGCCTCGAACACCGTCGGCTTCTGGAACTTGCGGCCGATGCCGGCCTGGGCGATCTGCACTTCGCTCATCTGCGTCAGGTCCAGGGTTTCGCCGAACCAGGCCTTGCCGTGGCTGGGGCGGGTCTTGCCGGTGATCACGTCCATCAGCGTGGTCTTGCCCGCGCCATTGGGGCCGATGATGCAGCGCAGTTCGCCGACGCCGATGTACAGGTTAAGGTTGTTCAGGGCACGGAAGCCGTCGAAGCTGACGCTGATGTCTTCCAGGGTCAGGATGGTGCCGTGGCGGGTATTCAGCCCGGGACCGACACGCTGACCCAGGCCGATGGCGTCACGGCTGGTGCCCGCATCCTTGTTCGGTTGCGGTGGATAAAACGCCGGCTCGAGCATGAATTCAGCCGTTGCAGTCACTCTCATGATTCACCTCGTTTCTTCAGCAGGCCGATCACGCCCTTGGGCAGGTACAGGGTCACGACAATGAACAGCGCGCCGAGGAAGAACAGCCAGTATTCGGGGAAGGCCACGGTGAACCAGCTCTTCATGCCGTTCACCACGCCAGCGCCGAGCAGCGGGCCGATCAAAGTGCCGCGACCACCCAACGCCACCCAGACCGCGGCTTCGATGGAGTTGGTCGGCGACATTTCACTGGGGTTGATGATGCCGACCTGTGGTACGTACAGCGCGCCGGCCAAACCACACAACACCGCGCTCAACACCCAGACGAACAGCTTGAAACCGCGCGGATCGTAGCCGCAGAACATCAGGCGGTTTTCCGCATCCCGCAGCGCGGTCAGCACCCGGCCGAACTTGCTTTGCGCCAGGCGCCAGCCGATGAACAGGCTCGCTACCAGCAGCAACACCGTGGCGAAAAACAGCGCCGCGCGGGTACCCGGTTCAGTGATGCCAAAGCCAAGAATCGTGCGGAAATTGGTGAAGCCGTTGTTGCCGCCGAACCCGGTTTCGTTGCGGAAAAACAGCAGCATCCCGGCGAAGGTCAGGGCCTGGGTCATGATCGAGAAATACACGCCCTTGATCCGCGAGCGGAAGGCGAAGAAACCGAACACCAGCGCCAGCAAACCCGGCGCCAGCACCACCAGGCACAGGGTCCAGAGGAAGCTGCTGGTGCCGGTCCAGAACCAGGGCATCTCGGTCCACGACAGGAACGTCATGAACGCCGGCAAGCCATCGCCCGAGGCCTGGCGCATCAGGTACATGCCCATCGCGTAACCGCCGAGGGCGAAGAACAGGCCATGGCCGAGGGACAACAGGCCGGCATAACCCCACACCAGGTCCAGCGCCAGGGCGACGATGGCGTAGCAGAGGATTTTGCCCACCAGCGTCAGGGTGTAGGCGGAGACGTGCAGCGTGCTGTCCGGGGACAACAGCGACAGCAGCGGCAAGGCCAGCAGCAAGGCGAGAATCACCGCGCCGACAGCGAGCGTGACTTTGGGGCCGGCCTTTTGGGTGGCCGTGACCATCAGGGGCTGGTTCATCAGTCGATCACCCGTCCTTTCAGTGCGAAGAGGCCTTGCGGACGTTTCTGGATGAACAGAATGATCAGCGCGAGGATGAGGATCTTGCCGAGCACCGCACCGATCTGCGGTTCGAGAATCTTGTTGGCGATGCCCAGGCCGAAGGCGGCGAGCACGCTACCGGCCAGTTGCCCGACGCCGCCGAGCACCACCACCAGGAACGAGTCGATGATGTAGCTCTGGCCCAGGTCCGGACCGACGTTGCCGATCTGGCTCAACGCCACGCCACCGAGGCCGGCGATCCCCGAACCTAGACCGAACGCGAGCATGTCGACGCGACCGGTAGGCACGCCGCAGCAGGCGGCCATGTTGCGGTTCTGGGTGACGGCGCGCACGTTCAGGCCCAGGCGCGTCTTGTTCAGCAGCAGCCAGGTCAGCGCCACCACGAACAACGCAAACGCAATGATGACGATGCGGTTGTACGGCAGCACCAGGTTCGGCAGCACCTGGATGCCGCCGGACAGCCAGGCCGGGTTGGCCACTTCGACGTTCTGCGCACCGAACACCAGCCGCACCAATTGGATCAGCATCAGGCTGATGCCCCAGGTAGCAAGCAGGGTTTCCAGCGGGCGGCCGTAGAGGTGGCGAATGACGGTGCGTTCCAGGGCCATGCCGATGGCGGCGGTGACGAAGAACGCCACCGGCAATGCAATCAGCGGATAGAACTCGATGGCCTGCGGTGCGAAGCGCTGGAACATCAACTGCACCACATAGGTCGAGTAGGCGCCGAGCATCAGCATCTCGCCGTGGGCCATGTTGATCACGCCGAGCAGGCCGAAGGTGATCGCCAGGCCCAATGCCGCCAGCAGCAGGATCGAACCGAGGGACATGCCGCTGAAGGCCTGGCCGAGCATTTCGCCGACCAGCAGTTTGCGTTTGACTTGGGCCAGGCTGGTCTCGGCGGCGGTGCGCACGGCGGCGTCGGTTTCAACGCCGGGGTCGAGCAGGCTTTCCAAGCGCGTGCGGGCCAGCGGATCGCCGGTTTCACCGAGCAGGCGTACGGCAGCCAGGCGCACAGCCGGGTCGGTGTCCACCAACTGCAGGTTGGCCAGGGCCAGGCTCAGGGCGGCGTGGACGCTTTCGTCTTGTTCACCGGCCAGTTGCTGGTCGAGGAATTTCAGCTGCGCCGGTTTGGCGCTTTTCTGCAATTGCTGCGCGGCACTCAAGCGGACCTTGGGGTCGGCGGCGAGCAACTGGTGGCTGGCCAGCGCGGTGTCGATCAGGCCCCGCAGGCGGTTGTTCAGGCGCAAGGTTTTCGGCTGGCCATCGACGGTCAATTCGCCTTGTTGCAAGGCGTTGATCAGTTCGATGCGCGCCGGATCGGGCTGCGCGGCCCAGGCTTCGAGCAGCTTGGCTTGCTGCACGGGATTGGCGGCGACGAAGTCTTCGGCGTCGCCGGCGTGGGAGGCCATCGGCAACAGGAGCGCGAGGGCCAGAAGAAATCGATAAAGGGCGGTGGGCATATGTTCGGCCTTGCGCGGACTAAATGTGGGAGCGGGCTTGCTCGCGAAGAGGCCAGCACATTCGATATCGCTGCTGGCTGACACACCGCATTCGCGAGCAAGCCCGCTCCCACAGGGGATTTGTATCGGGCCTGAACAAGGTGTTCAGGCCCGACATCCAGTGGCTTAGTTGCTCTTCACCGCATACTCCGGCTTCTTGTCGTTGCCCGGGATGAACGGGCTCCACGGCTGGGCGCGGATCGGGCCTTCGGTCTGCCAGACGACGTTGAACTGACCGTCGGCCTGGATCTCGCCGATCATCACCGGCTTGTGCAGGTGGTGGTTGGTCTTGTCCATGGTCAGGGTGTAGCCCGATGGTGCGGCGAAGGTCTGGCCGCCCAAGGCTTCGCGGACTTTGTCCACATCAGTGGACTTGGCTTTTTCCGCTGCCTGCGCCCACATGTGGATGCCGACGTAGGTGGCTTCCATCGGGTCGTTGGTCACGGCTTTGTCGGCGCCCGGCAGGTTGTGTTTCTTCGCGTAGGCCTTCCAGTCATCGACGAACTTCTTGTTCACCGGGTTCTCCACCGACTCGAAGTAGTTCCACGCCGCGAGGTTGCCCACCAGCGGTTTGGTGTCGATGCCGCGCAGCTCTTCTTCGCCCACCGAGAACGCCACCACAGGCACGTCTGTGGCTTTCAGGCCCTGGTTGGCCAGCTCTTTGTAGAACGGCACGTTGGAGTCGCCGTTGACCGTGGAGATGACGGCGGTCTTGCCGCCGGCCGAGAATTTCTTGATGTTGGCGACGATGGTTTGATAGTCGCTGTGACCGAACGGGGTGTAGACCTCTTCGATGTCCTTGTCGGCCACGCCTTTGGAATGCAGGAACGAACGCAGGATCTTGTTGGTGGTGCGCGGGTAGACGTAGTCGGTGCCCAGCAGGAAGTAGCGCTTGGCGCTGCCGCCTTCTTCGCTCATCAGGTACTCGACGGCAGGGATCGCCTGCTGGTTGGGCGCGGCTCCGGTGTAGAACACGTTTGGCGACATCTCTTCGCCTTCATATTGCACCGGGTAGAACAGCAGGCCGTTGAGTTCTTCGAACACCGGCAACACCGATTTGCGCGACACCGACGTCCAGCAACCGAACACCACCGCGACCTTGTCCTGGGTCAGCAGCTGCCGGCCTTTCTCGGCGAACAGCGGCCAGTTCGACGCCGGGTCCACCACCACCGGCTCCAGCATCTTGCCGTTCACGCCGCCCTTGGCGTTGATCTCGTCGATGGTCATCAAGGCCATGTCCTTGAGCGACGTTTCGGAGATCGCCATGGTCCCGGACAACGAATGCAGAATCCCCACCTTGATGGTTTCAGCGGCCTGGACCGTCCAGGTCATGCCCATCGCGGCGATACTGGCCGAGAGTGTGAAAGCCTTGATCAAACTGCGACGCTTCATTGTGCGATCTCCATGAACGTATGAATTTTTCTGGGTGGCAGATGCGGACTACTGAAGGGGGTTTTGCAAGGGCTGTGCCCGGTCGGGCAAAGGCAGGGAAATGTCGTTCCAGAGCGGTTGCCAGGATTGACGTTGCACCACGAAGGAACGTATCTGGCGCATTGGTGCGCAGCGCTGCGCCACATTGGAGCGGGCAATGATGATCCATTGTGGGAGCGGGCTTGCTCGCGAATGCGGTGTGTCAGGCACACATAGGGCGACTGGCACACCCCATTCGCGAGCAAGCCCGCTCCCACAGTGTTGAGTGGTGTGTCAGCGGCGGCGCATGAGGCCGATGAAGAATAGGCCGCCGATTGCAGCGGTGGCCACGCCGATGGGCAGGTCTTCCGGGGCGATCAGGGTTCGCGCGGCGACGTCGACCCAGACCAGAAATACGCTGCCGAGCAACGCGCACACCGGCAGCAAGCGACGATGCTCGGCACCGACCAGCCGCCGGGCAATGTGCGGCACCATCAGCCCGACAAAACCGACCGAGCCGCTGATCGAGACCAGCACGCCCGTCATCAGCGAGGCGATGACGAACACACGCAAGCGCACGGCGCGAGCATTCAGCCCAAGGGTCACTGCGGTCTGCTCTCCGGCCATCAACGCATTCAACGGTCGGGCCATGCCCAGCAACAACGCCAGCCCCAGCATCACACTGACAGTCGGTACCGCGAGCAGCTCCCAGCGCGCCAGTCCGAGGCCGCCGAGCATCCAGAACATCACCGCCGAACTGGCCCTGTGGTCGCCCATGAACAGCAGCAGGTTGGCGATCGCCATCATCACGAACGACACCGCCACGCCGCACAGCAACAGGCGATCGCTGTCCAGGCGACCGTGGCGGCTGGCGATCATCAGCACCGCCAGCATGCTCAGCAATGCGCCGATGAACGCGGCGATGGGCAAGGTCAGCAAGCCGACGATTTCACCGACATGCAGCACCACGATCACCGCGCCCAACGTCGCGCCGGAGGTGACCCCGAGCAAATGCGGATCGGCCAGCGGATTGCGCGTGACCGCTTGCAGCACCGCGCCGATCAACGCCAGCCCGGCGCCGACCAACGTGCCAAGCAGCATGCGCGGCACCCGGATCAGCCAGACGATGTGTTCCTGCCCGGCGCTCCAGTCCGGCACACCCAGGCCGAACAGCTTGTGCAGCAGGATCCGCCCCACCACGTCCACCGGCACCCGCGCCGGGCCGAAACCCAGCGACACCACGCACGACACCAGCAACAGCGCGCCGAGGACGATCAGCCACACGGCGTAGTGACGATTGATCATCCGCCGTGAAAACCCTTGGCCAGGGTCTGCACCGCCAGCACGTTATCGATGCCTGGCGTGGCCTGCACATAAGGGATGACGATGAAGCGCTGATGCTTGATCGCGTCCACCGATTGCAGCGCCTTGTTGCTGCGCAGGAAATGGATTTTCTGTTCAGCGCTGACTTCGCCGTAATCGACGATCACGATCACCTGCGGGTTGCGCTCGACCACGTTCTCCCAGTTGACCCGGGTCCAGCTCGCCTCGACATCGTCGAGCACGTTGCGCCCGCCGGCGGCATCGATCAGTGCCTGGGGCATGCCCAGGCGGCCCGAGGTCATGGCGCGGTCTTCACCGCTGTCGTAAAGGAACACGCGCGGTTTGTCGGCGGGCAGGGTTTTGCCAAGGTCGGCGACCTTGTTCTGCATTTCGCTGATCAGGGCGTTGGCACGATCCTGCACGTCGAAGATTTTCCCCAGGTTGCGCAAGTCGTTGTAGGTGTCTTCCAGGGTGGCCGCCGGGCGCTTCATCACGAAGGCGCAGGACTCGGTCAATTCATAGACATTGATGCCCAAGGGTTGCAGGGTCTGCGGCGTGAGGTCGCCGCCCACGCGCATGCCGTAATCCCAACCGGCGAAGAAGAAATCGACGTTGGCGTCGAGCAGGGTTTCCACCGACGGGTACTTGGCCGCCAGTTCCGGCAAGCCGTCGAGGATGCCCCGCATCTGTGGCGTTACCGCGTTCCAGCCGGACACGCCGCTGTAGCCGGCCATCTGTGGTCTCAGGCCGAGGGCGAGCATCATCTGGGTCATGTTGATGTCGTGGCTGACCGCGTGCCTGGGCGCTTGCTGGAAGGTCACCTCGCGGTTGCAGCTCTGGATCGTCAAGGGGTAGTGCGTGGCGTCGGCCAACGCCTGGGCGCTGCCCAGCAACAGGGAAATGGACAGCAGGGAACGCAGGATCATGATTGGGTTATCCAGGTGATTCGGGGGTAGCCGTGCAAGGGGTGTTCGTCGATCAGCGCTTCGACGCCGAAGACGTTGTACAGCAGGGTGGTGGTCAGGACTTCCTTCGGCGTACCGCTGGCGACGATGCGGCCGTGGTTGATCACGTACAGACGATCACAGAAAGCGGCGGCCAGGTTGAGGTCGTGGATGCTCGCAAGGGTGGCGATCTTCAGGCGTTTGACCCGTTGCAACAGCTGCAACTGATAGCGCGGGTCGAGGTGGTTGGTCGGCTCGTCGAGGATCAGCAGTTGCGGTTGCTGGGCCAGGGCGCGGGCGAGGATCACCCGCTGTTTTTCACCGCCGGAGAGGGTGCTGAAGGCGTGGTCTTCGAAGCCTTGCAGGCCGACCGATTCCAATGCATGGCGGGTGAGATTTCGGTCTTCGGCCGTGACACCGTCGAACAGGCCTTTGTGGGGTGTGCGGCCCATGGTGACCACCTCGTCGACGGTCAGGCCGAAGGCGTCGGGGAATTCCTGCAGCACCACGGCGATGCGTTGTGCGCACCAACGCGAGGACTGCTGCCAGACATTGTGGTGATCGAGCCGGACTTCGCCGCTCTGCGGTTTGCTGAAGCGCCAGGCGCAGCGCAACAGACTGGTCTTGCCGCTGCCGTTGGGGCCGATCAGGCCGACGAATTCACCGGCGGCAACGTGCAACGAAGCGTCGCGCAACTGGAACTGGTGATGACAGTGGCCGTGGCCCAGGGGGGACCAGGTGAGGTGGGTGAGGTTAAGCGAGGTCATGCTTTGCTCTGGATGTGCGGTGATGCGGCTGACGCCATCGCGAGCAAGCTCGGCTCCTACAGGGATCGTGTCTGCGTACGACACAAATCCTGTAGGAGCCGAGCTTGCTCGCGATGAGGCCCTCAAACCAAATGAAAAACCCGCAGCCCTTACCTTCATGGTATTGGCTGCAGGTCGGGCAGACGCGCAAAGTCTACAGATCCCTCTAAACCGCGCATCTCGCCTGTTTCATGATGAAGTTGAAGCACTCTCAGTTTGCCGGGTGAAGCGCGACAGCCACAGCTTGTCGAGCAGCCAGACCACCACCAGTGAAGCCCCCACCAACGGGAACGCCACCGCCAGGGCAAACATGATGACCATGGCAGTTTTCCATTTCGGCAGGTCGTGACGCAGCGGTGGGACGCCGAATTTGCCTTGCGGACGACGCTTCCACCAGATCACCACGCCGCTGACGGCGCTGAGCAGGATCATCATGCAGATCAGCAATACGACGATCTGGTTGAAGGTGCCGAACATCTTGCCTTCATGCAGCATCACGCCGATTTCCGTGGCGCGGGCGACGGTACCGTACTGCTCGAAGCGCACATCGGCCAGGACCTTGCCGCTGTATTGATCGACATGCAGGGTGGCGTCGTTGCGCGGGTCGTCGGCGAATACGGCGATGGTGAACACGCCGGTGGCGGTTTTCGGGAAGGTGATGCTGTAACCGGGCTCGACCTTGTTCTGCACGGCGATGTTCTGCACGTCTTGCAGGCTGATGGTCGGCGCGGCAGGGCCGGCTTGCGCGCCCTGGTGAGCCATGTGTTCGGCATGGTCGCCGGACATCGGCATCGGCGTGTTTTCCATCGCCCAGGGCACGGTCTGACGGTGAGCTTCATTGAGGCTGCGCGCTTGGGCATCGGACGTCGGCACGTTGTCCCACATGGCGGCCGGGAAGACGTTCCACACCCCGGCGTATTGCTGGCCCCAGAAACCGGTCCAGGTCATGCCGCTGAGCAGCATCACCAGCAACAACGAGGCGCCCCAGAAACCGGTGACCGCGTGCAGATCGCGCCACAGCACCCGGCCGCGACTGCTCAGACGTGGCCACAGAATGCCCGCGGCCTGGCCGCGGGGCCACCACAGGAACACCCCGGAAACGACCAGCACCACGCCCCAGCCGGCGGCCAGTTCCACCAGGCGATCGCCGACGGTGCCGATCATCAGTTCGCCGTGGATTGCCCGGGCGATGGCCTGCAGGTTTTTCTTGGCGTCCTGTTCGCCGAGGATTTTGCCCTGGTACGGGTCAACGAATACGTTCAGTTCCTTGCCGCTGTCGAGCACCACGAACTGCGCACTGCGCTCGGCGCTGACCGGTGGCAGGTACTGCTTGATCGTGCCTTGCGGATAGGCGTCCTTGACCCGCTTGAGCAAGTCATCGGCGGCCATGCTGTGATGGCCGGCCGGAACGTTGAGCAGGTTGCTGTACATCAGGTTGTCGAGTTGTGGCTTGAACAGGTAAATGGTGCCGGTCAGGGCCAGCATCACCATGAACGGCGCCACGAACAGGCCGGCATAGAAATGCCAGCGCCAGGCCAGGTTGTAGAAATTCACTTTGGGCTGTTTCATCACGTGTGCTCCGCGAGGGCTCGGATCTTTTGGTTATGGGTTGGCGGGCTTACGTGATGATGGGCGGGGCGCGGGTGCGGGCGCCGGGAAAGAGGGCCGGCCGGGCGTGGCC
>NZ_LYVP01000158.1 GCF_001984065.1 Pseudomonas sp. KK4
AAAAAGGCGCGAGCTTCAACCTCGATTCGGTCAAGGCAAAGATCGCCGCGGCGCGCGCCGAGATGGCCAAGTAAACCCCCACGGCAAGGGTGGCCGGCCAGGCCACCCGCTTTCGACCAGGACCTGCGTTGAGGTATTCCCATGCCGACCAGAACAGCCACCCTGCCCGCCCTCACCCTGATCGCCCTCTGCTGCCAGCAAGCCCATGCCGGCGGCATCATGCTCTACGAAATCGCCACCGATAACGTCGGGCTGGCCAACGCCGGCGCCGCTGCCCGGGCACAGGGCCCCTCCACCATCGCCAGCAACCCGGCGGGCATGAGTTACCTGCCGGGTACGCAGATCACGGCTGGTTTGCAGATGCTTTACGGGGATATCAAGTTCAACCGTGACGACGACACCAACGTGTCCGGCAGTGGTAGCGGCAATGCGCTGGACCCGATGGCCGGCGGAAGTTTTTTCATCAGCCATGAACTGGATGACCACTGGAGCGTCGGCTTCGGCCAGTACGGCGACTTCGGCCTGGCGGTCAATTACGACAATGACTGGGCGGGGCGGTACTTCTCGCAAAACTCCAGCCTGCTCGGTCTGTCGCTGGTGCCCAGCGTGGCCTATCGCTTCAACGAGCAATGGTCGGTGGGCGTGGGCGTCAAAGCCATGTACGGCATGTTGCAAGCCCAGACCGCCATCGACCGCTCGCCGTTCGGCCTCACCGATCGTGCAGACGGCCAGTTCAAGTACAAGGACAAGGACTGGGGCTTCGGCGCCAACGTCGGGGTGATCTACGCCCCGCAACCTGGCACTCGCATCGGCCTGGCCTACACCAGCAAGGTCGACCTGAAGTTCGAGGACGGCCTGGACATCAAGGGCAACGGCCCTTTACTCAATCGCCTGGACGGCGCCAAAACCCGACTGGACATGACCGTGCCGCAAACTGTCACCCTGAGCCTGTACCAGCAACTGGACAAGCAATGGGCCCTGCTCGCATCCGTCAACTGGCAGGACTGGTCGCAATTCGGTGACATCGGCGTGCAGGTCGACACCTCGGCCAACGATGCCCGATCGACCAACATCGACGCCGGTTTCAAAGACACCTGGCATCTGTCGCTGGGCGGGCAATACCAGGCCACCCGGCAACTGCTGTGGAACTTCGGCGTGGCGTACGACAGCAGTGCCGTTTCCGACAGCAAGCGCTCGGTGATCGTGCCCATGGCCGAATCCTGGCGTATTGCCACGGGGGCCACCTATGCACTGGACAAGGACACCGACGTCAACCTCAGCTGGGCCATGATCTGGATGGGCGACATGGAGGTGGACCAGAACAAATCGTTGTCGGGCAATCGAATTTCCGGTCAATTCGACAGTGCCTGGATTCAAGCGGTGACCGGGAACATGACTTGGCGTTTCTGATTATCTGGCTACGCTTAGACCACTTACCCAAGGAGCACACCGCACTATGAACCTGTCTCGAAACCTGCTCGTCGGCGTTGCATTGACCGGGCTGCTGCTCGGCGGTTGCACCTCCAAAGTCACTGACAAGGAGCAGTACTCCGGCTACCTGTCCAACTACAACAACCTGCAGGAAGTCACCACGCCCAGCGGCGGCACGGCGATGCGCTGGGTCAGCCCGTCGTGGAACGCCAATGCCTATGACACGGTGGCCTTCAACAAGCTGGAACTGTACCCCGCGCCCAAGCCCAATGAGCGGGTCAACCAGCAGACGCTCAATGAGATTCAGAACTACATGACCAATAAGGCCAAGGCGACCCTGGGGCAGAAATACCGGGTGGTTTCCAGCCCGAACGCCGCACCGGCCGGTTCGAAAACCCTGATCATGCGCGCCGCGATCACCGGGGTGAGCGCTGCCAACGAAGGCATGAAATGGTATGAAGTGGTGCCCGTCGCGGCGGTCGTCGGGGCAACGCAGGCAGCTACCGGTCACCGCGACCAGGACACCGAACTGTTCATCGAGGCCGAGTTCATCGACGCGAAAAACAACCAGACCGTGGCCAAGGTAGTGCGCAAGGTGTTCGGTAAACAGCTGTCCAACGAAAGCCAGAAGATCACTGCCCAGGATTTCAAAGAGGCTATCGACAAACTGGGAACCGACTTCCAGGCGTTCATCCGCTAACACAGACTCTTTGCAGGAGCGAGCTTGCTCGCGAAGAACGCAATGACGACACGGGCTGCCTGGTGCCCCGCGTTATCGTTGACGTGCATCGCGAGCAAGCTCGCTCCTACAGGGGTTGTGTCAGGTTTTTTTCATGCCCACGCGCCGGCGCATGTCGGCGGTGATGGTCTGGCGGGTTTTCTTCAGGTCAGCCCAGGGTTCGTCGCCCACTTCAGCCAGACGTTCATGCACATTGTGGATGTTCCACTGGTTGCCCCCCTTGAGCGCTTCCACCTCTTCGCGAAAGATCGGCACTGAAACCGGCAACCCTTCCCGGGTGCGCGCGGCATAGGCGCAGATGGTCGTGGCGCCCAACCCGTTGCGCAGGTAATCGATGAAGATCCGCCCCACCCGGTTCTTCGGCCCCGACACGGCGGAAAAGCGCTCCGGCAGCATCTTCGCCATGTGGCTGACGATGCCGTGGCTGAAATCCTTGACCTCGTCCCAACCGAGTTTGCGGGTCAGCGGTACCACCAGGTGGATGCCCTTGCCACCGCTGGTCTTGAGAAACGCCTTGAGCCCCAGCTCATCGAGCACCGTCAGGGTCAATTGCGTCGCCTCGACCATACGTTTCCAGGGCAGTGCCGGGTCCGGGTCGAGGTCGAGGACAAAGCGGTCGGGCTTGTCGAGGTTGTCCGAGGTGGCGTTCCAGGTGTGCAACTCCACGGTACTCATCTGCACCGCGCCGACCAGGGCTTCGGCGCTGTTGATGACCATCATCGGCTGGCCGGTGAGCTTCTGGTCCAGGGTGGTGATGCCGGGGATCGCCAGGCGTTCGGCGTTTTTCTGGAAGAACAGCTCGCCGGCAATGCCGTCCGGGGCTCGCACCAGTGCCACGGGGCGGTCCTTGAGCTCGGGCAGAATCCACTCGGCGACACTGGCGTAGTACTGCGCCAGTTGCATCTTGGTGGTGCCGCTGGTGACGTCGATCACCCGGTCGGGGTGAGTGATGCGTACCTTGCCTTCAGCGAGGCCAAGCTGGGACGGCGCCGGGTCGGCGTTCTTTGGCGTTGCCTGGGCCTTGGCAGCCGCCGGTTTCTTCGTGGACGCGGCTTTTTTTACAGGGGCGGTTTTTGCAGGGGCAGTTTTGGCAGCGGCAGTTTTGGTGGATGCAGTTTTCACGGCGCTCGGACGCTCCTCAGTAATGTCTTTGGCAGGCTTGTCGTCACGCAGGCCATGGAACACCGCATGCCGGACCGACCCGTCCTTGGTGATTTCAGCGAATGCCACTTCCGCCAACAGGCGCGGTTTGAGCCAATGCACCCCTTTCAATTCCACGCCGCTGGGAGGATTGACCACCGCCGGTTTTTTCGTCTGCAAGGGTTTGAGTTGCTCGTGGATGCTGCCCAGCGTGGCTTCGTTGAAACCGGTGCCGACCTTGCCGGCGTAGCGCAATTGGCCGCTGTCGCGGTCATGCAGCCCCAGCAGCAACGCACCGAACTTGCTGCGCGAGCCCTTGGGATCGGTGAAACCGACAACGACGAATTCCTGCCGATGCTTGCACTTGAGCTTGATCCAGTCGCTGCTGCGCCGGGACACGTATGGCGAGCCCAGACGCTTGCCGATCAGCCCCTCCATGCGCATCTGGCAGGCGCTGTTGAGCAGGGCTTCGGGGTCTTCGCCGAAGGCATCGGAAAACCGCAACAGCGGGTCTTTCGAGGTATTGAGCACGGTCGCCAGCGCAGCCCGGCGTTCTTCCACCGGCACTTCGCGCAGGTCCACGCCATTGAGGTACGGCAGGTCGAACAGGTAGTAAAGTATGTTAGCGCTGCGGTTGGCTTCAAAAGCGTTTTGCAGTGCCTGGAAGTCCGGGATGCCCTGCTCGTCCGTCACCACCATTTCGCCGTCGAGCCAGGCCGACTCCAGGCCCAGCGCCGCCAGCGCCTTGGCCTGACCGGGGAGCTTGTGGGTCCAGTCGTGGCCGTTGCGGGTGAAGAGTTTGACGTCCTCGTGGTCAATGCGGGCCATGATCCGGTAGCCGTCGAACTTGACCTCATAGCTCCACTGGCCGTCCGGCGCGCGCGCGACCAGGGTCGCCAGTTCTGGCTTGAGTTGATCGGGCAGTTTGGCCTTGTGCGCGCCGGTCAGTTGTCCGGACCTTTCCTTGGTCGCCACAGCAGGTTTTTTGACCGCTTTGGGTTTTGCCGCTTTGGCGGTTTTCGGTGCCTTGGCGATGAGGGTGCGATCGCTGAGCACGCTGTCCGGTTCGGCGGCGACCACGTCGTAATCTTTCTCCGGGCGGGCGGCACCGTCCTGATGCTTGATCAGAAACCATTGTTCCTGCTTGCCCGGCATGTGGGTGCGCACCAGGTTCCACAGGCCGGCGAGCTTCTCGCCCTGCAATTCGAATTTCAGTTTGCCTTTGGCATAGGCCTTGGCCGGGTCTTCCTGGGGAATCCACACGCCACGGTCCCAGACAATCACATCGCCGGCGCCGTAATGGCCTTCAGGGATGCTGCCCTCGAAGGTGGCGTAATCGATCGGATGGTCTTCGACATGCACGGCCAGGCGCTTGACGCTGGGGTCCAGGGACGGGCCCTTGGGCACCGCCCAGCTTTTCAGCGCGCCATCGAGCTCCAGGCGGAAGTCGTAATGCAGGCGCGAGGCGTCGTGTTTCTGAATGCAGAACTGCAGGGCGTGATCCTTGGCAGTTTTCCGGCCCTTGCGCGTGACGGCTGCCGGCTCTGAGGTCGCCGAAAAGTCACGCATGCGGTTGTAGTCATCCAGGTCCTTGTTCATGGTGCACCCTGCTGAACGTCGCGTCTGTCCATCAGCAGAGCGAGCCGGGCGCAGAAAAATTCCATTGGCGTTGAAAATCCCCGGACAGACGGAGGCACGTAGCGGGGAGTTTTTTACCGCAGATTTTCGAAGTCGCCCCCACCGTCAATCACATTCAACTGTGGGAGCGACCTGCTTGCGAAAGCGTGCTCACAGACGACTTGAATTCAAGCAGTGCCCTTGGCCTGCTGCTCCAGGTGCACCTGCAAATCCGGATCGATGTTCAGCGCCGCCGCCAGCTCATCCAGATAGTTACGCTCGGCATCCTGCTGATCGTCCACCAGCATCACACTGGCCAGGTACATTTCGGCGGCCATGCCGGGGTCGCTGGCCGATTGAGCCACTTCGGCAGGGTTCAGGGGTTTGGCCACCTCATCATCGAGCCACTGCTGCAATTGCGGGTCGTCGGTGTGGCGGGCGATTTCGGCATTGATCATCTGTTTTTCCGCATCGTCGAACCGGCCATCGGCCTTCGCGGCAGCGATCAATGCACGCAGGACGGCATGGCTGTGTTCTTCCACTTCGGGCCCCGCCAGCATGTCCACGGTACGCACCGCCTGTTGCGGTGCCGGTTGCTGCTGCGCGGCCTGGCTACGTTGCCAGGCCTGGTACGCCTGGAAGGCCATCATCCCGAGGGACGCCAGCGCGGCGTAGTTGGAGCCGCCACCGGAGCGACCCTGGGTCGAACCACCCATCGGCGAACCGCCTCCCAGCAGGCCACCGAGCAAGCCGCCCAGGCCACCCAGGCCGCCCATGCCACCGGCACCAGCCCCGCTCCCCGAGCCACCGCCGAGCAAGCCACCGAGCAACCCACCCAGGTCCCCGAGTCCGCCTTGCGCCGCCCCGCCGCCCTGTCGCGGCACCGCGCCCTGGCCGCCGCGCAGCAGTTGTTCGAGCAGATCGGTGGTGTTCATGGCGACGTCCTCTTCCAGGGAATGGATCCAGACCAACAAAGATAGCCCCCGCCGCAAAATGTGCTAACACCGTTTGGCTGACATCACTTCGTACTGGCCCGGTGGATTTATCCAGAGCCTTTTTTTACGGCCCAGCTAAGATTCATAGGTGGTGTAATGCTGTTCACTTGAGGACGAATACTTTATCCGTGGCGAGGGAGCTTGCTCCCGTTGGGCCACAGGTTTTACTTCATCTTAAGTGAACAGCATTACTCAGGTGGTGAACCTTATTCCCGGATACCCGGTCGATACCTGCACCCGACCCGGTTTGCCGCCGCCTTCTTTAATTCAAGGCGCTGACTGGCTTGTTTCTTTTTCTGGAGAACGCCCCCGTGATAACGACTCTGCACATTGCCCGGCTCAAAGCGTGGGGAGCCCATGGTTTTACTGCCACCGGCGTGGTCACCGCGTTCCTCGCGACCCTGGCCCTGCTCGACAACCAGCCGACCAATTGCCTGCTGTGGCTGGGGGTGGCGCTGATCGTCGACGGTCTGGATGGCGCCCTGGCGCGCAAGGTCAATGTGCAGTCGGTGCTGCCGAGCTTCGACGGTTCAATCCTCGACCTGGTGATCGATTACCTGACCTATGTGTTCATTCCGGCACTGTTCATCTATCGCTACGTGCCGCTGCCGGACTACACGCTGCTGCTGACGGTGTCGCTGATTCTGGTGTCGTCGCTGTTCTGTTTCTGCAACGTCAATATGAAAAGCAAGGACAACTACTTCCAGGGCTTCCCCGCCGCGTGGAACGTGGTCGCGCTGTGCCTGTACATCATTGCGCCGTCGCCGTGGATCACCTTCCTGACGGTGATCGGCCTGGCCTTGCTGACCCTGACCCGAATGAAATTCCTCCACCCGTTCCGGGTCCGCCGTTTCATGCCGATCAACATCGCCGTGACAGCCATCTGGTTGCTGTGCAGCCTGTCGCTGGTGATCAACCATCCGGTGATCAACCCGCTGGTCATGGGGCTCTGGTTGCTGATGTCGGCGTACTTCCTGGGGATCTGCTTCTGGCGCACGGCGCTGGAATGGTTCGACGTTAAATAGCAGGCCGGTGATGCGTGAATGGCTCGAGGCGCGCAGGTGATTTGAATTCCCCTGACAACGCAAATCCCCTGTGGGAGCGGGCTTGCTCGCGAAGGCAATGTGTCAGTCACCATTAACATCGACTGGTCCACCGCCTTCGCGAGCAAGCCCGCTCCCACATGGGGCCTGTGTGAAGTCAGCGCCTTGTGATGACCACTTCCAGGTACTCACTGGGCACCACCAGCGACTTCTCCCCTGCCCGGTTCAAATGGTTGAGCAGGTCGGTCATGTCCTTCTCCAATGCCTTGGCGCCATCGGCCGGCAACGCGGCGAAAGCCTTGTGCATCGGGCCGTACCAGCTGCGGAAAGTGTCGATGAAATGCCCGGCGTCGCGATAGCGGAAGTTGAAGTGCTTGCGCGTGACCTGCACCAGGAACTGGCGATCGTCGAAATGCGAGTGCAGCCAGGCTTCGGTGCCCCACTGTGACGGCGACTGCGCGCCGGGGGGTGGCGGCATGTGCTTGCCGAGGATCTTGAACATCTGTCCGACGAACCCTTCCGGGGTCCAATTGGCCAAACCGATCCGCCCCCCCGGCCGACAGACCCGCGCCAGTTCTGCGGCGGCCTTGGGCTGGTCCGGGGTGAACATCACGCCGAAGGTCGACAGCACTGCATCGAAGCTGGCATCGGCAAAGGGCAGCGCTTCGGCGTCGGCGACCTGGAAGGTAACATTGAGGCGCTCGGCCCTGGCCCGGTCCTCGCCGCGTTCGAGCAGTGCGGCCACATAGTCGGTGGAGGTCACCAGACAGCCGCGGCGGGCAGCGGCCAGGGTGGCATTGCCGTTGCCGGCGGCGACGTCCAGTACTTGCTCATCGCACAGCAGGTCACAGGCCTCGGCCAGTTGCTCGCCGACGATCTGCAACGTGGTGCCGATCACGGCGTAGTCGCCGCTGGCCCAGGCGGCCATCTGGCGATTTTTCAAGGCATTCAGATCAATGGGTGTACTCATGATTCCGCTCCGTTGCGGGATGGAACGCCGCCGGGCTTATTCTGCCGTGGTCGGATCGATGATGGACGTGACCTGGGACACGCGGGTAGCCGGGAAACCGCTCAGCCTGGCGTGCTCCTGTATCTGCGCTTCGCTCGGTGCGATGTAAACGCAGTACAACCTGTCACCGGTCACGTAACTTTGCAGCCACTGCACCTCAGGCAGCTCGCGCAGGGTCCGGCAGGACTTTTGCGACGCGGCTTTCAAATCCCTTTCTGACAGTGTTCCAGCACCCGGTATTTCGCGCTCAATAACGAACTTCGGCATGGCAACCTCTCATTCTTGTTATGGACTACAGAGTCGGTAACGGCCCTGTAGCCAAACTATCACTCTGGCGCGCCACCGGCGTCCTGCCCGATCGTCGGCCAGGCCTGCCCGATCGTCCGGAGATTTCACCGGATGCGCAGAGGCGTTCACAATCAGGTACTTCAACCTGTGTCTCTGCACCGGAAGTCACCATGGACGCCTTGTCACAGACCCTTCGCGTCGTCCGCCTGGTCGGCGCCATCTTCATCAATGCACGGTTCACCGCGCCCTGGTGCTATCAATCGCCAAGGGCCGACACCGCCGCGCCGTTCCTGGAGCCGAACGCCGAACGGGTGGTGATCTTTCACCTGATCACCGAAGGCGAGTGCTACGTCGAACTGGACAATGCCCCGCCTCTGCTGCTGAGCGCCGGCGACGTGGTGCTGTTTCCCCAGGGCGACGCCCACCGCATGAGCTCCCAACCCGGCCTGCCCCCCGCCACCGGCGGACGACTGGACAGGGTCCTGGCCCGGCGGCCGCGGCAGTTGAGCTACGGCGGTGGCGGCGCGGTGACGCGACTGGTGTGCGGTTACCTGGCCTGCGATACACGGTTGGCGGGGATGTTGTTGACGGGGTTGCCGTCAGTGGTGCGGGTCAACGTACGCGGCTCGCCTGCCGGGATCTGGCTGGAATCGTCAGTGCGCTACGCCCTGGCCGAAGCCCGCTCCCCACGACCCGGCGGCGAAGGCGTGCTGGCGAAACTGGCCGAAGTGCTGTTCATCGAAGTCCTGCGCCTGTACATGCACGAACACGGCAAAGGCCGCACCGGATGGCTGGCTGGCGTCAACGACCGCATCGTCGGCGCCGCCCTCAACGCCCTGCACGACAAACCGTGCCACTGCTGGACCCTGGAAGAACTGGCCCGCACCGCCGGCACATCCAGATCAGTGCTCGCTGAGCGCTTTCAACAACTGGTCGGGGTTTCACCGATGCAGTACCTCACGCAATGGAGGATGTTGCTGGCCGCCAACCTGTTACGCAGCAGCAACAGCTCGTTGATACGGATTGCAGAAGAAGTGGGTTATCAGACAGATACCGCCTTCAGTCGCGCGTTTCGCAGAGAATACGGCGCCCCACCGGCAGCGTGGCGACGCAGCCAGGAAAAACACTCGGCGATTCATCATTAGAAAATCAGAAGATTGAAAGATCAAAAGATCAAAAGATCGCAGCCTCCGGCAGCTCCTACAAAGGCAAGCCATACACCCGCCCCCACCATTCATCAGGCCGAGCGTTAGCTCGCCTGCAGCTCTTGATCTTGATCCACCCGCGCCTTCGGGAGGCTGAGTGGAGGCGTTTATCCGGGGACTGGCGCGCAGCGCCGTGCGGCGAAGCCGCACACATTGCATGTAGGTGCAG
>NZ_LYVP01000159.1 GCF_001984065.1 Pseudomonas sp. KK4
ACACGACGCCTTCGCGAGCAAGCCCGCTCCCACAGGGGTCAGGCATGCTGCTTGCGGTACTCACCCGGCGCGATGCCGAAGCGGGATTTGAACGCCGTGGAAAAATAGCTCGAATCGGAAAAACCCCAGGAATACCCCAGCACCGACAACTTCTGCTCCTTGCCCGACTGGCGAAGGGATTCGGCGCACAGGTCCAGGCGGCGGTTCTTGATGTAGCGCGCCACCACCAGGCCTTTCTTGGCGAACATCCGGTACAGGCCACGGGTGGACATGCCGACTTCCCGCGCCAGCCATTCCGGGCACAGCTCTTCGGAGCGGATGTGCTGGTCGATGAAGTTCAGGGTCTTGCGGAAGGTGCGCTCATGCAGGTCCGTGCAGTCGTCGCTCTGGCTGATCGCTGGGCGCAGCAGGCTGACAATCGCTTCCAGGGTCGCTTCGCTCTCCTGCCGGGTCAGGTCCGGTTGGCGGGTGGCGTCGAGAATCAAACGGTGCGAGAGCATGGCGATGGGCGAGGTCGCGGCAATCCGGTGGCCACACTTGACCTGATTGAAGCGCAGGGTCTGCTCCACCAGTTGATAGGGCAGGATCAGCGACAGTTGCCGAGAGTTTTCGCTGTAAGTGAAGTCGCTGGGCCGCGCGGCGTCGATCAGGGTGATGTCACCGGCCGACAGCAGCACCTTGTCGTCGCCCTGGGCCATGCCCGCCGTGCCATCGAGCTGGAACACCGCGAAGTACTTGCCGCCCTCGCCCGCCGCGACTTCCTGCGGCGTGCGGTACAGCCGCGCCTGGCAGACATCGACGAAGCTGAGCTTGAGGGCATCGCTGCGGTATTCGCGGATCTGACCGGCAAACCCGGCGCCCAGGGGTTGAGCGTTGAAGGCGCCACAGATCTGGTTGATCTGATGGATCCACTGATCGAACCCATCCTGGCGCTGTACGGTTGTTGTCATCATGGCAGGCCTCTCACGCAGGCTTATTTTTATTGTCTACGTCAAATCACGAGTTCTCCTGAACAGCAATGCTCCCTGAACGACGACGGGTTATTTCAACCCGCCAAAGCGTCGATAAAAACTCTCGCCCACGTCCGGCAACGGGCCGTCGGCGGTCTCCAGTGCACTGTTCAGCCATTGCTCGGCCTTGGCGTAGATCAATCGGTAAATGTTGCGGCACAACTGGCGGGCCGCGCGGCCTTCCCAGTCGCCGGGCAACAACTCGTCCGGCAGCTGCGGGTCGCGCAACAGCAGTTTGCGGTATTCGTGAATCAGCAGAATCCGTGCCAGAAAGCAGTCGGCCGGCTGCAGGTTCTCCTGCTCGCGAAGCGCTTGCCAGAGCGGCCGGAACAGTTGGATGAACTCGCTGTAATGGGTCGCCAGTTCTTCGATGTTCCAGCTCTCGCGCACTTGCAGGCGCAGGGCCTTGGAGGCCAGTACGTCCTGGGCGGTGGTTTCGAAAACGATGGTGTCTTCCTGGGCGCCGAGGTCCAGCAGGGTGGCGTTGACGTCGGTGCGGTCACTGCGCGGGCAGGCCAGCACCACCGGCGAAATTGCACCAAAACCTTGCCATTCCAGCTCTTCGCGCACTTGCTTGCGCTTGTCCTGGGTCAATTGCGACAGCATCACCAGGCACCAGGAACCGTCCCAGGCCGGCATGCTGGTGCTGTAGACCCGCTTGAACGCCTTGTCGAAACGCCGGCGACCGGTGCCGGTCAGGCTGTAGTAACTTCGCCGGCCGACTTTCTCGGCGGTCAGCCAGCCTTCCTTGGTCAGGCGAAAAATCGAAGTGCGGATCAGCCGCTCGTTGATGCCGATCGGTTCGAGCAACTGGATCAGGCTGCCCAGCCACACGGTCCCGCCGTGGGGTTCGATGGCATCGCCGTACAAGGTGATGATCAGGGAACTGGCGCGGATCGGCGTCTGTTCCTGGAAACGGGTGATCAGGTGGTTCAAGGGTGTCAGGGACGACATGGGCGTACCGAGCGAAAAAAGAAAAGGAATATACCGAAACTCTGTGTGTTGAACGCGATTGCTGTGGGAGCGGGCTTGCTCGCGAATGCGTCGTGCCAGTCGACATCAATGCTCAAAGGCACACCGCTTTCGCGAGCAAGCCCGCTCCCACAGGGACCACTTACGCGCCATGACCCTTGGGCCGCAGGTTGCTGTCGCTGATGCGAGGGCGGTTGGCTTCGGGTTCGGTGAGCGGTTCGCACACTTGCATCTGTGTGAGGCAGCGCTGGGCCAGTTGCTGATACTCCCGCGTTCCCGCCTGTTTCCACGCCACTTCCTGATCGCTCAGCTCACGCTTGACGCTGGCCGGCGCGCCCATCACCAGCGACTGTTCCGCGCATTGGAAACCGGCCTTGACGAACGCCGCCGCCGACACGAACGACCGTGCACCGATGCGCGCGTTGTCCATCACCACCGCATTCATGCCCACCAGCGCATCGGCGCCGATCCGGCAGCCGTGCAGCACCGCGCCATGGCCGATGTGGCCGTTGCGCTCCACCACGGTGTCGCTGTCCGGGAAGCCGTGCATCACACAGGTGTCCTGCAGGTTGGCGCCCTCCTCCAGCACGATCCGCCCGAAGTCGCCGCGCAGGCTGGCCAGCGGACCCACATAGCAATGCGGGCCGATGATCACGTCACCGATCAGCACCGCCGAGGGGTGCACGTAAGCGGTGGGATCGACCACCGGGGTCAGGCCATCGAGGCTGTAGCAGGTCATTGGGCAGGTTCCTTCACAAAGCGATGCCGATATGGGCTCATTTTGTATCACATCGCTTTTATCTTCACAAAGACTAAAACGTGTATCACTTGGAAAGCAGCAGTCGAGCGGGGTGTTGCAAGTGGCAATAATGCGCCAATTCGCCTTTAAAACCGGGGACATCAGATGAAATCCTCTCGACAATACAGCTGACCCAAAAAACCAAAAGCACCTCAATAAGACACATTAATTCTATTTTAATCTTGCTTTTGCGTATCACGTTACAGGTATACTCCGGCAAAACCGGCCCCGTGCCGATCCAATAACAAGCCGGCGTCAGCGCCGAGCGTGCACCGTGAGGGCATCTGCCGTGCCTCTAACCCTTGCCGTCGAAATGATCGAGTCAGGCGTGCGCCTGATCACCCTGCAGCGCCCGCAAGCCTTGAATGCCCTCAACACCCAGTTGCTGGGTGAACTGGCCGATGAACTGAGCGCCGCGCAACACGATCCCGAGACCCGCGCCGTGGTCATCACCGGCAGCCGCAAGGCCTTCGCCGCCGGCGCCGACATCAAGGAAATGGCCGAGCGCGACCTGGTCGGCATCCTCGACGATCCGCGCCAGGCGTCCTGGCAAACCATCACCCGCTTCAGCAAACCGCTGATCGCCGCCGTCAACGGCTTCGCCCTGGGGGGCGGCTGCGAGCTGGCGATGCACGCCGACATCATCATTGCCGGCGAAGACGCCCGCTTCGGCCAGCCCGAAATCAACCTGGGAATCATGCCCGGCGCCGGTGGCACCCAGCGTTTGTTGCGCGCCGTCGGCAAGTCCATGGCCATGCAGATGGTGCTCACCGGCGAGGCGATCGACGCCCGCCAGGCCCAGCGCGCCGGGTTGGTCAGCGAAGTCACGCAACCGGAATTCACCGTCGAGCGCGCCCTGCAGATCGCCCGCCAGATCGCGGCCAAGGCACCGCTGGCGGTGCGCCTGGCCAAGGAAGCGCTGCTCAAGGCCATGGACACCGACCTGGCCAGCGGCCTGCGCTTCGAGCGCCACGCCTTCACCCTGCTGGCCGGCACCCGCGACCGCAACGAAGGTATCGCGGCGTTCCAGGAAAAGCGCACGCCGACCTTTATTGGCCAGTGATTCAAAACCGCATTCGAACGACTTCCAAGAGAGCGCCAAGACCATGAACTTCGAACACATCCTGTTTTCCATCGAGGCCGGCGTCGCCCTGCTGAGCCTCAATCGCCCGGACCAGCTCAACAGCTTCAACACCCAGATGCACGGCGAAGTGAAGGAAGCGCTCAAGCAAGTGCGGCAGAACCCCGAGGTGCGTGTGCTGCTGCTGACCGGCGAAGGCCGCGGCTTTTGCGCCGGCCAGGACCTCAGCGACCGCAATGTCGCGCCGGGCAGCGCCGTGCCGGATCTGGGCGAGTCCATCGAGAAGTTCTACAACCCGCTGATCCGCCAGTTGCGCGATCTGCCGATGCCGGTGATCTGCGCGGTCAACGGCGTGGCCGCGGGTGCCGGCGCCAACATTCCCCTGGCCTGCGACCTGGTGCTGGCGGCGCGCTCGGCGAGCTTCATCCAGGCCTTCTGCAAGATCGGCCTGATCCCCGATTCCGGCGGCACCTGGACCCTGCCGCGCCTGGTGGGCATGGCCCGCGCCAAGGCCCTGGCCCTGCTCGGCAATCGCCTGACCGCTGAACAGGCCGAGCAATGGGGGCTGATCTATCGCTGCGTGGATGACGCTCAATTGCGGGACGAAGCCCTGAAACTGGCGCAATACCTGGCCACCCAGCCGACCTACGGTCTGGCGCTGATCAAACGCAGTCTCAACGCCAGCCTCAGCAACACCTTCGACGAACAGCTTGAACTGGAGCGAGACCTGCAACGCTTGGCCGGGCGCAGCGAGGACTACCGCGAAGGCGTCAGCGCCTTCATGGAAAAACGCACCCCAAGTTTCAAGGGGCGCTGAGTGATGACTGCACTGAATACAACTGCACGCATCGCGGTGATCGGTGCCGGCGCCATGGGCGCGGGCATCGCCCAGGTCGCGGCGCAGGCCGGGCATCCGGTATTGCTGCTGGACAACCGTCCGGGCGCTGCCGCGCAAGCCATCGAAGGCATCGACCGGCAACTGGGCAAGCGCGTCGAAAACGGCAAGCTGTCGGCCCAGTCCCGCGAGGCAACTATTGCGCGACTGCACGCGGTAGAAGCCATCGACGCCCTGGCCGATTGCGAGTTGATCATTGAAGCCATCGTCGAGAACCTCGAGGTCAAACGCGCGCTGTTCCGGCAGCTGGAAGGCATCTGCAGCCCGCAGTGCATCCTGGCCAGCAACACCTCGTCGCTGTCGATCACCGGCATCGCCGCGCAGCTTGAGCATCCGCAACGCCTGCTGGGCCTGCACTTCTTCAACCCGGCGCCAGTGATGGCGCTGGTGGAAATCGTCTCCGGCCTGGCCAGCGACCCTGTGCTCGCGCAATGCCTGTACGACACCGCCAAGGCTTGGGGCAAGAAACCGGTGCACACTCGTTCCACCCCGGGTTTCATCGTCAACCGCGTGGCCCGGCCGTTCTACGCCGAGAGCCTGCGCCTGCTGCAGGAAGGCGCCGCCGACTGCCCGACCCTGGATGCGCTGATGCGCGAAGCCGGCGGGTTTGCCATGGGCGCCTTCGAACTGACCGACCTGATCGGCCATGACGTCAACTATGCCGTGACGTGTTCGGTGTTCGACGCCTATTACCAGGACACCCGTTTCCAGCCGTCGCTGATCCAGAAAGAATTGGTGGACGGGGGTCGTTTGGGACGCAAGAGCGGTCAGGGTTTCTATACCTACGCGACGGGTGCCGAGCGTCCGCCAGCGGCTGAGATCAGCAGTGCGGCAAGCGTTGAGGTGTGCATTGCCGAAGGCGATCTGGGCATCGCCAAAGGTTTGCTTGGCCGCTTGCGTGAGCAAGGGGTCGAGGTCATCCAGCGCGATGGGGGCGGTGTGCTGCGGGTCGGTGACGCGGTGCTGGCCCTGAGCGACGGGCGCATGGCCTGTCAGCGCGCTCGCGAAGACGGCTTGCGTAATCTGATCCTGCTGGATCTGGCGTTCGATTACGTCAGCGCCAAACGCATCGCCATCAGCCACGCGGCCGGCATCGATCCGCAGGCGCTCGAGCAAGGCGTCGCGCTGCTGCAACGGGCCGGGCTCAAGGTCAGCCTGCTCAGCGACAGCCCGGCGCTGGCGGTGTTGCGCACCGTTGCCATGCTGGCCAACGAAGCGGCGGACGCCCTGCTGCAAGGCGTGGCGTCGGCCGCCGACATCGATCTGGCCATGCGCGCCGGGGTCAATTATCCACAGGGGCCGTTGGCCTGGGCCGATGCGGTGGGCCTGTCGCACATCGTGCGAACCCTGGACAACCTGCAAGCCAGTTACGGCGAAGAACGCTACCGGCCGTCGCTGCTGTTGCGCCGCCGCGTGGCCGAAGGGAGCACCTTGCATGACTAATCACGAAGCGATGAACCTGGCCAGCACCTGCGCCCAGGCCCTGTTCGAGCGCGACACCGCCAGCCAGGCCATGGGCATGCGCCTGCTGTCCGCCGGCCCCGGCAGCGCCCGCGTCGGCATGACCGTGCGCGCCGACATGCTCCAGGGCCATGGCACCTGCCACGGCGGCTATCTGTTCGCCCTGGCCGACTCGGCGTTCGCCTTTGCCTGCAACAGCTACAACGAGGCCACGGTGGCCATCGGCTGCAGCATCGACTACATCGCCCCGGCGCGCCTGGGTGATGCGCTCACCGCCGATTGCATCGAGCAAAGCCGCTCCGGTCGCACCGGCAACTACGACGTACGCATTGAAAACCAGCAGGGCCAGTTGATCGCCCTGTTCCACGGCAAATCCTACAAAGTGCGCGGCCCGGTGCTGACGCAGGAGACCCCGAATGAATGACGCCCTGATTATCGACGCAGTCCGCACCCCCATCGGCCGTTACGCCGGCGTGCTGAGCGGCGTGCGCGCCGACGACCTTGGCGCGGTGCCGCTGCGCGAACTGCTGCGCCGCCATCCGCAGGTGGACTGGAGCGCTGTCGACGATGTGATCTACGGCTGCGCCAACCAGGCCGGCGAAGACAACCGCAACGTCGCGCGCATGTCGGCACTGCTGGCCGGGTTGCCGGTGAGCGTGCCGGGCACCACCCTCAATCGCCTGTGCGGTTCCGGGCTGGACGCGGTGGGCACGGCGGCACGGGCGATTCGCAGTGGCGAGGCCGGGCTGATGCTGGTGGGCGGCGTCGAGTCGATGTCCCGCGCGCCGCTGGTGATGGGCAAGGCCGAGCAGGCGTTTTCCCGCCAGGCCGAAATCTTCGACACCACCATCGGCTGGCGCTTCGTCAATCCGCTGATGAAAAAGACCTTCGGCATTGATTCCATGCCGGAAACCGCGGAGAACGTCGCCGAACAGTTCAACATCTCCCGGGCCGACCAGGACGCGTTCGCCCTGCGCAGCCAGCAACGCGCCGCCGCTGCCCAGGCCAATGGGCGCCTGGCCAAAGAAATCGTCTCGGTGGAAATTCCTCAGCGCAAAGGCCCGGCCAAAGTCGTTGAGCAGGATGAGCATCCACGGGGCGATACCACCCTGGAGCAACTGGCCAAACTGGGCACGCCGTTCCGCGAGGGCGGCAGCATCACCGCCGGCAACGCGTCGGGCGTCAACGACGGTGCCTGCGCCCTGCTGCTGGCCAGCCCGCAAGTCGCCCAGCGTCATGGCCTGACTGCCCGTGGCCGGGTGGTGGCGATGGCTACCGCCGGTGTCGAGCCGCGCATCATGGGCATCGGCCCGGTGCCGGCCACCCGCAAGGTGCTGGAACTGGCCAACCTGAGCCTGGCGGACATGGACGTGATCGAACTCAACGAAGCCTTCGCCGCCCAGGGCCTGGCGGTGCTGCGCGAACTGGGCCTGAGCGACACCGATCCACGGGTCAACCCCAACGGCGGCGCCATCGCCCTGGGCCATCCTTTGGGCATGAGCGGTGCGCGGCTGGTGACCACGGCCCTGCATCAACTGGAAGAGACGCAAGGCCGCTACGCCCTGTGCACCATGTGCATCGGCGTGGGCCAGGGGATTGCGCTGATCATCGAGCGTCTATCCCGCTAAAGAACCGCGATTCCCAGGGTGCCGAGAGGTATCCTTGGGGCATGCACTCAAAGCCCTTGTGCGAAAGGGCTGGAACACAAAAACAATTCGAGTGAAACCATGAACATGCCTATTGCCCAATCCGTTCTCGATCCTGTGCTGGACCCGCTGGAAACCGCCAGCGTCGACGAACTCCGCCACCATCAGCTGGAACGCCTGCGCTGGAGCCTGAACCACGCCTACAACAATGTTCCGCTGTACCGTCAGCGCTTCGATGCCTTGGGCGTGCACCCGGACGACATCAAATCCCTGGATGACCTGGCGAAATTCCCGTTCACCACCAAATCCGACCTGCGCGACAACTACCCCTACGGCATGTTCGCCGTGCCGATGAACGACATCGTGCGCCTGCATGCCTCCAGCGGCACCACCGGCAAACCGACCGTGGTCGGCTACACCCAGAACGACATCGACACCTGGGCCAATGTTGTGGCGCGTTCGATTCGCGCGGCCGGCGGCCGACGTGGCGACAAGGTGCACATTTCCTATGGCTACGGCCTGTTCACCGGTGGGCTGGGCGCGCACTACGGCGCCGAACGCCTGGGCTGCACGGTGATCCCGATGTCCGGCGGCCAGACCGAAAAGCAAGTGCAACTGATCAAGGATTTCCAGCCGGACATCATCATGGTCACGCCGTCCTACATGCTCAACATCGCCGATGAAATCGAGCGCCAGGGCATCGACCCGCACAAACTGGCCCTGCGCCTGGGCATCTTCGGCGCCGAGCCCTGGACCGCCGAACTGCGCAGCGCCATCGAAGCGCGCATGGGCATCACCGCCCTGGACATCTACGGCCTCTCGGAAATCATGGGCCCGGGCGTCGCCATGGAATGCGCCGAAACCAAGGACGGCCCGACCCTCTGGGAAGACCACTTCTACCCGGAAATCATCGACCCGGTCACCGGCGAAGTGCTGCCGGACGGGCAGATGGGCGAACTGGTGTTCACCTCGCTGAGCAAAGAAGCCCTGCCGATGATCCGCTACCGCACCCGCGACCTGACCCGCCTGCTACCGGGCACCGCAAGGCCGATGCGCCGCATCGACAAGATCAACGGCCGCAGCGACGACATGCTGATCATCCGCGGCGTCAACGTGTTCCCGACGCAGATCGAAGAGCAGGTGCTGAAAGTCAAACAGCTTGCCGAATGCTACGAGATTCATCTGTATCGCAACGGCAACCTGGACAGCGTCGACGTGCACGTGGAATTGAAGGCTGAGCACCAGCATTTGACCGATGACCAGCAGAAGGCGGTGTGCGGGGAATTGAGCAAGCACATCAAGACATACATCGGGATCAGCTCGCGAATCGTGCTGCAGCCGTTCCACTCGATCAAACGATCCGAAGGCAAGGCCTGCCACGTGCTGGACAAACGCCCTAAAGCATGACTGCTGCACCCCTTATGGCCCCGCGTTTGCGGGGCTTTTTTTTTCAGCGGCAGGCACCCCGAATCCCCTGTAGGAGCGAGCATGCTCGCGAAGAATGCCCAGGCGACGCAGGCATTCAGACAGCCCACGTCATCGTTGACCACCATCGCGAGCATGCTCGCTCCTACAGGGGGTAGTGCCGTTCACGAAACCTGTGGGATGGCCCGCCAGCGATGGCGGCCTCACAGCCGACCGGGATCTCTACAGCTGTACCCGATCCCTGTAGGAGCGAGCATGCTCGCGAAGAACGCCCAGACAATGCGGGGAGTCAGACGGCCAGCGTCATCGTTGACCACCATCGCGAGCAAGCTCGCTCCTACAG
>NZ_LYVP01000160.1 GCF_001984065.1 Pseudomonas sp. KK4
ATGCAATGTGTGCGGCTTCGCCGCACGGCGCTGCGCGCCAATCCCCGGCTGAACGCCTCCACTCAGCCTACCGAAGGGGCGGGTGGATCAAGATCAGGAGCAGGCGAGCTAACGCTCGGCCTCATGGCCGTACGCATTCCCCTGTAGGAGCGAGCTTGCTCGCGATGGTCGTCAACGATAATGCTGGGCGTCTGATGCCCCGCGGTGTTCTCAGCTGCTTCGCGAGCAAGCTCGCTCCTACAGGACAATTGCGCCCACAAAAAAGCCCCGCGTTCTGCACAGGAACGCGGGGCTTTTTGATTCAAGCGGTTATCAGAAGCGGTAGGTAGCACCGACACCGAAGCCGTTCGCCGAGTTTTCATACTTGGCGCTGTAGGCCTGGCGGCCGTTGTTGTCGTTCACGTGGACCGACTCTTCATGCAGGTACGAGTACGCTACGTCGATGGTCAGGTCGTCGGTCGGGCTCCAGCCGGCGCCCAGGCTGAAGATCGTGCGATCGCCCGTCGGGATGCGTGGGGAGCGGTTTTCGTTGTTGGTGGGTGCCTGGTCCACGGACAGACCGGTACGCAGCACCCACTGCTTGTTCAACTGATAGGAAGCACCGATGGCGTGCGCCCAGGTGTCGTGCCAGTTCTGCTCTTCGGTGATGGTGCCAAAACCGCGCGCGGCCAGTGCTGCCGGTACGCCTTCGTTCTCGACGGTGATGTCTTTCAGGCGGCTCCAGCGAGTCCAGGTGCTGCCTGCGTAGAGTGTCCACTGGTCGTTCAACTGATGGGTCACGGAGAAGTCAACAGACTCCGGCGTGGTCAGGTCCAGGGAGGCGTCGAACTTCTGGTTGGGGTTCTGGCCCAGCGCTGCCAGCAGGCCGTAGTTGACCTTGGTGTCACCGTCTAGCTTGTACTTCACTTTCGAGTGGTAGGTCAGGCCCAGGCGAGTGCTTTCCAGAGCTTGAACCAGGATGCCGATGTTGTAGCCGACAGCGGTATCGTCACCCTTGATCTTGACGCTGCCGTCCGGAGCCGCCGGGTTCAGCGAGAGGTTGGATTCCAGTTTGCCGTCGATGCGGTTGATGGTCGGACCAAAACCGATCGACACCTTGTCGTTGAAGGCATAGCTGACAGTTGGCTGCAGGGTCACGATCTTGACTTCGCTCTTGCTGCCGAAGTAACGGCCGGCGAAGCCGTTCTCGTAGTCGGTCACCAGGCCGAACGGAGCGTACACGCCGAAACCGACGGCCCACTGGTCATCGATCGGCTTGACGTAGTAGCCCATCGGCACGCCCATGAAAGGGACCATGTCACCTTTGTTGGAGCCACCGTTCGGACGGGAGTTGGCATCGCTGATATCAGTGTGCGCGTCGATGAATGCGACACCGCCGGTCACTTGTTCGCGCTTGAGGCGAGACATGCCGGCAGGGTTGCCAAAAATGGTGGATGCGTCGTCGGCAGAAGAAGATCGCCCGGCAAAACCTGTACCCATCCCGCTGATGCTTTGTTCGTTCAGGGCAAAGCCACTCGCGAAGATCTGGGTGGATGCCATGGCAACGGCGAGGCTAATGGTGGTTTTGAGCATTACTTTTTTCATTATTAGAACTCCTGGTGATCACCGGGGCGAAAATTACCAACATTTTCGTCGCAGCGCTATAGGCTGTATCGCTTGATTTAGAGCGGTTTTGTAGGACAATCCGACCAGATTCGCCCCCCAATGAGCGAACTTTGGATCCGGGTGAGATCAGCAGGCTACCTGATTCAGCGGTGAAACACAGGTCTGCCAGGCGCAGGTGAAGTCCCTGAGGCGTCCTTGAGGCTGAAAGGTCTGGCGCCAGATGCGAGCCATTGCCAACAGATCGCCGGCTTCGGGGAGGGGAGTGTTCTGTTCTTCGACCAGCAGCCAGGCGATGGCTGTGGCGTAACGCAGGTTGACGGTCAACTCCAGGTGCGGACCACTGAGAAAGGCATGCTGACTGGCCAGGCCGCGAACCAGACTGGCGCGCTCGGGATCGAGTGCCAGGTAATGGTCCCAGAGCGCCTGATGGCGAGGTTCGGCGATACGGTACAGGCCATGTCCCCGGCGATCATGAAGTGCCGACCCCAAGGCAGACTGGCTGGCGGCAATGCCCAGCAGCAGGGATTCGGCGGTTGCGCTATGGCGTCCCAGGTAGATCAATGTCGGACGGATCACATAGCGGCACAGTTCGCTGGCAGCGATACCCATATAACCCTCGAAACTCTAAATGGTCGGCGATACCTGAAGGGTGGGCTTGGCAGCAGTGGATCGAATCAGGCTCGCCGGAAGCGGCACAAGCCGCTTGAGTTGAAGTGTAGTGTCATATTCAGCGCGTAAAGGTCTGTTTTTAAAATATTTCCGGCTGCCAGTTATAACCGTTATATCGGTTGGTGCTTAACTCCGGGCTCGCAAAGCTCAAATGTGGGGCAACAAAAAGCCCCGCTTTTCGGGCGGGGCTTCGATGTTTCAGCCTTGCTGGCGAGTCAGGCAACCAGTGCCTGACGGGTACGCTCGATCACGGCCTGCAGCGGCTCGGCGCTGGAGTATTGATCGGGGTACAGGCGTTCGCTGTGACGGGCGATGCCGTGTTCGTTGACCAGGGTAAAGCTGAAGCAGCCTTTGCGAGCGGCCATGATCAGGCAGTTCATCGGTGCAAAAGCGTTGGTTAGGGTGCGGATGGCATCCTGAGTGTGGATTTGAGTAGACATAGTCATGGGTGTTCCTACAAGCGACACGGATCAGAGCCGTGCAAAATTAAAACGTTCCAGTAACGTCGACCACCGTTGGTCGAACGAAGAACCCGACTGGAACAAAGCAGCCAGTTTGAAGCGCTGATAATTGGCGCGCTTGGGCTGGCAGGTAGGTACTTAGGAGGGCAGGCAACACATCGAGGGCAAAGGTTCTGGGCCCGGGGTGAAGATCCTGATCAATTTGCAGGCTGGTTTGGTCAGAGTAAGTGAACCTGGCAACACCCTTTGCATTCGATTCAAAGGCTGTGTTGGCGCAAGATTTACCTGGAAACCATCGAGGTGGTCGATCCCGCTTGTTCGGTGCAAGGCTTCCTGTGGGGAGGCTGACCGGGGGGATTTGTTCGACCAGAATTGACTTTCAGCTTGGTACTAACGCCGCGGATAGTAACCGAACGTATTGAAGAAAGAAAGCGTGCTAACAAAAACGCCGACCATCGGCTGAATTCATCGCCGTTTTGGTGGATCACCCGAAGGCACTTGCGAGTCCAACGAGGCTGCGACCTTTTGATCCTTTCGACGAACGGTAGGTCTCTTTCAGCCCTCCGAACAAGCCTGGATCGCAGGTTTGCCCTGGGTTATCCCCAACTTGAAAGCCCGAACACGCCAAAAATGCACCGCGATATAACCACTGCGAAGGTACTTGTGCACATTATTTGCGTGGTCTGTCACACCCCTGTCATCCAGCGTTCAAGCGCAGTGGGTGCCTGTAACCAAAATTTAAGTCAATGAAAAACATCGCTTTTTTTAACTGGTGAAAAAATCGTCAGTTTGACTGCAGGCCCCATTCCACAGGGCTTTGCGAGACTTCAGGGGCGGTTGTCCACTGAGTTATCCACAGCTTCTGTGGATTGTCCCGAGCGCTTGCTCTAGCACGGGCGTGCCGGGATTTTTTTGACCTTTACCTGTAAGAAAAAAAGAGTAGAGTGGCGCGCCCCGCGATCTGCCCACAGTGCTTTATGAAGTTTCGTACACCCACCGGTTCATCTCTCTCAAAAAACTCCCCCGCGACTCCCACCAGGCGCTTTTCGATGCGTGTAGCAGAGTGGTTGCTGGACAGTCCACACCTGGGCGAAAACACCAGTGTCAAACACATCGCCGGCCGTTTGCTCAAACAACCGGCCCGGGACGGGGTAGTGGCTGCGCAAAGCCGTCTCGGACAGCTGATGTGCCGTGAGTGCGGCAATGCCCGGGACCGTCGGATCGGCCAGGACCTTTTGCGCCAGGCCGCTCGGGCCGGGGATCAGCGCGCGCAACGGGAGCTGGGCCTGCTCGAAGACTGAGCTGTCCAAGACCTGGCGCCTTGGTTAACCTTCAGGCTTTATTTCAATGGCAGGAATGGCTATGGCGATGGACTTGACCAGCGCATTGCTCGGTCTGGCGGGGGCTGCACTGCCGTTGCTGGTGTTGGCCTGGCAACTTCAGCGCAAGACGAACGTGGCACAGGCTGATGTGGCGCTGCTGCAAGAGCGGCTGGCCATGGCGCAACTGGCGCAGGACGGCCTGACCGCGCAACTGGAAGCCAGCCGCGATGAAATTGCCGATCTCGGCCTGGCCAATGGCGCCAAACAGGCCGAGTTGGCCGCCTTGCGCCGCGAAGTCGAACTGCTGCAGATCGAACGTGACGATGCGCGCGACGCCGCCCACGCCTGGAACATCGAACGCGCCGGCAAGGAAGCGGAATTGCGTCGACTGGACGCCCAGGCCGCTTCGCTCAACGCCGAGTTGCGCGAGCAGCAGGAAAGCCATCAGCAACGCCTCAACGACCTCCAGGGTTCCCGGGATGAATTGCGGGCGCAGTTCGCTGAACTGGCCGGGAAAATTTTCGATGAGCGCGAACAGCGTTTTGCCGAAACCAGCCAGCAGCGTCTGGGGCAGTTGCTCGACCCGTTGAAGGAGCGCATCCAGTCCTTTGAAAAACGTGTGGAAGAAAGCTATCAGGCCGAAGCCCGGGAGCGCTTCTCGTTGGCCAAGGAACTGGAGCGTCTGCAGGCGCTGAATCTGCGCCTGAGCGATGAAGCCACCAACCTGACCCGCGCCTTGAAAGGGCAGAAAACCCAGGGTAACTGGGGCGAGTTGATTCTGGAGCGGGTGCTCGAACATGCCGGGCTGGAAAAAGGCCGCGAGTATCAGACCCAGGTGAATCTCAAGGGGCCGGACGGCGAGCGGTTCCAGCCTGACGTGATCATTTATCTGCCGGGCGACAAGCAAGTGGTGGTCGACTCCAAGGTCAGTCTTACCGCTTATCAGCAATACGTCGCCGCCGACGATGAAGGCATTGGCCAGATCGCCATCAAGCAGCACGTACTGTCGCTGCGCAATCACGTCAAAGGCCTGGCCGGCAAGGATTACAAGCGCCTCGATGGGTTGCACAGCCTGGATTTCGTGCTGCTGTTCGTGCCGATCGAAGCGGCGTTTTCGGCCGCGTTGCAGCACGAGCCGACCCTGTTCCAGGAGGCCTTCGACCGCAACATCGTGATCGTCAGCCCGACCACTTTGCTGGCGACTCTGCGGGTGATCGACAGCCTGTGGAAACAGGAGCGCCAAAGCCAGAATGCCCGGGAAATCGCCGAGCGGGCCGGGTGGCTGTACGACAAGTTCGTGTTGTTCATCCAGGATCTGGACGAGGTCGGCAATCGCCTGCAGCAACTGGATAAAGCCTACAGCTCGGCGCGCAACAAGCTGACAGAGGGGCGCGGCAACCTGGTCAGTCGCAGCGAGCAGTTGAAATTGCTTGGGGCAAGGGCCAGCAAGAGCCTGCCGGCGGATCTGCTGGAGCGGGCGATGACGGATGTGGATGGTCTGGTGGAGTTGCCGCAATAGCTCGTCGCACGGCGACATTCGCGTCAATGAAGCGCCCCCACCACAGGGTTGTGACCCGCCTCAGGGCGTTGCTACAACGGCAAATGCCGACTCAACAACGCCCGCAACGCCGCCGGCCTCACTGGTTTGGCCAAGTAATCGAGCCCTGCCGCGTGCACCTGGGCCATGGTCTCCGGGCGGCCGTCGGCACTGATCACCACGCCGGGCACCGGCTCGCCCAACCGGGTACGCAACCAGGCCATCAACTCCGTACCGGTTTCCCCATCGTCCAGGTGGTAATCCACCAGCGCCAATTGCGGCCGCAGGCCCTCTGCGAGCAGCGCCGCGCACTCTTCACGGTTGCGCGCGGTCCAGACCTGACAACCCCAGCGCGTCAACAAACTGTTCATGCCGATCAGGATGCTGTCTTCATTGTCGATGCACAGCACCTGCGCACCGCCGAGCAGCTTGCCATTGAGTTCGGCCGCCTTGGTCGGGATCGAGGCGGGCGCCTTGGCCAAGGGCACGCGGACACTGAACACGCTGCCCCGTCCCGGCCATGAACGCACGCGCAAGCTGTGCCCCAGTACGCGACACAGACCGTCGGCAATCGCCAGGCCCAGGCCCAGGCCTTTTTCGGCGCGGGTCTGGTGGCTGTCCAGACGTTTGAATTCTTCGAAAATCACCTGCTGCTTGTCTTCCGGAATGCCCGGCCCACGGTCCCAGACTTCCAGGCACAGCTCGCCCTCACGACGGCGAACCCCCAGCAGCACCGGGCCTTTGGCATAACGGAAGGCGTTGGTGAGGAAGTTCTGCAGGATCCTGCGCAGCAGTTTGATATCGCTTTCGATGCGCAGCTTGCTGCCCCTGACGCGAAACTCAAGGCCCTGATCGCGCGCCAGCGCCTGGAACTCGGCGCCCAGAGTGTCGAACAGTTCGCTGAGGGCAAAAGGCTTGGCGTCGGGGTTGATCTTGCCGTTTTCCAGGCGCGAGATGTCCAGCAGGTCGCTGATCAAGTCTTCGGCCGAACGCAGCGAACTGTCCAGATGCTGCACCAGTTTCTGCGCCTCGGCGGACAGGCCCTCTTCCTGATGCGTCAGGGCGGCGGAGAACAATCGCGCAGCATTCAAGGGTTGCATCAGGTCATGGCTGACCGCGGCCAGGAAGCGGGTTTTCGACTGGTTGGCCGCTTCGGCGGTGCCCTTGGCTTCGGTCAGGGCGACGTTGAGCTGCGACAGTTCATGGGTGCGCTCGGCCACCCGCTGCTCCAGGCCTTCGTTGGCTTCGGTCAGCGCGTACTCGGCTTCGCGGAACGGGGTGATGTCGGTGAAACTCATGACGAAACCGCCACCGGGCATCGGGTTGCCGATCAGCTCGATCACCCGGCCATTGGGGAACAGCCGCTCGGAGGTGTGCGCCCGGCCCTGGCGCATCCAGTGCAGGCGCCTGGCGACGTGCACTTCGGCTTCACCGGGGCCGCACAGGCCGCGCTCGGCGTTGTGGCGAATGATGTCGGCAATCGGCCGGCCGACGCTGATCAGGCCATCGGGGTAATTGAACAGTTCCAGGTAACGACGGTTCCAGGCCACCAGTTTGAGCGACTGGTCGACCACGCTGATGCCCTGGGTGATGTTCTCGATCGCCCCTTGCAGCAACGCCCGGTTGAATTGCAGCACCTCCGAGGCTTCGTCGGCGATGCGCACGACGTCCTCCAGTTGCATCTCCCGACCTTCGATGGCGGCTTTCACCACGGCACGGGTGGAGGAGGCGCCCAATACGCCGGCCAGCAAGCGCTCGGTATGGGCAATCCACTCACTGTCGGCGTTCTGGTTCGGGTTGAAGCCCTTGCCCTGGCGGTAGGCGAAGCGGATGAAGCTCTGACGGGCGCGCTCTTCACCGACGAAGCGCGCTGCCAGTTGCAGCAGATCGTCGATTTGCACCGCCAGCATCGAGCGGGCGCTGGGCCGAGCGCTGATTTCCTGACCGATGAAACGCCCGGCCTGCCAGTGTTCCGACACCCGAGTGCGCGACAGTACCGAGACCCAGGCGAACAGCGTGAAGTTGCCGGCCAGGGACAGCACCACGCCCTGGGTCAGCGGCGTGATCGGCAGGTTCAGCGGGTTGCTGTGCAACCAGGCCAGGCCCGGGAAGTTGCTCAATGGCAAACCGAGGCTGTTGGCGGCGATCGGCAGAATCAGGGTGTAGAACCACAGGAAGGTTCCGGTGGCGATACCGGCGAACACACCGCGCCGGTTGGCCTGTTTCCAGTACAAGGCACCGAGCATGGCCGGCGCCAGTTGCGTCACGGCGGCGAAGGCGATCTGGCCGATGGTGGCCAGACTGGCGGTCGAACCCAACAGCCGATAGCTGACGTAGGCCAGCAGCAGAATCACCACGATGCTGACGCGACGCACCGACAGCATCCACTGGCGGAACACTTCGAACGGGCGCTCAGCGTTGTTGCGACGCAGCAGCCAGGGCAGCAGCATGTCGTTGGAGACCATGGTCGACAGCGCGACGCTGGCGACGATCACCATGCCGGTGGCTGCCGACGCGCCACCGATAAACGCCAGCAGCGCCAGGGCCGGGTGCGCCTGGGCCAGCGGCAGGCTGATCACGAAGGAGTCCGGCAGCACCGAGCCTGGCAGCAGCATCTGTCCCGCCAGGGCAATCGGTACGACAAACAAGGCCGCCAGGGCCAGGTAGGCGGGGAACACCCATTTGGCCAGGCGCAAATCCTGAGGATCGATGTTTTCCACCACGGTCATCTGGAATTGCCGTGGCAGGCAGATGATCGCCATCATCGCCACCCCGGTCTGCACCACCATCGAGGGCCAGTTGACGGTTTCCTTCCAGTACTCCTCCAGGCGCGGAGCGAGCATGGCCTGGTTGAACAGATCATCGAAGCCGTCATACAGCCCGAACGTCACGTAGGCGCCGACGGCCAGGAACGCGAACAGCTTGACCAGCGATTCGAAGGCGATCGCCAGCACCATGCCCCGGTGGTGTTCCGTGGCGTCGAGGTTGCGGGTACCGAAGACGATGGTGAACAACGCCAGTACCAGCGACACCACCAGCGCAGTGTCCTGGGCGCGGACCCCCATGGCATCGGCACCGGCGCCGATCAGCAGGTTCACGCCGAGCACGATGCCCTTGAGCTGCAAGGCGATGTAGGGCAGCACGCCCACCAGGCAGATCAGCGCCACCACCACGGCCAGCGACTGGGATTTGCCGTAGCGCGCGGCGATGAAGTCGGCGATGGAGGTGATGTTCTCCTGCTTGCTGATCATCACCATTTTTTGCAGGACCCAGGGCGCGCCGAGCAGCAGCAGGATCGGCCCCAGGTAAATCGGCAGGAATGACCACAGCTGTTCAGCGGCCTGGCCCACTGCACCGAAGAAGGTCCAACTGGTGCAGTAGACCGCCAGCGACAGGCTGTACACCCAGGCACGCACCCGTGGCGGCAAGGGCGCGCTGCGACGGTCGCCGTAGAAGGCGATGGCGAACATGATGGCCATATAGGCCAGGGCGACGGCGGCGATCAGCCCGCTGGACAGCGACATGGGGACTCCAGGGTAAACAGGGACACCCGGGCCTCCCGCCCGGACAGACAGTCTCGCACGATGGCAGGGGTTAGTCAGTGTCGACCAAGGTCGTGGCGTGGCGGGGTGTCGCAGGAGGAGTTTCAGTCAGGTTTGCGTTGGTTTTCCGGGCCTCTTCGCGAGCAAGCCCGCTCCCCCATCAGAATGCATTTCAAAATGTGGGAGCAACTGTCCTCCCCCCTGCCATTCGTCACCGCCCTCGCTGGCAGGCCAGCTCCCACAGGGGACTTGTGTCGACCACAACACCCATGGCCAACCTGAAATACTGTGGGAGCGGGCTTGCTCGCGAAGAGGCCGGTCATCCAGCATCACCGGTAACTGACACTCCGCGTTCGCGAGCAAGCCCGCTCCCACATTGGATTTGTGTCGTCACAACATCCATAGCCAACTCAAAACACTGTGTAGGA
>NZ_LYVP01000161.1 GCF_001984065.1 Pseudomonas sp. KK4
ATCAGCGGCGACTTCGTTGCCTTTCAGGCGATCGGAACCATCAGCGGCAACCTCGTTGCCTTTCAAACGATCCGAACCATCAGCCGCTACAGCACGTTTTTCCAGCAGGCGATCAGCGCCACCCTCAGCCACACGATTCTGTTGCAGACGATCCGAACCACCCTCAGCCACTCGACTTTCAATCAGTCGATCCGAGCCGCCTTCAGCGACGACAGGTTGAGCAGAAGTAGCGGCGAAAGCGTTCACTGCGAAAACCGAGAAAGCGATGCTGAGAAGGGTCTGGCGTTTCATGATCGTGTGCTCCGGGTGTAATGGGTTGGTATGGAGCAGATGTTACGCCGCACGATTTTTAAGAGAACTTCATTGAATTGATTGTGAACATTGACGGGATTGATAGGACCATCGGCATACCTATCGCAACCGTGATGATGCCCCAGCCCTGTAGGAGCGAGCATGCTCGCGATGGACGTCAACGATAACGCGGGAAACCTGACACCCCGCAGCGCCCTCAAATCCATCGCGAGCTCCCACAGGCGAAAGCGGTTCGAAGCATCTGATCCGTATTTTTCAGCGCTTTCTGCCTCTGTAATGAGCTCAGTTTGCGCCGCACAATAACGGCAAGTCCGCAGTCAGGATTGCGGTGCACCGCAAAACTCAACGTGTAGGAGGCCTTATGGGCAAGATGGCGATTTTTCTGGGTGGCTTTCTGGTGGTGACTATTTTGATCGGCGTGCTGGCGACGATTTCGCCGGTGTGAGGTAGAGGCTGATCCGGATTCTGTGGGCGCCTGGCAGGGCTTCTTCGCGAGCAAGCCCGCTCCCACAATTGGCTGAGGGTGTATGCGCAATGTTTGTTCGCTGCAGGTCCAGTGTGGGAGCGGGCTTGCCCGCGAAGGCGTACTGACAGCCAGCACCCACCCCAGCCAAAAACTCAGTTCTGCGGCACCACCCGCGCTTCGCTGCCCGCTCCCTCGACATACACGGCCATGCCCTTGCTCAGCCCGGCATTGATCGGTTGGGTCACTGACACCAGCACGCCGCTGTGGGTGCGCACGATGACCTGCTCGGCATTCACCGGTTGGTCATAGGCTTTCTTTTCCGCATAGTTGCCGCCTGCCGCGCCGGCCAGGGCACCGGCGACCATGGCCACATCGCGGCCGGTGCCGCGACCGATCAGGCTGCCGAGGGCAACACCACCGATACCGCCCAATATCGCGCCTACGCCGCTGTCGTGGTTGGTCTGCATCTGGGTCTGGTTGATCTGCTCGATCTTGCCTGAACGAATCTCCATTTCGCCCCGGCCGCCGCTGCCAGCATCGTAGGCCGTGCAAGCGCACAGGGTCAGGGTCAACAGGGCTATCGTCAGCCAGTACGCAATGGTTTTCATGGTCGAACTCCAGTTCTCAAGTGACAGTTCCAGTCGTTCACGAAGGTCGAACATCCGCATCAACCCAGGCTACTTCGCCGGCTTGATGTCCCCGCAGAAAAGATCGAGGTTGCCGCTGTCCGGCGCACTGCGCACCACCACCGAATAACCGCCCGAAAGCAGTTCGGAGGTGGGCACCGGCGCTATTCGCGAGAAGGTCCAGCCTTTGACCGGCTGGCGCTCGGTGTTGACCTGATCATTCATGGCATAGGCAACCGGCCCCGGCTGCTGGCAACTGCCCTTGTAGATGAAGGTGTAGAGCCGCAGGGGCAGGATGACCCCGGTTGGCGCACCGCTGATGAAAAAATTGAGCCCGGTTTTCTTGTCCAGGTCGGTGAGGGTGACGTTGCCGATCTGCCCGGCGTTGTGCCGGGTGGCCGTCAGGGGAACGTTCACCCCATGGTCCGATGAGGTGGCGCAGCCGAACAGGCTTGCGCCGAGGGTTAACGCTGCAAGTGCGGGTAGGTACTTCATTGCCAACCTCCGGTGTCATGGAATTGCAATGGGAGACTAGCGGGTATAGCTCATTTATCGATGACTTGACGGCGATGATGGAAAATCACCGGCTGCTCTGGGGAAAAATCGTCGGGTCGCAGAAGCAGGTGACCAGATGGTCGTACACCAGCCGGACCCTGGGCGGCACCGGCCCGGTCTGTGGGCGGTACATGATCAGTTCGAATGGCGCCGGGGCGGCGTCGTGCATGACCTCCACCAGTCGCCCGTCGGACAGGTACGGCTCGGCCAGGTAACCGGGCATCTGGCCCAGGGCGAGACCGGCCAGAACGAATTCGCGCTCGGTTTCCGGGTCGTCGCAGGTGAAGGCCGGGGAGGTCGGCAGGAATGACTGGCCCTGGGCAAGCATCCACGGCCAGGGGCGGCCGTTCTTGCGATCCATCAGAATCGACAGCGGTAGACGCTTCAATGCTTCGAGGCTGTCCGGGGACGGGACCGCATCGAGCAGGGCAGGCGCCGCGACGATTTTCAGCTCGACACCGGCAACCGTTCTGGCGATGTAGCGTCGGTCCCGAACGGCACCGATGCGCACGCCGATGTCGATTTTGCTGGCCACCGCATCGGTGAGCTGGTCATCCAGGCTCAGGTCGATGCTCAGCCCTGGGTTTTCCTGCATCAGCGGCTTGAGGTATTGCGTGAGGTACAGCTTGCCGATGGCGTGGGGCGCAGTGATGCCGACGATGCCCTTGTCCTGCAGCTTGCTGTTGGCGACGAACAACTGGTCCACCCGGTCGAGGGTGTCCCGGGCCTGTACGGCAAGCTCGGCGCCGAACGTGGTGAGGTGGACCTGGCGGGTGCTGCGATGGAACAGCAGTTCGCCGAAGGTGCGTTCGAGCTCCTTGATCGCCCGGGTCACTGTTTGCGGCGAGGTGCCCAGGCGCGTGGCGGCGTCGCGAAAGGTCGGCGATTCGGCGGCCACCGAAAAGATCCGGATCAGCTCCATGCGGTTGAGCATTGCCGTCGTCTCCGTTCCATAAAATGGAATTCTCAAATCCGAACTCTTCCATTTTCTGGTCGAAAAAACCAGCGCAGACTGAACCCATCCAATCAACCACGCTTGAACAGGAGCGCTGAACCATGAGTCACAACATCCAAGGCAAAGTGGTCGTCATTACCGGTGCGAGCAGCGGTCTGGGCGAAGCAACGGCGCGTCATCTGGCAGCCCTCGGTGCCCATGTGGTGCTGGGCGCCCGACGCCAGGATCGGCTGGATGCCATTGCCCGGGAGATCACCGAAGCGGGCGGCAAGGCGATTGCCCATCCGATCGATGTGACCCGTCAATCGGACTTGACCGCGCTGGTGGACAGGGCGGTACAGGTGTTCGGCCGCATCGACGTGATGATCAACAACGCAGGGCTGATGGCGATCTCGCCGATCTCGGAGCTGCGGGTCGATGAGTGGGATCGCATGATCGACATCAACATCAAGGGCGTGTTGTACGGCATCGCCGCTGCCTTGCCACTGTTCGAGAAACAGGCCAGCGGGCACTTCATCAACATCTCGTCGGTGGCCGGCATCAAGGTGTTCAGCCCGGGCGGTTCGGTGTACAGCGGCACCAAGTTCGCGGTGCGCGCCATTTCCGACGGCCTGCGTCACGAAGTCGGCGGCAAGATCCGCACCACGACCATCGAGCCGGGCGCGGTGGATTCGGAGCTGAAATTCGGCAGCGGCCACCAGCCGAGCGCCGAGGTGGTGGGCGAGTTCTACAAACAGGCGATTCCCGCCGCGTCCGTGGCACGGGCCATCGCCTTCGCGATCGAGCAACCGGCTGATGTGGACATCAACGAAATCGTCCTGCGTCCGACCGCGCAAGACTTCTGATCGCTGACCCGAACGAAAGCGCCCTGGCCAAAAGGCCAGGGCGTTTTTTTTCGTGATTCATTGCTTACATTGCGCCAGCACCACCTGGCAGGTATCAGGTGTACCGCCAGAGCGTCCGGCGTAGCGCATGCAGTTATCCAGGGATTTCTTGCGCGCCATGCTCAAGGTCGAGCCCCACGCCAGGCCGCCTTCTCCCGAGCTGGGCAGCGCCTTGGCATAGCAGGGATCGCCCAGGCTCGCGTACGACTGGCGGGCCGTGGCCGCTTTGCCCGCACAACCGGCCGTCAACAACAGGTCGATGGCGAGCAGCGAAGGCAGAACCCATGACCCGCCGGACAGCGCTTTGATACCAGGCATCCCGTATCCCCTTTGGCCAGAAACCAGCGCCGTGATGGGCGATCTATCCGCTTAGCTTAGACCCTGGCATGACTGGCCCCGGGACCGTTCGGCGCATGGGTTCAGGGCAGGGTCATCGTCACCAGGTAGTTGCCGGCGCTTACCGTGGCGCCTGTGTTGTCCACCAAGGCGTAGCGTCGGTCGTAATAACGATCCTGGCCACTGTCGGCGAGCAATGTTAGACGGATGCCCGGGCGGGGCCGATCGAGGCTGTTGACGCCGAAGACAGTGGCGCGGGCGAGGGCGGGGCAGGTATTGAGTTCGAACATTCCCGGCGTCTTCACGCTGGAATGACACACCCGTTCGACGATGGCACCCTCCAGGCGCAGGGTGTTTTCGGCGGCGACGGCGGTCCGGCTCGCGCCGCTCAACGTTGAGAGAATGCTGATGACGATAGGCAGATGCTTGATCTTCATGGCTGACACTCCTTTTTGTTGTTGTAAGGAGGTCGTCGTCAGCCCCGAACGGAACTTTAGGGGGCTAATTGTTACTCCGTGCGTACCGGCTTGACACTCGCCAGGGTGCCATCGACCAGGCGAATACTGTCACGTCCGCCACGCTTGGATTGATAAAGCGCCATGTCGCCTTGTTCGATCAGTGCTGTAAGGCTGGCCGGCGGGTGATCGAACAGGTGGGCGCCGATGCTCAGGGTCACCGCCTGCGGTGTGGCGAATGCCTGGGAGGCCGCGTGATGAAAGCGCTCGCGCAAGCTGCCGCCGAGGGCCACGATGCGCTCGCTTGATGCGTCATTGAACAGAATGACGAACTCGTCGCCCCCCAGCCGCGCCGCCAGCGCACCTTCAGGCAATTGCGAACCGATCATCTCGCTCAGCGCCACCAGCAGTCGGTCGCCTGCGGTATGGCCAAACAGGTCGTTGACCAGTTTGAAATTGTCGATATCGATCAACAGCAGGGCGCCCGGCCGAGCGCTGGAGACGTTGCTCAACAGGCGCGGCGCCCGCACTTCGAGGGCGCGGCGGTTGAACAGGGCAGTCAATGGGTCGCGCTCGGCCAGGCGTACGATCCTCTTTTCACGCTGGTAGCGTTCGGTGCCGGTCATCGACAGGGCGATCAGCATGATCGCCATCGCCCCCTCCACCAGTGAAATCTGAATGATTTCGCCGCGCAGAGCCGCCAGATCGACCAGCGTACCCGGCACCACCGCCGTCAACGCCTTGATCAGATAGAAAATGCCGTGGGCCATCAGCACATAGCGCAACTGCACCGCGCCGACGCTCAAGGACCGGCCGTGGGGGCGCAGCAGGGAACTGGCCCTCAGGGACAGCAACGCAACCAGCAGCGAATTGGCCAGCAACATGATCTTTGACCAGGACGGCTCATCCGGCAGCAACAACAGCGCAAGCCAGGCGGCGAAAATCAGGTACCAGGCCCGGGACAGACACGCCTGGGTAAAGCGCGAAACCCCCAGCAGGAACAGCCAGTGGGCCAAGACCAACAGGCCGTTGGCGAACCAGATCCCGACCAGCAACAGACCGCTCATGCGCAACAAGGCCAGGGTCGAACCCACGGCGATCGTGGCAAACCCCGCGCTCCAGCACAAAAGCGAAGGCTCGCGGATGCTGCGCCATTCGACCGCCAGGTACAACGCAGCCGCCGCCGCCAAGGCGATCGAAATTGTCAACATCGTCGGAGGGTCGAGCGCCATAGCCTTGTTGCCTGTCAGATTTGCAATGAATTGGGCGCGATTGTAAGGCTTGGGCTGATTTTTTGTCTGCGTCAGGACGTACGCGATTCCTCTGCGGCGGCGCTCAAACCTTCATTCGTCTCACCCACCCCCGAAAACACCATCCACACAAACAGCAGCACACTCACACCGATCAGGATCGAGGCGACGGCGACGACGGGTTCTGCCTGCGCGAAGCCTTTCAGGCGCAGCGTCAGTGCGCCGAGCATCACCGGTATGCCCATGTTGTAGGTCCAGAACTGGGCGGTGGCGATACGGCCTTCGGTGATGGACGGGCGCACGGTGGCGATCAGTCCGAACAGGGCCATCGACACCCATCCCAACAGATTGACGTGGGCATGCACCGCGAACAGCGAGTGGTCGCCCGAAGCACCCATGGTCACGCCCATCGCGATGCCAATGGCAAAGTAGAGGGCGGCAAGTCGAAACCAGGCGTGCGAACGAGTGTTGTGATTCATGGTATTCACCTCATGCGCCCTGCGGCGCGTTCAGTCGTTTGAACATCCATGTGGTGGTGGGGCGGCGAACGCTTGTGGGTGTGTCGCCGTGTGCCTATCATGAGACTTAAGTCTCATTACAAGACAGGGTATCGTTTATTCCATGTCCAGAACGAAGTCAATCCCGGCCCTGCCGAACGGTGCGGAGGGCCGCGCCAATCAGCGCAGTCGCACGCGTCAGGCGTTGATCGATGCCGCGATCGCCCTGCGCGACGAGGGCCACAATCCGACGGTCGCCGAAGTGGCCGAGCGGGCGATGGTGTCGCGGGCCACCGCGTATCGTTATTTTCCCTCGTCCGAGGCGTTGATCAGCGAAACCGCGGCCGACCGTGACCTGCAGCCCCTGGAGAATTTCTGGCGACCTGGAGACGACCCGGTCAAGGGCATTGGGCAGGCGGCGAATGCAGTGAACACGCTGTTGATCGAGGACGAGATCGCGCTGCACGTCATGGAACGCTCGTTCATGACAGTGTGGCTCGAAAGCGAGTCCCACGAGGCCCTGCGGCCCGGCCGACGGATGAACTACATCGAGCCGATCGTCGACTCGCTCAGGGACGTGCTTTCGCCCCGGGCGCGCAAGCGGCTCAAGCAGGCACTGTCGATCGTCATGGGCACCGAGGCGTTGATCGCCGTGCGCGATATCGGCGGCGCCAGCGTCGACGAATCCCTCAGCGCGGCCGGCTGGGCGGCTCGGGCGCTGGTGCGTCAGGCACTGGCCGAGGCGCAGCAGACCCGCCGCAAACGCTCGGCGGGGGAGTGAACCGGTCAGCGGCCATTGCTCAAAAGCACGAGACTTACCGGCGAAAAACCGGATAATGGCGGCCAATTCGCTCAAGCTCGCTATTCTGGTATTCCCGCATGGAAATCAAGGTCAACTTTCTCGACAACCTTCGACTTGAAGCCAAGTTCGATGACTTCACAGTGATCGCCGATCAGCCCATTCGCTACAAGGGCGACGGCTCGGCACCGGGGCCATTCGACTACTTTCTGGCTTCGTCGGCGTTGTGCGCGGCTTACTTCGTGAAGTTGTACTGCCAGACCCGCAACATCCCCACCGAAAACATTCGCCTGTCGCAGAACAACATCGTCGACCCGGAAAACCGCTACAACCAGATCTTCAAGATCCAGGTCGAGTTGCCGGCAGACATCTCTGACAAGGATCGCCAGGGCATCCTGCGTTCCATCGACCGCTGCACCGTAAAGAAAGTGGTGCAGGCCGGACCTGAGTTCGTGATCGAGGAGGTGGACAATCTCGACGCCGATGCCCAGGCATTGCTAATGCCGGGTTCCACCTCGCAAGCGGGTACCTACATCGCCGGCAAGGACCTGCCGCTGGAGCAGACCATCGCCAATATGTCGGGCATTCTCGCCGACCTGGGGATGAAGATCGAAATCGCTTCGTGGCGCAACATCGTGCCCAACGTCTGGTCGCTGCACATCCGCGATGCGCATTCGCCGATGTGCTTCACCAACGGCAAGGGCGCGACCAAGGAAAGCGCGCTGGCCTCGGCCCTGGGCGAGTTCATCGAACGGCTCAACTGCAACTTCTTCTACAACGATCAGTTCTGGGGCGAAGACATCGCCAACGCGCCGTTCGTGCACTATCCGGACGAGCGCTGGTTCCAGCCCGGGCGCAAGGATGAGCTGCCGGCGGAAATCCTCGACGAGTACTGCCTGAAGATCTACAACCGCGATGGCGAGTTGCGTGGCTCGCACTTGTTCGACACCAACTCGGGCAATGAAGCGCGGGGCATCGTGTCGCTGCCGTTCGTGCGTCAGTCGGACGGCGAGGTGGTGTACTTCCCCTCCAACCTGATCGAAAACCTGTACTTGAGCAACGGCATGAGCGCCGGCAATACCCTGGCCGAAGCCCAGGTGCAGTGCCTGTCGGAGATCTTCGAGCGCGCGGTCAAGCGCGAAATCATCGAGGGCGAATTCGCGCTGCCGGACGTGCCGGCCGAGGTCCTGGCGAAATACCCGGGGATCGTGGCGGGCATCGAGGCGTTGGAGGCTCAGGGCTTCCCGGTGCTGGTCAAGGATGCGTCGCTGGGGGGGGAGTTCCCGGTGATGTGCGTTACCTTGATGAACCCGCGCACCGGTGGTGTGTTCGCTTCGTTCGGCGCCCATCCGAGCCTGGAAGTGGCGCTGGAGCGCAGCCTGACGGAGTTGCTGCAAGGGCGCAGTTTCGAAGGCCTCAACGACCTGCCGCAGCCGACCTTTTCCGGTCTCGCGGTGACCGAGCCGAACAACTTCGTCGAGCACTTCATCGATTCCAGCGGTGTGGTGTCGTGGCGCTTCTTCAGTGCCAAGTCGGAATACGAGTTTGTGGAATGGGACTTCTCCGGGCAGGGTGAAAACTCCAATGCCGAAGAGGCCGCGACCCTGTTCGGCATCCTCGAAGGCATGGGCAAGGAAGTGTACATGGCGGTGTACGAGCACATCGGCGCAACGGCCTGCCGGATCCTGGTGCCGGATTATTCGGAGATCTATCCGATCGACGATCTGATCTGGGATAACACCAACAAGGCGTTGTTCTTCCGCGAGGACATCCTCAATCTGCATCGTCTGGACGAGGCTGAGCTCAAAGCGCTGGTTGAGCGTCTGGTGGAAAGCGAGCTGGACGACTACACCGACATCACCACCCTGATCGGCATCGAGTTCGATGACAACACCGCGTGGGGTCAGTTGACGATCCTGGAATTGAAACTGCTGATCTATCTGGCCCTGCAGCAATTCGAAGAGGCGAAAGAGGCGGTAGAGATGTTCCTGCAGTACAACGACAACACCGTCGAGCGTGGGTTGTTCTACCAGGCGGTGAACGCGGTGCTGGAAATGGAACTGGACGAAGACCTGGAGCTGGAGGACTACGAATTCAACTTCCGTCGGATGTTCGGCAACGAGCGCATGGACGCCGCGATCGGTTCGGTCAATGGCAGCGTACGCTTCCACGGCCTGACCCCGACCAGCATGAAACTCGAAGGCCTGGATCGCCACCTGCGCCTGATCGACAGCTACAAGAAACTGCACAGCGCCCGGGCCAACTGGGCCGGCTGATCAGCGACAACCCCTGTGGGAGCGGGCTTGCTCGCGAAGGCAGAGTGTCAGGCAACATCGATGCTGGATGTACCGGCCCCTTCGCGAGCAAGCCCGCTCCCACCGTGTTTTGGGTTGGCCATGGATGCTGGGCATGACACAAA
>NZ_LYVP01000162.1 GCF_001984065.1 Pseudomonas sp. KK4
GGTACTTGTGTGGCTTGCTGCTCTCGCTGTTGTCGGGCAAACCTTGCACCCGCGGTACGTCGAGCACAGCGCTGCCCTGGCCGGTGGCGTTGCCGACATTGACCTGGGTGGTCTGCTCGCTGAGGTTCAGCGATGGATGAGCGGCCAATGCCAGTTCGCGGTTCTGGACCGACACCGGGTCGTTTTCGTCGAATTGCAGCTCGGTGGCTTGCCGCACGGGCATGCCGTCCGAACGTTGGGTGGTAGCGCCGGACGCCGAACCAAGGGTCCGCGGTGGGCCGGTGACGATCGCTGGGTCTGTGGCGTTTTTGCCGCTCAGCCGGAACAGACCGTTATCGCCTGTCGGCAGGCTGAAACCGGGCAGCGCCAGGGGGTTGACCTGTTGTTGGGCCAGGTCCGGGGGCAACTGACTGTTGAGGTTGATGACGGTGGTCGTACCGGTGCCGGTCGCTCCGGTGCCCGTGTTGCGCGACGTTCCGGAAATGCCCGGGCTGTAGGCCCTTTCAACACCGTTGCTGATCTTGTTGGTGGCATTGATGGTGACGTTGCCGGCGGCCTGGATGATTGCCGATGCGAAGCCCGAAGGGTCTGAGGTGATTATCTGTTCACTGAAGACTGCGTTTTTTATGAAGTCGGGGGCGTCGGTTCTGATGCCCGTGGAATACAGAGATTCGTCAAATTTGACGGCGTATTGCTGTTTGTACAGACCCAGCAAGACAGGACCGAAACGCTGGTACCAGTTCTCCGCCTCTCCCTTCGCCCCATAACGCACGACTTGGGTTTGGACTCTCGACTCCACTTCACTGGCATTCCAGAAACGCAGATCCTGCTGATAACCCGCATCGTTGTACCTGTTGTACTCGACGATCTCGCCCCACTGATCAATGGATTGACCTCCCGTAACGTACTTACGAGAAACATAATCTCCCGTCGCAGTGCCAGAGTTCTCGAAATTCGCCACGTTGACGTTGATATTTCCGGACGCCGCTACCGACGAATTCGAATTCAGGAAGGAACCGCCGGACACATCAAGATTGCTTCCCGACGTGATTGATGCGGCTTTGGAACTCTCTCCCTCCAGAATTTTGACTCGGAATTTCTGCTCCCAAACCAGATGGGAAGCAATTGGATGCGGATTCAAATCAGCCCAGTTGGAAGGCAGCTCATCACACTCGTAGCAACGAATACCGATGTCCGCCGAGTACATCTCGGCAACGGTCTTGAACTGGTCCCTGCGGTTGACAATCGAATCGGCGCGAATCGAGAAGTTGCCAGCGCTCTCCATCGTCCCGGAAAGATTCTCCACCGACGCCGAGCGATTCCCCGCGTCGTCCCGCGCAATGTCGATACCGCCCAAGCTGTAAACATCAGCATTCCTGTTGCTGAAACTGCCCACCCGCAGGTTCATGTTGCCGCCACTGAACAGAAAGCCGCCCTGATCGTTCAGCAGTGAAGAGGCCGTGAGGTTCAACCCCGTCCCACCGGCAAGCGTGCCGTAATTGTTAACCGCGCCGGCGTTCACATTCAGATGATTGGCCGCGGTGAGGCGCCCGTAGTTGTTCAACACCGACAATCCACCGCGGCCGCCCACGGTCGTGTTGCCACCGCCGGCAATGCTCGCCGCACTGTTGAGATTGAAGGTGGATGCGTCGACCTGCATGTCGCCGAGGCTGGTCAGGCGGCCGTTACCGCCGTAGTGACCGCTCAGTTGCACATCCAGGCTGCCGTCACTGGCAATCAGCCCATCGTTGTTCCAGTTCACACCGCGCCCGACGAACTGATTGGAGGCGAGCAACTGACCGCTGGCGGTCTGATTGAAGTTGTTGACGTTGACCGTGAGGCGGCCGGCCTGGATCACGCTGCTGTTGGTCCAGCTGTTGGCGTTCAGGTTGAGGTCACCGCGCGTGACCAACGCACCGCCAGCATTCATCACGTTGGCGGTCGAGATGTCGAACAGGCCGGTGCAGACATGGGTCACGGAACCGCCAGCGTTGAGCAGGCCCGGCGTCGCAAGCGACAGTTGCTGGTTGGCGGTCTCCAGCAGTCCATTGCGGTTATCGAATTGACTGCCGATCTGGAAGTCGGTTTTGCCGCTGGTGCCCAGTGCTCGTAGTTTGCCGCCCTGATTGTCGAGGTTGGCGGCACGCATGGTAAGGCTGTCGGCACTTTCGATCAGGCCGCTGCGGTTGGACAAATTGCCGTCGAGCCCCAGGTCGATTCCGTTGCCGCTGACTTGCCCGCCGTCGTTGAGCATCGCACCGCCGGTGACTTTCACCAGCCCCTTGGCGTAGATCCCGCCATTGCGGTTGTCGATAGTGCCGCTTGCGGCATCGAGCAGAATGTTGCCGGTGTTGGCGGCGATACGGCCGCCGTCGCTGTAGAGGCCGCCCAACGCGCGCAAGTCGAGGCGACTGCCTTCGAGTTTGCCGCCCTGGCCGTTTTTCAACACACCCGTCAGGCGTGTCTGCAGCAGTCCTTTGAGGCTCGACAGCACGCCTGCGCGGCTGTCGAGACTGGCAGCGGTAAGGTTGAGATCACCCGTCTGTGCGATGATCTTGCCGCCCTGGTTGTCGATCGCACCGCTGCCCGCATCCACGGTCAGGGCACCGTAACTCTGCACCGCGCCGCTGGCGTTGTTCAGGGCCGCCGCCGTGATGCTCACACCGGCGTCGCGACTGGAAATCAAACCGTCGGCGTTGTTCTGAACGTTGCCGGCGACGACGAGATCCAGTTGCCCGTTGGCCGCGAGAGTTCCGCGCTGGCTGTTGTTCAAATCACCGGAAGTCAGCAGGCTCAACAGGGTCTGGCTGATCAACTGACCACCCTGGTTGTCGATGCTGCCGGAGCGTTTGACCACCAGCGCCCCGCTGCTGCCCAGCACGCCATGGGTGTTGGTCAGGGCCCCGAGCAAATCGAGGGTGACGCTGCCGTCACCGACAAGACGGCCACTGCTGTTGTTCAGTTGCGTACCGCTGACGCTCAGGGCTTTGCCGGCAGTGACGCTGCCGGACGTGTTGTCCAGCGTTGATGCATGGATATCCAGGGTGTCGCTGCTGACAATCAAACCACCGTCTGCGTTGGTGATCGCGCCCCCGACGATCGTCAACGTCTGCTTCGCACCGCTGGTGACGATACCGCTGCTGTTATCGAGGCTGGCCGCCGCGATGGTCAACGCCCCCTTGCCGGCCAACCCACCTTTGGTGTGGTTGATCAAGGCGCCGCTCAGGTCGATGTTCAAGTTGCCGAGCAGGCTGGAAAGCGTGCCTTCCTGACTGTTGTCAAGGGTGCCGCCGGACACGGTCAACCCGTTCCAGCCAGAGACCAGACCGCCCTGGTTTTTCAACTCGGCCGCAGTGAGGCTCAGTTGATCGTTGCTGATCAGGTTGCCACCGCGGTTGTCCAGGGTATTGCCCGTCAGGCTGAAACTGTTGACGCTGGAAACTTCGCCCTGTTGGTTATCGAGGTCGCGCAGATGAGCGAAGCTGAGCACGCCCTTGGTATTGATCAAGCCTTTCTGGTTGTTGAGATCCCCTGTGCCCAGATCGAGGCGGATGCCCAAACCAGCCAGCAGGGTTCCCCCCTGGTTGTTCAACCCGTAGCTGTTGAGCGTCAATTGCTGGGCAGCCTTGATGATGCCTTCGGCCTGATTGCTGAGCAAACCATCAACGGTTACACCGAGATCACTGTCGCTGAGCAAGACACCCGCACGGTTATCCAGACTCGATGCGCGAATCTGCAACGCCGCGGCGGCGATCTTTCCTTTGATCGACGTCAGTGCATCGTCGATTTTCAGCGTGAGCGTCTGGTTGCTGAGCAACTGCCCGCCGCTGTTATCCAGCGTTACCGCAGTGAGGTCGAAGGCCTGATCGCTGGAGATCTCACCGTTGCGGTTGTCGACCTGCGCAAGGTTCTTCAACAGCAAACTCGGCGCGTTGATGAAACCGTCCTGGTTGTTCAAGGCCCCACCGTTCAGGTCCAGGCTCAAGCTGCCGTTGCTGAACAGCTTGCCGCCCTGCTGGTCGAGACCGCTGACGCTGGCCATCAATGCGGCACCTGCCCCCAGGCTGCCGGCGGTATTGGTCACGACGCCCGCGTTCAAATTCAGCTGACTGGCGGAGTAGATACTGGCCTGACTGTTATTGAGTGTGCCGGTGGTGATGCTCAGGTTGCCTTTGCTGCTGAGGATGCCCTTTTGCCGGTTATCCAGTTCGGCACTGTCGAGGGTGAGCGTCGCATCCGTCAGCAGTTTGCCACCCTGGTTGTTGACGCCGCCCAGCATGTTGATCTTCAGCGCGCCGGCGCTGGAGATAACGCCACCGTTGTTGCTCAGGCTTTCGCCGCTGATGGCCAGCGCACCTTCGCTCGCGAGGCTGCCCTGATCGTTGTTCAGCACAGAGGAAAGATTGATCGTCAGAGCGTTTTGCGTGGTCAGGCGACCGCTGTTTTCCAGGGCTTTCCCGGTCAGTGTCAGCCCGCTATCGCCAGACAGCAGGCCCTTGTTGCGGTTGATCACCCGGTCCACCGTCAACGCAAGGTTGCCGCCGGCCAGGATGTAACCGCCGTCACTGTTGTCGAGGTAGGCGCCGATCAGGGTCACATCGGCCACGCTCGACAACTCACCGTTGCGGTTATCCAGATCGTCGACGGTCAGTTTCAGCGCTTTTGTCGCCGCTACCAGCCCCTCCCCACGGTTATCCAGACGCGCAGCCTTGACGGTCAGGTCATTGGCAGCGATGACAATACCCGCCTGGTTGTCGAAAACATCGGTGACAGAGAGATCCACATCGCCCCGACCACGAATATCACCACCGTTGTTGTTGAGGCTGGCGCTACGAATTTGCAGGCCTGCCGCCGCAATCTGGCCTTTGACGTTGCTCAGTGACCGATCGATGGCCAGGGTGAGCTTTTCATTGCTGAGCAGCTTGCCGCCATCGTTGATCACGCTTTGCGCGTTGATGTTCCAGGCCTTGCCTGCGGACATTTCACCCGCACTGTTGTCGACCTGGTTGAGGTTCTTCAACATCAACTGGCCCGGCGTATGAATATTGCCACGCTGGTTGTTCAGCAGGCCGTGGTTCATGTCCAGGGTCAGGTCGGCGTTGCTGAACAGCTCCCCGCCATCCTGAATCAGGGAGGTGACGGACAGGTCAAGCTGCTGCTGGCTGCCGATTTGCCCGGCGGCGTTATCGAGGTGCCCGGCCGTGACAGCCAGGGTGCCATCGGTCAGCACACTGCCGCCGCGGCTGTTATTGAACTCGCCGGTGGTCAATGTGGAGTCGGTTTTGGCACTGATGACGCCGTTGTCGCTGTTGTCGAGGTGGCCGCTTTGGAGCGTCAGGCCTTTCTGCGAAACAATCAGCCCGCCCTGGTTCAAGGCTGAGCCGACGGAAGTCAGCGCCATCGCCTGCAGGCTCGACAGTTTGCCCAACCGATTGTCCAGGCTCCCGACGTCAAGCGTCAGATGGCCTTCGCTGCTGATCAGGCCTTGTTGGTTGTTCACAGTGGCATCGTGAGCCAGGGTCAGGTTGCCCTGACTGACGATCCGGCCACCGACATTGCTCAAGCCGATGCCGGCAAGCGTGGCCGCGCCCTTGCTGAACATCAGGCCGGCGGCGTCGTTGATGATTTGCTCTACGCTCACGCCCAGCGTGGTGTCCGCCAACACCTTGCCACCGCGATTGTCCAGGCGTGCACCCTGGATGTGCAGGTCCAGTTGGCTGGACAGCGAGCCGCCACGGTTATCGATCGTGTCGACGTCCATCGTCAGCGTCTTGAGTGACGCGACCAGACCATCCTGCCGGTTATCCAAGGCCTTGCCAGTCAGCTTCAGATTGCCCTCGGCAACCAGCTCACCGCCCTGCTGATTCAGGGTGTCGATGTTCGCGTCAATGTCGCCCTTGCCGGAAATGCGTCCGCCGGCGTTGGCAACCTCGTCGGCCTTGAGGGTCATCAGCCCTGCCGCCGTCAGCAAGCCGCCGCTGCTGTTATCGAGACTCTTCGCGTTGAGGCTCAGTGTGTTTCGGCTCAGAACGCGGCCTTTATTGCGGTTGTCCAGCGTCCCGGTGGTGATCGCGGTGTTTTGCCCACTGAGTGTGCCGCCCTGATTGCTCAGGCTTTGCGCGGCGTTGGCGCCGAGGTTGCGACTGGCAACGACGCTGCCGGTGTTCTTGAGATGCTGTGCGTTCAAGCTGACATCGCCGCTGGCATTGCGGCTGTTATCGGCATTGACCCCGGCCTCGATGATGCCGCTGTTGGTCAGCAGGCCACCGGCACTCAGGGTGATGTTGTCGCGGGCGGCGAGGGTTTGCTGGTTGGTCAGGTTGCCTTGGGTCTGAACATTGACGGTGCTGCCGGCGTAGACCGGCCCCTGTGTTTCCAGGCTTGCGGCTTTGACATTGACCGCACCGGCTGCGGACGTCCGGGCCAGGGTCAGTTGACCGCTCGAATCGATCTGGATATCGCCACCGCTGGCCGCCAGGTTACCGGCGAGCTTGACCCCTACGCCTGCCTCGGTGCCCACCAGTTTGATCGCCCCGGCGTACATGCCACCCAGCGCCGAGGAATCGATGGCCAATTGCGGTTTGGCGCTGCCGTCTTCGGCACGCGGCGTGGCGTTGAGGCTCTGTGCATTGACGTCGTTGCGCCCGGCGACGATGGTCAGGTTCTTTGCCTGAATCTCGGCGTTGATCTTCGCGCTGCGGGTGATGATTTCGAAGCTGTCGACGTTGGTCGCATTCAATCCGGCGCCGTCGATGGAGACGCTGCCCTGGTCGACTTGATAACGATCCAGGCGGCCGCTGCCATCGAGCACCGGTTTACCAGTGGTCAAGGTCACTCGCGGCGTGTTGATGAATCCGCAGCCGTTGCAACTGATGCCATAGGGGTTGGCGACGATGACCCGCGCCGATTGCCCCGCCACTTCGGTGTAGCCGCGTAACTGGCTCGGGCTTCCCCCGACGACTTCGTTGAGGATGGTTTGCGCCGCGACCCCATTGGTCATGTTGGGGTTGCCGACGATGATGCCGCCCAGTTGCGTTCCACCGGTTTGCGCGGCGATGTTGTTGAGGATCACGCCCTGATTGCCGACGTTGTAATCGACGAACTGGTTATGGGACAGACCGCTGCCATTGGGAGCGGCGATGTTGACGATCGGCACACCGTTCCCTGCCTGCCCAAGGCTGGTCCCTGGATTCGCCACGACAATGCCGTCGGCCTGCGCCCAAACCGGTTGCCAGAACATCACGTTGGCCAACAGGAAGGCCAGTCCACGCTTGGGCATCCCGCAAAAGCGTTCGCGGGTGTTCACCACGGCAGAGGGCTGGGCGGCGAGGAAAGTGAAGTGGCGGGCGTCCATGTCTCGACCTCGAAAAGCGGCAGTTAAAGGAAAAAGTCCAGGCGAAAATAGATCGGCGCTTCACGTTCGGGCAGAGCGTCCGGGCGTTCCAGCGAATGGGCGAACGTCACGCTGGCGGCCATGTGCTGACCCCGGGCAAACAGCTCCAGGGCATTGCTCGACATGCGCCCGTGCTGCTCGTCGTTGTAGCGATTACCGCGAATCACGCCCTGGTCGTAACCGATGCCGGTGCCGTATTCGGCGAACAGCGGGCGCAGCCATGGGAGCGACACCGGGCGCGTCCAGCGCAGGTCGTTGCGCCAATAGCCGCCGCTGTCGCCAGACAGGGATTGATCTTTGTAACCACGGATCGACGACTGACCACCCAGGCTGATGCGTTGCGGGCTGAACAGCACATCTTCGCTGCGCTGGCCGGTCATCAGGCTGGTGAAGCTGAAGGATTGGTCAAACAGCTTGAACGGCAACAGGTAGCTGGCCGTGGCGGTGTATTTGCGGTAGCGCGCGTCTGGCTGACCGGGGCCGGAAAGGTCGTTGTCCTGAGCATCGAACGCACCGATGCCCTGCTGCACACCGATGTCGAGGTTGACGAACGCGCTGCCGATTCGTCGGCCATGATTGACGCCATACTGCATTTCGCTGATGCGGTTGCTGCTCCACTTGAGCTTGCTGCCTCCGATGGAGTTGTTGGTGCGCAGGGTGGACAGGCCGGCATTGAGCGAGGTCTTGCTCACGGCATCGCGATGGATCACACGCTCGGCGCGCAACTGATGGTTTTCGCTGTCGCCGGTCTGCTTGAAGTTGTAGCCGTTGGCGGCGATCTGCGAGCGGTACTCGCTCTGGCTGTAGGTGTAACTGAAGTTCCACCAGCCCCATGGCAGGTTGTAGTAGAGCATTGCGTTGTTGGAGGTGTGCTGGTGATCGCTCATCGCATCGTGACCGCCACGCAACATCAACTGATCGGCCAGGCCCAGGGGGTTGTCCCAATCAAAGGTGGTGCCCCACTGTTGCTCGCCGGTGCTGCGCTGGCCGTCGTTATTGCGCGACAGCCCGACACGCCAGGGCTTTTGCGGGGTATTGGTCACCAGCACTTCGCTACCGCCGACGTTCTCGCCGGGGGCCAGCTCCATTTTGGCCTGGTTGGAGGGCAGGCGATTGAGCTGATCGACCAGTTGCTCGATCTCGCGCAGGTTGACCAGGTCACCGCTCTTTCCGGGAAACGCCATCGACAGTTCGCGCTCGGACAATTGGCTGTCCGGTGCGCCTCTCAAGCCTTCAAGATGCCCCTCGACCACCAGCACCTTCAAATGACCGCCGGACAGATCCTGCTGTGGCAGGTAGGCGCGGCTGGTGACCAGGCCTTTCTCGATGTAGCGGTCGGTGATGACCTTGAGCAGTTCATTGAGCTGGGTAACCCCCAGGCATTGGCCAATGTAAGGCTTGATCAACTGGTTTTTCTCAACGTCCGAAAGGCTGTCGGCACCGTTGATTTCAATGTCTTTGATGGGGAAGCAACGGGAATCCGCAGGGGCTGAGGGAAGCGAAGGCTGGGCCGGCTTGCCGGGTAAATCCTTGAGCTCCTCCAGACGCCGACGCTGCTCTTGCAGCAGGCGACCCTGGCGTTCGCGGATCAGGTCGGTTTCACCCGGAGTGGGCGCAGCATGGGCGAAATTCAGCGAAGAAAGGCACAGCAAAGCCAGGCACAACCTCGCCACGAGGGCGGGTGAGTACATATTCGATCCCTCGAACTGGAGAATGATGGCAAAAGAGTGGCGCGATGCTAGATAGCCATCATTCTGACGTCAATAAAAAATCTGTTTCAGAAACTCGTAATCCGATTGGCGGCATCGATTCATTGCGCCGCCATGAATACGGTAAGTGAGGGACAACGACGGGAAAATCGGACGATTCCCAAGCCAAGGCAAGAACCGTCCAGAAAGGATGGCGGAAGATTCCCCGTTATCCGCACGCCAATAAACAAAGCTGTTTAGACGCATGCAGTTCGGGGATCCTGGTTTCAAGGCAAATGGATCAGGCCTCAGTCGGCCGCCGCACCACCCTCACCCGCCCACTGCCACCACCCCCACAGAAAA
>NZ_LYVP01000163.1 GCF_001984065.1 Pseudomonas sp. KK4
GGGAGCTGGCCTGCCAGCGATGAGGGCGGCACAGCCAGCATCACCTATACCTGACACACCGCCATCGCGAGCAGGCTCGCTCCCACACTGGATCTCCAGTGGACGCAAATTCCGCCTACACCCCAATCAACTGTGGGAGCGGGCTTGCTCGCGAAGGGGCCGGCCTGTCCAACATCAATGTCGCCTGACCCACCGCCATCGCCGGCAAGCCGTGCTCCTACAGGGGGCTATCAGAGCAGGCTCCAGGACACGCCGACATACGCCCCCAGCCCTTCACCCGGCGTCGACCGGGCTGCATCCAGCCCTCTGTCGTCGTACCCGGGAGTCACGGTGGCCGCATAGTGCTTGTCGGTCAGGTTGCGGATGTCGAGCCAGGTCTGCCAGTCGCCCTTGGGCGCGTTGAAGCCCAGGGTGGCGCCGAACAGGGCGTAGGGATCGGCGTAGTAGCTGTTGGCATAGTCGACGGCCACTTTGGACACCAGCTGCGTGTTGACCGCGGCGAAGAAGCCTTGGGGCCAGTCGTAGCGCAGTTCGCCCTGGTAATAGTGCATCGGCAGGCCCGGCAGGCGGTTGTCGCCGAAGCGGTCGTCGTCGCGGTAGTGGAAGTCGCTGAAGGTATAGCTCTGACGCAGGCTCAACCGGCCGCCGTCCGCCGCCGCCCACAGCTGACTCTGCAAACCAGCCTCCACCCCCTGGTGCACGGTGGGGCTGGCGTTGAGTTCATACGGCGTGGTGGCGTTGGCGTCCGGTAGCACCGACAGCAATTCATGGCGCACCTCTGAGTAATACCAGGCCAGGCTCCATTGCCCCACGGCGCTGTCGCCGCGCCCGCCGAGCTCCAGGGTGGTGGCGGTCTGGTTTTGCAGCTTGATCGGATCACGCTGGGTGCCGGTGGCCGCACCGCTGCCAGCAGGGAAGCGCTGGTCGGCGCTATAGATCAACGACCACGGATGCGGCCCCTCCACCGAGCGGCTGAGGTTGCCGAACACCTGCAGATCCGGCGTCAGTTGATAGCGCAGGCCGATCCGTGGCGCGTAGTCCCAGTCATTCAGGCTGGTCTTGCCACCCCCGTCGGGGTAAGTCACCGCGCTTTCGCGGCGTGTGTAGATGGCGGCCAGGCCGGTGGTCAGCCACAGGTCGTCGGCGATCTCCAGATCATTGCCCACATGCAGCACGCTGTCCGAACCCTGATAGGTGAAATTGCGCATCGGGGTACCCGGCGCGTAGCCGGCGGTATTGCCCGTGGGTATGCGCACCCGTTCGCTGGCGCCGTCATTGGGCAAATGCTTGGTCACGCGCAGGCCAACCGTACTGTGGCTTTCCATGCCCCATAGCGTGTCGCGACGCTTGTAGTCGAACGTGCCGCTGACATCGGTGTACGCCACCTTCAGCCGGTTCGGCCCTTCGCGCAGATCCATCGGGTAGTCGTGGTAGACCAGCCCGGTCTGGATGCTCGAATCGTCATCGAGGTAGAAGGTGGTCTTGTTGCCGATAAAGGTGCTGCCCGGCTGCTTGCGGCTGTCGTCCCGGGTCACATAGGCGGGGTTGGCCGCACGTGGGTCGTGCTCGATGGAATGTTTGGTGACCCGCCCGGCGAGGTCGTTGTCGGTCTCGCGGTAGCGCAGGTAAAAGCGCGTTTCCAGGTTTGGATTGAAGCGGTAACCGACGTTGGCGATCACCCCCTGGCTCTCGCTGTCGGTGTGATCCTGATAACCATCGGACTGCGCGTCGGTCACCGCCACGTAGTAGTCGAGGTCCCCCAGCACCTGCCCGGAGCTGACCTGGCGCTGCTGATAACCGTGGCTGCCAGTGGCATAGCGCACCTGCAATTTCGGTGCGTTGTAGCCGGTATGGCTGACGTAATCGATGGCCCCGCCCAAAGCCAGCGCCCCACGGTCGAACCCGTTGGCGCCGCGCAGCACTTCCACGTGATCGAGCCACAGCGGCTCGAGCAATTCATAGGGCGTGCCGCCCGGGCCAGTCAGCGGCAGGCCATCGAGCATCGTGTACAGCCCCGAAGCATGCGCCCCCGGCGCCCGATTGATCCCCGAGCCACGAATCGAAATCTTCACCCCTTCGTTGCCCGCCGACTGGGCATACACCCCCGGCTGATACGCCAGCACATCCTGATTGCTCGCCACCCGGCCCTGCAGCGGGCGACGCATGTCCACCACGTTGGTACCGCCCGGCACCTGGGCCAGCCGCGCCTGGACGTCTTCCACCGAGGCGTCTTCGCCGCTGCGATCTTCAGCGCCGATCAGCACCTGCCCAAGTTCGATGCCCTTGGCCATGGCCGGACAAACGAGGGCCAGGCCCAGCAACGCGGCGGGCAGGGATTTGGGCGAGGGCATCGGGCGAACTCCATACGGACAAGAACAGGCAGTGAGGAACTGCGACGCAGGGAAGAACGAAGGAAACACATGGCGATTTGGTTTTTTTCTCGGCAGGCGCCCCCCACGTCAGCCTTTGCATCGCGCTGCGCAATTGGAGAGCCCGCTGCGCAATCGGGGAGGTTGCCTGCCAGCCCAGTCGCTAGTTTAAGGCTGCACCCAAACAGGGCCTGGCAATTGCAGTGCTGCCGGTCGACTAAGGGAAACCTTTAGCCGGCATGGCGATTTCCCCCTTTCGGATGCTGTTCATCTCGATACCGGTGCGGCAATGGCTGGCTTACCTTGGGGGCACAACCAACGTGTCACCGCAGCGGGCTGCTCCCTCGAGCCCGCCCGATGCTTCACGCCATAACAAAAACAGGGAGAGGCCACGCCTTACCCATGCAGCACACCTGAGTACGGCCCACAGGCGCCGCGCGACTTCCAGGTCTTTAGATTGATTCTGCTCCTATAAAAACAGTGCCCAGGCACATACAGATGTGGAGAGGTTGGATGGTTCAGGTAAAGCAAATTTGCCGTGGGCGAAGTATTGCCGGCGTTTTGGGAATGATTTGTGCACCTCTGGCAGCCCATGCCGACGTAATCGATGACAGTCATTTCAAAGTGGATGCACGCAACTTCTACTTGCACCGTAACTACACCAACACCCATGCGCCCGATTCCGAAGTGCACAGTTGGTCCCAGGGTTTCGATGCGCAGTTCACCTCCGGCTACACCGACACCGCGTTGGCCATTGGCCTGGATGTCGATGCGCAATACGCCGTGCGCCTGGATTCGTCGGGCAACGACGGTTCGCTGCCCTACAGCGTCAGTGACCGGCAGACGTCCCGGGACTACAGTCGCGCCGGTGCCACCTTCAAGATGCGCTACAGCAAGACCGAGCTGAAGGTCGGTGATCTGCGCCCGCAATTGCCGGTGGCCTTCGATGACACCAGTCGGCAACTGGATACGATCTATCAAGGCGCCGTGGTCGAATCAAAGGAGGTCGACAAGTTGACCCTGACCGGTGGCCGTTTCTGGTCGGCGGTGACCCGCGAGTCTTCCAACCACGAGAAGCTCTACAAGTACGGCTCCACCGATAACCTCGACAGCGACGGCCTGGACTTTGGCGGCGCCACCTACGACCTCTCCAAGAACCTGCAAGCCAGTTATTTCTATGGGGTGCTGCACGATATTTATCAGCAGCACTATGTCGGCCTGATGCACATGGCCGACCTGGGGGATGGCTACAAACTCAAGACCGACCTGCGCTACTTCAACAACAACGAAGACGGCAAGGCCTTGAACGGCGTGATCGACAACCGTTCCTGGGGCTCGTTGTTCACCTTGCTCAAAGGCGCCCACATGTTTGGCGTCAGTTACCAGCGCATGCTCGGTGACAGCGTGTTCCCGACCATGAACGGCTACATCCCCCAGCCCTATCTGGTGCACTGGTCGTCCCTGGCGTTCGTGCGCCCGGGTGAAAAATCCTGGTCGGCGCGCTACGGCTACGACTTCGCCGCAATGGGTGTGCCGGGGCTGAAGTTCTACAGCCGCTACACCAAGGGCACCGACTGGAACCGTGGCGCCAACCTGAGCGACAACCAGGAAAGCGAACGTTTCCTGGGCCTCAGCTACGTGGTGCAGAGCGGGGCGCTGCAAGGCCTGGGGCTGGACCTGCGCAACATCGACGTGAAGCAGAAGTACGGCTACGACTACAACGAATTCCGTTTCGCCACGACCTACACCTGGAAGTTCTGGTAGGCGATTGATCCCATAACAATAAGAGGCCTGACCATGATCGAACCCATTGTCCTTAGCATCTGCCCCACGACTTTCCATTCGTTGTTCTGCGGCGCGCGGCGTCCATGAGCGGATTCCTAGAGGAGCAAATACCCGTGAATATCCAGGTCGACAACCCGGTCCTGCACAAGAAGAAAACCTACGTCTACGAGTGGTACGTGGTGGCCCTGTGCATGGTCGCCTACATCTTTTCCTTCGTGGACCGGCAGATCCTGGCGCTGATGATCGAGCCGATCAAAGCCGACCTGCAGATCAGCGACACTCAGTTCAGCCTGCTCCATGGCCTGGCCTTTTCCTTGTTCTACGCCTTCATGGGCATGCCCATCGCCTACCTGGCCGACCGCTTCTCGCGTCCGAAAATCATTGCCGTCGGCGTGGTGGTCTGGAGCCTGATGACCGCCGCCTGCGGCCTGAGCAAGAACTTCCTGCATATGTTCCTGGCCCGCATCGGCGTGGGCGTTGGTGAAGCGGCGCTGTCGCCCTCGGCCTACTCGATGTTCAGCGACATGTTCCCCAAGGAAAAACTCGGCCGCGCAGTGGGCATCTACTCCATCGGCTCGTTCGTCGGTGGTGGCCTGGCGTTCCTGGTGGGCGGTTATGTGATCGCCATGCTCAAGGACATGAACACCATCGAGGTGGCCTTTCTCGGCGCGATGAAGGCCTGGCAACTGGCGTTCTTCATTGTCGGCCTGCCCGGGATCGTGGTCGGCCTGTTGATCTGGCTCACCGTGCGCGACCCTGCGCGCAAAGGCCTGCAAGTCGATGCCCAGGGCCGGGCCAGGAAGGTCGCCCTGGGCGATGGCCTGCGCTTTCTCGGCCGTCACCGTGCGACCTTCACCTGCCATTACCTGGGTTTTTCGTTCTACGCCATGGCCCTGTTCTGCCTGATGAGCTGGAGCCCGGCGCTGTACATCCGCAAGTTCGGCCTGACGCCGGTGGAAGCCGGCTACATGCTCGGCACCGTGCTGTTGGTGGCCAATACCGCCGGCGTCTTGTTCGGCGGCTGGCTGACTGATTACCTGGCCAAGCAAGGCCATCAGGACGCCGCGATGCGCACCGGGGTGATCGGTGCGCTGGGCATGGCGGTGCCGGCGGTGCTGTTCTCGCAAGTGGACCAACTGTGGCTGTCGGTGAGCCTGTTGGTGCCGGCGATGTTCTTCGCCTCGTTCCCGATGCCGGCGTCCACGGCGGCCATGCAGATCCTGGCGCCGAATCAGGTGCGGGCGCAGGTCTCGGCGGTGTTCCTGCTGATCAGCAACCTGCTGGGGTTGGGCCTGGGCACCACGCTGGTGGCGCTGTTGACCGACCGTTATTTCGGCTCGCCCGCGGCGGTGGGCTCGTCGATGTCGCTGGTGATCGCCGGCGCATCGGTGCTGACCGTGCTTTTGCTGTGGCGCGGTTGCGGTCGATTCCGCGAAAGTTACGCCCGGGAATATCCGAACCGGGTTTGATTGGTTATCGTCCATGATCGGCGCCTCGGCCTCGCTCCCTGTTCAGGGGAGTGGGGCCGAGCCGCTCCGGATCGGGAGAACCCCAGATGTTGAATGACGTACACCTGCTGGAACGGCACAGCCTGCTCAGCTCGGCCGATTACCGTGAGATCAAGGACAAGGTCAGCCATTACCTGTGCCCGCACAGCTTCAACGTGCTGCGGGACGAGCCGATGCATACCCGGCTCAACGGGGTGTTTTTCGGCGATTCGGCGCTGCTTGACCTGCGCTACGGCGCGCCCGTGGAGGTGACCATCGGCGATATCGCCGACCAGTACCTGTTCCGCATCACCTTGCAGGGCCATTGCGAAGTGGCCCACGGGCGGCGCAGCGCGGCGATGCAGTCAGGCTACCTGAGCGTTTCCTCACCCTTCGCGCAAAGCCGCATCGTCACCGACGGGCAATGCCGCAACCTGATCCTGCGGGTCGACCGCGATGCCCTGGAAACGCAACTGCAACGCCTGCTCGGCCGTAGCCTGCGGCAGTCGGTGATCTTCGATATCAGCGTCGATCACCTGGGCGCCGGCGTTGTCAGCCTCTGTCACACCCTGGACTACATCTGCCGGTTGTACGGCAGCGGCGTGGACGGTTCGCGCATTGCCGGTGGCCTGTCCGAGTACCTGATGCAGCTGTTGCTGACGCAGCTGCCGCACAACTATTCGGCGGATCTGCTGATCGACACCCGCGCGCCGCTGCCGCATCACGTCAAGAAGGCCCGGGACTACATTGAGGCGCACCTGGACGAGCCGATCAGCCTGGCGACCCTGAGCGAATTGTGCGGCGTGTCGGTGCGCACCCTGCAGAACGGCTTCAACCAGTTCCTGCAGCAGGCCCCGGTGGAGTACATCCGCGACCGGCGCCTGGCGGCGATCCATGAGTCGCTCAAGCAGGGCAGGTCCGGTGAGACCGTCACCGACATTCTGTTGCGCCACGGCATCAACAGCTTCGGGCATTTTTCCAGCGCCTATCGGCAACGTTATGGTTGCCTGCCGTCGGACACCCTGCGCCGGCAAAAGCATTGAAGCTTCTGCGTAATCCGTCAGTCGGCTGCGCAATCGGATAAGTGAGTGAGGCGAGCGCCCGATAGCATCGAGTCTCTTACAAGAGGAGCGACTCCATGAATATTACGGTGCTGGGTGGTGGGCACGGCTGTTATGCCGCAGCGGTGGAAATGGCGGAAAAGGGGCACGCGACCCGTCTGTGGCGTCGCGACGGCGCCGCACTCAAGGAACTGCTGGACATCGGCAGCCTGACCATCAAGGACTATCGCGGCACTCGTCGGTTGTCCGTCGGTAAACCCGAGGACAAGCTGTCGCTGACCGACAACCTCGCCGAAGCCTTGAGCGATGCGCAACTGGTGATCATCCCGCTGCCGTCCACCTCCCATGAAGACCTGGCCAGGCACGTGGCGCCGCACCTGCACGACGGCCAGGTGGTGTTCCTGCCGCCGGGCACGTTCGGCAGCTATGTGTTCGCCAAGGCGATGGCCGAGGCGGGCAACCACAGCCAGGTCGCTTTCGCGGAAACCGGCACGCTGCCGTACCTGGTGCGCAAGCACGGCGCCAGTGACCTGGTGATCAGCGGCTACGCCACCCGCCTGCCGACGGGCGTGTTCCCCAGCAACCTGTCCGAGCATGCCTTTGCGGTATTGCGCGAGGCCTACCCGAGCGTCGAGCCGATCGAAGATGCGTTGAGTGGTGCGTTGATGAACGCCGGCCCCATCATCCATCCGCCGTTGATCATGATGAACGCCGGTCCCCTGGAACACTTCGAGGCCTGGGACATTCACAACGAAGGCACCCAGCCGTCGATCCGTCGGGTGACCAATCAGCTGGATGCCGAGCGCATGGGCGTGCGCGAAGCGCTGACCTATGGCGCACCGCATTTCCCCTTGGCCGACCACTACAACACCACTGAAGGCGATGAGTGGATGTATGGTCGCGGGGCCCACGGCAAGCTGACCGACAGTGGCGACTGGCGGGAAGACATCGACCTGCAGAAGCATCGCTACATGCTCGAGGATACGCGTCTGGGGTTGTCCTTCCTGGTGTCTGTCGGTCGCTGGGCCGGTGTGCCGACCCCGGTGGCACAGGGGCTGCTCAGCATTGCTTCGGTGGTGGCTGCACGCGACTTGTATGCCGAGGGCCGAACCCTGGAAAACCTGGGGCTGGCGCAACTGAGCCGGGCCCAGATGACCGAACTGCTGACCAAGGGTATTCACGGATGAGCGCCGCGCTGCCCCAAGTCAGCGTGGTCGGCGCCGGGCGGATGGGCGAGGGCATTGCCCTGTCGTTCATCCATGCGGGCCTGCCGGTGACCCTGATCGACATCAAGGACCGCGCCGAGGCTGAGCGACGCGGCTACTTCGAACGTGTGCGCAACACCATCCGCGGCGAGCTGCAGACCCTGGTACGGCTTGGGTTGCTTCAGGCGGATCAGGCGGACGTGGCGTTATCGCGCTTGACCGTGCAAGCCAAGACCGAGGCAAGTGCGACCTTGGGTCGGTGTGACCTGGTGTTCGAGGCGGTGCCGGAAGTGATCGCGGTCAAGCAACAGACGTTTGCCTGGGTCAGCGAGCATGTCCGCCCCGAGGCCATCATCGCGTCGACCACCTCGACCTTCCTGGTCACGGAACTGGCGGACATGGTCCGTGAACCCAAGCGTTTCGTGAACGCGCACTGGCTCAATCCTGCGCACCTGATGCCCCTGGTGGAAGTCAGCCGCAGCGACGCCACCTGCCCGCAGGTGGTCGAGCGCCTGCTGCAACTGCTCAAGCGCATCGGCAAAGTGCCGGTGGTGTGCAACCCGGTGGCCGGCTACATCGTCCCGCGCATCCAGGCACTGGCGATGAACGAAGCGGCACGGATGGTCGAGGAGGGGGTAGCCAGTGCAGAAGACATCGACACCGCCGTTCGCGTGGGTTTCGGCCTGCGGTTCTCGGTGTTGGGGCTGCTGGAGTTCATCGACTGGGGCGGCGGCGACATCCTCTACTACGCCTCGCGCTATCTGAGCGGCGCCCTGTCGTCACGGTTCGAATCGCCCCAGGTGATTGCCGACAACATGCAGAACGGCCGCAACGGCTTGCGCGATGGCCAGGGGTTCTACGACTACCGAGACAAGGACGTGGACGCCTACAAGCAGCAACGGCTGGGCGAGTTCGTGCGCAAGCTGGAGTTGTCCGGCCTGACGCCTGCTTTTGAGGGGGCGTTGAAGCAGGGGTGAATATCAGGGGCATTGGGTGGGAGCTGGCGGCGTGTACGCATTTTGTGAACACCACCCACCCTGTAGGAGCGAGCTTGCTCGCGAAGAGGTCGGCACAGCCAACATCACAGTGACTGACCCACCGCCATCGCTGGCAAGCCAGCTCCCACAATGGTTTTGTGACGACCAGAAAATCCACGACCAACCCAAAAACCCTGTGGGAGCGAGCTTGCTCGCGAAGAGGTCGGCACAGCCAACATCACAGGTGACAGACCCACCGCCTTCGCGAGCAAGCCCGCTCCCACAATGGTTTTGTGACGACCAGAAAATCCACGACCAACCCAAAAACCCTGTAGGAGCGAGCTTGCTCGCGAAGAGGTCGGCACAGCCAACATCACAGTGACTGACCCACCGCCATCGCTGGCAGGCCAGCTCCCACAAAGGTTTTGTGACGACCAGAAAATCCACGATCAACCCAAAAACCCTGTAGGAGCGAGCTTGCTCGCGATGAGGTCGGCACAGCCAACATCACAGGTGACAGACCCA
>NZ_LYVP01000164.1 GCF_001984065.1 Pseudomonas sp. KK4
TTTCCAAGTGCTGCCGTCGGGGTAGTCGACCTGGGTGATCAGGGTGGTCAAGTGATGGTACTGGTACTTGATCTTGCGTCCGAGCGGGTCGGTTTCTTCCAGCAATCGTGCGTATTCGTCGTACTTGAGCTTGACGACATTGCCATCTGGCAGGGTGAGGCCAGTCATGTTGCCGGTGTCGTCGATCTCGATAACGTAGTGCTCGCCACCGAAGTCGCGGCTGGAGGTGACGCGGTGATCGCTGTTGTAGTGGATCTCGGCTTCACGCCCCAGTACGTCGGTGATCCAGGTGGTGCGGGCGTTGAGGTCGTAGCGAAAATGGAAATGCTCGCCATCGCTGGTCCAGTGTTCCACCACGCGGGGCCGCTCACCGATGGTTTCCCAGCGGTAATTACACGTCAGACCCAGAGCGTTGCTGTGGCTGGCCATGACGCCGTCGACGTAGCTGAAACGTCGGACCGAATCGCTGTTGCGATTGATCACCTCGATGAGTTGGCCATTGTCGTCGTAGCGATACTGCACCAGTGTCTCGACGGCCTGGTTGTCCACCACGCGTCTGACATCGGTCAGGCGACCCAGCGGATTGTCGTAATGCAGGTGCACCCGCACGCCGCCGGTGGCACTGATGTCAGTGAGCGCGCCTTCGGCGGTGCGGGTGAAATGCAGGAAGTGGCCCAGCGCATTTTCGATGCGTTGCAGCGGCACGGAGAGATTGTCGTCCGCGACTTCGCCGAAGTAGAAAAAGGTGTTGTCGAGGGTTTGCAGCAGGTAGTGGCCGCCTTCGGTGCAGACCAGATAGACCTGCTCGTGGGGATTGTAGATGCGCTCGCCGGGTTGGATGTCTACGAAGGGCACCGTGCGACCTTGATTATCGGTCAGGTAAACGAAGCTGCCACCGCGGCGCAAACTTTGTTCCCAAGGCAACACCCAACCCTTGCCGAGCACACTGTCGACGGTCAGGTCGCTGGCGTAGAAGCGTGACCAGTCGATGGGCATCAGGCCTGGGAGGCTGAAATCGGTTTCGTCTGGAATGACCTTGCGGCCGGTGGTGGCGTCGACAGGGTTGCCGATCAGGCCGCCCACTGCACGCTCGATGGCCGGCCCTACGACGTAGCGACTGGCGACTTCACCGGCGACGAAGCCGGCGGTGAATTTCAACACGCAGGGCATGACGGCTTTCATGCCAGCCTGGGTTCCGGCCTTGATCAGTTGGGCGATACCGCCTGCTGCGCCTGCAATGGCCATCAGGACATCGACCGTGGTCCGCAGCCAGCCTGGAATCTCGTCGTCTACCGGCAGGTAGCGGTGGGTACCACCACCAATGAACACGTTGCCGGAGCCGCTGGAAATCGTTGCACCGCAGGTGATCTTGTCACCCTTGCGAGCTGCCGCAGTGCCGTTGATGAAAACGTTGGTCGAGCCTTCAGCGACTTGTACAGGCCCAGGATGCTTGTCGCAGGCACCGATGCTTTTTTCGACATGGGCAGCCTTGCGACTATTGATGAAGACATTCGCCGATGCGAGGACGATGGTCCCGGAGGGCGATGAAAAACGACTGCCTATCGCCTCCCCCATGGAGGTCAGCAGGCTACCTCCGACGCCTGCGACCAAACCCGCCAACAGTGCCACACCAAACCCACAGGTGAAGGTCGCGATCGCGACCGTGGCAACCAATGCAATCCCAAGCGCTGCCCCGATCAGGAACCCACCCAGGGCACTGGTGTGGGCGATTTCATCACCAAACCTTGCGGCTTCGAACATGACCGTTACTCCTGTTCGCTGGAGTCGGTCTTGTTTACGCCGGGCTGGCGAGGCTGAAAGCTCGCCAGCAGGTCCACCCAGTTCTGGTTCTGCTCACTGCTGAAGTCAGCCTGGGCGGTGGTCGAAAAAATGATCGCGCGTCCTGGCTCGATCAAAAACGCGGCCTGGCGCTGATAGAAAGGACGGCCATCGGTCATGTAATACGCATCGATCTGCACGCCGTCGATCGGTGCCGAGGTCGACAACGCGACGGCTTTTTTGCCCAGCAACGTGTAGCCACGCAGTTTGGACGCGAGCATCTTGATCTGGCGCTCGACATAGGCCTTGAGCGCCTCACCGGGAAGCAACGTGTCCCGGGAAATGGTGATGCTCAGCGGCGCCGGAATGCTCGCCCCCAGCACAAACATGTTTACGGTGCGGTCCTGGAAACCCTGTGGCAACGCGATGCTGCCTTCCTGCAATTCATAATCCATGTGATGTAAATTCCTTGACTCAAAATGGTATTCAGCGGGCCGCGAGGCCTTCGAGCATGCCGTCGAAATCAACCCGCCAGAGACTGAGCGCGGGCCTGGCCACAACTCGAAGTTGTAAGCAAGGGGCAGAACTTCAGTCCCTTGAAGGACTCAAGCAACAATTGCTGTTCGGGGTTGGCGAAATTCTTGAATTTGGATAGCGCCGATTCTGCGGGGAAAGCATTGCAGCCAGGTCCATCAACATGTGTATCTCCTTGAAAACAGTGAAAAGCTGCCGACCTTTCTCAACCACTGCGCATAACTGTCGCTACGCATCGAAACAGGTGAACAACTCGCCGCTTATGAATTCAACTTGAGGCGACACGAATTAATCCGAGTTTTTCTGTAAGAAACATCCTACAAAATAGCCTTCGTTTTCATCGATTCGTTTAAACACCCAAATGAAATACTGACGCGTCATCATGCGCCTGAAACAGTGACCGCAAGACCGTATGAAAGTACCACCAGCCGACAAAACATTTTAGAAATTTGTCACGCTTTTTCAGGCATCACTGGATCTCGAGCGCGCAAAGGAGACACCTAGGCCATGCACTGTGCCAACCCCCCCAACCGTAGTGTATCGGGACATTTTATTGCACTTTGAACTCAATTCTGGGCAATTCCTGCAAAATAATTAGAAGCCGCAGAATTGTACACAAACTGGCATTGAACCTCTTTCGTGAAGAACGCAGATAACAATAACGTAAACTCCAGAACGGTTTCAGGATTCATCAGCGAGTTTGGTATGGGAATGACATGACAAAAACTCAAATCTTATTTAGTGCCTATTTCACTCAAAGAAATTTTCACAGCGGTTACCACTTTAAAAATGCCGGATCTGAATGAGACGATATGTCGTGACAGATCGTTGGATGGCGCCGATCTTTTCAAAAAACCCTGTTGTTCTGGGTACATTTTTACTGACTACTCATACGAAGAAGTAACCTATTAAAATGCGTTCCCCCTGTGGAAGCAGGCTTGCTCGCGAAGAGGCCCGTCAGATCGCCGCCAATGCCTTGGCCAACCGCTTGCCACGCGCCACGCTCCCCAACTCCATCACCGCCCGATCCCGCAGCCACATCGCCGCCCACTCTGGCGAGCCCGAAGCCAGCGCCTGATCGATCTCATCCTTCAACGCCTCGAACTGCGCAAACAACCCACCGAGCAACACATGCCCCGCCTGACTTCCCGGCGCCTGCCGGCTGACCTCCGCGCAGCCGGCCAGCAGCGCCAGCAATCGCAGTTGCAGGGGCTGCGGCCAGTCGCACTCCTGGCCCACGCCATACAGCCACGCCGTCATCGCGCTGAGCACATAGATGTCCTCCAGCGTCCGAAACGGTTTCACGTAGGCATCCCAACCATCCCCCGCCAGCAACTCACAGGCTGCGTTATCCAGAAACAACCGGCCATGGCTGACGTCAGGCATCAACGGGATCGCCGGCAATTTTTCCACCCGCACACCCGGTTCATCCGGATAGACCACCGCCAGGCTCAAGCGCGGGTCCTCGCCGGGTTGCTCGCAGCGGGCGGCCACCAACAGCCAGTCGGCCGCGTCCCCCGCCGTGACGAAATCTTTCTGCCCGCTCAGGCGCAGATCCCGCAGACGGGTCTGCATGTCGGCCGGTCGCAGGCTGCGTTGTTCAGTGGCGCACAGCGCGCCAAGGCTGGCCGGCGCGCTCGGCCAGAGCATGCGCAGCGCCGCCTGGTAGCCCACCAGAAACGCCAGCCCCGGCGTGGCCATCAAGCGCCCGCCGGCCACCGCCAGCTCAAAGGGCGAAACGTGACCCAGCTGTTGCAGAAGTGTCGCAAAGCCCTCGCCCAGGTCTGGGTCGGCGGGCAAGCGATCGCGGCGATTCAACAGGGTTTGCCAGGGCATGGAGGGCTCCTTGAAGGCTGTCATATAAGCATCACCAAAGCTTAACGGCGATGACACCGGGGCTACATAGCCTGACTTTGCACAACAAGGCTGGATAAAGAAAGTCGATCCGCTGTAACCCAAAGACGGGTGAGCAGCCCGCACGGAGAATCGCCATGACTCAGATCGCCCGCATCAGCGACACCGGCACCGAACGCCGCCTGCAAGCCGAACGCCTGGTGGGCGCCGAGGCCCTGCAGGAAGCCCAGGCCTTGCGTTTCAACGTATTCAGCGGCGAATTCAACGCCAAGTTGAAAGGCGCGGAGCTGGGTCTGGACATGGACGACTATGACGTTCACTGCGCCCACATCGGCGTGCGCGACCTGAACACCGGGCGCCTGGTGGCGACCACCCGCCTGCTCGACCACACGGCCGCCAGCAGCCTGGGCAAGTTCTACAGTGAAGAAGAATTCAGCCTGCATGGCCTGGTTCACCTCAAAGGCCCGATCCTGGAAATCGGCCGCACCTGTGTCGACCCGGCGTACCGCAACGGCGGCACCATCGCCGTGCTCTGGGGCGAACTGGCCGAAGTGCTGAACCAGGGCGGCTACAGCTACCTGATGGGTTGCGCGAGCATCCCGATGCAGGACGGCGGCATCCAGGCCCACGCGATCATGCAGCGTCTGCGCGAACGTTATCTTTGCACCGAACACCTGCGGGCCGAGCCGAAAAAGCCGCTGCCTGTGCTGGATATTCCGTCCAACGTCATCGCCGAAATGCCGCCCCTGCTCAAGGCCTATATGCGCCTGGGCGCGAAGATCTGCGGCGAGCCGTGCTGGGACGAAGATTTCCAGGTGGCCGACGTGTTCATCCTGCTCAAGCGCGACGAACTGTGCCCGCGTTACGCCAAGCACTTCAAGGCGGCGGTGTAATGAGCCGGCTGCGCGTGTATGCACGCATTGCACGAGTATTGTTAGTAGTCGCGCTCGGCCTGACCATGGCCAGCGTGTTCGGTGTGTTCGAGCGCCTGGGCCTGGCCCACTCGATGGAGCGCCGGCAACGCTGGTCGCGGTTCTTCATGGCGCGGCTGAGCAACGCCCTGCCCTTCCAGGTGACGGTGCACGGCGAACTGCCGAAAGCGCCGATGCTGTGGGTCAGCAACCACGTGTCATGGACCGACATCCCGCTGCTGGGCATGCTCACGCCGCTGTCGTTCCTGTCCAAGGCCGAAGTGCGGACCTGGCCGGTGGCCGGCTGGTTGGCGGCCAAGGCCGGCAGCCTGTTCATCCGTCGTGGCTCGGGCGACAGCCAGTTGATCCGCAAACAGATGACCCGTCACCTGCAACAGGCCCACCCGCTGCTGATGTTCCCCGAAGGCACCACCACCGATGGCCGCTCCCTGCGCACCTTTCACGGACGCCTGTTGTCGGCGGCGATCGATTCCGAAGTGAAGTTGCAGCCGGTGGCGATTCGTTATCTGCGCAATGGCGAACTGGATACCTTGGCGCCGTTCATTGGTGACGATGATTTGCTCTCGCACCTGATGCGCCTGTTTGCCAATGACCGCGGAGAGGTGGAGATTCATCTGCTCAAGCCGATTGCCTGCGAGGGTCGCGAGCGTGCGGCGCTGGCGTTCGAGGCACAGCAGGCGGTGCAGAAGGCGTTGTTCGGAACGGTTCCGCAGAAACAGCAAGCCCCGATGCGCCCCGCTATCGCGGCCTGACACATCCCCTGTAGGAGCGAGCTCGCTCGCGATGGCCGTGAACAATGACGATGGGCGCCTGACACCCCATGGCGCTCTTTAATCCATCGCGAGCGAGCTCGCTCCTACAGTGATTCATGTTGCCGGATGGTTCTGCGCAAAATCCTGAAGCTGCGGATAGAACAACCGAAAATCCTCGCTCAACGGCTCGTACAACACCCGTAACTCCTGCATCGCACTCGCCAGTTCCTCCGGCCGGGTCAGACGCCGAGAAATCCCCCGCAACACCTGCTCCAACACTTCAAAGTCTTGATAAGACCCCAACCAGTCATTGGCCACCATGTGCGGCGCGATCCTCGCCAGGCGCTCCGGCAACTGCGGTTCACTGGACAGCACCCGGTACACATCCGAGGTGAAGTTCGCCAGCGGACGATCGGCATACAGCGTCCAGTCCCGCGCCAGGCAATGGTCGAAAAACACGTCGAGGACGATCCCGGCGTAGCGCCGGCGCGTGAGGGAAAAACGTGACAACGAGGCATCCACCAACGGGTGGCGATCGGTGAACACGTCGATGCTGCGGTGCAGCTGGATGGCCGTTTCGATCTCCGGCTCGAACTGCCCTTGCAGCCGCCCTTTGACGAAGTCGCCATACAGACTGCCGAGCAATTGACCGGGGCGCTGGCCACCGAGGTGAAGATGGGCGAGATAGTTCATGGGCGCAGCTTAGCACTGCGCCCCGGTCACGTTACACCTGATGTATCGTTATAACCCGATATAGCGATTTATACGGTCATCAGACCGAAATCATATTTGTCTATCGCGAAATAACGATATAAATTTCGCCCCATCGCGATATAGCGTTTTACACATCACGAGTCCCGATCATGAACCTTGACCTCGACGAAATAATAAAAGCCCTGGCGCACCCAGTCCGCAGGGACATCCTGCACTGGCTCAAAGACCCGGACGTCGAATTCCCCGATCAGCTCCACCACAACGAACACGGCGTTTGCGCCGGGCAGATCGATCAACGTTGTGGTTTGTCGCAATCCACGGTTTCCGCTCACCTGGCGACCCTGCAACGCGCCGGCCTGGTCAGCAGCCGCAAAGTCGGCCAATGGCACTTCTTCAAACGCAATGAGGAAACCATCCAGGCATTCCTCAAAGTCTTCAGCAAAGAGCTCTGACCCTTAACGTCAGCCAGCCAAAAGGAATGAATCAATGCCCCTCTCGCTACTCATACTGGCCTTGAGCGCCTTCGCCATCGGCACCACCGAGTTCGTCATCATGGGCCTGCTGCCCAACGTGGCGGCGGACCTGGGTGTGTCGATCCCCGGTGCCGGCTGGCTGGTGACCGGTTACGCCCTGGGCGTGGCCATCGGTGCGCCGTTCATGGCACTGGCCACCTCCCGGCTGCCGCGCAAGGCCGCCTTGGTGGCGTTGATGGGCATTTTCATCGTCGGCAACCTGCTGTGCGCGGTGGCCAGTGACTACAGCGTGCTGATGTTCGCCCGGGTCGTGACCGCCCTGTGTCACGGTGCCTTCTTCGGCATCGGTTCGGTGGTCGCGGCAGGCCTGGTGCCCGCCAACAAGCGTGCTTCAGCCGTGGCCCTGATGTTCACGGGGCTGACCCTGGCCAACGTCCTCGGCGTGCCGCTGGGCACCGCCCTCGGTCAACAGGCCGGCTGGCGTTCGACCTTCTGGGCCGTGACCGTGATCGGCGTGGTGGCGCTGATCGGCCTGATCCGCTTCCTGCCGGCCAAGCGCGATGAAGAGAAACTCGACATGCGCGCCGAACTGCGTGCCCTCAAAGGCGCCGGTATCTGGTTGTCGCTGAGCATGACCGCACTGTTCGCCGCATCGGTGTTCACCCTCTTCACCTATGTCGCGCCGCTGCTGGGCGAAGTCACCGGCGTCTCGCCCCGTGGCGTGACCTGGACCCTGATGCTCATCGGCCTGGGCCTGACAGTCGGCAACATCATCGGTGGCAAACTGGCTGACAAAGGCCTGGCGGCGACGCTGATCGGCGTGTTCATCGCCATGGCGGTGGTCTCCACGGTGCTGACCTGGACCAGCGTGGCGCTGATCCCCACCGAAATCACCCTGTTCCTGTGGGCCACCGCCTGTTTCGCCGCGGTGCCTGCCCTGCAGGTCAATGTGGTGACCTACGGCAAGGCCGCGCCGAACCTGGTCTCGACCCTGAACATCGGCGCGTTCAACGTGGGCAATGCCCTGGGCGCCTGGGTCGGCGGCAGCGTCATCGCCCATGGCTTCGGCCTGACCAGCGTGCCACTGGCCGCAGCGGCACTGGCGGTACTCGCCCTGCTGCTGACCCTGATCACTTTCCGTCAGAGCGGTAATCCCGAGCTGGCTCCTGCGACTAACTGATACCTCACGAGGGCTATTGAATGACGACTATTTTCGATCCGATCAAACTGGGCGACGTTGAGTTGGCCAACCGCATCATCATGGCGCCGCTGACCCGCTGCCGCGCCGACGAAGGTCGAGTGCCCAACGCGCTGATGGCCGAGTACTACGTACAGCGCGCCTCGGCCGGCCTGATCCTCAGCGAAGCCACCTCGGTCACCCCGATGGGCGTCGGCTACCCGGACACCCCCGGCATCTGGTCCAACGACCAGGTACGCGGCTGGACCAACGTCACCAAGGCGATCCACGGCGCTGGCGGCAAGATCTTCCTGCAACTGTGGCACGTGGGCCGTGTGTCCCATGAGTCGTACCTGAACGGCGAAAAACCGGTCGCACCGAGCGCCATTCAGCCTAAGGGGCACGTCAGCCTGGTTCGCCCACTGTCGGACTACCCGACCCCGCGCGCCCTGGAAACTGCTGAAATCGCCGACATCATCGACGCCTACCGCGTCGGCGCCGAAAACGCCAAGGCCGCCGGTTTCGACGGCGTGGAAATCCACGGCGCCAACGGCTACCTGCTCGACCAGTTCCTGCAAACCAGCACCAACCAGCGCACCGACCAGTACGGCGGCTCCGTGGAAAACCGCGCACGCCTGCTGCTGGAAGTGACCGACGCCGCCATCGAAGTCTGGGGCGCCGGCCGCGTCGGCGTACACCTGGCCCCCCGCGCCGACGCCCACGACATGGGTGACGACAACCTGGCCGAAACCTTCACCTACGTCGCTCGCGAACTGGGCAAGCGTGGCATCGCCTTCATCTGCTCCCGCGAAAAAGAAGCCGACGACAGCCTCGGTCCACAAATCAAGGAAGCCTTCGGCGGCCCGTACATCGTCAACGAACGCTTCACCAAAGACAGCGCCAACGCCCAACTGGCCGCTGGCAAGGCCGATGCCGTGGCCTTCGGTATCCCGTTCATCGCCAACCCGGACCTGCCGGCGCGCTTGAAGACGGATGCCCCGCTGAACGAGCCGCGTCCGGAACTGTTCTACGCCAAGGGCCCGGTCGGCTACATCGACTACCCGACACTGTAAGCGTCAACGGCCCCCTGTAGGAGCGAGCATGCTCGCGATGAACGTCAACGATAACGCGGGCTACCTGAATGCCCGCGTTGCCCTGGCGTTTTTCGCGAGCAAGCTCGCTCCT
>NZ_LYVP01000165.1 GCF_001984065.1 Pseudomonas sp. KK4
TTGGGTGTACACGTTATTTGTGCAACGCCCAAGATCACTGTGGGAGCGGGCTTGCCCGCGATGGCGGCTTAAGGTTCGGCGCAGATGTCAGGCGCTTTGCGGGTAGAACGGGTAGTCGGTGAACCCAACCTCATTGCCGCCGTAGAACGTGTCGCGGTCATAGGCGTTCAACGGCCGGTCATGACGGATTCGTTCTGGCAGGTCGGGGTTGGCGATGAAGTCGCGACCGAAAGCGACCAGGTCGGCATCGCCCGCTTGCAGGATCTGTTCGGCGGAGGCGGCGGTGAATCCGCCCGCGGCGATGATCAGGCCGCTGTAATGGCGGCGGATCAACTGTGCCGCCACCGGGTTCTGGTCCTTGGTTTCATCGATCGAATTGCCCAGCACTCGGGGTTCGATCAGGTGCAGGTAGGCCAGGTTCATCGGTGCCAGTTGTTGCGCCACGTAGACGAACAGTGCTTCTGGGTCGCTGTCTTTCATGTCGCCGAAGTTACCGCTTGGCCCCAGGCGAACCGCCACGCGCTCATGGCCCCAGACCGAAATCACCGCCCGGGTGATGTCCAGCAGGAAACGCGAGCGCTTGGCGATGCTGCCCCCGTAGGCATCGGTGCGCTGGTTGCTGCCGTCCTGCAGGAACTGGTCGATCAGGTAACCGTTGGCGCCATGGATTTCCACGCCATCAAAACCCGCCTCGAGCCCCCGTTGCGCAGCCATGCGGAAGTCTTCGATCAAGGCCTCGACTTCCGAGGTCTCCAGCGCCCGGTGCGGCGTGCTCGGCACCCAGCCGTTGGCGGTGTAGGCGACACCGTTGTACTCCACGGCGGACGGTGCCACCGGTTGCGCGCCATCAGGCTGCATGTCGCTGTGGGACTGGCGACCGGCGTGGAACAGCTGCAGGAAAATCCGCCCGCCCTTGGCGTGCACCGCTTCCGTGACGGCCTTCCAGCCAGGGATCTGTGCGTCGTTGTACAGGCCCGGCGAGCCAAGGTAGCCATTGCCGGTAGGGGAAACCACAGTGGCTTCGGACACGATCAGGCCGCCTTCGCTGGCGCGTTGCGAGTAGTACTCGGCCATCAGGGCGCCGGGCACGTCGCCGGGCTCGGAGCGCATGCGGGTCAGGGGCGCCATGACGACGCGGTGGGTGAGGGCGTGTGGGCCGATCTGGATGCTGGACAGCAGGGTAGGGTGTTTCATGGTGACCTCCGGTAAATGTCTGGAGGCAACCTTAGGCCAGACGCTGACGGAGAAAAACGGGCCGGCGATCCGCTCACTTCGGACTGATCGTTCCGTAATCGAATCGCGCCCGGTCCCTGTTGCGGGGACCGGGCGCCCGTCGAATGACCTCATTTTGCGCTGATGGGGGCTGTCACCGTCTTGCCGAAGGTCGAGGTGATGGTGACGGTCGGGTTGGGTGTCGGGCCGGCACCGGTGGTGCTGGTCGATACCCTCCAGCGCGCTCCCGTACCGGTCGGCGTGAGGATCGCATTACCCAGGTTGAGCGCGCCGGCGGTGGTCGTTGCCGTCACCGTCAGCGTGTTGCCGGTCCCCTTGGATGTGGTACCCGCCAGATCCCAGGTGTAGCGGTTGTTGCTGCGCACCGTGACCGTCGCGCTGGTCACCACCAGGTCTTCGTTGACCACCGGTGCCGGCGTGACCGCCACCGAGACCGTTGCCGGTTCCGACACCGCGTTCTTGGCATCGCTGGCCTGGTAGGTGAAGGCTGCGGTGAACGGCGCCGGGGCGCTGGCCGGTGGCGTGTAGACCACATGCACGCCATCGGTGCTGACCGTGCCCTTGCCGGAGTCCGGTTGCGTCAGGCCCACCACCTTGAGCGGCAGGTTGCCGTCCGGATCGGTGTCGTTGGCCAGCACATTCAGGGTCACGGCTTGCCCGTTGTTGCTGGCGGCGCTGTCCGGGTTGGCGACAGGTTTTTTGTTGGTGCCCTGATCGTCGTCATTGTTGCCGGTGCCATTGCCTGTGCGGAAAGTCGGCAGCGCAGCGGAGTTGACATAGGTCACACCGTCCCAGCCGGGCAACGGTGTCGGCATCAACTGGAATTGCCCCGGATGCTCGATATCCCAACGCAGCAGCATCGAGGAGTCCTCGTGCTGGGTGTTGTGACAGTGCTCCATGTAGGTCCCGGCGAATTCGCGGAAGTGGATCGCCATCTCCACGTCCACCGAACTGTCGAGGCCCTCGCCGATGCGATACACGTCCTTGCGCGCCCATTTTTCCCATTCCGGTGGCGCCTTGCCGTCGCGGCTGAGGATGATGCCTTCCTCGAAGTGCACATGCACCGGATGGTTCCAGCCGTTGCCGCCGTTCTTGATTTTCCACACTTCCAGGGTGCCGTCGCCGCTGTAGCCGGCATCGGTCGGGCCATTGGCCAGTTGCGGTGCGGCGCTGAGCCGGCGTGGGTCCATGTTGTAGCCGAAGCCGCCGTCGGTCTTGATGGTCCAGGGCGCTTCATCGGTGCCATCGGAGCGGCCGAAAATGAACTCGCGGTGGCGCGCCAGTTTCAGCTTGGCCTGCACGGCCGGATCATCACGGTCGAGGGTCAGCGGGATCATGGTCTTGCCGGCCGCCTTGCCCGGTTTCGCCGGTTCATAGTCAGCCGGGTTCATGCTCACGTCCGTGCCGCTGTAAGGCTGCACGACCATTTGCATGAATTTGCCCACGGTAGGGTCGCCCTTGTCCCATTCCGGCCCCTTGCTACCTTGCTTGATCACCGCCTTGTACTTCTCGGACAGCACATCGGCCAGGCTCAGGCCGTTCTTTTCCGGGCCCTTGCCGGTCTTGTGTTCCATCAGGTTGACGAAGTACAGCTTGTCGCCGGTCTTGATCCCGTTTTTCGCGAAGTTGACGATGATGTCGAAGCGTTCGGCAATGCCCTGGGTCGGCAGGATCGCGTTGTGGTTCTGCAGGTCGCCATCGCCGTCCAGGTCCATGCTGCCGTCGAAGGGCACGCTATGTTCCATGAGGTTGCCGTCGTTGCCGATCATGTGGAACGGCACGCGGTTGTAGGACACCCCGGAGCCCGACGGGCCAGGGAATTCGCCGCCGTTGCCGGCCACTTCACGTACCAGGGCAATCTTCAGATAGCGCGAGACCGAGCCGTTGAGAATGCGGAAGCGATAGCTGCGCGCCCGTACCTTCAAGCGTGGCTGGTACTGCCAATTGACCAGGATCTGGTCGCCGAGAAACCCGTCGGTGTTGAACGGGTTGAACCACAGCTGACCGTTCTGATCCCAGGCCTTGTCGGCCACCACCAGATTGACGTCATAGTCGCGGTTGCCCCAAGGCAATGCCGAACCGCTGGGCAGACGCAGGTTGACGCCATCTTCGATCGCTTCGTTGCCGCGATCCATGGCGCTGTAGTAGTTCATCATCACCGCGTTGCCCTTGTAGACGTTCTGTGCGGTGAAATCGAGCATGTGGTCGTGGAACCAGTGAGTGCTCATGGTTTCGCGCCAGTCGCCACGGATCTTGATGGTGCCGTTTTCGCAGGTCTTGAGGCCCGGACTGGCGTCGTTGACGAACAGGGTTTCGCCCGGTGCGCAAGGGAACGCCGCGCGCGGGTCGTGGGCGTCGGTGTTGATGGTGTCGTAGCCGGCCAGTTGCATCGGCCAGCGATAGTCGTAGTACTGCCCCGGAAAGAAGAACGCATTGGTGTAGCCGTCGCTTTCGGCCGGGGAATGGCCGTTGTGTTCGTGGGTGCTGATGGTGTGCAGGCCGAAACCCATGTTCGCCGCCGGGTCGATCGGCAGGGCGTTGTAGTGACGCATCAGCACCGGTTGGCCGTAGCGCACCATGAGCAGTTTGGGCGGAAAGGTGCCGTCGAAGGTCCACAGTGCATTGTGGTTCTGAATCGGGAAGTTGGGGTGGAACCGGGTGTCGATGCCTTTGGTGGTGCCGGTCGTGGTCGGGATGTCCGAGGTCTGGTAGTACAGCCCGCCAGGGCCGAATTCACCGACGGCATAGTTGTGCAGTTGCCGACGGTCGCGCATGCCGCCGTTGAGCTTGGCGCCAGCCTGCACGGTCTTGAAGGCGACCTGCGGGTAGAACTCGTTCCAGCGTTGATGGGACCAGCCTTTTCCTGGCGGACGACCCTCGGCCGGCGAGCCCACGGGATGGCGGTTGAGGAACGTTTCGATCTGCGCCTTCCAGGGGTTGCGGTCCAGCACGTTGGAGAACTGGGTGGGGAACGGGTAAATCCCGGGCTGGCGCATGAAGGCTTCCAGGGCCGTGCTCGACGGGCCGCTGCGGGCGACGTTGTCCGGGTCTTGCTGTGGCGCCGGGCCTACGGTTGGCACCGGGAAGGTCAGGGGCGGTGCAGGCAGGGTCGGGTCGAGTTTTTCCGTGCCGAATTCTTCGAACAGCAGCAATTGCTGGGTAAACGGCTGCGCACCGTACAGTGGGCTCGGTTTGCCGTTGGTGGGGTAGTTGAACGAGGTCTGCGCGCTTGGCGGCAGGATGTTGTCGGCCCTGGGCGTATCACGGTTGCCGAACACGCCGTTGGGCAGGGCGATTGAGCCCTGGTTGGCTTCCGGCAGGGTTTTGATGGCGTCCAGTTCGGCCGCTGCGGCCACCGGGTCGGCCGGCGGCGTGTAGTAGGCAGAGGGGTCGGTGGGCGGTGGCTGGCTTTCATCGTCGAGCGGGGTGGCGCTGGCCGTGGCCAGGGTGATGAGCATCGCCGCGCAGGTCATACCGGACCTTCGCCAATAGCGGGTTGATTTCAATTGCGGCGTAACAGGTTTCATTTTGGGTCCCCTCGCGTCATGCCATAGCGGCGAAACCCGCCATCCCCTCGTATGGGGACGACAGCTGCTGCGGGTGCAAAGGGCCTGTGCAACAGACGGGCCACGACTGTTTGTCGGAAAAAAGTTCAAACGAATTAATTAGTTGTTTCTGATTGTTTCAGATGGGTGTGATGGGTCGATGGGGCAAAGTCCTCAATTGCGGGGGAAGTGGCGAAATTTCAGTGGGTTAGTTTCCCCAGTGTCCCATGGCCTTGCCAAAACGATCTGGCTTGGACGAAAATGAGAGTCATTATCAAATAAATTCGTGTCAGGTCTTTTCCATGTCCGCCGCCGATCTTACGCAGCATCACATCGTGCATTCGCTTTACCAGGAGCATCACAGCTGGCTGTGTGGCTGGCTGCGCAAGCGTCTTGGCTGCAACCACCAGGCGGCGGACCTTGCCCAGGACACGTTCATCCGCGTGCTGACCCAGCGCAAAGGCTTTGAGCTGCGCGAGCCGCGCGCTTATCTGAGCACCATTGCCCGCAGCCTGATGATCGACATGTTCCGGCGTCGTGCGGTGGAGCAGGCGTATCTGGACACCTTGGCCAACATTCCCGAGCCGCTGGCGATCTCACCGCAAACCCGGTCGCTGATCATCGAAACTCTGATGGAAATCGACCGCCTGCTCGATGGCCTGGGCGAGCGCACCCGGGAGATATTCCTGATGGCCCAGCTCGATGGCCTGAGCTATGTCGAGATCGGCCGGCGTTTGAATGTCTCGGTGACCACGGTCAAGAAACACGCGGTGCGCGCCTTGACCCATTGCCTGTTGCTGATCGAGGACTGAACCGTGGTCCATCCCCAACCTCCGGACTACGCCACCCTCGAAGCGGCTGCCCGCTGGTACGTCGACATGCGCGAAGGCGTGCCCAGTGAAACGACCCGCGAGGCACATCAGCGCTGGCTGGCGTGTGACCCGCGGCACCGGCAGGCCTGGGAGCGCCTGGCGCGGTTGCAGGACAAACTTGGACAGGTCAACCCCGGCATCGCCCGGCCGACCCTCAGCGGCGCCCGGGCCAAGCGCCGCGATGTGCTCAAGGTGTTGTCGATCCTGCTGATGGCGGGCGGGGCAGGGTCCCTGGCCTGGAACACTACCCCCATGCCGACCTTGATGGCCGACCAGCGCACCGGCACCGGCGAACGCCGTCGCTTGCGGCTGGACGATGGCACTCAGTTGCAGCTCAACACCGCCACCGCGGTGGACATCCGCTACAGCGACCGCCTGCGCGAAGTGCGTTTGCTGGCAGGTGAAATCCAGATCCAGACCGCCCGGGATTCATTGGCTCGGCCCTTCGTCGTCCACACCGCCGAGGGCAGCATCCGTGCCTTGGGCACCCGTTTTGTGGTGCGCCATGAAGCGGGCCTGACGCAGGTCAGCGTGCAGGAACACGCGGTCGAGGTGCGCGCGGCAGACCTGCCCGGCAGCGCGGTACGGGTCGACGCCGGCCAGCAATTGGTGTTTCGCCAGGATGCTCTGCAATCCCTGCGACCGGCCAACCCCCAGGCCGATGCCTGGACCCGCGACATGTTGGTGGTCAACGACTGGTGCCTGGCTGATTTCGTCGACGAACTGCAGCGGTACCGCCCGGGCCATCTGGGGTGCGATCCGGCGATTGCATCACTGCGCATCTCCGGGGCGTTTCACCTGGGCGACACCGACACCATCCTCGACAACCTGACCTCGACCTTGCCCGTGCGCATTCGCCGATTCAGCCGGTTTTGGACCAGCCTGCAACCGGTCTGAGTGAATGCGGAAAAAAATCCGCAGCGGGGGTTATTGATTTCGATTCTCGTTCGACTTGGTAGTTAGAGGCGCATACAGACGCCGCCATCGACTGCCCAAAGGACACCGCATGACCCCTCGCAACTTCCGCCTGAGCCTTTCATCCACCGCGCCGGTGGCCAAACCCTTGAGCCGCGCCGTACAGGCCGCGCTGCTCGGTATGGCGCTGGCCGGGCCCTTGGGCATGACGCTGGTGGCGCAACCGGCCTGGGCGCAGACCAGCGGCGAGACCGAATTCGACATTCCGGCCGGTCCCCTGGCCTTGGCGTTGACGCAATTTGCCGGTACCGCCGGGGTGACGGTTTCCTTCGAACCGGCGTATGCCAATGGCCAGAAAACCGCAGGCCTGCACGGCCGGTACTGGGTGGATGCGGGCCTGCGCCAGTTGCTGGCCGGCAGTAAATTGCAACCGGTGCTGCATGACAATGGCAGCTATTCGCTGTTGCCGATCGAGGGCTCGGGCGCGGCGCTGCAGTTGGGGGCCACGAGCATTTCCGGGGTTAACGTGGAGTCAGCCTACGGCCCCGTGGACGGCTACGTCGCCACCCGGAGCGCCACGGCCACCAAGACCGACACGCCGATCCTGGAAATCCCGCAGACCATCAACGTGGTCACCGCCGACCAGGTGCAAACCCAGGGCGCGCGCAACCTGACCCAGGCCCTGCGCTATACGCCAGGGGTCAACACCGGCGGCTTCACTGACCGCAACTCGATTGCCGACGAGATCACCAGCCGGGGTTTTGCGCCGACGCCGCTGTATCTGGACGGTGCCTACATTCCCTATGCCGGCAGCCTCGGTGGTGCGCCGCAGATCGACCCCTACACCCTGGAGCGCATCGAAGTGCTCAAGGGACCTTCGTCGGTGCTCTACGGGCAGAATCAGCCGGGCGGGCTGATCAACATGGTCTCCAAGCGTCCCACCACCGAGCAGCGCAGTCAGGTCAAGTTGGGGGCGGGGAGCTACAACCGGGTCAACGGTGCGTTCGACACCAGCGGGCCGATCGATGAGCACAAGCAGTTTCTCTATCGCCTGGTCGGTGTCGCGGACAAAGGCAACGAAATGGTCGAGCACAACGAGAGCGAGCGCCTGCTGCTGGCGCCGAGCCTGACCTGGAACATCAACGACGCTACCGCCCTGACGCTGCTGGCGCAGGTGCAGCGCGATGACGGTATACCCGATTACCAGTCGCTGCCGCGGATCGGCTCACTGGACCGTGGGCCCAATGGCGAGCACATCGACCGTGATTTTTTCTCCGGCGACACGAACTTCAATGACTACAAGCGTGACCAGTATGTCTTCGGCTATGACTTCAGCCACGATCTGAGCGATGACCTGAAATACCGGTCGACGGCGCGCTACACCGACGTGCGCGATCGCTACAAGGGGTTTTATCTGCGCAGCTTCGTCACTGAAAACGGCGTGACCGATTACACCCGGGCCAACCGCGCCAAGGTCGACTGGCATCAGCACAACATCGCCTACACCGTCGATAACAACCTGGAATATAAATTCAACACCGGCGCCCTGGAACACACGACCCTGGCGGGCGTCGACTATCGTCACTTCACCCGCAAGTACGACGGCTATAACGCCAACAACGTGCTGCCGGTGGACCTGTACGGCAAGAACAACTACGACACCAGCAGTGTCACGCCGACGCTGACCACTCAGTGGGACAACACCCTGCGCCAGACCGGGCTGTATGTGCAGGACCAGATCAAACTGGACCAGTGGATCCTGACGATCGGCGGGCGTCAGGACTGGGCCGAACTGGACAACAAGGACCTGCTGGCCTCCACCCACGAAGCCAAGCGCGACAACAAGTTCACCGGTCGCGTGGGCCTGACCTACGTCACTTCGTTTGGCCTGGCGCCCTATATCAGCTACTCCGAATCCTTCCTGCCGACCCTGGGCACCGCCGCACCGCAGCGTGGCGGCAAGGCCTTCGAACCGACCGAGGGCGAGCAGTACGAAGTGGGGGTGAAGTATCAGCCGTTCGAGAAGACGCTGATGACCGCTTCGGTGTATCAGGTCAAACAGAAGAACGTGCTGACGGGGGACGACGATTATCCGGAGTACATGTCCCAGAGCGGCGAAGTGCGGTCGCGGGGTGTCGAACTGGAGATCAAGTCGAGCCTGGACAACATCGACGTGATGGCGGCGGCCAGCTACATGGATTCGTTCTACACCAAGGACAACTGGGGCAATCAGGGCCATCGCAACGAAGCGCAGTCGCCGGTCTCAGCGTCGATGTGGGTGGACTACCACTTCACCCAGGCCAGCCTCAACGGCCTGACCTTCGGCGCCGGCGCGCGCTACACCGGGCGTAAACCGGGTGATTCCGCCAATTCGTTCGAGGTACCGTCCTGGGTCGTCTACGACACCACCGTCAGCTACGACCTGAGCAAACTCGACCCGAGCCTGCGCGGCGTACAGGCCCGAGTGAACGTGCAGAACATCTTCGACCGCGACTACGTATCGGACTGCAACTACGCGTTCGGCTGCTACTACGGACAGGAGCGAGTGGCGTCGGTGGAGATGACGTACGACTGGTAAGCGGCTGCGCTGCCACTGACGCCATCGCGGGCAAACCTCGCTCCTGCAGTGTTTTGCGTTGACCACAGATTTTGTGGGCGACACAAAACATTGTGGGAGCGGGCTTGCTCGCGAAGGCTGAGTGTCA
>NZ_LYVP01000166.1 GCF_001984065.1 Pseudomonas sp. KK4
GTCAAGGCTGTATTGGCTGATCCACCGCCTTCGCGAGCAAGCCCGCTCCCACATTTGCGCATTCCAATACAGGAGCCGCCGCACGCCGGGCCTCTCGATCAAAGCCCTTGCTGCAGAGCCGGATCATCCGGGTTCATCTGTTCCAGCTGCGCCAGCAATATCTGCACGTTTTGCAGTTGCCCGCTTTCCTTCCAGTAATTGATCAGCAGCACCCGAGCCTTGCGGTCGCTGGGGTGGCGCTGGACGATTTCCTGCAGTTGCTTTTGCGCCGCCTCCAGCTCCTGCTCGCCGTGCAGGGTGGTGGCCAGGTCATAGCGGTAATCCTTGTTGTCCGGCTCCAGTTCCACCGCCTTGGACAGGCCGAGCAGGGCGAATTCGCTTTGGCCGTGGTGCAGCAGCCACATCCCCAGGGCATGTTGCAGGTAGGCGGAATCGGGTTGGGCCTTCAGCTGTTTGGCCAGCAACTGCCGGGCGGCTTCGCTCTGGCCCTGGCGGTCGAGCACGTCGATCTGCATCACCAGCGCCGGCAGGTTGTCTGGGGCCAGGCGCAAGGTCTGATCGAGTTCCTGCTGGGCTTCTTTGAGCTCGGCGTTGTGCAAATGCAGGCGCGCCAGTTGAGAGTGGGTTTCAGCCGTTTGCGGCGCGTTCTTCAGGACTTGTTGCCAGGCGTCGATGGCTTGCTCCAACGGTCCGAAATACAGACCGAGATCGTCCGGCGACAAACCGAGCAGGGCGTTGACCGCCGCCAGGCGCACGCTCTGTTCGCTGTCATCGAGCAACGGCCCCAGCAACAGGCTGCGCTGGCCGTTGGGCACCAGGCCACTGATGCTTTTGATCGCCGCAATGCGCACTTCGGGCGCTTCATGTTGCAAATCGGCATCCGCCAGTTTCAGGGCGATCGAACTTGGATAATTGGGCAATTCGGCGTGCAGCCACACCCGGCGCTTGGGCGAGAGGTCCGGGCGGGCCAGTTGCTGGTAAAGCACCCGCGCCGCGCCCGGTTGACCGTTGCGGGCCGCCGTGAGCGCTTCGCTGAAACCGCGTTTGATCGCCGCGGGCACCACCGGCGCGCTGCTGTGTAGGAAAAACCACGCAAGGGCGACGACAAAAAGGGCGCAGAGGCTGATGAGCAAATTACGGCGGGACTTGGGCATGCAAAATCCGTGTCTGGGGCGTCAGCGAAAGAGTGTCAGCTTTTATCAGTCTGGGGCAGTAGTCAAACCCGGGGCGCAGCATAAGCGTTTTTTACAAGATGTTTTCCAGTCATGAATCCATGCTTGGCAATTGATTCAGTTGAAACGGAACATCATTCAGTGCTGCCCCTTAGCCATGCAACAACGTCTGCCTCGCGATTTCCCCCTGCCAACGACGCCATCGCACACACTGTCGTGTCCAGCACGCTGCTGAGCGCGGGCAACAGTGCTCGCGTGTTGGAAAACCTCAGTGTCGCAGATCCCGCCGTGGCCAATCCGGACATTCCGCCGCCGGTACTCGTACGTCCCCCCTTGGCGACTTTCCTGCCCGACTTTATAAGCCAGGCCGATCTTGATGAGCGATGGGAAGACTTCAAAACCCACCTCAAGACCCAGGCCCTGACCGAAAAGGAAGCGCGCGCCTTCGTGTCCAGCGGGGTTTTGCAGACAAAAGCGGGAGAGGCCGTCGCCGATCTGATCGAGGCGGCAATGTTGCGCTCCGTGCGCCCGAAAGGGGCGCTTACCCAAGCGCGCCTGGCAGAAATCGTCAAGGTCATCTGCCATTTGCCACCGGACAAATGGGCCGCTTCGCTGGGAGAAAACCTGGGCTTTGTCGATGGAAAAACAGACCTGGGGCTGAAGGGGCTCCTTCATTCGCAAATGGAGCACTCAAGGACCGTCCGGGACGAGAAGATTGCAAACGCTGAGTTGCTTTCGGACCCTCACTTGAACCGCCTCAATGAACTCGCCAAAGAAGGACGCAGCTACATTCGTTCAAGCGATGGCGAGCTCAACGCAGCACTTCAGATACTGGCAGACGCCAAAGACCTGCGCCCGACACCCAAGTCTGCCTGCGCGGAGCTGACAGCCTTCATCGACTTTCTCGAGCAAAAGGACGTCGCCCGGGTGCGTTGGCCGGACCACTACGTGGAAAGGGTCAAGGCACTGCGCGATGAGATCCGGCCCGATGACGACACCCGTGCCGGCTGGCTGGATGTACTGACCGCCACCCGTTGGCTGGAGTGGGCCTTCGGTCGCACGGATTCGTCGTCGATGGCAACGCAGACAGCAAATCCAGCGCCATCGAATGAGGACGTCCCAGCGTTGCTCGCAACCCTCCAGGCCTTCGAGCGCAGTGGTGATTTCTACACCCACGTCACCGACAACGGCCCAAAGATCCCCGAGAGCATCATGGGCAAATTGTTGTACGCCGCCAACGTGGTGAACATGCTCGGCCTTGATCTGGACGACAGCCATATAAAGAAAGGGCCGGGACCTGCGCCTGCCCGCGAGCCCCTGAACGCGGGCGACGCCTGGAAGAACGGCGCAGCGGATCTTTCCCGTTCACCTTTGGAACCGCCCATGGACCCACTGGCCATGCTGGGCCAGGCGGCCGCCCAGGTGGACCGGATTTTCGAGCGCCTCGCCAGCAACCTGGTGCCCTGGGACAGCGCCTATGCCAATGACGCGTTTGAACTGCGGGACATGCTGGAGGACGTTCGGGAACAGGTTTACCAATCGCCTACGGTCGATCTGGGCCCACAAGCCGATTACCCGGTGCAAATCGCGGCGACAGCGGCGGCGATTTTGACGCTCTACATGGCGGTGAGCAATTTTGCCGCCACCTGGTTCCTGCCCGAGCCCGAGCAGTGGGTTGACCCTCTGCAAGGCGTGGAACTCACACCCGACGTCGAGCCGGATGAGGACGCGGTGATCGAGGACTACATCGTCGAGGCGTTTGCAGAAGTCCTGGAGCTGCATCCGGATTTTGCCCGTGAAGTGAAAAGGCTGGTCAGCGCCTCCGAGTACGACGACCCGGCCGACGATCTGCAGCTGGTCGAGGACCTCGAGACACTCATGCAGCAGCCCATGCCCGACCGGGAAAACCTGACCTATGAGCAATACCTGCACACATGGGACGAACTCGCGATGTGGGAGGCCCGGGACGAATTCGAAGTCGACCCGGTCAATGAGACCACCACCGAACCCGCCACTTCAGAAGCCACCGACACGCAGGCCAAGGTTCGCAGCAGGCGCAGCGTGGGTTTGGACGCGATGGGTTTCTCCAACATGCAGACTTCAGAAAGCGGCCTCGCTGCACACTCCCTGATTCGGGCAGGGCAGCGATTGCAGGATGCCGATAATGCGATCCCACCGAACGAAGAGATAGCGCCCGGCGTCACCATAACCCAAGCGGCAGACTTGTTTATCGAGGACTTTGTCAACCTGCAGAAAGTCTTGAACCCCTCGTTATTCATTGTCGATGTCATCGAGGGTCTCGTCACCCAATCGGATATACCGGATGTCTTGAAGCATAAAGTCAATTACAGGACATTATTCAGGGTCGAGTACGATTTGCCGCCACCCAACGGCAAACATGGCGGATTTTACAAGACGACCACCCGGCATAAAATGTTTACCCTGGCCGAGCTGTTAATGCAGCGCCCGCAACGAGAAGCACAATCGCGAGAAAACGTGAGAATTGTCTGGCCAGTGCTCTATACACCCGAGTTCAGGAGCGCGGTGGAAGGCACTGATGTGTGGGCCAATTATAAGGAGCGTTCGGAAAAAGTCCTGTCTCAACCCAAGATCCATGAGTTATGGAAAGAGAACTTCAAGTTCAAGTTGAAACAGGTGGTGGGCGACAGTCTGACGGCAGGCAAGTTGTCGGAGCAAGGTCGGGACATTGCCGACAGCTTCCTGAAGGGCGATATCCGTATCAGACCCGTCAGTATCAAACAGGGCCGATACGCCGACTTCACCCGTGTGTCGAACGCCGTTTTTCTAACCCGGGGAAGGGGCCCGGAGGGGTTGTTTGTGTTCCTCGGTGGTAACGAGACCGTCATCGAAAGCCCGCTCGAGTTATTCAAGGAGCAGGGTAAATCCATAGAAGAGTTTCCGGCGCTGAGGGACGAACTATCGAAACGAATTCCGCTGAGGGATTTTTTTGCCCGCGATGAGGATGACTTCAAATACAGCCAGGGGAAATTCGAATGGGATTGGAATCCGTTGCACATGTTCGAGAGTTATAAATGGTCCTATAAGCCCATTGCATTTGGACGCCGGGAGGGTCCGACCCACTATGGTGAGTACCATGATGCCTACAAGGAAATGTTCGAGAACGTCGTATCCAAAGCCAGAGCCGACATGGATACGATGACCTCGACCTGGTCCGAACGCGCCATCGACAAGTTCATGGAAATCCTGGTGGACGGGTTGACCGGTGCCGCAATCATCCTGGCGTTGCCCGGCGCACCGACGGCGGGGGCCGCCTTCCGGATGGGCGCCAGAGCGTCGGCGGCTCAGTACGTCAGGGGAAAGCTCCACGACGACCCGATGGAGGGCAGTCGTCATCAAGCCAATGCCATCAAGGGCATGATTGCCCAAGTGGCGGGGCATTACATTGGCGAGGTATTGGGCAAAGTCGTTTCCAAGGTGACGGCCGCCCGCATCGCCAGGAAAGTGGGCGACCGCTTGAAGGCTGCCGGCGTGTTTCCCGACGACATTTCCCGGCACCTTCCAAAGTATGGGCATTCCCCTTCGCCGGTCGCGACCAGCGTTAAAAGGATCGCAAAACCGATCCCGCCCATCGTCCGCAGTGAATGGGTCATTCAAGAAAAGGTGACTAAAAAGCTTACCGGCCCCGCCGTTGTGGAGCGATTGAAGGCATTGAACAAAGGACCTGACGTGGCACAGCGACTCATGGAGCGCTCACGTGTCATCTATTTTGGTGGACCGCAGCAAGGGTATATCTATCAAGGTTTCGCCATGCATGGAGACATGCGCGCACCACAGGAGATATTCAAGTCGGGCTTGAAGTCCAATGGGGGCCTGAAGGCGTCCGGTTATTACGATCAGGCTGGCATGGGGGCGTTTTACGAGGGGGGCAAGCAAGGCGGATGGACCTACCTCATCAATGGCAGTGGGATCAAAGGGGAGGACCTGGTCAGGACTGCAAACTGGCGGGCGGGCGCTGCGAATCTGGGTGCCAATCCTTCTCGAATACGCTATGCGCAAGATATATCGCCCGAGAATATCCTGGGTGCCTACGACAGTACCGGCAAGTTCTGGCCCAATAGCGAAGCGCTGAGCGCAGCGATTGCAAAGCTTGCTTCCAAGGCTGACGAGCTGCCGGTTCCGATCAAGAAACTTGTTCAGGACGGGACCCCCGTCCAGACACCGATCGAAATCCAAAACCCGTATGAAGAGGGCGCGCTCACAAACTGAACCACCCGCCCAAGCAGTGACTAAGCTTGCTGGAGACGACTCGACGAGCCTTTCCATGCAAGCACTGCTGCAGTACTTCAAGGCACTGATCCACCCCAGCCGCGGGGTACTGTTGTTCGCCTTGAGAACCATCACCGCCGGGTTGCTGACACTGTACCTGGCGTTTCTCTTCGATCTCGACCAGCCCAAGTGGTCGATCATGGCCGTGGTCATCGTCAGTCAGCCACTGGCCGGCATGGCGTTGGCCCGCAGTTTTGGCCAGGTGATCGGCACCACCGCGGGCGCGGCGGTGGCGGTGGTGATCATGGCGATCTTCCCTCAGGCCCCGGTGCCATTCCTGATTACCCTGTCACTGTGGCTGGCGCTGTGTACGGCCGGCGGTACCTTGCTGCGCTACACCAGTTCCGGGGCGTTCGTGCTCAGCGGCTACACGGCGGTGGTGGTGGGGCTGCTGTCGGTGCCGGATCAGGACGGCACCTTTCTGTTGGCCGTGACCCGCGTCACCGAGACCTTGCTGGCGGTGGCCTGCGTCTGTGTCGTCAGCCTGCTGACCGCGCGCCCGGAAGCGGTGGCCAAGGATTATTTCAACCGGATCGATCAGGTCATCAAGCTGTTGGCCACCCATGCCAGCGCGGTGATTCGTACCGAAGAAAGCGCGACCGACTTCCATCAACGGCTGATGCAACTGCTCGGGCAGATCAGCGCCCTGGAAGGGGTACGCCGACATTTGTACTACGACGCGCCGCGTCTGCGCAGCGCCGATGAACTGGTGCAACTGCTCGCCAATCAGCTGCTATTGCTGACGGCGCGGCTCACCGCGTTGCGTCACCAGCGCGAACTGTTGCTGGAACGCTGGCAAGGCAATCTTCCCGAAGAGATCCAGCATTTGCTGACCGAAGAACTGGCTTTTCTCGACACACTGGCCCAACAGGGCCGTGCGCTGTCCAGTGAGCAGCGGCATCAGTTTGCCGCGTTGCAGCAGCGCTTCGATGCTCTGGCTTACCGCGCCGAACAGCTGACCGAACCCTTGAAACCGACCTTGCGCTCGTTGTCCTGGTCCCTGCGTTGGGAACAGGCGCGCATGCTGCAACAGTTGGAAACCATTCTTGAACTGGCGGATGCGATTCAGAGCGGGCGCAAGGCCAGCAGCCTGTATCGCGTCAAAGCCAACCCGCTGCATCTGGACTTCACGCTGGCGGCAATGAACGCCATTCGCGCCTACTGCGCGCTGATGGTGGCCGGCCTGATCTGGATCGAAACCGGGTGGGACGGTGCGCGGGGCGGCATGATCGTGACCGGGATTCTCTGTTCGTTGATGGCAACCTTTCCTCGGCCTCTGATGGCCGCACAGAGTTTCGCCAGGGGCTTGGGCCTGGCGCTGGTGGTGTCGTCTGTCCTGGCCTTCGCGTTGGTGCCGATGATCAGCGATTTCGAGCTGTTGGCCCTGGTGCTGGCTCCGTTGTTGTATGCGGTTGCCGTGGGATTGTCCACGCCGGCCACCACCGGTACCGGCATTGGCCTGGGGCTGATCACGCTCTTGATGCTGGGCCCCCTGAACACCGGTCTGGGCCAGAACAGCGCCACCCAGTGGTTCGAATTCGCTGGTAGCTATGTGTTCGCCGCCACCCTGGCGCTGAGCGTGTATGCGCTGATTTTCCCGTTCAGGCCGGCGCTGCGCATGCGTCGGCTGTTTCAGGAAAACTGCGAGCAGGTGTATGCGTTGCAGAAAATCCCGCCCACCGATCAAAACCAGTTTGCCTTCGAGAGCCGCATGGTCGACCGCCTGACCATGATGCTGGGCCTGATGCCGGCCATCCAGGATCAGGCATCGCGCGATCTGTTGCAGGTCAGCCTCGGTTGCCTGGCCCTGGGCATCGCCTTGAACCAGTTGCGGCAACAGGCGCAGAACAACGTGCTGCTCAGCCCGCAGACGCAAACCCGGCTGGCGGACACCGTGCGCGACACCGGGCGGTTGGTCGCCGGCCGCCCGGGCATTGCGGTCAATGCCGTGCTCGACAGCCTGCACGCCCTGGGCGACGAACTCGATGCGCTGCATTCCAGCGTCCATGAGCACCTGTGGTCGGTGTTTCGCATGCGCGTGGCGCTGCTGATCGTGGTGTCGTTTCTTGAGCGTCATCGTCGTCACTTTGAACCCGCCACCTTGCAGGGAGTACCCGCGATTGCCCATTGATCTTGAGTTGGGCGGCGTCTACTTGCCGCCGATTGCCCAGGCGCTGCTGCTGGGCCTGCCGATTTTCCTGCTGCTGGACTGGGTACTGCGGCGCCTGGGGGTGTTGCAGTTCGTCTGGCATGAAGCCTTGTTCGAAGGGGCGTTGTACGCCTGTGTGTGCGCGACCTTGATTCTGGTGATGGGAGCCTGATGCCTTGAAGAAGATCCTTGCTCAACTCACGACGCTGTTGGTTGTCCTGCTGGCATTTGTGCTCGGCTGGTTTGCCTGGGAGCACTACACCCGCGCGCCCTGGACCCGGGATGCCCGGGTGCGCGCCGATGTGGTGACCCTGTCGGGCGATGTCGCCGGGCGCATCGTCAACCTTGGCGTGCAGGATAACCAGCACGTGGAGAAGGGCCAGTTGCTGCTGGAAATCGACCCCTCGCGCTATGCCCTGGCAGTAGACCATGCCCGGCGTTCAGTGGAGGTGGCGAAGGCGTCCCTGGGGCAATCGCAAGCAACCATCGTCGCCAGCCAGGCGCTGTTGCGCCAGCGTGAGAGCGAAGAGCGCCGGCGCCGGACCCTCAAGGAGCGCTCGGCGATCTCCGGCGAAGAGTGGGAGAAATCCAGCACCGAGGTGGCGGTGGCCCAGGCCGACTTGCTGCGCAACCAGGCCAACCTGGGATTCGCCCAGGCCAATGTGCAACTGGCGATCGCCGCCCTGGCCGAGGCCGAGCACGATTTGGAGCGCACCCGGGTGATCTCGCCGGTCAGCGGCTACGTCACCAACCTGCTGACCCGGGAAGGCGACTACGCCACGGCGGGCGGCCCGTTGCTGGCATTGGTAGACAGCGACTCGTTCTACGTCAGCGGCTATTTCGAAGAAACCAAATTGCCGAGAATCGAGGAGGGTGATCGGGTCGACATCGAGTTGATGAGCGGCGAGCGCTTCGGCGGCACCGTGCAAAGCATCGCCTTCGCCATCGCCGACCGCGAAAACCTGCCCGGCGGGCGCCTGCTGGCCAACATCAATCCCAGTTACACCTGGGTCAAACTGGCGCAGCGGGTGCCAGTGCGGATCAAGATCGACGAGGATTATGCGAGGAAAGACAAACTGCGGGCCGGGACCACGGCCACCGTCACCGTCCAGGAAACCCGCCATACCCAAGACCAACACTGATCCGCCTGTTGGAGCGACTTGCCCGCGAAAAAGCCGGTACATTCAATATCAGTGCTGACAGACACACCGCCTTCGCGAGCAAGCCCGCTCCCACAGGGGATTTGTGTCGTTCACAACATCCATGGCCAATCCAAAATACTGTGGGAGCTAGCCTGCTAGCGATGAGACCGGTACATCCAGCATCAGCTGTGACAGACACACCGCCATCGCTGGCAGGCCAGCTCCCACAGTGGACTTGTGTGGTTCACAACATCCATGCCCAACCCAAAACCCTGTGGGAGCTAGCCTGCTAGCGATGAGGCCGGCACATCCAGCATCAGTGCTGACAGACACGCCGCCATCGCTGGCAGGCCAGCTCCCACAGTGGACTTGTGTCGTTCAC
>NZ_LYVP01000167.1 GCF_001984065.1 Pseudomonas sp. KK4
TGTAGGAGCGAGCATGCTCGCGATGGTCGTCAACGATAACGCGGAAAGCCTGATACCCCGCGGCGCGCTCAGGTTCATCGCGAGCTCGCTCCTACAGGGTGAAATCAGTTCGGGTCCAGCAACCCGCCACTCCAGTTGCGCGACTGGCGGGTGCCGGTGAACTTGGCCACGCCCATGCCCTGGCCAATCAGGCGATCGCGGTAGCGGGTGACCAGGCGTCCGGTCTGTTCGGCGTGCAGCACCACTTCTGAAGCCGGGTCGCCGGGGCGTTGCAGGATCCGTGCGAAGCGTTGGCCTTGCTCGACGACATCGCCCAGTTCTTTTTCGAAGATCAGCACCCCAGGCTGTGGCGCGAGGATGGTTTCCATGTGCCCCATTTCCACAGCTTCGACGGGCCAGTCCGACGGCGTCACCGCGTCGTCGATCACGCCGTACGCACACAACCAGGCATACAGTCCCTCGGCATCCTGCTCGGCGAGGCGATCGCTGACGTCGCCCTGCCCGCGCAGTTCCAGGGTCGCGGCCATGTGCCGGTCGGCGCTGCCGTCGCGCAGCCAGGGGGCGATGATGGTTTCTTCGAACGAGCCGTCCTCGCCGTCGTCCCAGATGATCGCCACGTCCATCTTCATCGCCGCCGCCAGATCGCGGCCACGGGGCCAGAAGGCACGGTTGACGTAGAGGTACGGCAGCGCTTCGTCATCGGTGTGCAGGTCGAGCATCACGTCCGCCGGGGCGGCCAGTTGCACCAGTTTCTTTTGCCATTGCTGGACGTTGGTGGATGGACGCTCCCTGGCGGCCGACTGGTCGAACCCACGGTTGAAGTTCTGCCCGCTCGCGTCGTGATAGCGCCCGACGATCCGCCCCTGGCAAAACTGCCCGATACCGAAGGGGTTGGCCTGCGGTACCACCGTCACACTGCCCTTGATCCGGCCCTGGGCCTGGGCCGCCTTCAGGCGTTGCATCAATAGGTGCAGGACCAGCATCCCGGCGATTTCATCGGCGTGCACACCGGCCTGCAGGTGCACCTTGAGCCCCTGCCCCTCCCCAGCGAAACGCCAGGCCCCGACCTGTACCGGGTTGCCGTTGTTGTCGAGTACGTCGAACGAAACATCCTGGACCATGTGTTTGCCCTCCGGAGCGAATGAATACCTGTGGTGACGTATAAATTCTTCACTGCAAAAAATGTGTGCAACCCATTACAAGATGTTGCTGGCTTCGCTGGTGATTGAACGTCTGTTCAACTAAGCTCGCCAACGTGGAACCATCCCAAGGAGCCCCCCGTGACCGCCATTGCCCCGAAAAACCGCAGAGCCGAAGCCGATGAACGCCGCGAATCGCTGGTTGCCGCGGCGCTGCGTTGCCTGGTTCGCGACGGCCACGCCGGGATTTCCGTGCGACGCATCGCCACCGAGGCCGGTGTATCGGTCGGCCTGCTCAATCACCATTTCGGCAGCATCGATGCGTTGATCGCCGACACCTATCAGAAACTCGCCAGTGAACTGACCACTGCCCTGCTCCACGAAATCGAGCAGGCCGGCACCCCGGCGCAGAAAATGGATGCGTTCCTGGTCGGTTCGTTTTCCCCCCGGGTCATGGACCCCAACCTGCTGGGCGCCTGGGTGGTGTTCTGGAGCCTGATTCGCCACTCCGAACACGTCAGCCAGTCCCACGAAAAAAGCTACGGCACCTACATCAACCTGCTGCGCACACTGCTCGATGACCTGGCCGCCAGCGAAGGTTTCACCATCCACGACACTCGCCTGGCCGCGATCGGCCTATCGGCGATGCTCGACGGCCTCTGGATCGAGTGGTGCCTGAACCCCGAAACCTTCAGCCCCGCCAACGCCCTCCACATCTGTCGCTGCTGGATAAAGGGGCTGCGACACGGAGCATTCAGCACCGACGACGTCGTGTGAGGCATGTCGGCCGAAGATCATCGCCAGGGTGCCGCTGACCGCGATCAGCCCGGCACCGATCATCAGTGACACATCCATCAGCGTGCCCCAGATCAGGCTCGACAGCAGGAAGGCCCAGATCAGCCCGGTGTATTCGAACGTCGCCAGCACCGTCGCGGTAGCGCGCTGGAAACTGGCGAACAGCAGAAACTGGCCGGCCCCGCCCATCAGCCCGGCAGCGAGCATCCCCAGCCAGGCAGGCAAAGGTGCCGGCGTGTGGGTCCAGGGCAATGCCACCACCATGCAGATCACGAACACCACGTTGGTGATCAGCATCTGTTCCAGCACCGAAGTCTGGTCATCCACCTGGCGCAACTGGATGTAGGTAAACGCCCAGAACATCGCCGCCAGCAGCGTGAGGACAATCGGCAAGGGATCGGCAATGTTGCTGGGGCGACAGGCAATCACCACCCCGACAAACCCCAGGATCAGCGCGAACCACTGCCAGCCGGTCACGCGTTCCTTGAGAAACACCGTCGCCAGCACCGTGACCATGATCGGCGCGGAAAAATACAGCGTGGTCATTTCCGCCAGGGTCAGGTCCCGGGCCGCCGTGTAATACAGCAGCCAGGCGGCGATCGACAGCAGGCCGCGCACCACCAGCAGGCGCCGGCTTGATGAGCGCCACGCGCGCCGTACCAGTGGCAGGCGCCCGGCCAGCAACACGGCGACCACCACCACGACGGCGCGCCAGAACAGGATCGTGAACACCGAATAACCGTCCACCAGCCACTTGATGCCCGCATCCTGCAAGGCCAGAAAGGCGTAGCCCAGTACGCACAGGCCAATGCCTTGCAACGTACGGTCAACCCGTGGCGAGTTCATCAGGCGGACCTGCGCACCGGGGTTCCCCGGCGTTCGGCAAAAGCGAACAGTGCCTCGATCAGGAACGTCAGGCACACATAGACCCCGGCCACCAGCAACAGCGGCTCATAGACTTGCAGGGTTTGCGCACGCACCACGTTGGCCGCACCCAACAGGTCGACGACCGCGATGGTCGAGGCCAGCGCCGTGGACTTGAGCAGCATCACCGTTTCCCCGGCCAGGGTCGGCAACAGCAGGCGCAGAGCCCTGGGCAAACGCACCCGCAACAGCGACTGACGCGGCGTCATGCCGAACGCCGAGGCCGCTTCCATTTCGCCCTTGGGCACCGCCAGCAGGCCACCGCGAATCACTTCGCCGACATAGGCCCCCACCGACACCACCAGAGCGAACACGATGTACCAGTAGCCGTCGCGCAGGTAAGGCCAGAGGAAGCTGCCGCGGATCAGCGGGAACTGCGCGAACAGGCTGCCCAGGCCGTAATAGAAGATATAGATCTGGATCAGCAACGGCGTGCCACGCGTCACGCTGGTGTAGAACAGGCTGACCTTGGCGATGAGCGTGTTCTTCGAGATTCGTGCCAGCGCCACCAGCACCGCCAACACGAAGCCGAACACAGTGGAAATCAACAGAATTTCGAGGGTTGTCAGCAATCCTCGACCCAACAGCGATGCGTATTCAACGGTCCAGGCTGGAATCATTTCGTTCACTCTGCCGATTCAGTCAACAACAGGCATCCAGCGACGGATACGTCGCTCCAGCCGTCCCGACAGATAGTTGGACACCAGCGTCACCACGTAATAGAGCGCGGCGGCGGTGAGGTAGAACAACAGGTATTGACGAGTCGAACCCGCCGCTTGCTTGGCGGTGTAGAGCAACTCGTTGGTGCCGACCACGCTGATCAGGGCACTGTCCTTGATCAGGTTGATCCACAGGTTGGCCATCCCCGCCATGGCGTAAGGCGCCATGATCGGCAGCGTGACGCGGCGAAACAGGCCGAAACCGTGCAGGCCGAAGGCCTTGGCCGCTTCGATCTGGCCATAGGGAATCGCCAGGATCGCCGCGCGAAAAATCTCCGACGCGTAGGCGCCCTGCACCAGGCCCAACACCAGGATTGCCGCCAGTGGCCCGCTGACGTTGACCACGTCGTAGCCCATCGACTCCATCAACGAGTTGAGGAGCATGGAACCGACGTAGTACAGCAGCAGGATCATCAACAGTTCGGGCACGGCGCGAAACAGCGTAGTGTAGCCACGGGCCAGCGCCGCGACCGGCTTGGGCGCCCCCAGTTTCAGGCAGGCCACCACCAGCCCCACGATCAACCCGACCACGAAGGCCCCGGCCGATATCTGCAGGGTCATCCACAGCCCCTTGAGCAACGCAGCGCCCCATCCTTGTTCGCTGAAACCGATCATCTCGAACATTGTTGGCATTTGAGTCTCCAGTAAAGACGGCACCATTGCCCCCTGTAGGAGCGAGGCTTGCCCGCGATGGGGCCCGTACGGCCGCCCAAAGCATCGCGGGCAAGCCTCGCTCCTGCGAGGGCTCTGTGTTCAGATCAGAAGGCTGGTTTGACGCTGATACCGAAGTAGCTCTGGGACAGGTCGTCATAGTCTTTGCTGGCCAGCAAGGTTTTGATCGCCTTGTCGAGCCTGGCCTTGAGTTCTGTGTCTTCCTTGCGCAGGCCGGCGCCGACACCTTTGCCGAACAGCGGGTCGTAGGGCACGCTGCTGAGGTAGGCCAGGTCCTTGGCATCCGGGGTCTTGACGAAGGCGGCCATCGCCGTGCCGTCAGCCATTTGCAGGTCGATGCGGCCAGCGATCAGGTCGGCGTTGACGGAGTCCTGGGTGTCGTAATACTTCACCGTGGCGATTTTTTCGCCGTAGGCCTTGAGGTAGGAGGCACTGACCGTCGAGTTCTGTACGCCGATGGTCTTGCCCTTGAGGTCATCGGGGAATTTTTTCAGGGTCATGCCCTTGGGGCCGACCACCGCGATGGCAGAATCGTAATAGGCGTCGCTGAAGGCGATCTGTTTCTCACGCTCTTCGGTCACCGACATCGAGGAGAAAATCACGTCGATCTTCTTGGCCAGCAGCGACGGAATGATCCCGTCCCACGCCACTTCCTTGATCTCGCACTCGGCTTTCATTTCGCTGCACAGCTTGTGGATCAGGTCCACTTCGAAGCCCTTCCACTCACCGTTGGCCTGTTTCTCGGTGTACGGCGGATAGGGTTCGGCCGCCACCGCGAAGCGGATCGGTTGTGCCTGCGCTGCGCTCATGCCGGCCAGCATTACAGCGGCCACGCCGGTGATCCAGTTTGCCAATCGTCGATTTCCCATGATTGTTGCCCCGTCTTCTTATGATGTTATTAGCGAGTCTGATGAGCGTTGACGAACTGCCGGCAACGCTCGCTGCGTGGGTGTACGAACACATCGTCCGGCGTACCGGTTTCCTCGATCAGCCCCTGATGCAGAAAGGCGACCTTGGAAGAAACATCGCGTGCGAAGGCCATTTCGTGGGTCACCAGGATCATGGTCCGGCCTTCTTCGGCGAGCGAGCGGATCACCCGCAGCACTTCACCGACCAGTTCCGGGTCGAGTGCCGAGGTGGGTTCATCGAACAGCATGACCTTGGGCCGCATGGCCAGGGCCCGGGCGATGGCCACCCGTTGCTGTTGTCCCCCGGACAGAAACGCCGGGTATTCGTTGCGTTTGGCGGCCAGCCCAACGCGTTCCAGCAAGGCTTCGGCACGTTCGGTGGCCTCTGCCTTGGTTTCGCGCAGGACCTGGGTCGGCGCTTCGATCAGGTTTTCCAACACCGTGCGATGGGGCCACAGGTTGAAGTTCTGGAACACCATGCCCAGGCTCGAACGGATACGCACCAGCTGCTTGGCGTCGGACACCAGCGGCAGTCCTGGGCGGGTCTGGTTCAGGTGAATGCTTTCGCCGTCCACCAGAATGCGTCCCTGGTCCGGCACTTCGAGCATGTTGATGCAGCGCAGCAAGGTACTTTTGCCCGAGCCGCTGGCGCCGATCAGCGAAATCACTTCACCTTCGCGGGCGGTCAGCGAGACCCCCTTGAGCACTTCGATGTTGCCGAAGCGTTTGTGCAGGCTGTCGACCTCGATCATGGTCCGGCATGCAGCGGGTGCGGCGGTGGCTTCGCACGTCACACGGCTGATCACCGGGCGTGGCGCTTCACCACTGAGCACCCGGACAAAATCACGAATGCGCTGGCAGGCCTCGGTCAGGCGCTCTTCACCCAGGGTGAATGACAGGCGCACAAAGCCCTGGGCCGGTTCACCGAAGGCGGCGGCATCGAGCACCGACACCCGCGCTTCACGCAACAGGCGCCAGGCGAATTCCAGAGATGTAAGGCCCGTGGCACGCACGTCCACCAGCACGAACATGCCGGCATCGGGCTTGAGCACGCTGATGGCCGGGCAATCCGAGAGCCCTGCCACCACCAGGTCGCGACGGCGGCGATAGATGTCGCGCATGCCGTGGGTCACTTCGTCGTGGGACTGCACGGCCTTGAGCGCGGCTTCCATGCAGAAACCCGGCAAGCCGTAGAGCATGCTCAACACCAGGGTTTCGGCGTGAGCGACCAGTGTTTTGTCAGCAACGATCCAGCCGATGCGCCAACCGGTCATGGCGTGGGATTTGGACAGGCTGCCGATCACCACACAACGTTCGGCCATGCCCGGCAGCGCCGCCAGGCTCAGGTGCTCGCGCTCGAAGGTCAGGCTTTCATAGACTTCGTCGACCACCACCCACAGGTCGTGGGCGATGGCCAGGTCGGCGATGGCTTGCAGTTCCTCGCGGTTGAGCACGACGCCAGTGGGGTTGTTCGGATTGGACAGAAAAATCGCTTTGGTGCGCGCGGTGATGGCCTTGGCCAATACGGCGGCATCGACACGGAAATCATCGTCCGCCGAGCACGGCACCCGCACCAGGGTGGCGCCCGAGGCTTTCAGGGTCGCTTCGTAGGTGACGTACATCGGGTCGAGCGCGATCACCTCGTCGCCGGCACTGAGCAGGCACATCGAGGCGGTGAACAAGGCGTTCTGCGCCCCGGCCACGGTGATCACGTTTTCTGCCTGCAGCTCGCGGCCGAACAGCTTGCCGTAACGATTGGCGATGGCTTCGCGCAGCGCCAGGCGGCCAGCAATTTCCGTGTAGTGGGTGTCCCCTTCGCGCAGGGCCTCGATGGCGGCCTCGGTGATGAAATCAGGTGTCGGAAAATCCGGATCACCGACGCTGAGAATGATCACATCCTCCCCCCGGCGACGCGCATCAAAAGCCGCATAGTGAATATCCCAGGCAGCCACGCCTTGACCTGAGATCCGCTCAACAAAGGGTGAAAACCGCATGCCAGTGCCTCGTTCGAATAGAAGAAACGCAAGCCCGCAACCAGCCGGGAGAGAAGGTGAGAACGAACATAGTCCAAGCTGAACACTCGTTCAACAGAAAACTGATGAAGGTTCGCGTTCAGCGCAAACAGGTCGTTTTTAAAACAGTGGCGGCGTTTTTACGTAGCTGGCTACCGAAACGCCCCTGACGAATCCGTGGCGAGGGAGCTTGCTCCCGTCGGGGCGCGTAGCGGCCCCCTCTCCGGACAAATCAGGGGACTGCTGCGCAGTCCAACGGGAGCATGCTCCCTCGTCACGGGCTTCGTCAGCTGCTACAGGGTGCAGCAGATCGCGACTATGCTGCTGTGATACTCCCAGGTCGGACATGCGCAATGCGCCCAGGTATCAACCGGTGTCTGTTGTTTGCAGCGCTTGCCCTGGGCGGTTGCGTGCGGCTGGGACCGGACTTTCAACCCCCTGGCCAACCCTGGGTCGATCACTGGAACAGCGCGAACCTCGACCAGGCCAGCCAGCGAGACCTGCAACCGGACATTCGGCAATGGTGGCAAATCTTTGCTGATCCGACGCTGAACCAACTGATCGCCCAAGCCGACGCCAACAATTCCAGCCTGCGGATCGCCGGCCTGCGGGTCATGGAAGCCCGGGCGCAGTTGGGCATCGCCCAGAGCGGCCGCTACCCGCAACTGCAGCAAGTCAGCGCCGACAGCCTGTACGTCAACCGCAATCAATCCGGCGGGGCCAACCCGATCGACAGCCATTTCTGGCAGCACAGCGCCGGGTTCGATGTCGGCTGGGAGCTGGATTTCTGGGGCCGCTTCAGCCGTGCCATCGAGGCCTCGGATGCCAGCTATTTCGCCGCCGAGGCCAACTATGAGGATGCCCTGGTGCTGCTGCGCGCGCAGGTGGCCGACAATTATTTTTCCCTGCGCACCACCCAGGCCCGTCTGCGGGTGGCCCATGAAAACGCCCGACAGCAAAAGCGCAATTACGACATCACCGAAAAGCTGTTCAGGAGCGGCCAGACCCCCGAGCTGGACCTTCAGCAAGCCAAGACCCAATACCTGGCGACGTTGAGCAGCATTCCCGGCCTTGAGGATCAAGTGGTGCGCCTGCGCAATGCACTGGCGGTATTGATCGGCCAGCCGCCGGGGGCCTTGCCCATGGTGATCGAGGCCAGCGGATTGATTCCGCTGGTCGACCGCGCGGTGTTGCAGGACGTGCCGGCCAACCTGCTGCTGCGCCGGCCTGATGTGCGCGCTGCCGAGCTGAACGTCGCCGCGCAGTCTGCCTTGATCGGCGTGGCCGAGACCGATTTCTACCCGTCACTGACCTTGCTCGGCAGCATTGTCTGGTCCGCCGATACCTTGAGCGGCACCTCCCGCAGCCTCGACCTGATTGGTGGCCCGAGCCTGCGCTGGAATGTGTTCGACCATGGCCGCATCAGCAACAACGTGCGGGTGCAGGATGCGCGGCTGCAACAGCTGATCGAGGCCTACCGCGACAAGGTGCGCCAGGCGGCCCGCGAGGCGGACGATGCCGCCAGTGGCCTGACCCGATCCTTGCAGCGCGAACGCATCCTGCGCGAAGCCGAGGCTGCAGCGAAACGCTCGCTGGAGCTGGCCAGCACCTTGTATCGCGAAGGTTATTCCGACTTTCAGCGGGTGCTCGATGCCCAGCGCGCCCTGCTCGAGGTGCAGGACAGTTACCTGCTCAGCCGTGGCGATGCGGTGAGTAACCTGATTGCCTTGTACAGAGCCCTGGGCGGCGGTTGGTACAGCGCCCAGGCCCGGATCGACCCGGCCACCCGTCGGCAGATGGAACAACGCACCGACTGGGGCGAGCTGCTGTCCGACCCTCCTCCTTTACCC
>NZ_LYVP01000168.1 GCF_001984065.1 Pseudomonas sp. KK4
GGGAGCGGGCTTGCTCGCGAAAGCGGTGTGTCAGGCGACATCAATATCGAATGTGCCGCCGCTTTCGCGAGCAAGCCCGCTCCCACAGGGATTCAGGGTGGATCAGAGATTGATCACCACTCGGCAAAACTGCCATCGGCATGGCGCCAGATCGGGTTGCGCCAGCGGTGGCCGACGGCGGCGCGTTCGATCACGTATTCCTCGTTGATCTCGATGCCCAGGCCCGGGCCGTTTGGGATCTTGACGAAGCCTTTGTCGTAGTCGAACACCCGAGGGTCTTTGACGTAGTCGAGCAGGTCGTTGCTCTCGTTGTAGTGAATGCCCAGGCTCTGCTCCTGGATGAACGCGTTGTAGCAGACCGCGTCCAGTTGCAGGCACGCCGCCAGGGCAATCGGGCCCAGCGGGCAATGCAGGGCCAGCGCCACATCGTAGGCTTCGGCCATGTTGGCGATCTTGCGGGTTTCGGTGATGCCGCCGGCGTGGGAGGCATCGGGCTGGATGATGTCGACGTAACCTTCGCTGAGCACGCGCTTGAAATCCCAGCGCGAGAACAGACGCTCACCCAGGGCAATCGGCGTGCTGGTCAGCGGTGCCAGTTCCTTGAGCGCTTCGTAGTTTTCGCTGAGCACCGGCTCTTCGATGAACATCAGTTTGTACGGATCGAGTTCCTTCATCAGCACCTTGGCCATCGGCTTGTGCACTCGGCCATGGAAGTCCACGCCGATGCCGACGTTCGGCCCCACCGCGTCACGCACGGCAGCGACGTTGGCCAGGGCCAGGTCGACTTTCTCGAAGGTGTCGAGGAACTGCAGCTCTTCGGTGCCGTTCATTTTCACCGCAGTGAAACCACGGCTAACCGCTTCTTTCGCCGCCCGCGCGGTGTCCGCCGGACGGTCGCCACCGATCCACGAGTACACGCGGATCTTGTCCCGCACCTGGCCGCCCAGCAGGTCGCTGACCGACACACCCAGCGCCTTGCCCTTGATGTCCCACAACGCCTGGTCGATACCGGCCAGGGCGCTCATATGGATCGCGCCGCCGCGGTAGAAGCCGCCGCGGTACAGCACCGTCCAGATGTCTTCGATGTTGCGTGGGTCCTTGCCGATCAGGTAGTCGGACAACTCCTCGACGGCAGCGGCAACGGTGTGGGCCCGGCCTTCGACCACAGGCTCGCCCCAACCGGTGACGCCCTCGTCGGTCTCGACCTTGAGGAAGCACCAGCGTGGCGGAACGATGAAGGTAGTCAGTTTGGTGATTTTCATCTGATTGTCTCTCTTATTAGATGCAGCGCTCGCAGCGCCAAAAATTCTTAGCGAAGGGCCTTCCAGGCAGCGACGTAGGCCTTGGCATTGGCCGCCACTTGCTCAGGTGTCATGCCCGGTTTGAACAGGCCGGAACCGAGGCCGAAACCCTTGACGCCAGCGTCGATGAACACCTGCATGTTGTCCGGCGTGATGCCACCGACCGGCGCCAGAATCGTCCCTGCCGGCAACACCGCGAGCCAGGCTTTGGCGACCGCCGGGCCCATCTGCTCGGCGGGGAACATCTTCAGGACGTCCGCGCCCTCGGCCAGTGCGGCGAAGGCCTCGGTGGGCGTCGCCACACCCGGCGACAGGTACAGACCCGCCGCTTTCGCCGCGCGCAGCACCTTGGCATCGCTGTGAGGCATCACGATCACCTGACCGCCCGCCGCCTTCACTTGCTCGACCTGCTCCGGCGTCAGCACCGTGCCCGCGCCAATCAGGCAATCGGCGGGCAAGGCGTCGCGCAGGATGCGGATGCTGTCGTACGGCTCGGGGGAATTGAGCGGCACTTCGATGACACGAAAGCCGGCGGCGTAGAGGACTTCGCCGATGGCGGCAGCTTCTTGCGGGCGCAGGCCACGCAGGATCGCGATCAGACCGTTTTGCGCCAGTGCTTGTTTGAGCATGTCAGGACTCCAGTCAGGTTTAACGGGATAGGTGTGCGGCGATCAAACCGGCGGCGACCGCCAGTTGCCACAACCCGCGTTCGGTGGCCTGCTCGGCCAGGGTTACGTTGGCAAAACCGCAGGCGTCGAGCGCCCGGCTGTAGCGGCTGCACAGTTGGGAATTGCCGATGAGGATGATCGACGGCAGGTGCACGCTGTTGCGGCGACGGCGCTGAACGTTGGCCAGGGCCGACAGTTCATGGCCGATCAACAGGCCCGACAGGTAGTCGGTTTGCGCGGCGCCACTGAGTTCACCGGTCAGCCCCAGACTACGGGCGCTGAACAGGGTCGACAGCACGCCGATTTCGCCATCGACCGACAGCGCCACCTGCACGCCGCGATCGAAAGCCTCGCCATCGAACGAGCCGCCGCGCTGCTGGGTGCGGCCCAGGATGCTGTGGTCACTGAGGACGGCGAAGACTTCGCCGGTCATGAAAGTATCGAAATGCACGATGCAGCCGTCGGCCACTTCCACCCATTTCGAATGGCTGCCCGGCAGGCCGATCAGCAGATCGGCGCCCGCCTCGCTCGACAGGGTTTGCAGCACGCCGAGCACCTGGGTTTCTTCGCCGCGCATCACGTTGGGCAAGGGTGAACGTTGAATCACCCCTGGCACGATGTGCACGTCGACACCGCGCAGGCTGCGCACGGTTTGCAGGGAAGTGCCGAGACTGGCGACGTTCGCCGGCGTCTCGCGGTACGCCGCTTCGCGCCAGCCCTGGGCGCTGCCGACCATGCCGCAGGCGATCACCGGCAGCTCGGGCTGTGCATCAAGCCAGTCACCGCAAGCCTCATCGAAGGCCAGTTCGAAACCGTCGGTGCATTCGCGACCCTTGATGATTCGCGGCACCTTGGGCAACTGCATGATCCCCGACGACAGCGAACGCTGTTCGAGCACCTGGCCACCTTCGGCAAGTTTGTAAGCACGTAATGAGGTCGTCCCCCAATCGAGCGCGATCAATTGCGCCAGCATCGCTTCACCTGTTCTGTTTATTGGCAGTGAGTGAGCGGGACTATAAACCTTGGCGCAAGAAAATCTCAATATATAAATATCTCTCCCATATATTGGGATTTAAAAACTGAGCGCAAAAAAAGATCGCAGTCTTGCGGTAACCGAATTGGCGGCGCGAGACTGCGATCGTTTGGCGGTGGTCAGCGACCTTCAGCGAACTCGCGCAGCACCTGGCCGTCCATGCGGTAGCGCACCCACTCTTCCTGTGGCTGGGCGCCCAGGGATTTGTAGAAGTCGATCGCCGGGGTGTTCCACTCCAGCACGCTCCATTCAAAGCGCCCGCAGTCATTGGCGCAGGCGATTTTCGCCAAGTGCCGCAACAGGGTTTTGCCCGCGCCGCCGCCGCGCTGTTCGGGGGTGATGTAGAGGTCTTCGAGGTACAGGCAGTTGCTGCCCAGCCAGGTGGAATAGCTGAAGAAGAACACCGCGAAGCCAATGGCCACGCCATCGCGCAGGCAGATCAGACCGTGAGCGGTGGCGCCTTCGCTGAACAGGCTGCGTTCGATGTCGGTGACGCTGGCGATGACTTCATGGCGAGCACGTTCGTAGTCGGCCAGTTCAGTGATGAACGCGAGGATTTGCGGCGCGTCACTGGGGGTCGCCGGGCGGATTTCGATCGTCATGGACGTGCCTTGTCATGGGTTGAAAACGCCATACTAAAGCCGCGCACCACCTGTGGCGAGAGGACCCTCGCCACAACCGTTCGTCGACCTTCAGGCACCATTTGGAAACGAGGGCGGACCAACATCAGGTAAGGACTCTAAATCAATGGAGACACCACCATGACTACGTCCCGGTTGACCGCCTTCACCCTCGCTGCCCTGCTCTCTCCCCTTGCCATCGCCGCCTCCGGCACCGGCCCGACCAATCCGGTCGAAAGTCCCAAGGCTCCCGCCATCCAGAGTGCCCCCGGCATGAACACCGACGGTGCGGGGGTCGACAACAGCCTGCCGCCCTCCACCGGCACCGACCCGCGGACCCAGGGCAATGACACCGGTCGCCAGGGCGGGCTCAACCTGCCGGACAGCCGCACACCCGATAACGCCGGCGCTGGCATGGGCTCGAAAACCACCACCGGTGGTTCGGGCTCTGAAGGCGGTGCGAGCCAGTAACGCTCTTTACGCAAGTCCTATCCATCGTGATGAAGAGGTAACCATGAACGTCGATAAGAACCTGGAAAAAGAAGTCCTGACCCGCCTGCTGCATGCCCACCCAAGTGGATTGGGCAAGGAGGTCCTGGACAATTACCGGGGGGAGAAAGTCGTGGCCAGCACCCTCGCCACCTTGCAGGAACGCGGGCTGATCCAACACGGCAATGTGCAGTGCAACGAAGCCGGCGAGCATTCGTTGCACCTGCCGATCAAACTGAGTGCCGCCGGGGTTGAAGCGGCACGCAAGCTGGATGTTTGAGCCAGCTTGCGTGGCACAAGAAAGCGTTGATTGAGGCGCTGCCCAAATCAAGTTGAATCTGAAGGATGCGTTGAATCAGGGAGTCACTTCGCGAGCAAGCCCGCTCCCACCGTTGACCGAGTTGCCCAACAGCAATGCGATCAAAATGTGGGAGCGGGCTTGCTCGCGAAAGCGGCAGATCAGTCGCCAAAAGTCTTGCCGATCAACGCATCAACCTCAGCCGCCACCGGCGATGTCGCCGGCCCCCACCGGGTCACGGCCAGAGCGGCCGCCGCATTGGCCCGACGCGCCGCATCAAACGCGGACAAGCCCTGCGCCAATCCCGCCACGAACACGCCTGCGTGAGCATCGCCGGCGCCATTGCTGTCCACTGCCTCGACCTTGAAACCCGGCACATGCCGATGCTCGGACCCCTGGCTGATCCAGCAGCCTTGCGGCCCGTCCCGCACCACGATCAAGACCTTGGCTGGCAGATGTTCGGACAGTCGCACCAGCGCATCAGCGATATCCGCCGCCCCCGTAAACCGCAACGCCTCTTCACTGTTGCTGGTCCACAGATCAATGCGCGGCAATAAGGCCTTCATCAGCGGCGCATCCGGCGAATTCACCAGCGGCCCCGAATCAAACACCACGCTGACGTCGCTCGGCAGCTCCAGCACCCAATCCACCAGCGCCTGCGCCTTGCCGACATGCAACAGGCTATACCCGCTGACACAGGCGAAATCCCCGGCCTCGACCGGCACGCTGGCCAGATCCTCGGCGCTCACCTCGCCCTCGGCGCCGATGTAGGACACGAAACTGCGCTCGGCCGAGGCATCGGTGATCGCCACGCACAACCCGGTATCGCGCTCGGCGGGCTTCGAAATGCCGATGCGGATACCCTCAGCCGCCATCGCCTGCCGGGCCAGATCACCGAAACGCCCGGTGCCGTGACGCCCCAGATAGACCACCGGCAACCCGTTGCGCCGAGCGGCGGCCATGACATTGAAGCCGCCGCCCGCTTCGAAGCTGGCCGACTGCGCCAACACGTCGCCACCGGCCTGCGGCAACTGATCCACGGCCATGACCAGATCGATGATGACCTGGCCGGTGTACAGCATCTTAGGCATGAGCATTCTCGGTCAACGCAGCGCGACGGTCCTTCGCCCCGCCGAGTACAAAGTACAGGCCGCCGGCGACCACGAAGGTCACGATCCAGCCGAGGCCGTTATGCCCCAGCCACGAGTCGGACAAAAAGCCCTTGAACCAGACGTTTTGCGCCGTGGTGCCGATGGTGGTGAAACTGAAACCCAGCACGATCGCCAGCGCCCAGGCACTGAACGCGCGCCACTCGACGCCGCCGCGATACCAGTAGGCACTGCTCGGGCTGACGTCCAGCAGGTCCTGGGGGCTGTAGTAGTGACGGTGGATCAGGTCGACCACGAAGATCCCGACCCACGCCGTGATCGGCACCGCCAGCAGGGAAATGAAGGTGATGAACGGGCCGTAGAAGCTGTCGGCGATCAGCATGAAATAGATCGAGCCGGCGAAGATCGCGACGATGTCCACCACCACCGCGTATACGCGCTTGACCTTCAGCCCCAGGGTCAGGGTGGTCAGGCCGGCGGAGTACACCGAAAGGTTATTCGACAGCAGCAAGCCACCGAAGGCGGTGATCAGGTACGGCACGGCCATCCAGGTCGGCAGCATGTCACGGATGGCGATGATCGGATCGGTGGCCTGGGCCAGGTCGTTGTTGCCCACCGACAGCAGGCCGCCGAGGGTGATCAGCAGCACCAGCGGAATCCCTGCACCGAACGCTGCCGAGGCCACCAGGCGCACAGCCTTGACGCTGCGGTGCTGGTAGCGCGACATGTCTGCGCCGGCGTTGGCCCAACCGATGCCGGTGCCGGCCGCCATGGTGCCGATGCCGATGATCATGGCGCTCATGGGCGCGGGCGTTGCGTTGAACACCGCGCTCCAGTTGATGGTGGCGCAGAGGAAGCCGCCCACCAGCACGTTCAGCGCGCCGAACACGTAGGTGGCCCACTTCTGGATCACCAGCAGCGTGGCGTGACCGAGGCCGGACACTGACAGGGTCAGCAGGACGAAAATCGCGATGAACACCAGGGTCAGCAGCGGTGCGCTTTTCGCTTCCACCGGCGAGCCGAACAGGATCGAGCACAGCGACAGCAGCACGAACGCGGCGGTGGTAGTGTTGACGGTTTCCCAGCCCAGGCGCGACATCAGCGACACCAGGGTCGGGCCGATATTGCCGCGCACGCCGAAGATGGCGCGGGACAGGGTCAGGCTGGGTGCGCGGCCACGACGACCGGCGATGGAAATGATCCCGACCACCGCGAACGAGCCGGCGGCACCGAGGATGGCGACGATGACCGCCTGCCAGATCGCCAACCCGCGAAAGGCCACAAGCGTCGCGCCCAGCGGCAGGCCGAGGATGGAAATATTGGCGGCAAACCAGACCCAGAACAGCTGCAGCGGATGACCGTTGCACTCGGCTTCAGGCACCGGTTCGATGCCGCGGGTTTCCAGCTGTCCGGCGTTTTGCCCGGGGTTGGATGTACTCATTAACAAGCTCCTGTTGCCTTTGTTTTGGTTGTGGGCAAATCAGATTTGAGGCTTCGCTCCTCGGTAGGAGCGAGCATGCTCGCGATGAACGCCGTAACGACGCGGGGGTATCAGGTACCCAGCGTTATCGTTGGCGTCCATCGCGAGTGAACTCGCTCCTACAGGGGGAGTTCAGTCCAGTCGGCGCAGGGCCAGTAGCCCTTTGACCAAAGGCTCCAGCTCCAGACCGTTGACGGCTTTGACCGTCTGGAGCATCGCGGCCGGCCAAACCTTGAGCCCCAGACACGCCCCCAGCATCGCCCCGAGAATCGCGGCAATAGTGTCGGTGTCACCGCCCAGGCTGGCCGCCATGCACAGCGCATCGAAGGCGCTCATTTCGCCGATGGCCACTTGCTGGGCCAGGGCGAACGACACCACCACCGACTCCTGCGAGGCCACCGAGGTACCGATCACGTCGTACAGCAGATCGGCGAGCAGCGCCTTGTCGCTGTCGACGCTGATGGTCCGCGCCCAACTGATGCGCGAGGCGATGCGCCCACCGGCGATCCAGTGGCCGTGGTTTTGCGCCTGCTGGGCGATTTGCTGGCCGAGGTTCAACGCCTCGCCCAGGTCCATGCCGTTGATCCCGGCCGAGACCACCGCCGCCACCGCCGCCGCGCTGGAAATCCCCAGCGTGGTGTTGTGGGTGACCTGACAGGCTTGCACCACGGCGCCGATGAACGCCTCGGCATCGGCCACGTTCGAGGCGATTCCCACCGGGGTGATGCGCATCGCCGCGCCGTTGGTGGTGCCGTAGCGCCCGGCCTCTTGCGGCGTATGACCGGCGAGGATCATCTCGATGGCGCGTTTGGTCGACGGGCCGAGCAGGTCTTGCGAACCCTTGGCCTGCATCACCGCTTCCCATTCGATCAGCCGTTGGGCAAGCAACGCCGGTTCGATCCGTCCCTGGCCATCGACCAGCAATTGCCCGACCAGGATCGCTTGTTCGGTATCGTCGGTGATCGAACCCTTGGGCATGTTGGGCGCAATCGGCTGATCGGGGCCGGCGTCCTGCAGGTCAGTGATTTCACCGAACCGCGCCTTGATGTCATCGCGACTCAGGGATTGGGTCGGCATGCCCAAAGCGTCGCCCAGGGCCAGGCCATAGAACGCGCCCAGGGCACGGTCGAGTGCAGTCATTTCGAGTGTCCAAATTGCAGGTGCATCCGGAAATGCACAGGGTCGAGCAGGCTTTCCACTTGCTCCATGAAGCGCCCCTGGCGGTCGTAGGTGGTGCGCAGGGCTTTGAGGAACACCGTGCCGACCGGGCGCCCCAGCAATTCGGCGTCTTCGGCGTTCAGCGGTTCGGCGCCGATCCACTGATCGCCGCGCTCGCCGATGTAGCCGTAGGCGGCCAGGGTGATGGTCAGGGAATTGTCGATCAAACCCACTCGCGGCAGGCCTTCCAGGCCGCCGGTGGCGGGCATCAATGAGCGTTCGAGGGAAACCAGGGTGCCGTCGTTGGAACGGCGGCGCCGGTCAAGGGTGATGAATTGGTCGATGCCGAAACGCGGCAGCAGGTCAGGACGGGTCACCGCCTCCAGGCGCAGCACTTCGGTATTGACCAGCGCGCCGCTGTCGGCCAGGGCCTGGGCCCAGCCGTTGCGCTGGTCGAGCGCCACACCGTCGAAGGTGACGATGGAGCCCACCCCGCTCTGCGTCGCGATGTAGTTGCGCCGTTTCAATTCGGCCAGGGCTTCACGCAAGGTTCCTCGGCTGACTTTGAATTCTTGAGCCAACTGATGCTCGCCCGGCAGGTGAAAGCCGTCCTCCATGAGACCGCTTTCAATGCGCCGGATGAGCTCGTCGACCACCCGTTGTTTTTTGTCGAATCGGACCTGTCTAATCATGTACAAATTGAACTCGAAAGCGATTGCCGTGGGCAAGGGATATTTAAGGGAGGTGACAGAAGGATTGGCGCGAGGAACAAGATCCCTGTGGGAGCGGGCTTGCTCGCGAAAGCGGTCTGTCAGTAAACATAGGTGTCGAC
>NZ_LYVP01000169.1 GCF_001984065.1 Pseudomonas sp. KK4
GGTTCAGGCGGGGGCGGTAGAGAATCAGCACGTCACTGGCCAGCAGGAAAAACAGCATCATTCCCTGGAACAATTGGGTGATGGCTTGCGGCAGATTCATGCTCATCTGCGCGTTTTCCCCACCGATGTACAGCAGCGCCATCAGCAGGCTGGAAAACAGAATCCCGATCGGGTTGAGCCGCCCGAGGAACGCCACGGTAATTGCCGCATAGCCATACCCGGGTGACACCTGCGGCACCAGTTGCCCGATCGGCCCGGCCACTTCGCAGACACCGGCGAGCCCCGCCAACCCGCCGCTGATCAAGAGCGCCAGCCAGATCAGGCGCTTCTCGCGGAACCCGACGAAACCCGCCGCGCGCTTATCCAGCCCCAGCACCTTGATCTGGAAACCGACAAAGCTTTTCTGCAGCAGCACCCACACCGCCACCAGCGCCAGCAGGGCGAAATACACGCCGACGTGGATGCGTCCGTCCTCCATCAACAGTGGCAAGCGGCTGGCGTCGCCGAACATCGCCGACTGTGGAAAGTTGAAGCCGTCCGGGTCCTTCAACGGGCCGTGTACGCAGAACAGCAACAGGTTCAGGGCGATGTAATTGAGCATGATGCTGGTGAGGATTTCGTTGGCGTTGAAGCGGGTGCGCAACCAGGCCGTCAGCCCGGCCCACGCGGCGCCGGCCAAGGTGCCGGTCAGCAGGATCAGCACCAGCGCCCAACGGCTTTGCATGTCGATGATATTCACCGCCAGCGCACTGCCGGCCAGCGCTCCGATCAGCAATTGACCTTCGGCACCGATGTTCCAGATTCGTGCCTGATAGGCCACCGCCAGGCCCAGTGCGCACAGCAGAATCGGCAGGGCTTTGACCAGCAACTCGGACACACCATAACCATCGCTGACCGGGGCGATCAGCAAGGTGTGCAGGGTCAGCAACGGGTCATGCCCGAGGGCGGCGAACAGCAGCGAACCACAGCTCAGGGTCAGTACCGCCGCCAGCAGTGGCGAACACCACAGCATCAGGCGCGATTGCTGACCACGAGGTTCAAGAGAAAGCAGCATGTGACACTCCGTTAAAGCGTGGCGGATGCGGGTGATTGCGGGGCATCGAAGCGGCCGGCCATCCAGCCGCCGACATCGATCAGGCAGGTGTCGGCCGTGGCCTGCAGCGGCGACAAACGTCCACCGCACAAGGCACCGAGGCGGTCGCCGATCTGGAACAGTTCATCGAGGTCTTCGGAGATCACCAGGATGGCCGCGCCGGCGTCGCGCAGGGCAATCAGCGCCCGGTGAATGGTCGCCGCCGCGCCGACGTCGACGCCCCAGGTCGGGTGCGCAGCCACCAGCAATTTCGGTTGTTGAAGGATTTCCCGCCCAAGAATGAATTTCTGCAGGTTGCCGCCGGACAGGCTGCGGGCCGGTGCCTGGCTGTCCGGCGTCTTGACCCCGAAGCGTTGGATGATGTCCTGGGCCAGGGCCTCGACCTTGCGCCGCTGCACCAGCCCCTTGCTCACCAGCCCTTGTTGAAACGCGGTGAGCAGGGCGTTGTCCGCCAGGCTCAGTTCCGGCACGGCGCCGTGCCCCAGACGTTCTGCAGGAACGAAGGCCAGGCCATGCCGACGTCGGGCGTCCGGTGGCCAATGCGCGACCGGGTGGCCGCCAAAGCTGATCGTCGCGCCTGCGTCATGTGATAAACGCTGTTCGCCACTGAGCAAGGCCAGCAGCTCATCCTGGCCATTGCCGGCCACCCCGGCAATGCCAACGATTTCACCGCTGCGCACTTCAAGATCGATGTCTGTGAGCGAGCAGCCAAACGGGTCGGGGTTGTGCCACGACAGGCCCTTGATCTGCAAAAACGCCTCGGTCCCCTTGGCCTTCGGATAGTCGGTGATCAGCCCGGCGGCTTCGCCCACCATCAGCCGCGCCAGTTGCTGGTCCGAACACTCGGCCGGCACGCAATGACCGGCCACCCGCCCGCCGCGCAGCACCGTCGCGCTGTGGCACAAGGCGCGGACTTCGCCGAGCTTGTGGCTGATGAACAGAATGCTGCAGCCTTCGGCGGCCAGTCGGCGCAGGGTGACGAACAGATCGTCGGCCTCCTGGGGCGTCAGTACCGAAGTCGGTTCGTCGAGGATCAGCAGGCGAATGTCCTGCATCAGGCAGCGAATGATTTCTACACGTTGCCGCTCGCCGATCGACAGGCTGTGGATAAGTCGCTCAGGTTCCAGCGGCATACCGTAGCGCTGCGAGACTTCGCGAATCTTCGGTTCAAGTTGCTTGGGCGTGCCCGCGGCGGCGCCCATGGCCAGGGCGATGTTCTGCGCCACGCTCAGGGTTTCGAACAGCGAAAAATGCTGGAACACCATGCCGATCCCCAGGCTGCGGGCCTGGGCCGGGTTGCGCAGGTTGACGCGTTGCCCTTGCCAGAGCATCTCACCGGCATCGGCATGGACGACGCCGTAGATGATCTTCATCAAGGTACTTTTGCCCGCACCGTTTTCACCGAGCAGCGCGTGGATTTCACCGGGCGCGATACTCAAGTCGATGGCATCGTTGGCCAGGCAGCCCGGGTAGCGCTTGGTGATTGTGCGCAGTTGCAGGCGGGGTGTTTGATCGGGAATGGGAATGGCGTTGGGCATGTCAGGCTCTGGCGACGGGGGCTCATGCCTGTGGATAAAGCAATTTCCTGGCCATTGAGTCAGGAAAGCTGAAAAGCCCTGTGGCTCAAGGTGTTGAGATTGCCGCTTCGCTCCCGACTGCTCTCACCTGCGGCACCACATGGGGGCGAGGTCTTTGAAGTGGCTCCATTTTTGCGCTGCAAAGTTTGGTCAAAAAATGATCAGTGGGATGCAAGCCATGCCCGGCATGGTGCGGCGACAGGAATGAACGGGTTATCCACAGATTGCTCCACAGTATCTGTGCGCAAGCGCAGATGTCGGGCATAAGCGCAGGGCGGCTATCTTCTAAAGGTGATAAACCGCTGTAAGTGTTTGTTTTTTCGTGAAATTAGTCGTTGTGATGGCAGATTGGACGAAAAATGAACAAAGTCCGCAAAGCCGCATGACAGAAGGGTTACAGCGGTATGTGCTCAGGTTATCCACAGTCGGGTGCACAGCAGATGTGGGCAAGTATCGGATGCCGTCATTTTGCTGATGCCCCAAAAGATTGCAGCCTTCACCGCTGCAGCACAATGCGCCCACGGCTCAGATCAGCCAGTTGCTTTTGCAGCGTTTCAATCTGCACTTCACCGACCGCCAATTGCAGTTCGACGCCATTGGCGGTGAAGTCCTCCTGCACCACCAGCCCGCCGAGTTCCGCCACCCTCAACTTTACCAATGCCAGCTCTGCGAACGCGCAGGCACAGCGTAGCGGTACCCGACTGATCAGCTCGATCTTCGGCGCCGCTTGCAGGCATTTGTTGGCGCCGCCGCCATAGGCCCGGGCGAGTCCGCCTGTGCCCAGTTGAATGCCGCCATACCAGCGAATCACCAGCACGGCGACCTGGTCGCAATCCTGGGCCTCGATGGCTGCCAGAATCGGTCGACCGGCCGTGCCGCCAGGCTCGCCGTCGTCGGTGCTGCGGTATTGCGCGCCGAGCTTCCACGCCCAGCAGTTGTGCGTGGCGTTGAGGTCACTGTGTTGTTCGATGAACGCCTGCGCTTCAGCGGGGCTGGAGATTGGGGCGGCGAAGGTGATGAAGCGGCTTTTGCGAATCTCCTCGCGGTATTCACAAAAGTCGCTGAGGGTAAATGGCATAGGTGTCTTAAATGGTTGGCGTCAGGCCGCAGCCTTTGAGAATGATGCGGATCAGGTTGTTGCCAGCGTCTTCCATGTCCTGTTTGGTCAGCTTGGTGCGTCCGCTGACACGGCAGATCTGGGTGGCGAAATCGGCGTAATGCTGGGTGCTGCCCCACAACAGGAAGATCAGGTTGACGGGATCGACCGGGTCCATTTTACCGGCGTCGATCCATTCCTGGAACACCGCGGCCCGACCCTGGAACCAGGCGCGGTAATCCTGGTTGAAATACTCGCTCAAACATTCGCCACCGCTGATGACCTCCATCGCGAAGATGCGCGAGGCTTGTGGCTGGCGCCGGGAAAATTCCATTTTGGCGCGGATGTAGCGGGTCAGGGCTTCGGCCGGATCATCGTCGGCGGTCAGGGTGTTGAAGGTGCTGTCCCACAGCTCGAGGATGTTGCTCAACACCGCCACGTACAGACCGAGTTTGTTGGTGAAGTAATAATGCAGGTTCGCCTTGGGCAGCCCGGCATTGAGGGCGATGGTGTTCATGCTGGTGCCTTTGAACCCGTGACGGGCGAACTCGTCTTCGGCGGCTTTGATGATGGTCTCTTCGTTCTTCTGACGAATGCGGCTGGCGGGTTTGCCGCCGTGGGCTGGGACTTCAAAGGTCATAGGCACTTCCGGTCAGGTGAGTGGGTGCGGCCAGTGCGTTGATAGCGCACCCCCGGGCTACAGACAAGTCCCGATACGATAATTCCAAAAACACCACCGACCCGGTGCTGTTCAACGGGTTGCGGCCAGGCTTTCGAGGAAGCTTTCCAGCACCAGATGCGGGCGTCGCCCCTTGCGGGTGACCGAGGCCAGGCTCAGGTCATAGAAGCGTGCCTGGGGCTTGAGTGCGCGCAAGCGGCCTTGCTGGACCCAGAGGCTGGCGTAATGATCCGGCAGGTAACCGATGTAGCGCCCGGTCAGAATCAGGAAGGCCATGCCCTCTCGGTCCGAAGCACTGGCCGTGCAATTGAGCGCCTGGTAATGGGCCTGGATTTCCGCCGGCAAGCGAAAGGTCGGTGCAATGGCGTCCTGGCTGTTGAGGCGCGCATCGTCCAGTTGCTTGTCGTCGACATAAAACAGCGGATGGCCCACCGCGCAATACAGCAGCGAGCGTTCGCAGTACAACGGCTGATATTCCAGCCCCGACAGCGCGCTGGCCTGTGGCACCACGCCAACATGCAAGCGCCCGTCGAGTACGCCTTGCTCCACTTCATTGGGCGCGATCATGCGGATCTGGATCTGCACGTCCGGGCCACGCTCCTTCAATTGTGCCAACGCGTGGGTGATCCGCATGTGGGGCAGGGTGACCAGGTTATCGGTCAGGCCGATGGTCAGCTCTCCTCGCAAGTGTTGATGCAGGCCATTGACCTCGGTGCGGAAACTCTCCAGCGCACTCAACAGCTGCAACGCCGATTGATACACCTCGCGACCTTCTTCGGTCAGGGAGAAACCAGCGCGACCGCGTTGGCAAAGACGCAGGCCCAGACGCTGTTCCAGATCACTCATCTGCTGGCTGATGGCCGAACGACCGATGCCGAGCACGCTTTCGGCGGCGGAAAAGCCACCGCACTCGACCACGCTGCGAAAAATCCGCAACAGGCGGATATCAAAGTCGCTGACTTGCGCCAACGGATCGGGACGGCGGCTGCTCATGGGTGTGCTCGATAGTTTAGTCAGCGACTGACTGAAGGTTAGAAAAGTTGGATTTCACCGACTTTATCGCCGTGGCAACTTAGCTGCAACCCAGCTTTTCAATCCCTACGCCGCTTATGGCCCCGCGAGGTTCCACCCATGAACTTGCCTGAAAACGCCCCGACTTCTCTGACCAGCCAGCTCAAGCTCGATGCCCACTGGATGCCCTACACCGCCAACCGTAACTTCCAGCGCGATCCGCGTCTGATCGTCGGCGCTGAGGGCAGTTGGCTGATCGATGACAAGGGTCGCAAGGTTTATGACTCGCTGTCGGGCCTGTGGACCTGTGGCGCCGGGCACACCCGCAAGGAAATTCAGGAAGCGGTGACCAAGCAGTTGGGGACCCTCGATTACTCGCCGGGCTTCCAGTACGGCCACCCGCTGTCGTTCCAGTTGGCGGAGAAAATCACCGACCTGACGCCGGGCAATCTGAATCACGTGTTTTTCACTGATTCCGGCTCCGAGTGCGCCGACACGGCGGTGAAGATGGTGCGTGCCTACTGGCGCCTCAAAGGGCAGTCGACCAAGACCAAGATGATCGGTCGTGCCCGTGGTTATCACGGTGTGAACATCGCCGGCACCAGCCTGGGCGGCGTCAACGGCAACCGCAAACTGTTCGGCCAGGCGATGATGGACGTCGATCACCTGCCGCACACGCTGCTGGCCAGCAACGCTTTCTCCCGTGGCATGCCGGAGCAGGGTGGCATCGCACTGGCCGATGAACTGCTGAAGCTGATCGAACTGCACGATGCGTCGAACATCGCTGCGGTGTTCGTCGAGCCCATGGCCGGTTCTGCGGGTGTGCTGGTGCCGCCGCAGGGTTACCTCAAGCGACTGCGCGAGATCTGCGATCAGCACAATATCCTGCTGGTGTTCGACGAAGTGATCACCGGTTTCGGTCGCACCGGCACCATGTTCGGCGCGACCACTTTTGGCGTGACCCCGGACCTGATGTGCATCGCCAAGCAAGTCACCAACGGTGCGATCCCTATGGGCGCGGTGATTGCCAGCTCCGAGATCTACCAGACCTTCATGAACCAGGCGACGCCTGAGTACGCGGTGGAATTCCCTCACGGCTACACCTACTCAGCTCACCCGGTAGCGTGCGCCGCAGGCCTGGCAGCGCTTGACCTGCTGCAGAAGGAAAACCTGGTGCAGAGCGTGGCCGATGTCGCGCCGCATTTTGAAAATGCACTGCACGGCCTCAAGGGCACGAAAAACATCATCGACATCCGTAACTTCGGCCTGGCCGGTGCGATTCAGATTGCACCGCGTGACGGTGACGCCATCGTGCGTCCGTTCGAGGCGGGCATGGCGTTGTGGAAGGCCGGGTTCTACGTGCGCTTCGGCGGCGACACCCTGCAGTTCGGCCCAACCTTCAACAGCAAGCCGCAGGATCTGGATCGTCTGTTCGATGCGGTCGGCGAAGTGCTGGGCAAGATCGACTGATCAGGTACAACAACTCTCTATATAGAAGGCACCCGGAAGAGGGTGCCTGTGAACAATTTTCCAGGAGCTTCCATGAGCGTTATTCCGCATTTGATCAACGGTGAGCTGGTCACCGAAACCGGTCGCAGCACTGACGTGTTCAATCCGTCCACCGGTCAGGCCATCCACAAGCTGCCGCTGGCCAGTCGTGAAACCATTCAACAGGCCATCGACGCCGCCAAGGCGGCGTTCCCGGCCTGGCGCAACACCCCGGCGGCCAAGCGTGCCCAGGTGATGTTCCGCTTCAAGCAACTGCTGGAGCAGAACGAAGCGCGTATTGCGCAATTGATCAGCGAAGAACACGGCAAGACCCTGGAAGACGCGGCCGGTGAATTGAAGCGCGGCATCGAGAACGTCGAGTTCGCCTGCGCGGCGCCGGAAATCCTCAAGGGTGAATACAGCCGCAACGTCGGCCCGAACATTGATGCCTGGTCGGACTTTCAACCGCTGGGCGTCGTGGCCGGTATCACGCCGTTCAACTTCCCGGCCATGGTGCCGCTGTGGATGTACCCGCTGGCCATCGTCTGCGGCAACTGCTTCATCCTCAAGCCGTCTGAGCGCGATCCGAGTTCGACGCTGCTGATCGCACAGCTTCTGCTGGAGGCTGGCCTGCCGAAGGGCGTGCTGAGCGTGGTGCATGGCGATAAGGCTGCAGTGGACGCGCTGATCGAAGCGCCGGAAGTCAAAGCGCTGAGCTTCGTGGGCTCGACGCCGATTGCCGAATATATCTACGCCGAGGGGACCAAGCGTGGCAAACGCGTTCAGGCTCTGGGCGGGGCGAAGAACCATGCGGTGCTGATGCCGGATGCGGATCTGGATAACGCGGTCAGCGCATTGATGGGCGCTGCCTACGGTTCTTGTGGCGAGCGTTGCATGGCGATCTCGGTGGCGGTCTGTGTGGGTGATCAGGTGGCCGATGCGTTGGTGGCCAAACTGACGCCGCAGATCAAGGCGTTGAAAATCGGTGCCGGTACTTCGTGTGGTCTGGACATGGGGCCTCTGGTCACCGGCGCGGCGCGGGACAAGGTCAGCGGTTATGTCGAAGACGGCGTAGCGGCAGGTGCGACGCTGGTGGTGGACGGTCGCGGGTTGAGTGTGGCCGGTCATGAGAACGGCTTCTTCCTCGGCGGCTGCCTGTTCGACAACGTCACGCCAGAGATGCGCATCTATAAAGAAGAGATCTTCGGGCCAGTGCTTTGCGTCGTTCGGGTCAACAGCCTGGAAGAGGCGATGCAACTGATCAACGATCATGAGTATGGCAACGGTACCTGCATCTTTACCCGTGATGGCGAAGCGGCGCGGTTGTTCTGCGATGAGATCGAAGTGGGCATGGTTGGCGTGAACGTGCCGCTGCCGGTACCGGTGGCTTACCACAGCTTTGGCGGCTGGAAGCGCTCGCTGTTTGGTGACCTGCATGCCTATGGTCCGGATGGCGTGCGTTTCTATACTCGCCGCAAGGCGATCACCCAGCGCTGGCCGCAACGCGCCAGCCACGAGGCATCGCAGTTCGCCTTCCCCAGCTTGTAAGTAGCAGGGTTCGAAGGCCGGCCTCTTCTATATGTGGGGGCCGGCCTTCGTGTTTCCGGGCTTTTTTGACTGATATGACAGAATTGTGAAATTAAGAGTTGACGGCAGATCTCAGGTGT
>NZ_LYVP01000170.1 GCF_001984065.1 Pseudomonas sp. KK4
CGACACGGCGTTGGTGGTGTCGTCGGCGCCCTGGTCAATCACCTTGAGCACGTCATCGTCGCCAAGAATCGCCGCGGTCAACTGCATGCCGCCGGTGCCCCAGCCGTAGGGCAACGGCATTTCGCGGCCACCGAACGGTACCTGGTAACCGGGGATCGCCACGGCCTTGAGCAAGGCGCGGCGGATCATGCGTTTGGTCTGTTCATCGAGGTAGGCGAAGTTATACGCCGCGTCGCGTACGGGCGTCTGGCTCATGTCATTCATGGTCGCTGCCCTCGGCCGGCTTGCGCAGTTTGCGGATCAGTTCCAGTTCGGCCTGGAAGTCCACGTAGTGAGGTAATTTGAGGTGCGAGACAAAGCCGGCGGCCTCGACGTTGTCGCAGTGCATCAGCACGAATTCTTCCTGCTGCGCCGGGGACTCGATTTCTTCGTTGAATTCCTTGGCACGCAGGGCGCGGTCGACCAGCGCCATGCCCATGGCCTTGCGTTCGGCGTGTCCGAAGGCCAGGCCGTAGCCGCGGGTGAACTGCGCCAACTCCGTGGCCGAGCCCACAAACTGGTTGACCATCTCGCACTCGGTCACTTCGATGCTGCCCAGGCAGATCGGGAACCCGAGTTCTTCCGGGTCGATCCACACCTCGACGTCACCGATGCGGATTTCCCCGGCGAACGGGTGGTTGCGGCCATAGCCGCGTTGGGTCGAGTAACCCAGCGCCAACAGAAAACCCTCATCGCCACGAGCCAGGGCTTGCAGGCGTTCGGCACGGCTGGAGGGCAACTCCAGCGGGTCGCGGGTGATGTCGGCCACCGTGTAGCTGTTGTCGGATTCGTTCTTGATCAAGCCTTCCTTGGCCAGCAGGCCGAGCACCCGCGGGCAGGCGTCGAGGCTGGCGTTCTGGGTGGTCTGCGGCCCCGGGTACTCACCTTCAGCGAGCAGGGCAAAGTCGAGCAGGCGATGGGTGTAATCGAAGGTCGGCCCCAGCAGTTGGCCACCAGGCACATCCTTGAAGGTGGCGGACAGGCGCCGGCTGAGCAGCATGTCGGCGGTGTCGATCGGCAGGCTCGGGCTGAAGCGCGGCAGCGTGGTGCGGTAGGCGCGCAGCAGGAAGATCGCTTCCACCAGGTCCCCGGCCGCTTGCTTGATCGCCAGTGCGGCTAGTTCTTCGTCGTACAGCGAGCCCTCGCTCATCACCCGCGCCACTGCCAGCGGCAGTTGCTGACGGATCTGCTCGACACTCAGTTCGGTGACCGAGGTATCGCCCCGGCGTTTTTTCGCCAGCAGACGGTGGGCATTGTCGATGGCCTGTTCGCCACCCTTGACGGCTACGTACATCAGACACGCTCCTGTGTGATGCGGGTGCTGCGCGGCAGGCCGATCAGGTCATGGCCGGCGGTGAAAAACAGGTCCAGGCCACGGGGAAATTCGTTGCGGCGTTCACGTTCGCCCCAGAAGCCGTCGGCGACCGGCAGCGCGACCTGGTGTTCGGTTTCGATCCCCGGTCCGCGCCAAGCCAGCCCTGTCCCGCCATTCAGATTCGGCAATTGAACGAGCAAGGTGCAGGACTGATCGGGGTAGCGGTCGTTGCCGTGGTCGAAGCCGTTGAGGTCGAGCAGATCGTCGGCGCCGAGCAAGGCGAATCGGGCGGTCTCGCGGTCCGCGGTCAATGGGCAACCACAATGGAACGCCAGGTTCGCGCGGATCAGCGCTGTGTCGAACGACGGCGCCAGCCACAGCGGGGTGTCGACATCCAGCAGCGCCAGGCACAGGGCATAGGTGGCCGGCGCCAGGCCTTCGAGGCTCGGCGTGGCCTGCAGGGTCTGGACCAGGCCGGGCCCGGCCAGGGCCTTAATGGCCGCGCGAAACCCGCGCTGGCTATCCAGCACAGGATCGGCGAAGGCCGGTTGCAACAACTGTGCGCTCATCAGTTTTCTCCTCGCACGAGGGTGAAGAATTCGACTTTGGTGGCGGCGGTGTCCGCCTCTTTCAGGGCCCGGCGCTCGGCCTGGGCGCTGGCCAGCGGGGTGATGATTTGCTCGAACCAATGGTGCTGCCGGGGGCCTTGCAGATGCGCGTCGGCCAGCGCGGCCAGTTCGGCGTGGACCTTGTCGCGCCCCGCCAGGTAGCTGTAACCGGTGCGGCCGTCGGCCAGGCGCACCACGCAGCGGGTCACGCTCATTTCGCCGACGTTGAACGGCGCGCCGTTGCCGCCCATGCGGCCGCGGACCAGGGTCATGCCGATTTCCGGGGCGCGGATCAGTTGGTACTCGACGTCGCGCAAGGCGGCTTCATGTGCCTGCAGTTCGCTTGAACGGGCGCGGGCCAATACGCCGATCCAGCGCTGGCGTTCGGCGTGTGCAACAGGGTGATTCATGACGTTCTCCATCAGGTGACGACCTGGTACTGGAAGCGATCGGAACGGCTGGTGGACTGGGCCAGCTCCACCGCGCGGCCATCGCGATCGCGGGAAAGGGTGAACACACTCAGGGCCGGCAAATGCCGAGGCATCATCAGCAGCGCGGCTTCTTCGCGGTTGGGCAAACGGGCGCCGATCAGGCTTTGGGTGCGGGTCAGCGGCAGGTCCCGCTCGCGCAGGTACTGGCGCAGCGAGCCGCCGGTGTAGTCCGCCAGCAACGGCGCGTGGCTGGCGCAATAGCGATGGCGGATCAGGCTGACCGGTTGGTTGTCGAGCTTGCGCAGGGTTTGCAGTTCGATCATCGGCGCCATCTCGGCGATGCCCAGGTGCAGCGCCTCTTCACGACTGGCGAAGCAGTAACGGCGCTTGAGCAGCACCGCTTCGACGCCCAGGCCCTGGGCCGACAGCGACTGGCTGTAGGCACTGTCGGCGGCCATCGGGTAGATCAGCGGCCGTTCCAGCACCTGCGTGCCCTTGCCCTGGCGCCGCAGCAGGCTGCCTTCGAACACCAGCTCATCGATGGCGCGGCGCACGGTGTGGCGGTTGACGCCGAAGCGTTCGGCCAGCAGCACCTCGGCCGGCAGGAACTCCCCGGCGCTGTAGCCCGCCAGTTCCCGACGCAGAATGTCGGCCAGCTCGCGGTACACCGGCTCATCTTGTCTAGACAACTGCATGCTTTAAAAAAAGCGCCCGCAGGCACCCCTCCGAAAAGTCAGATGAACTGCTTGCGCAGGCGTTGCGAGAAGATGTCGATCAGGCTGACGACGACGATGATCACCAGCAACACAGCGCAGGTCTGAACGAACTGGAAAGCGCGGATGTTCTCCCAGAGGATCACCCCGATCCCGCCGGCACCGACCATCCCCACCACCGTCGCCGAGCGTACGTTGGCTTCGAAGCGGTACAGCGCGTAGGACACCCACAGCGGCATCACTTGCGGGATCACGCCGTAGATCACCTCCTGCAAGGCACTGGCGCCGGTGGCGCGCACGCCTTCGACCGGGCCTGGGTCAATCGCTTCCACGGCTTCGGCGAACAGCTTGGCGAGGACACCGGTGGTGCTGATCCACAGCGCCAGGACACCGGCGAACGGCCCCAGGCCCACCGCCACCACGAACAACATGGCGAAGACCATTTCGTTGATCGAACGGAAGGCGTCCATCACCCGGCGCAGCGGTTGGTGAATCCACCAGGGCGTGATGTTTTCCGAACAGAGGATGCCCAGCGGCACCGAGCAGACAATCGCCAGCACCGTGCCCCACAGGGCGATTTGGACGGTGACGATCATTTCCTTGAGGTAGGCGCGCCATTCATGGAAGTCCGGCGGGAAGAAATCCGCGGCGAAGGTCGCCATGTTTCCGGCGTCGCGGTACAGCGCCATTGGGTTCATCTCGGCGCCGTGCCAGGCCCAGGCCAACAGGACCAGGAACAGGCCCCAACCGGCGTACTGCGGCCAGGTGCGCTTGCCGACAGCTTCAGCGTGAAGAGTGGTCATTGGCGTTCTCTAAAAATGTGCGAATGCATTGGCCAACGAAAACCAATGTGGGAGCGGGCTTGCTCGCGAAAAAGCGATAGATCAGCCGCCGATGTGTTGAATGACACACCGCTTTCGCGAGCAAGCCCGCTCCCACAAGGGTTCGCGTCGTGGATCAGCCTGCGTTGGCAGCGGTCTTGTTGGTCTTCTCGAGCACGCTGATGCGCTCTTGCAGCTTGGCCAGTTCAGCGTCGATGTCGGCCAGTTTCTTGGCCTTGTCCGCCGCTTCTAGCTTGCTGTCGGCACTGATGGTGGTGCGCTGCTTGAACAGTTCGAGCTGACGGATCGGCAGCAACTGGTCGTCGCTGGACTTCAGGAACTTGCCAAGCTGCATGCCCGCCAGCACGGCTTTCTCGGAATCGGTGTCGCCATAACTGAAGATGAAATCGCGGATCTTCTGCTTCTCGCTGTCGCTCAGCGCCTTGCTCCACACCAGCGGGTCCGCGGGGATCAGCGGCGATTTCCAGATGACTTTGAGCATCGCGGCCTTGTCCGGCTGGGTGACTTCCAGGCGATCCCAGCTTTCGGTGTTGAAGGTCGCCACGTCCAGTTGACCCTTGGCCACGCTCAGGGCGTTGACTTCATGGCTGGAATTGAGCGTGCGTTTGAACGCGGTGGCCGCGTCGACGTTGTTCTTGGCGAACACGTAGTAGCCCGGCACCAGGTAGCCCGAGGTGGAGTTCGGGTCGCCGTTGCCGAAGGTCAGGTTCTTGGCGTTTTTCAGCATGTCGTCAACGGAGTTGATCGGGCTGTCCTTGCGCGCGATCAACACGCTCCAGTAGCCGGCGGCACCGCTGGCGGCAGCGGTCTGGGCGAAGATTTCGCCGTTGGAACGGTCCACCGCTTCGATGGCGGCCTTGTTGCCCAGCCAGGCCACGTCGACCTTGTTGAAGCGCATGCCCTGGATCAGGCCGGCATAGTCAGAGGCGAAGGTGGCGTTGACCTTCAGCCCGGTTTTCTTCTGCATGTCGTCGAGGAACGGTTGCCAGATACTCTTGAGGTTCTGCGACGACTCGGTGGACATGATGCCGAAGTTGATGGCTTTTTCTTCAGCCTGGGCGGTGCCCAGTACACAACTGGCGAGCAGAGCTGCGCCAGCGACAACGCGACCGATACGGTTCAGCATGGAAAGGCTTCCTGAGGTTGAACGGTGGGAATCAAGGAGGTTCAAGCGCGCGCCAGCACCAGCCGCGGCACGGCTTCGGCGGGGCGAATGTGGTCGGAGCACATCAGACTGGTGTCGATGTCGGCACCGTACAAATCGTTGAGGAACTGAGCGCTGAGCTCGGCGGCGCGGCCGTCGAAATGAATGCGCCCGCCCTTGAGGGCCACGGCACGCGGGCAATAACGGGTGGCGTAGTCGACTTGATGCAGGGTTACGACCACGGTCTTGCCGTCACGGCGATTGATGTCGGCGAGGATTTCCATGACCTTGCGCGCCGATTCCGGGTCGAGGGAGGCAATGGGTTCGTCCGCCAGAATCACTTCTGCCCGCTGGGTCAGGGCGCGGGCAATGGCCACGCGCTGCTGCTGGCCACCGGACAGGGTCGAGGCGCGTTGCGCCGCCAGGTCAGCCAGGCCGACGCGGTCCAGGGACTCCATTGCGAACTGTTTTTCCTGTGCATTGAACAGGCACAGGTTGCCGCGCCAGCGGGGCATGCGCCCCAGGCCACCGAGCAGCACGTTGTCCAGCACACTCAGGCGATTGACCAGGTTGAACTGCTGGAAGATGTAGCCGATGTCGGCCCGCAGGCGCCGCACCTTGCCATTGAGCCGTCCGCTGGCCTGCACTTCCCGCCCCAGTACCTTGACGCTGCCGCCATTGTTCTTGTCGCAACAGGCCAGGCCCGCGAGGTGGCGCAGCAAGGTGGATTTGCCGGAACCGGACGCGCCGATCAGCGCGACCATCTCACCGGCCGCAATGGTCAGGTCGAGGTCAACCAGTGCGGTTTTACGCGCAAAGGTCTTGTTCAGATGATCGACATGGATAGCTGCGTTCATGGGCTTCTCTGTCTGGTTGAACAGCCGTCCATGGCCGCATTTGAGTTCAACCGACTTTAGGCACGGGCTGTGTCAGCCCTATGACTCGCACATGTCGCTGGGTGGACCATTTGATGAAGGTTTTGTGAAAGGTTGGTGTTTGCGCTGAACCCTGTAGGAGCGAGCTCGCTCGCGATGAGCGTCAGCACACCGCGGGCATTCAGGCACCCCGCTTCATCGTTGACCTCCATCGCGAGCGAGCTCGCTCCTACAGTAAACGCGTTACTGCGCGGTTGCCTGGCCTGCAGTGCGCGCTCGCAGGCGCAGGGTCACGAAATCGAGGAACGCGCGCAACTTGAGCGGCAAAGGCGCCTGCCCCTTGTGCACCAGGCTGATCGGCAGCGCAGACGATTCAAAGGGTTCGAGCACCACTCGCAACGCATCCTTGTTCAGGGCATCGGCAACTTGATAGGACAACACCCGGATCACCCCCGCCCCGAGCATCGCCGCATCGATGGCCGCTTCCACCGTGTTGATGGTCAGCCGTGAGTGAACGGGCACGGACACCTGTGATTTACCCGTCTCGAACACCCAGGCGCCCACGGACGCCAGCACTTGGACGGTGATGCATTGGTGTTCGGCCAGGTCCGCGGGCGTCGCGGGTGTACCATGGGCCGCCAGGTAATCGGGACTGGCACACACCACCCGACGCACGGCGCCGACCTTCACCGCCATCAGTGAGCTGTCGGGCAAAGCGCCAATGCGCACCGCGACATCACAATGCTCTTCCATCAGATGCACCACGCGATCGGTGAGCATCAGGTTGATTTCGATTTCCGGATAGTGGGCGAGAAATTCCGCCACCACCGGCACCAGATGCAAGCGCCCGAACACCACCGGGGCAGTGACCACCAGTTCACCTTTGGGCGTAGCGTATTCGCCGGTCGCGGCGCGCTCGGCTTCGCCAATGTCTTCAAGAATGCGCCGGCAAGCCGCCACGTAGGAGGCGCCGGCTTCGGTCAGCGACAGTTGTCGGGTGGTGCGATGCAGCAGCCGCGTGCTCAGGTGTGATTCCAGCTCCGCGACTTTGCGACTGACCGTGGCCAGCGGCATGCCGAGCTTGCGCGCGGCGCCCGACAGACTGCCCGAGTCCACCACCGCGATCAGCACCGACATGGATTCAAGACGGTTCATGAGGCCCTATCAAATTATGGAAGGATGATTCCCGATCCTAGGGGATTATCCAGTTTTAGGCGAGTGGTTAAGGTGAGCACTCATCCCGCGCGCGATCCTCTTCGCGCAGCCAAGCCCACCTGAAAGGAGAGTGCCGTGAGCGCCCTGCCCTTAACCTCCGAGAGTTCATCCGCGCCTGCGGTCGCGTCTCGCGGCAAGATCATCATGATGGCGATCATCGCCGGCGCGGTGATTACCAACATCTACTGCACCCAGCCGATCCTGCCTCTGATCGCCTCAGACCTGGGCCTGGACCTGACCACCGTCGACCTGGTCGCTGGCTCTGCATTGCTGGGCTTCGCCACTGGCCTTGCGCTGCTGCTGCCCATGGGCGACCGCTTCGATCGACGCAAACTGGTGCTGGGCCAGATTGCCCTGGCGTTCTGCTTCGCCATCGCGGCGGCCCTCTCGCCCAGCGTCGGCACCCTGATCGCCGCTTCGTTCGGCCTTGGCATCGTCAGCTGCGTACCTCAGCAACTGGTGCCGTTCGCCGCCGTCATGTCCAAGCCCAGCGAACGCGGGCGCAACGTCGGCACGGTGGTCAGCGGCATCATGGTCGGCATCCTGCTCGGGCGCACCATCGCCGGCGTGGTGGGTGAAGCCTGGGGCTGGCGTGCGGTGTATGGCCTGGAGGCGGCGTTCATGATCCCGGTGTGGATTGCTGCGGCGGCATTGCTGCCCAAAGGCGTGCCCAGTACCAACCTGTCCTACCCGCGCCTACTGGCTTCGCTGTGGCCATTGATGCGCGACAACTCGGCAATTCGCCAGTCGATGTTTGTCCAGGCACTGCTGTGGGCCTGCTTCAATGCCTTCTGGGTCAACCTGGCGGCATTGCTGGCCAATGGTCCGTTCCAGCTGGGCAGCGCCTGGGCCGGCGGCTTCGGCATCATCGGCGCGGCGGGTGCACTGGCGGCGTCTTTGGGTGGTCGTGCGACTGACCGCTTGGGTTCACGCAGCGTGATAGGCGCCAGCATCGGCATCGTCACCCTGGCCTATCTGCTGCTGGCCGGGGCACAGACATCGATGGCATTGCTGGTGCTTGGGGTGGTCGTGCTGGACATCGGTGTGCAGTCGGGGCTGGTGTCCAACCAGACGCGCGCTTTTGCGGTAGATCCGAAGGCGCAGGGTCGCATCAACAGTTTGTACATGACGGCCACCTTCTTCGGCGGTGCGGTCGGTGCGGCGGTCAGCGGCTGGCTGATGACGCGGTTTGGCTGGTCAGGGATTGTGGAGTTCGGCATTGCCCTGGGGCTCATTGCCTTGGCGATCCACTGGATCGGAGCGCCGCGCCAGGCGAAGGGCTGACAGCCGATTCCGATTTAGCGGGTGTACTGCAATCGCCTCGCTCGCGAAGGCGGCGGAACCAATGTACTGACCGTGATCTTGTGGACAACACCCCCCTGTAGGAGCGAGCTTGCTCGCGAAGAATCTGAAAACGCCGCAG
>NZ_LYVP01000171.1 GCF_001984065.1 Pseudomonas sp. KK4
AGGGAGCTTGCTCCCGCTGGGTTGCGAAGCGACCCCCAGCGTCCTTCAGGTCGACCGAGCGGGTTGATTCAACGGCTGCTGCGCAGCCGAGCGGGAGCAAGCTCCCCTCGCCACAAACAGCGTGTCCGGCCTGCATTCGGCGATCTTTCACCCCTGCACAAAACGGATAAAGGTCTGCACCCCGCGGATAGTCCGCCCCATCGCCCCGTCCTAGCATGAGCCTGCCTGAACAATAACAATGGAGGCGGCGGCCATGACCCTGCGACCCGAATACCTTCACTCCCTGCTTGAAGATGACAAAGAACAGGGCATCTACCGCTGCAAACGCGAGATGTTCACCGACCCGCGCCTGTTCGATCTGGAGATGCAGCACATCTTCGAAGGCAACTGGCTGTACCTGGCGCACGAGAGCCAGATCCCCAACATCAACGATTTCTACACCACCACCATGGGGCGCCAGTCGATCTTCATCGCGCGCAACAAGGACGGTGTGCTCAACGCCTTCATCAACGCCTGCAGCCACCGCGGCGCGACCCTGTGCCGGCACAAGTCCGGCAACAAGAGCTCCTACACCTGCCCGTTCCACGGCTGGACGTTCAACAACTCCGGCAAGCTGCTCAAGGTCAAGGACCCGGCCAACGCCGGCTATCCGTCGAGCTTCAACTGCGAAGGCTCGCACGACCTGACCAAGGTGGCGCGTTTCGAGTCCTATCGCGGTTTCCTGTTCGGCAGCCTCAAGGCCGATGTGCTGCCGCTGGTCGAGCACCTGGGCGAGTCGGCGAAGATCATCGACATGATCGTCGACCAGTCCGCCGATGGCCTGGAAGTGCTGCGCGGCTCCTCCAGCTACATCTACGAAGGCAACTGGAAACTCACCGCCGAGAACGGCGCCGACGGCTACCACGTCAGCTCCGTGCACTGGAACTACGCCGCCACCCAGAACCAGCGCAAGCAGCGCGAATGCGGTGACGAGAACCCGACCATGAGCGCCGGCACCTGGGCCAAGCAGGGCGGTGGGTTCTATTCGTTCGACAAGGGCCACATGCTGCTCTGGACCCGCTGGTCCAACCCCGAAGACCGTCCGCTGTACGAGCGCCGCGACGAACTGGCCCAGGACTTCGGCAAGGCCCGCGCCGACTGGATGATCGAGAACTCGCGCAACCTGTGCCTGTACCCCAACGTGTACCTGATGGATCAGTTCAGCTCGCAGATCCGCATCGCCCGGCCGATCTCGGTCGACCGCACGGAAATCACCATTTACTGCATCGCCCCCAAAGGCGAAAGCGACCACGCGCGGGCCAGTCGGATTCGTCAGTACGAAGACTTCTTCAATGTCAGCGGCATGGCCACCCCGGATGACCTGGAAGAGTTCCGCTCCTGCCACACCAGCTACCAGGGCAGCGTCACCACCTGGAACGACATGTCCCGCGGCGCCGAGCACTGGATCGAGGGCGCCGACGACGCGGCGAAAGAAATCGACCTGCACCCGCTGCTCAGTGGCGTGCGCACCGAAGACGAAGGCCTGTTCGTGCTGCAGCACAAGTACTGGCAGCAGACCATGCTCAAGGCCCTGGCGGCCGAGCAGGCCAAGCTGATCGCCGTGGAGGACGTGCAATGACCATTACCTATGACGCCGTGCGCGATTTTATCTTCCGCGAAGCCCGTTACCTGGATGACCGGCAGTGGGACGAGTGGCTGGAACTGTACGCGCCCGATGCGACGTTCTGGATGCCGTCCTGGGACGACAACGACGAGTTGACCGAAGACCCCCAGCGGGAAATCTCGCTGATCTGGTACGGCAACCGCACCGGCCTGGAAGACCGCGTGTTCCGGATCAAGACCGAGCGTTCCAGCGCGAGCATTCCGGACACCCGCACCTCCCACAACATCAGCAACATCGAACTGCTGGAGCAGGCCGACGGCGTGTGCAAGGTGCGCTTCAACTGGCACACCCTGAGCTTTCGCTACAAGACCGTCGACAGCTACTTCGGCAGCAGCTTCTACACCCTCGACATGCGTGGTGAAAACCCGCTGATCAAGGCCAAGAAAGTGATCCTGAAGAACGACTACGTTCGCCAGGTCATCGATGTTTATCACTTGTGAGACTGCCGTCATGACCCATTCCATTGCATTCAATTTCGAAGACGGCGTCACCCGGTTCATCGACGCCAATGCCGGGGAAACCGTGGCCGATGCCGCGTACCGCCAGGGCATCAACATTCCGCTGGACTGCCGCGACGGCGCCTGCGGCACCTGCAAGTGTTTCGCCGAGGCCGGCCAATACGACCTGGGCGAGGACTACATCGAAGACGCCCTGACGGCGGACGAAGCGGAGCAGGGTTTTGTCCTGACCTGCCAGATGCGCGCCCAGAGCGATTGTGTGGTGCGGGTACCGGCCTCCTCGCAGGTTTGCCGCACGCAACAGGCCAGTTTCGAGGCCACCATCAGCGCCGTGCGCCAGCTGTCCGACAGCACCATTGCGCTGTCGATCAAGGGCGAGGCCCTGAGCAAACTGGCGTTCCTGCCGGGGCAATACGTCAACCTGGGGATACCCGGCAGCGAGCAGACCCGGGCCTATTCGTTCAGCTCGTTGCAGCGTGACGGCGAAGTGAGCTTCCTGATTCGCAACGTGCCGGGCGGCCTGATGAGCAGCTTCCTCACCGGCATGGCCAAGGCCGGCGACAGCATGCGCCTGGCCGGTCCCCTGGGCAGTTTTTACCTGCGCGATATCCGCCGTCCGCTGTTGTTGCTGGCCGGTGGCACCGGGCTGGCGCCGTTCACCGCGATGCTGGAAAAAATCGCCGAGCAGGGCAGTGAGCATCCGCTGCATCTGATCTACGGCGTGACCCACGATTTCGACCTGGTGGAACTCGATCGCCTGGAAGCCTTCGCCGCGCGCATCCCCCATTTCACCTACAGCGCCTGCGTGGCCAGCCCCGACAGCCAGCACCCGCTCAAGGGCTACGTAACCCAGCACATCGAGCCCAAACACCTCAACGATGGCGATGTCGATGTCTACCTGTGCGGCCCGCCGCCGATGGTCGAGGCGGTGAGCAAGTACATCGGCGAGCAGGGCATCCAGCCTGCGAACTTCTACTACGAAAAATTCGCGGCCAGCGCGGCCTGAGTCGTAAACACATCCAACGTCAGGCACAGGCCCGATGTGGGAGCGGGCTTGCTCGCGAAAGGGCCATCAGCTTCACCATCAATGTTGCCTGACAGACCGCCTTCGCGAGCAAGCCCGCTCCCACAGCACCGTGTTGGCCTGGTCAGAATTTCTGAGGTGTACATGAACAGATTCAAAGACAAAGTCGCGCTGATCACCGGCGCCGCCCAGGGCATCGGCCGTCGGGTGGCCGAGCGCATGGCGGAGGAAGGGGCGAAGCTGATTCTGGTGGATCGCTCCGAGTTGGTCTTCGAGCTCCAGCAGCAATTGGCCCGGGACAGCCAGGTACTGGCCCTGACCGCGGACCTTGAGCAGTACGAAGACTGCCACCGAGTGATGCACACCGCGGTCGAGCGTTTCGGGCGGCTGGACGTGTTGATCAACAATGTCGGCGGCACCATCTGGACCAAGCCGTTCGAGCACTATGAAGCATCGCAGATCGAGGCCGAGGTTCGCCGCTCGCTGTTCCCGACCCTGTGGTGCTGCCATGCGGCGTTGCCGTTCATGCTGGAGCAGGGCAGTGGCGCGATCGTCAACGTCTCGTCCATCGCCACCCGCAGCGTCAACCGTGTGCCGTACGGCGCGGCCAAGGGCGGAGTCAACGCGCTGACCGCATGCCTGGCGTTTGAAACCGCCGGTCGTGGGGTGCGGGTCAATGCCACCGCACCTGGCGGCACCGAAGCGCCGCCTCGGGTGATCCCGCGCAACAGCGCCGAGCAGAGTGCCCAGGAGAAAGTCTGGTACCAGCAGATCGTCGACCAGACGATCGACAGCAGCCTGATGAAGCGCTACGGCACCCTGGATGAACAGGCCGCTGCGATTCTGTTTCTGGCCAGTGATGAAGCGTCCTATATCACCGGTATGGTCATGCCGGTGGGCGGTGGCGATCAGGGCTGAATCCTTGGGCGCTACAGGCGGCGCTGAAAGGCCCTGACGATTCTGAGGGTGGCGTCGCTGGGGTTCAGGTTCTGCACCGCGTCCAGCGGAAACCACATGCAGTCGGCGATTTCGTTCTGCGGGCGGGCCTGATCGAGATTGATCACCGACGCTTCGTAGACGTGGTGCAGGGTGGCGCCGCAGCGCAGCGCCATCAGGTACAGCATGTCATAGGCCAGCAGCGCGGTTTCTTCCGCCAGCTCACGTGTCGCTGCGCGCGCCGCCGTTTCACCGGGCTCGACCTTACCTCCGGGCAAGGCCCAGCGGCCTCTGGGTTTGCGCACCAGAAGAATGTGCCGATCCTGTTCGCAAATAACGGTGGCGCGTATCTTCATGTGTTACCTGATTGCCGCTTGTCATCAAATGGTAATAAAAATGCAATATTCGAGCCGCTCATCCCTGTATTCATTGAGCGGGTCCGAGGTCGAAAAGTGCCATCGGCACTCCAGATACCGAACGACGTCTGGTCGGCCATTCCGTTCAAGGGAGGAGTAAGGTAGGCGTGTTGGCCTTGGATTCATTGCCTGATGGAGGTGAACATGAGTGTCCCGATGCTCAATAGGATGCATATGAACGGTTACGACGTACTGAGCGTGAACAACGGCCCGTGGCGGGTTTGCACCAAGGGTGACCGGCTGGGGTCGTTTGGTAGCCGGGAAGAGGCGTTGGCGTTTGCGGCGGCTTTGCCTGGGTACCGAGCGCGGTCGGGCAGGCAGGTCAATCGCCAGTAAACCTGTCTTTGTGGTGAGGTCATTGCTCTGTGGTGAGGGGATTTAATCCCCTCACCACAGGATTTTGCCAGGCACAGGTGCAATCACTAATACCCCCCACCCCCACTGGACCGAGAGGGCTCGCGCGCCTTGCGCTGTGCATTGCTCCACTCTGCGCACGTCATGAACCCCTTGTGATCGACCTTGCCGCGGCTGTCGAAGCTGATGTTGTAGGGCTGTCGATGGTCCGGTTGAACCAGTTTGTAGTCATAGCAGGTGCCCGCTTCGACGGTGCGCGGGGAAATGGACAGGGGGGCGCCGCCGATCTGCTGGACTTGCTCGGCGTTCATGCCGATCTCGACCTTGGCCACCAGCGGCTGGTCACGAAACACTCGGGCATCGCTGCTGCAGCCTGCCAACGTCACCAGAGCGAGAACCCACACAGGCACAGACGTGTTCATGGCGGCGTTCCTCTAGGGTTGAACCTTGTTGCGGCTGATAACCTTCGCCTTGACCTCCTCGGCATAACTCAGCAGGCGTTCCTCATCGCCTTGGAACAGATCGCACAACCGCTGCACCGCTTGTGCGTCGATTTCATTGCCCGTGCGCCGCAGTTGGTCCGCCACCCGCAGCAGTTCTACCGCCGACCACCGCAAGTCCGAGGCCAAGCCTTGCAGATCGCGCCGAAGCGCTTGTTCCGATTCGTTAAGCCACATGATCACCTCCTGTAATGCTGTGCTACGAAAGGGTAGACCCATTTGCGCGTCCGGCTGGGGTTGGTGCGCACCGCTGCCGCCTCCTTTGGTCGGGAAATTTGCGCGAACGGCAAAATTCGCTGTCGTAGGGAGGTAGCGATTTTTCGCCAGGGCAGGGGACGTTCAAACATGACGGCAACCGATGACTTCCGAGCGCATGCCCATCAACTGATCGCTGATCTGGATGCGGCCACCAGCGCAATGATGAAACTCATTTCCGAACATCAGCTCAGCGGGCCGGAGTGGGAGCGGGTCAGCCAATGGCAACATGAGGCTTACGAGCGGTGGATGACCTATCTGAACGAGCGGTCTTATCCCAGCCCCGATGACAACGACAATGTCAGTGGCTGATACCCGTCCCCGTCATTAAAACAGGCGTCATTCATGGCTGCCGGGGCGGCGGCAGGCTACATTGTATTTTTTCAGGACTTAAGGGCGTTACATGCAGAGTCGGATGTTGATGGGGGCAATGGTTGTGGCATTGCTGGCGGGTTGTTCATTACCGGCATCGCTGGTGCCGGGCGAGCCTAATGTCAGCAAGTACAGTGAAAAACCGCCGAAGGAAGTGGCGGCATGCGTCTTGCCAGCATGGCAAAAAGAGGTGTCCCACACCACGCAGACGTCGATTTCCAACGGCTACCGGATTACCGCGCCGAGCATCATCACTGCCGATGAAATTCTCGATATCGTCAAAAACAAGGACGGCAGCCGGATTTCGCTGTACCAGGGGCCGCCCTGGGCCAAGTCGGCCGCGATGCGCCAGGCAGTGCGGGACTGCCTGTAGCCATCAACCGGAAATATCGGTGACCTGGATAAGCTGATCGTCGCTTGTCTGGGCGCCGCCAGTACCTTTCTTCTCCCGTCGATCATTCATCCAGTTCTCCAACTGCACGCCAAACTCCGCCGGGGCTTTGCGCCCGACCCTGCGGGCGATGTCCAGTATCGTCTGCTGGGCCAGGGCTTCCTCCATGCGTTTTTGCGCGGTCAGCATCGCCGCGTGGATCGAGCAGAAGCCGTCCACCGCCCACTCCGGCGTCTGGCCTTCAAACAGTGCACAGCGACCGCGAATCTCCCGGCATTCGAAAATCGCCTTGCGCCCGTCGATGGCGTTGACGATATCCAGCAGGGTGATTTCGTCGGCAGGCCGCGCCAGCTTGAAGCCACCGCGCACACCCTCGGTGGCCACCACCAGCTTTGCCTTGGCCAGTTTGGTGAAGATCTTCGCCAGATAATCCAGCGGCACACCCTGCAGCTCCGCCAGGTCGCGCACGCTCGCTTCGCGGGTCTCGCCGCCGTTACCCACCAGGAAAGTCAGGCAGTGGAGGCCGTACTCGACGCCTGCGCTGTAAAGAGCCATTGAAATCTCCGACTAATGTTGTCGCAAATTCTATCAGTTGATTGTGGGCTGGGCAACGAGCGGGCGTTTTTCATTCCAGCCATCAGGCAGCCCGGCATGAGGCTTACAGGCGATTTTTAACGGGTATCTATTTCATCGATGCCACGCATTGCAAAAAATCCATTGCGGTCTGTAACTCGGATCAATATAGTCGCCGTTGTCAGGTCGGCCACCGCCGACGCTTATCAGAACTCACTACCTGGTTTCTTCCCCGGAGCAAAAAATGAAACAACACATCTTGGTAATCGGCGCAGGTTTCGGTGGCATGTGGACGGCGATCAGCGCCACGCGTCTGTTCAACATTCACGATCACAACAACACCGAAGTGACGGTACTGGCGCCCCAGGCCGAGCTGCGTATTCGTCCGCGCCTTTACGAGCCGAACGCCCACCAACTGGCCGCGCCAATCGGTGATCTGCTGGATGCGGTGGGTGCGAAATTCATCAAGGGCAGCGCCGAGTCCATCGACGTCGCTAACAAACGTGTTGGCTACACCGATGCTTCGGGCAATAAACAGGTGGTGATCTACGACAAACTCGTTCTGGCCACCGGCAGCCTGCTGGCCCAGTCCGACACCATTGGCGTCGCCGAACATGCCTTTGACGTCGATCAGCTCGAAAGCGCCGTACGCCTGGAAAACCACCTCAAGTCCCTGGCCGATCAGCCAGAAAGTCAGGCCCGCAACACCGTAGTGGTGGCTGGCGGCGGCTTCACCGGGATCGAAACGGCGACTGAAATGCCCAGTCGTCTGCGTGCCATCCTGGGTGATCGCGCGGATATCAAGGTGATCATCGTCGATCGCGGTGCCGCTGTCGGTGGTTCGATGGGTCCTGAAATCGCAGGGAAAATCGCTGAAGCGAGCACTGAAACCGGCGTGAAATGGCACCTGAACGCGTCCGTGGTCGGGGTCGATGCCGACGGCGTCAACCTCTCCGACGGCCAGCGCATCGACGCCAGGACCGTGATCTGGACCACCGGCGTACGCGCCCAGTCGCTGACCGCGCAGATCCCTGGTGAACGCGATAAACAAGGCCGACTGCACGTGGACGGGCACTTGAAAGTCATCGGCCAGGACGACATCTACGCCACCGGCGACGTCGCTTACGCGGCGAGCGATGACATCGGCAACCACGCGCTGATGACCTGCCAGCACGCCATCGTGCTGGGCCGTCATGCCGGCAACAACGTGGCCGCGCAGATCCTCGGTGTCGACCCGATCGTCTACCGCCAGCCGAAATACGTGACCTGCCTGGACTTGGGCGCCTGGGGCGCGGTGTACACCGAGGGTTGGGATCGCCAGGTCAAGCTGATCAAGCAGGAAGGCAAGGAGCTGAAGACGCAGATCAATACCGTGTGGATCTACCCGCCGGTGGCGGATCGCGATGTGGCGTGGGCGGCTGCGGATCCGCTGATTCCGATTGCCTGATGGTTGCTTGATGATTGCTTGAAACACATCCCGCCCGGGTTTCCCAGGCGGGATTTTTCATGGTGTCTGCGCCGGCGCCTTCGCGAGCAAGCCCGCTCCCACAGGGGAACGCATTCCAAATGTGGGGGCAAGGCCGCTCCCACAGGGGAACGCATTCCAAATGTGGG
>NZ_LYVP01000172.1 GCF_001984065.1 Pseudomonas sp. KK4
TAGCTCCCACCGTGTTTTGGGTTGGCCATGGATGCTGGGCATGACACAAACCCCCTGTGAGAGCTGGCCTGCCAGCGATGGCGGTGTGTCTGTCACCACTGATGTTGGATGTGCCGGCCTCATCGCTAGCAGGCTAGCTCCCACCATGTTTTGGGTTGGCCATGGATGCTGGGCATGACACAAACCCCTGTGGGAGCGGGCTTGCTCGCGAAGGCGGTGTGTCAGGCGACATCGATGTTGAATGTGCCGGCCTCTTCGCGAGCAAGCCCGCTCCCACATTGATGTTGGGTGCACACGCGGACACCTGCGGCCCCTGTAGGAGCCCAGCTTGCTGGCGATGGCGGTGTGTCAGGCGACATCAATGTTGGATTTGCCGGTGTCATCGCGGGCAAGCCTCGCTCCTACCGGTTTGCCACGGTCACTTTCCCCATCCATTCCAGAAACTCGGAAAACCCGCTCGAGTGTTTCACTCGACGTGGGTAGACCAGGGTGTAGCGCCCACCCGTCACGATGCGGCCGTCATGCACGCGGACCAGTTGCCCGTTGAGCAATTCATCCTGGGTCAGCACTGCGTCGACCAGGGCGATGCCCTGGCCGCATTTGACCGCGACGATGGCGGATTCCAGGGTGTCGAACGTCAGGTGGTCGTTATCCGGCCCCGTTGAGCCGGGGTAGTACTCCTCCCAGCGACGCCAATCCAGGCGATCCATGCTCGAGTCCACCAGCCGCGCGGTCTTGAGCAATGCCTGCGCCGTCGTGCCTTCGAGCAACTGCGGCGAGCACACCGGAATCAGTTCTTCCTCCCATAAATCCAGCGCCTCGAAGTCGGGCCAGGTGGCGGTGCCGTAGGCGATCATCGCGTCGATGGATTCAAAGGCGAAGTCGGGAAAGCGGTGATACACCGTGTCGACACTGACGGTCACCTGCGGATGCACGCGATAGAACTCGCTCAGCCGCGGAATCAGCCAGCGCGCGGCCATGGTCGGGTGGGCGCGCAGGCTGACGCTTCTGCCCACGCTGGCGAGCATGAACGAGGCATCCGACAGCAGGCCGATGACCTGTTCAGCCACGGGCACCAGCGACCGGCCTTCAGCGGTGAGCACAATCTTGCGCGTATGCCGCTCGAACAGCCGTGTGTCCAGGCGTGCCTCCAATTGCGCCACCTGGCGGCTCACCGCGCTCTGGCTGAGGTTGAGCTGCTCACCCGCCTTGCCGAAATTGCCGGTCTTGGCGACCGTCAGGAAGGCTTGCAACAGCTCGATCGAGGGCAGTTGGCGGCTCATGTTTCTATGCGTTCCTCACATGGAATTAATGCAGATACATCACTGTAATTTCGAATCAGCGGGGCACATTCTTAGCTCAAAGCTAGACGCAGCGCCACGCGTCATTTCAACTTGGCGGTTTCCCCTATGAACAGTCCCGTAGCAGCATTTGCCGGCAAGTCGGCCCCCCAGGACCACCCATTGCCCCGTGAAGTCGACGTGGTGATCATCGGTGGCGGCCTGATGGGCTGTGCCTGCGCGTATTACCTTGGCAAAGCGGGGGTGAAGGTCCTGTTGCTGGAAAAAAGCGTGCTGGCCGGCCAGCAATCGTCCCGGGCCTGGGGTTTTGTGCGCCAGCAATCGCGTGACGAAGCCGAAGTGCCGCTGATGCAGGCGAGCATCGGCCTCTGGCGCTCCCTGGAACGTGAACTGCAGACCGATCTGGGCTGGCGCAACGATGGCTGCCTGTTCGTCGCCGGCAACGAAGAAGAACGCGATGGCTACGCCTCCTGGCTGAGCGTGGCGCGCAGTTTTTCCGTCGACACCGTGATGCTCTCGCCCCGCGAAGTCGAGAAGAAACTGCCGGGTTACGCCGTGCCGCAACTGGGCGGCCTGTTCACCGCCAGCGACGGCCAGGCCGAGCCCACCCTGGTGGCCCGCGCCTTCGCCATGCGTGCCCGTGAACGCGGTGTGCAGCTGGTCGAGCACTGTGGCGCCAAGGGCATCGATGTCGCCGCCGGCCAGGTGGTCGGCGTCGACACCGAGCGCGGCTACGTCAAAGCCAGAACCGTGGTCTGCGCCGCCGGTGTCACCACCTTCCGCCTGCTGAAGATGCTCGGCATCGAGCTGCCCCAGCAACTGGTGCGCGGCACCGTGGCCCGCACCACCGCCGGGCCGACCCTGAGTGGCATCTCCACCATCGCCAACGGCGTGGGTTTCCGCCAGCGGCTGGACGGCAGCTTCAACATCGCCGACGACGCCCATGTCGACGTCGACATGACCCTCGGCCACCTGCGCGCCCTGCACTGGTATGCGCCGTCGCTGTGGGCGCATCGCAAGTCGTTCCGTTTCAATCTCAACGGCGCCTGCCTGACTGATTTGCACCAGCGCATGCCCTGGTCGCAAGCCTCGCGCCTGGGCCCTGGCATCCATGAGCGCGACCCGCTGATCAAACCCAATGAAAAGGGCCTGGGCCATGCCATGCGCGCACTCAAGGCCGCATTCCCCGGGCAAATCGACACCCGGATCGCCGACCGCTGGGCGGGCGCGATCGATGTCTTGCCCGACGGCATTCCGGTGATCGATGCACACACCTCACCCAACGGCCTGGCGATCGCCACCGGATTCTGCGGGCACGGCTTTGCCATGGGCCCGATCGTGGGCAAGGTCCTGGCGGACTGGATCGACTCCGGCGACCCGGGCCTGGACATGCGTCAGCTGCGCCTGTCGCGATTCGCCGAGGGCGACGTCAAGCCGCCATCTTCGCTGTTCTAGTCGAAAGCCCATGTCCACGCGCACGCGCCTACATCTCGGGGGAAACACGGTGACCCATAACAACTACTACGATCCCGCCTCAGTGGCCGGCAAGGCGCCGCCCATCAGCGACGAAACCGACATCCTGATCGTCGGCGCAGGCCCCGCGGGGCTGGCGGCGGCATTGACCGCCATCGGCCATGGCCTGCGCGTCACCCTGGTGGACGAAAACCCGGTGCCCCTGGAAACCATGGGCGAAGAAGTGCCGCTGCATTTCGGCGGCAGAATGGGCGCGGCGGTCGCCAACCGCAACAGCGTGCTACAGACCTTGCTCGATGCCCGCCCGGAAATTTCCGACGCGCTTGAAGCCGGCGTCGACGTACGACTCGGCACGGCGGTCTGGGGGCTGTTTCCGCAGCAGCGCACCACGGCGTGGATCGAAGGTGCCGTGGCCGGTCTGGCCGATGAAGAAAACGCCTCGCTGCTGCGCTTCAAACAGGTGATCGTCGCGGCTGGTCGGCGCGACATGGGCCTGGCGTTCGACGGCTGGCATCGACCCGGCGTGATGGGCGTCAGTGCTGCCCATCGCCTGGCAACGGTTTACGAAGCCCTGGATTGCAAGCGCGCCGTGCTGGTCGGCAGTGACACCCAGGCACTGGTCTCGGCCCACGCGCTGATCGCCAAGGGCGTGCAGATCGTGGCCATCATTGAACAGGCCGCGCAGGTGAGCGGTGATTCGGCACTGCTGGCGCAATTGGTGGAGCAGGGCGCCCAGGTGCTGACCGGGCATGTGGTGCGCGAGGCGCTCGGGAATGGGTTCGGGGTCACGGGTATCACAGCGGTGTCAGTCGACACTTCAGGCCACCCGGTCGACGACGCGTTGCTGGAATTGTCCTGTGACACGGTGCTGCTCGGCGTGGGCGGTATTCCGGCGATCGAACTGGTGGAGGCCGCAGGCTGCCGCGCGTCATTCCAGGCCAACCGCGGCGGGCACGTCCCAGACATCGACGCCGCGCAGCGCACCTCGTTGCCGTTCGTGCTGGTGGCCGGCGACTGCGCCGGGGTCTGGTCGTCGAAAAGCCTCGACGAGAACATCGCCCGCCGCGAAGGCCGGATCGCCGCGCACACCGCGCTGGTCGCACTGGGCGTCGATATCGCGCCAATCGAACAGGCAGCAACGCCCGACGCACCTGCCATCGACATCGCCGCCAATCGCGCCGCCTGGGTCCGCGCATCCACCCTTCACGCGCAGAACCAGCCCTTCGTTTGCCAGTGCGAAGAGGTGACCGCCAGCGAAATCCTCGGCCAGCAACCGCCGCGTTATCTGGAGTGGACACCGGCCGATGCGACCTTGAAAGACGGCCTGCAGAAAGACTCGCCCAACCCGGACGTGACCAAGCGCCTGACCCGGGCCTGCATGGGCCCGTGCCAAGGGCGCCGTTGCCGCGAACAGGTGGCGGCCTTGCTGAGTATCGGCGCCGGCGTGAGTGTCGACAGCATTGCCCTGGCCTCGTTTCGCCCGCCGGTACGGCCACTGTCGATGCGTCAGGCCGGGCAGGTCGAGGAAGTGCCGCAGATGCAAAGCCATTGGGATGCCTGGTTCGACATGCCGTCACAGTGGACGCCGTTCTGGCTGTGCACCGGCGAGCCGACCGTCGCCCAGCGCAGGCCCGAAGCCGCCGTTCAAACCTACGTGCCGCACAACGAGGCCTGAGACCATGCAGTCAATCAATAAATCGTCATCCAGTGCCTCGGTGGTGATCATCGGTGGCGGTGTAACCGGACTGAGCGCCGCCTGGTGGCTGGCCCGCGACGGCGTCGATGTGCTGGTGCTCGAAGCCGGCCTGATCGGCTGGGGCGCCTCGGGCCGCAACGGCGGCGGTTGCTCCCATCACCACAGCCCGCTGTTTGTCGAAGAGCAGCGGCTGTGGCCGATGATGGACGAACTGCTCGGCTATCCCACCGAATATCGCAAGGACCGCATCAGCATCGACCTCACCGAGCATCAGGTTTCGCTCGATGAAAAAGTCGTCGCCGAATGCGCCTGGCATGGCCTGCGCGTCGACCGGCTGGACCCGCAGCAGGTGCGTGAACTGGTGCCCTTTGCAGGCGACAACGTGCTCGCCGGCTACTACTACCACCTCGGCGGCCACGCCAACCCGCATCGCACATTGCAGGCTTACGCCTGGGCGCTGCAGAACCTCGGCGGCCGGGTCATGGAACACACGCCTGTGCTCGACATCGTCCGCGAGGGCGACCGGGTCACCGGTGTGCGCACCGCCCAAGGCCTGATCAGTTGTGACCAACTGGTGATTGCCGCCGGTCCTCACACCGGCGTACTGGCGGCACAACTGGGTGTGGATATTCCGCTGGTCACCGCCCGCGCCGAAATGATCGTCACCGAACCGCTGCCATTGCTCGACGTCGGCGGTGTGGACGGCAACGGTTTGTATGGCCGGCAAACCCTGCGCGGCAACCTGGCCTACGGTGGAGGGCCCCACGAATGGGTCGATCTGGCGGACGTGCGCAGCACCCGTGCGCAATCCACACCCCTGCAATGCAACATCGCCCGGCGCCTGGCCGACCTGTTTCCCAAGGTCGCCCACAAGCGGGTGATTCGCAGCTGGGCAGGCTTCATCGAGAACACCCCGGACGGTCGTCCGGTCATCGATCGGCCCGCCGCGCTGGACAACGTGACGGTGGCGACCCTGTCCGGCGTCGGCTTCGGCCTTTCTCCGGCGAGCGGTCATGCCATTCGCGATCTGGTCGTGGACGGGGCCTGCAGTTTCGCCGATCTTTCCAGTTTCTCGCTCTCACGTTTCACCGCCCTTGAATCTGACTGGCAGGCCATCCAGGGCTGGCTGCCGTTGCCGGTAACGGCGGCGTAACAAAGGCTCTTTCGACCACATGCGTTTGTCTCCATCCTCCAATAAGAAAGGATCGACCCATGAAACGAATACTGCGCAATCTGACCTTGGCGGCCTCCATCGGCCTTTCGCTCTGTAGCTTCACCGCGCCCGCCAGCGCAGCGCAGGAGAAGCTGCGATTCGGTGTCGCCGCCGAGCCTTACCCACCGTTTCTGGTCAAGACCCCCAGCGGGCAATTCACCGGTTTCGAACCTGACCTGATCCGCGCTTTGTGCGAACAAATGAAGGCCGAGTGCGAAATCAAGGAAGTGGCCTGGGACGGCATCATTCCGGCGCTGATCGCCAACAAGTTCGACGTGCTGTTCAACTCGATGGGCATCAGCCCGGAACGGCAGAAAGTCATTGCCTTCTCGCGTCCCTACTATGAAACCACCGGCATCTTCGTCGCCGCGAAAAACGTCGACCTGACCCTGAGCCCCGAAGGCCTGAAGGGCAAATCCATCGGCGTGCAGGGCTCGACCACCAACGCCGAATTCATCCGCAGCGCCTATGGCGACAGCGCCGAGATCCGCATCTACAACACCCAGGACGATTGCAACGCCGACCTGATTGCCGGCCGTATCGACGTGATGTTCCTCGACAAGCTCGGCGACATCGACTTCCTGAAGTCCAGGGACGGCTTGGCCTACGAAGAAAAAGGCACCGGCAGCGTCAAGATGGACCCGTTGCAATACGGGCTTGGCGTAGGGGCGGGCATGCGCAAGGGGGATGTCGCGCTCAAGAGCAAAATCGATGAGGCACTCACGCAACTCTATGCCTCGGGCAAGTACACGCAAATATCAGAAAAGTACTTCCCGGTTGATCTTTGGCCGCATTGACCGGCGTGAACCCGTGGATTCACGCTAACCAACGTTGTTTGTCTGAACACTGGCACAACTTGCCCGGCATTCTCGCCCGGCCAGTTGTGCCGGCGGGAAACTGTTGCTCCAAAACCACCACGTTCCATTACAGAGAGAATAAAAATGAGCGTCTTCACTCATGTCACCGTCGGTACCAACGATCTGCAAAATGCCCGCATATTCTACGACACTGTGCTGGGCGCCCTGGGCCAGAAGCGCATCGCCGATCTGGGCGAGAATGGGTCGATCTGGGGTGAAAATGCCCCTTCGTTTTTCGTCCTCAAACCTGCCAATGGCGCCCCGGCCACCGTGGGTAACGGCGTGACCGTCAGCTTCGAGGCGCCGGATCGCGCGGCCATCGACGCCTTCCACGCGGCGGCCCTGGCCAGCGGCGGCAGCTGCGAAGGCGAACCCGGCCCTCGAGGCTGGGCACCCAATGCTTACGCCGCCTACGCCCGCGACCTGGACGGCAACAAACTGGCCGCCTACTGCTTCAAATCCGCCTGACTCTGCCCGCAAATGTGGGAGCGGGCTTGCTCGCGAAAGCGGCGTGTCCGTCGCCCATACGCTTGAATATGACGGCCACTTGGCGAGCAAGCCCGCTCCCACAGGAGGATTTCAGTCCAGATCACTCGCCTGATGCCGTTCCGGCACTTGGGTCGCTTCGTCGCCCCATGTGCGGTTGACCCGCTGACCGCGCAGGACCGCCGGCCTTTTGGCAATGTCTTGTGCCCAACGTTGTACGTGAGTGTATTCGTGGGCGCTGAGGAACTCGGCGGCCGAATAAACGTTGTTGCGCACCAATTGGCCGTACCACGACCAGACCGCGATGTCGGCGATGGTGTACTCGTCGCCGGCCAGGTAGGTGCTTTCGCCCAGGCGACGGTCAAGGACGTCCAATTGACGTTTGGTTTCCATGGTAAAGCGGTTGATCGGGTATTCGAGTTTGTCCGGGGCATAGGCATAGAAGTGCCCGAAGCCGCCACCCAGATAGGGTGCAGCGCCCATCTGCCAGAACAGCCAGTTCAACGTTTCGGTGCGCCCGGCGGGGTCGGAGGGCAGAAAAGCGCCGAATTTTTCCGCCAGGTACAGCAGGATCGAACCGGACTCGAAGACGCGGATCGGAGGCTGTGCGCTGTGGTCCAGCAGGGCGGGGATTTTCGAGTTCGGGTTGATATCGACGAAGCCGCTGGAGAACTGATCGCCCTCGCCGATGCGGATCAGCCAGGCGTCGTATTCGGCACCGGTGTGCCCCAGGGCCAGCAGCTCCTCGAGCAGGATGGTGACCTTCACGCCGTTGGGCGTGGCCAGTGAATACAGCTGCAAGGGGTGCTTGCCCACCGGCAGCGCCTTGTCATGGGTGGGGCCGGCAACCGGGCGGTTGATGTTGGCGAACTGGCCACCGGACGGGGCTTCATGTTTCCAGACCTTGGGCGGAACGTAGGACGCTTTGCTCACGAAGTGGACCTCAATGGTTGGTGTGTTGTAATCCCGTGACCCGCGCGACTGCTCTCTGTAGGAGCGAGCTTGCTCGCGATGGTCGTCAACGATGACGCGGCTATCCTGATGCCCCGCGTCATCCTTGAGTCCATCGCGAGCAAGCTCGCTCCTACGGGGGGTGTCACGTGCCGAGCAATCATGCCGGTGTAACATCACTCCCCTCAACCAGCAACATCCGATACTGCGCGCCCTTCAAACGATGCTCGCGCGCTTGCTGATAGGCCGGGCTGTTGTACCACGCCCGGGCGGCGTCCATGTCGGGGAAGCGCAGGATCGCCACGCCTTCGGCCTGCGGGCCTTCGAGCACATCGAGCTGACCGTAGAAGGCCAGTCGCGTGATGTCGTGGCCGGTGCGGGCAGCGGGGGCTTTCTGGGCGTATTGCTGCATCTGGGCTTCGTCAGTGGTCGCTTCGCGGATGAAAATAACATAGGCGGACATGAATGAATTCCTCTGGTTGGATGCGTCTGTAGGAGCGAGCTCGCTCGCGATGGTCGTCAAC
>NZ_LYVP01000173.1 GCF_001984065.1 Pseudomonas sp. KK4
ACGGCAGGCCGCTACCGGCCCGCACACAAAAAAACTGACACTCCCAAATTAGGCGGAAGCCATCGACGGTGTTGGTTTGACTTGTTTGGTAGCCCGAAAAAAAACAGGCGCCTGACAAGGCGCCCGTTCCTATTTTATTTCGCTACCTGCGCCCGCAACCGCCGCCCAATCACATCCATCAAATCACACCCATCGCGCAACGGAATAACCAGCAGTCTGCAAAAATCCGCCAACACCACCGTGTCGCACCCAATCTCGGCACGATAGGCAATGTTCTCCAGTACCTGGGTAACTGTCCGAATACGGTAATCCGCAGTGGCCTGTAGTACATCGAGTGGGGCTTGAGTGTCGATGAGCAGGGAGGCTGGAACCAGGTCGATTCCGGTAAGAGGCATGTATCGATTCATAAGAATGATCTCTATGTTATTGGCCCTAGGCCGTCAGTTCGTCATTCTCCGTTCTCAGGTCGCCAAACCCGAATCGCCATCAGGGCGACGGCGCTGACTATAAGCCGTTTGCAGCCGCGCAGAACAGGTGAGCAATTCCGAGCTTTGTGTAGGACCGGTGTTGAAGAAATCTCAGACCTTTCCCCTCTATTCCCCACGAATTAAACACAGACCTTAAAAGTACATTGCTCCCTGGCCACAACTCACCGAAGCTACCCTCTATCAACACTCCCGCCGTCGAGATGGACCTCCATTCCATGCAAACCCCAGCCAAACCCCAACCCTCCCTCTGGAAAACCTACCTGCTTTTCCTCGCCCCGATGGTGCTGTCGAACTTCCTGCAATCGATGTCCGGCACCGTCAACTCCATCTACATCGGCCAAATGCTCGGCACTCAAGCGCTGGCGGCCGTGTCGGGCATGTTCCCCATCGTGTTCTTCTTCATCGCCCTGGTCATTGGCCTGGGCGCTGGCGCGGGGGTGTTGATCGGGCAGGCCTGGGGCGCGCGGGAGGGGCATTTGGTGAAGGCCATTGCCGGCGCAACGCTGTTGTTGGGGGTGTTGATCGGGTTGGTGGCGGCGGTGGTGGGGAGTGTGTTTGCGAGGTCCGCATTACAAGGGTTAGGGACGCCGGCGGACGTGCTGGACGATGCGGTGGCGTATGCCCATGTGATGTTGTGGTTCATGCCGTCGCTGTTGGTGTTTGTGTTGTTTACGCAGTTGCTGCGCGGGGTGAGTGACACGCTGTCGCCGTTGCTGGCGCTGCTGGTGTCGACCGCGATCGGCCTGGCGCTGACGCCGGCGTTGATTCGCGGCTGGCTGGGGTTGCCGCCGCTGGGGATTCAGAGTGCGGCATTCGCCGGGTTGGCGGGCAACCTGGTGGCGATGGGGTGGCTGGTGTGGCGCTTGATTCGCAAGGGCCATCCCCTGGCACCGGACCGAGAGTTCTTCGCCGCCATGAGGCTGGACTGGGCGATCCTCGGCAAGGTGCTGCGCATCGGTTTGCCCACTGGGTTGCAGATGGTGGTGTTGTCGCTGTCGGAACTGGTGATCCTGGCGCTGGTGAACCAGCACGGTTCCCAGGCGACGGCGGCCTACGGCGCGGTGACGCAGATCGTCAACTACGTGCAGTTCCCGGCGCTGTCGATCGCGATAACGGCGTCGATTCTCGGCGCGCAGGCGATCGGCGCGGGGCGGGTGGAGCGCATCGGGCCGATCCTCAAGACCGGGCTGATGATCAACGTGTGCCTGACCGGTGGTTTGGTTGTGTTGGGGTATTTGCTGTCGCACTGGCTGCTGGGCTCATTCCTGACCGAAGACGCGACCCGCAGCATGGCCGAACACCTGCTGCACATCATGCTCTGGAGCCTGCTGGTGTTCGGCTTCCAGGCGATTATCGGCGGCATCATGCGCGCCAGCGGCACGGTGATGGTGCCGGTGGCGATTTCCATCGTGTGCGTGGTGGGCGTGCAGCTGCCGGTGGCCTATCTGCTGGATGCGCGGTTCGGGCTGCAAGGGGTGTGGATGGCGTTTCCGGTGGCGTACCTGGGGATGCTGGCGTTGCAGACGCTGTATTACAAACTGGTGTGGCAGCATCAGAAGATTGAGCGGTTGGTGTAGGAGCGGTGTGTATCGCCGTGTAGCTTTACCCCTCAACATACGAAGGAATACAAAACCCCGCATCGGCTGATACATCCCGGTGGCAAGGTCTACCCCTACCTTCCACCCATCAGTCGGAGTCCTCTGATGAACAAATTGCTGTCCGCCCTGGCCCTCGGCTGCGCCCTGGGCCTGTCACTCGCCAACACTGCCCAGGCTGCCGAATCGGCCAGCCATTCGCAGGTTCAGATGTCGGTTGCCTACCGCAGTATCCAGGTCGATGGCCTGACGATCGCCTATCGCGAAGCCGGCTCGCCGACGGCGCCCACCTTGCTGTTGCTGCACGGGTTCCCCAGTTCTTCGCGCATGTACGACCCGCTGCTGGCACGGCTGGCGCAAAACTATCATCTGGTGGCGCCAGACTATCCGGGCTTCGGCCATAGCGATGCGCCGGACCCCAAGGCGTTCGATTACACCTTCGATCACCTGGCCAGCGTGATGCAGCACTTCACCGAGGCCCTGGGCCTGAACCAGTACTCGCTGTATGTGCAGGACTACGGCGGCCCGGTGGGCTTTCGGATGATGCTCGCGCACCCTGAGCGGTTGCAGACGCTGATCGTTCAGAACGCGGTATCCCATGAAGATGGCTTGGGGCCGTTGTGGCAGAAGCGCCGCGAGTTCTGGGCCAATCGGGCGGCGAACGAGGCGGGGTTGCGGGCGAGCTTTTTCTCGTTGGCGACCACCCGGCAACGGCATGTCGGCGCCAACCCGAATGTCGAGGTGTTCAACCCGGATTTGTGGACCGACGAATTCAATTTCCTGAACCAGCCGGGGCAGGCGGATATCCAGAGCGACCTGTTCTACGACTACCGCAACAACGTCGCCAGCTATCCGAAGTGGCAGGCGTGGCTGCGCGCGCATCAACCGCCGACGCTGGTGGTGTGGGGCCAGTTTGATCCGTCGTTCGATGTGGCTGAGGCTGAGGCGTATCGAAGGGATCTGCCGAATGCGGAGGTTCATGTGCTGGAGGCGGGGCATTTTGCGCTGGATGAAAAGCCTGGGGAGATTGCGGTGTTGGTGGGCGACTTTCTGGGCAGGCATGTGGGGCGATAGTGCCGACGCGTTCGATTTGATGTTGATACATGGATTTTTCCCAGACGCAGGACAGGGAAGTCATCGGCGGGCGTGGCAGCGGCCTGGATTTGACGGGGGTGAGCGGCAAGTTTCGATATCTGTGCAAGACTTATCGGGTTCTCATGGCGTCCACCCAGCCTGGAGTGTCTCATGCCCCCTCGAATCCCGCGTTTCACGGCATTGGCCGCCATCGCTGCACTGGCGATGGCGCCCGGCGCTCAAGCGGCTGAATACGCCAACGTGAACCCCAACGCCAGCACCATCAGCTTCACCTACGACCAGATGGGCTCGCGGGTGTATGGCACCTTCGACAAGTTCGAGGGCGACCTCGATTTCGACACCACCCGTCCCGATACAGCCCACGCGAAACTGACCATCGAGCTCAGCAGCATCAATGTCGAGAGCGAGGACGCCAAGACTGAACTGCCCAAGCCGGCCTGGTTCGATACCGCGACCTACCCGCAGGCGATTTTCGAATCGACCCGATTCAAGGACCTGGGCAATCACCGCTACTCGGTCACCGGCAACCTCACGCTGCGCGGGCAGACACGTGAGGTGCAGGTGCCGGTGATGCTCAAGGCCGAGGGCGGTATCGGCATTTTTGCCGGCGAACTGACGGTCAGGCGCAACGATTTCAAGATCGGTGAAGGCGAGTGGGCCGACAGCGTGGTGTCCAACGACATCAACATCCAGTTCCGGATGGTGGCGCCGCAGCGCTGAGCGGGACGGCCCAGGCCTCTTCTTTCAGGCCTTCTTCGCCTTCGCTGCGGCGGCTTTCTTGGGTCTGACAGTGCGCGGAGCTTTTGTCCCCACGGCTGCACCCGAGGCGCCGCCCGAGCCGATGATGTTGGCTTTGCTCTTGAGCACCTGCGCGACGATCCGTTTTTGTGTGGGCTGATCGTTGTCGAAGCCGCCGTGGGTCGAGTTGATCGACTGATCGGACGGCGTGGTGACGTAGGTGAAGTTGGGCTGGGTGAACACCGGAGAACGCCGGACGTATTTGTCCATGCCCAGGATCGGCGTGCGCACGCCAGCCTCGAACGATTCCGAAACCAGATACAGCAGTGAGCGCAGGTAAGGCTTGCAGGTCGGGTCCTGGTTTTCTGCCTGGTCGGTCAAGGAGAACTGCAGGTAGTTGTCCACGGTCTTGCTGATCAGGTGCGGCAGCACCAGGCGCTCGAAAGTGTCGACTCGAACGGCCGGCGCCATCAGGCTCAGCGACGCAAAGCGCAGGCCGGCCGAGGCAAGGCGGTCGATGATGAAGCTGTGAACGATCGATCCCGCCGAATGGCCGATCAGGTGCAGGCGGAATCTGCCGATCTTGCCGGAGTCGAGGAAAGCCTTGTGCAATATCTGCAAGCCGCTGCTCGGGTTACCGCTCAGGGCGTCGGCGTTCTGTTTCATCTCGCCCCACAGCAGAGTGCCGGGTGCAGACAGCGCGCGTTCCAGGCGCTTGTCATAGAACTGTTTGACCGCATCGCCCAATTCGGAAAACACCCCGCCGGTGCTGCGCGGTACTTGTTTCCAGGCATCGACGATCAGGTTGAGCACCGTGGTCATGGCGCCGGTTTCCCACATCAGGAAGATCGGGAAGATTTTGGCGTCGTAGAGCAGTGGTACCCATTCTTTGGCTGCCGCGGCGGCGGCTTTTTCGTCGTTGAGACCGCCGTGGGCGTAGATCGCGATGTCGATGGGGTCGTTGGCCGACAGGTTCCAGCGCTTGCGCGCTTCACCGAGGTGGAAGTCGACCAGGTCCTTGACGTCGTCGGGGCGGGTGCGGAAGTCGCCGGTCTGGCTCAGCTCGCCGTTGTTGCCCAGGTCGATGATGAAGGGGTTGATTTCGCGATTGGCCAGCACTTCCGAGGTGGCGACCACGACGTTGCCGGCCGGGTTTTCGCGCAGGGTGGTGGCTTCGGAAATCGCCGTGTGTTCGGCGGTGATCACCCCTAGTTGCGGCGCCCAGCAGTCCATCGCGTTTTGCTGCCAGTCGGAGTAGGTGAGGATCGCGTAGCCGGCGCTGCCCCAGCCGGTGCCCCAGGAGTTCTGGATCAGGAAGCCGTCCTCGTTGTAGCCGACGATCACGAAGGCATGGCCACCGTCGTCCAGGCCGGCTTTTTGACTGGGGATGCGCCAGTAGTCGTCCCAGGCACCCGGTGGCGTGGCCAACTGCGCAGCCTCGCTGGCGGCGGTGGTCCAGCCGCTGTGGCAGGCGGCGCTGGCGTAGAGCACGCCCAGGTCATTGAGGGCCACGTGCATGTCGCTGATCGACAGCGGGTCGACCCGGTAATAGGCGCCGAGCGGGCGTTGCACCGAGTCGATCCACCAGTCGGTGTCGGGCAGGTTGGTCGCGGTGGGCATGTCCAGGTTCGGCCACAGATCCGCCGCGCAGGCCCCTTGTTTGTACCAGCCCTTGAGCGCGCCGCGCAGGGTCGAGCCGTTGTCGGAAAAATCAGGGTCCGGCTTGCGATCAGGATCTCGGGTGGGGTTGGGCGCTTCGGGAATTTCATCGTAGCGCCGTGCCATGCTGTAGAGCATGTAAGGCGAGATGGCCGGTTTGTTTTCCCGTTTGCCTTTGCTGAGCAGGTATTCGATGACCGTCGACAGGGCAAAACCGGTGCAGGCCTGGGTTTGCAGTTGGTTCTTGATGCTCATCCACAGCGTCGGCATCAAGGCCTTGACCGGTTGCAGGCCGACCGGCGGCTGATAGAGCCGGTCACGCATGTCCAGTTGATCGGGGCACACCGGGCGGCGGCGGATCAGGCTTTCAGAGATGGACGGCGTGATTTTCTTGCGGGGCTTGGCTTTGGCGGCGGGGGCAGCCTTGCGAGGGGCGGTGGCCATCATGGCTCCTTTGAAACTTTGCGGGTGCAGGTTCAGGGGGCGCGTCAAAGTACGGTAGATGAAGTGGGGCAGGTTTCAAGTCGGGGCGCACGGGTGCGCGTGCTTTTCTGTAGGAGCGAGCTTGCTCGCGATGGTCGTCAACGATAACGCTGGGCAACTGAATGCCCGAGTTGTCCCGACGTTCATCGCGAGCAAGCTCGCTCCTACAGAAAAGCGCGCGATGTGGCATTGCGGAACGATCACTCCGCAGTGATCGGACCTGCGCCCCGTTTTTCCGCGCGCGCGGGGTACCTAGCATGGCTCCACTCATTTCTGTGGAGCTTTGTCATGAACGATATGCATGCAATACCGGGCGACGCCGCGTTGGCGCCGGCCGGGTCATCCTCCTGGCGCGACTGGTTGTCGGTGTTCAGCGTGGCGCTGGGCGCCTTTGCGTTTGTCACCACTGAATATTTGCCGGTGGGGGTCTTGCCGCAAATTGCCAATACCCTGGGCATCAGCGACGGGGAGGCGGGGTTGATGGTGACTGTGCCGGGGATCGTCGCGGCAGTGGCGGCGCCGGCGATCATGTTGGGGGCCGGGCGCATGAATCGCCGGCAGCTGCTGCTGTTGCTGACGCTGTTGCAGGTGGCGGCCAACCTGGTGTCGGCGGTGGCACCGTCGCTGGCGATCATGCTGGTGGGACGTGCGTTGTTGGGCGTGGCGCTGGGTGGTTTCTGGGCGGTGGCGATTGCGGTGGCCGGGCGATTGGTCAGTGAATCGAAAGCGGCGAAAGCCACGGCATTGATCTTTGCGGGCATTACCCTGGCCACGGTGTTTGGTGTGCCGTTCGGAACTTTGCTGGGGGATCTGTTTTCCTGGCGGGTATCGTTCGCGGTGACGGCAGGGCTGGCGGTGTTGGCGCTGATCGCTCAGGGGCTGACGTTGCCGTCGCTGCCGTCCCGGGACGGCTTGCAGGTGCGGGCACTGTTGAGTTTTCTGACGCGAAGCAATGCCCGGCGCAGCATGTTGCTGCTGGCGTTGGTGGTGGCTGCGCACTTTTCGGCGTACACCTACATCGCGCCGTTTCTGAGTCGTGAAGCGGGTTTCTCCGGTAGTGCAATCACCTCCATTCTGTTGGGCTTCGGCCTGGTGGGCATGTTGGCCAATTTCGCCATGGCCAGGGGCGTGGCGCGGCATCTGCGGCTGTCGTTGGGCGCGGTGATTGTGTTGATGGTGATCGCCCAGTTGGCCTTGCCACAGTTGCGAGGTTCGAGTGCGGCGGTGGCGCTGGCGGTGCTGGCGTGGGGCGTGGCTTATGGAGCGATTCCCTTGGGCGTCAGCACCTGGATGCAGCTGACTTCGCCGCAGTTACCAGAGGCCAGCTCGGCCATGCTGGTGACCATGTTCCAGGTGGCCATTGCGTCAGGGTCATTGGTTGGCGGCCTGATGGTCGATCATCAAGGCGTGCCGTCGGCGCTGTGGCTGGGCGCTGGCATCGGCCTGCTGGGGTTGGCGTTGATGCTCAGCTTCGGCCTTGGCAAGGCGCCGATCGCCGAGACCTTGCAGTGCTGATTCAGCCCTTGAGAATGTTGTCCTTGAAGTAATCGATCAACACCCGCAGCCTCGGTGCGGTCTGCTTCGACGCAGGCCAGAGCATCCACAGGTTGCCGGTGTGGTCGGTGTAATTCGCCAGCAACACCTTCAGCCTGCCGTCGGCCAGTGGCTGGCGGATTGAAAAATCCGGCAGGCAGGCAATCCCCACCCCATCCATCGCCAGGTACGTCAGCGGGTCCATCGTGGTGCAGATCAGCGCCTTCGACAGATTCGGCTCGATGTGCATATCGCCGACCCGCAGCGGCCAGCGTTCGATCATGCCCGTGGCCGGGAACTTGTGCAGCAGGCAGACGTGGCGGATCAAGTCATCCGGGTGCGTCGGTTCGCCGTGCTGTTGCAGGTACTCGGGCGATGCCACCAACTGCAATTGATAGCCTCCCAGCTTGCGCGCCATCAGCCGCGAATCCTGCGGCGCGCCGGTGCGGATCACCGCATCGAAGCCTTCCTCGATCACGTCCACCATGCGGTCGGACATGTCCACGTCCAGCTCGATGTCCGGGTAGGCGCGCATGAACCCGGCCAGCACCGGCATGATCAGCACGTTCTGGATCGGCACGCTGATACGCACCTTGCCCCGGGGGTTGGCGGACAGCTCCAGCAATTCCATCTGCGCGGCTTCCACTTCGCTGAGGATGCGTTTGCAGCGGTCCAGGAACAGCTCGCCTTCGGTGGTCAGGGTGACGCTGCGGGTGCTGCGGTGGAACAACCGCACGCCGAGGCGCTCCTCCATGCGCGCCACACTCTTGCCCACGGCGGAAGCCGAGATCTCCAGCAGGCGCCCGGCTTCGGTGAAACTGCGGGTTTCGGCCACCTGGATGAAGGCGGTGTGTCAGGCACAGGTGATGTTGGCTGGGCTGGCCTCTTCGC
>NZ_LYVP01000174.1 GCF_001984065.1 Pseudomonas sp. KK4
CAGCGTCATCGTTGACCACCATCGCGAGCAAGCTCGCTCCTACAGGGGAATGGGGATGTTCGGCCATCACCACTGGCGCGAGAGAGCCCTCGCTACGGAACGTTTGACCGCGGCACGCGTATCCAGCTGTTCTACGTAATGTTCCAGAATCGGTACCACTCTTTTTCTGCGTTTGTTGTCGCGTGCGCCTACCCAAAACCAATAGGCGATTGGCAGCAGCCAGCCGACGCTGCCGTTACCGAACGACAGAGTCATCAACCCCGCCGGGATCGACAGGATGATCGCAATCAGCCAGGACACTTTCAGAGGCTTGACCAGCTTGTCGAAGAGCTCATCAGCCGATTTCAGGACGAAACCGCGTGCGAGGTCATGATTGCGCAGGTAGGCCGCCCACATGCCATCCCTATCCGGACTTCCTGCATAGATCACAGATACTTCCTGACCTTTGCGCAGCTGGAAATCTTCGAAGCGATACGTCAGGCACCGCTCTTCGCCCTCCGTGGTTTTTATCCAGACCTGATCCTCACCCGAAGCGCCCCCGATCACTACACCGTGCTCGATGTCGAACTGGATCGTGATATCGCCATGGACGAAGTCCGGACTTTGGCTATTGAGCACGGGGTTTTCCGTTTCGAGTTTTATCGCTGTGGTTGAAGGTGTGCATGTTCAATCCTTGATGAGTCCACGTCGGTCGATGTGGCGGAAGAAAGGCCCCTCTGCGGCGGATGCTACTAAGGTGCCACCACCCTGTCCAGAATCCGCTACAACCTCCCTGACAAGTCGAAAGCGATACAGAAAAATATACGACACGTTATTTTGTGTTTGATATTAATTTCTGTATCGCTTATAAAGTTCTCCATGCCCTCGAATAGCTTCAAGGCCGGAGACCCCCAATGTACGCACAGCTAGTAGAAACAGGCGTAAAGCGCATAAAAGACCTGTCGGAGATGTCCGATCAGGAACGCGCCTTCCAGGAAAAAATCGATTCAGAAATCAAGATCGAAGCCAAGAACTGGATGCCAGATGCCTACCGCCAGACCCTGATCCGGCAGATTTCCCAGCACGCCCACTCCGAGATCGTTGGCATGCTGCCGGAAGGCAATTGGGTCACCCGTGCGCCCACGCTCAAACGCAAGCTGCAGTTGATGGCCAAGATCCAGGACGAGGCCGGTCACGGTCTGTACCTGTACAGCGCCATGGAAACTCTGGGCGCCGACCGCGATGAAGAGATCGCCAAGCTGCACAGCGGCAAGGCCAAGTATTCGAGCATCTTCAATTACCCGACCCTGAACTGGGCCGACATGGGCGCGGTGGGCTGGCTGGTGGACGGTGCGGCGATCGTCAATCAGGTGGTGCTGCAGCGCACCTCCTACGGCCCCTACTCCCGGGCCATGGTGCGCATTTGCAAGGAAGAGAGCTTCCACCAGCGCCAGGGCTACGAAATCCTGCTGACCATGATGCGTCACGGTACCCAGGCGCAAAAAGACATGGTCCAGGACGCGATCAATCGTCTGTGGTGGCCGTCGCTGATGATGTTCGGCCCAAGCGACGAACACTCGCCCAACAGCGCCCAGTCCATGGCCTGGAAGATCAAGCGCCAGAGCAACGACGAACTGCGCCAGCGCTTCATCGACCAGACCATCCCGCAGTTGGAACTGCTGGGCTGCACCTGCCCCGACCCGGACCTGAAGTGGAATGAAGAACGCGGCCACTACGATTTCGGTGAGATCCAGTGGAACGAATTCTACGAAGTGCTCAAGGGCAACGGCCCGTGCAACACCGAACGCGTCGCCACCCGCCGCAAGGCGATCGAAGACGGTGCCTGGGTGCGCGAAGCCGCCGTCGCCCACGCCCGCAAAAAACACAACAAGAACGCCGCCTAAGACAACCGTACCCCTGTAGGAGCGAGCTCGCTCGCGATGGTCGTCAACGTTAACGCTGGCTACCTGACACCCCGCGCTGCTCGCGGGTACATCGCGAGCAAGCTCGCTCCTGCAGAGCCTCAATGTGGAGTAGATGTCATGTCCGAATGGACCCTTTTCGAAGTCTTCGTGCGCAGCAAGCACGGCCTCAACCACAAGCATGTGGGCAGCGTGCATGCCGCCGACACCACCATGGCCATCGAAAACGCGCGCGAGCTCTACACCCGTCGCAGCGAAGGCGTGAGCCTGTGGGTGGTGCCCTCGGCGCTGATCACCGCCTCGTCGCCGGATGAAAAAGACCCGCTGTTCGACCCCTCGGACGACAAGGTCTATCGCCATGCCAGCTTCTACGAGCTGCCGGCCGAAGTCGGGCACATGTGAGGTCGACCATGAACAACAAGACCGATCTGATCGAATACCTGCTGCGCCTGGGCGACAGCGCCCTGATCCAGGGCCAGCGCCTGTGCCAGTGGTGCGGCAAGGCCCCGGCCCTGGAAGAAGAGTTGGCGCTGATGAACGTCGGCCTCGACCTGGTGGGCCAGGCCCGCAACTGGCTGGACTACGCCGCCGAACTGCTGGACGACGGCCGCGATGCCGACGACCTGGCGTTCCGCCGCGACGAGCGCGCCTATCGCAATCTGCTGCTGGTGGAACAACCCAACGGCGACTACGCAGTGACCATTCTCAAACAATTCCTGTACGACGCCTGGCACCTGCAAGTGCTCAATGGCCTGAGCCAGTCCAGCGATGAACGCATCGCCGGGATCGCCGCCAAAGCGGTCAAGGAAGTCACCTATCACCTGCGCCGCTCCGGCGAGTGGGTCGAGCGCCTGGGCGACGGCACCGAGGAAAGCCACAAGCGCATGCTCGCGGCCATCCCGGAAGTCTGGCGCTTCACCGTCGAACTGATCGCCGCCGACGACAGCGAACAGCGCCTGTGCGAAGCCGGCATCACCCCGGCCATCGCCACCGTCGCCGCGGCGTGGCAAGCCAAGGTCGAAGCGATTTTCGCCAGCGCCACCCTGCCCGTTCCGGCCGCGCCGAGCTACTTCTACCTCAACGCGCGCAAGGGCCTGCACACCGAACACCTGGGCATTCTGCTGGCCGAAATGCAGTTCCTGCCACGAGCGTACCCCGATGCAACCTGGTGAGCTGATCGCCAGCGACCTCGGCGCCCGCCCGGCACAACCGTCGGACTTGGCCGCCGCCTGGGCGATCCTGTCCGAAGTCATGGACCCGGAAGTGCCGGTGGTCAGCGTGGTGGACCTTGGCATCGTCCGCGATCTGGACTGGCAGGCCGGTCACTTGCACGTGGTGGTCACGCCGACCTACTCCGGCTGCCCCGCCACTGAAGTGATCGAGGGTGATATCCGCGACGCACTGGAGCAGGCCGGGTTCCGCGCACCGAACCTGGAGCGCCGGCTGACCCCGGCCTGGACCACCGACTGGATCAGCGACAGCGGCCGTGAGCGCCTGCGCGCCTACGGCATCGCACCGCCCGAAGGCAGCACCAGCAAACGCAGCCTGCTCGGTGAAAGCCCGCTGATCCTCTGCCCGCAGTGCGGCAGCGCCCACACCGAGGTGCTCAGCGAGTTCGGATCCACCGCGTGCAAGGCGCTGTATCGCTGCGTCGATTGCCGGGAACCGTTCGATTATTTCAAGTGCATCTGAGCGGCGATCGGCCGTCCCAGCTGGAGAACAACAATGAGTAAATTCCACAGCCTGACCATCAAGGACGTGCGCGCCGAGACCCGTGACGCGGTGTCCATCGCCTTCGACATTCCGCAGGAACTGCAGGACAGTTTCCACTTCACCCAGGGCCAGCACCTGGTGATGCGCACCTTGATGGACGGCGAAGAAGTGCGCCGTTCGTATTCGATCTGCACCGGGGTCAACGACGGTGAACTGCGCATCGCGGTCAAGCGTGTCGCCGGTGGGCGCTTCTCTGCGTTCGCCAACGAACAGCTCAAGGCCGGACACGCCCTGGAAGTGATGCCGCCGGCCGGGCATTTCAGTGTGGACCTGGACCCGGCTCGCCATGGCAATTACCTGGCCGTGGCTGCGGGCAGCGGCATCACGCCGATCCTGTCGATCATCAAGACCACCCTGGAAACCGAGCCCCACAGCCGCGTCACCCTGCTGTACGGCAACCGTTCCAGCTCCGGCGCACTGTTTCGAGAACAGCTGGAAGACCTGAAGAACCGCTACCTGCAACGCCTGAATCTGATCTTTGTGTTCAGCCGCGAGCAGCAGGATGTGGACCTGTACAACGGCCGCATCAACGCCGAAAAATGCGAGCAACTGTTCAGCCGCTGGCTCGATGTGAAGGCCCTCGATGCGGCCTTCATCTGCGGCCCGCAAGAAATGACCGAAACCGTGCGCGACAGCCTCAAGGCCAAGGGCATGGCGCCTGAGCGCATTCACTTCGAATTGTTCGCCGCCGCCGGCAGCCAGCAGAAGCGCCAGGCCCGCGAGGCCGCCCGCCAGGTGGACGCCGCCGTCAGCCAGATCACCGTCATCAGCGATGGCCGCGCCCTGGCCTTCGACCTGACGCGCAACAGCCAGAGCATCCTCGACGCCGGCAACGCCCAGGGCGCCGAACTGCCCTACTCATGCAAGGCCGGCGTGTGCTCGACCTGCAAGTGCAAGGTCATCGAAGGCGAAGTGGAAATGGACAGCAACCACGCGCTGGAAGACTACGAAGTGGCGGCCGGTTACGTGCTGTCGTGCCAGGCCTTCCCGATCAGCGACAAGGTGGTGCTGGATTTCGACCAGCTCTGAACCTCCTTTGCGCCATGAAACACCCTGCCCCTGTGGGAGCGGGCTTGCTCGCGAAGAGGCCATCAGATTCAGCATCGATGTCGCCTGACACTGCGCTTTCGCGAGCAAGCCCGCTCCCACAGGGATCTGCGGCACCCCACTATTTTGATTCCAGGAGCCAACATGTCCCAAGCCCCTACCCTGCAAAGCTTCATCGCCGGCCGCTGGATCGGCCAGCACGGCGCACAAACCCTGCGCAGCGCCATCGACGGCCATGAAATCTTCCGCACCCACGAAGAGCGCCCGGACTTCGCCGAAGCCATCGAGCACGGTCGTCGTCAGGGCGTCAGCAGCCTGATGGCCCTGGACTTCCAGCAGCGCGCCCAGCGCCTCAAGGCCCTGGCCCTGTACCTGAGCGAACGCAAGGAACAGCTCTACGCAATCTCCCACCACAGCGGCGCCACCCGTGCCGACAGCTGGATCGACATCGAGGGCGGCAACAGCACGCTGTTCACCTACGCCAGCCTCGGCGCACGTGAGCTGCCATCGGGCAACGTGGTTCACGAAGGCCCGGCGCTGCAACTGAGCAAACTGGGCAGCTTCGCCGGCACCCACATCCTGGTGCCCCGTGGTGGCGTGGCCGTGCACATCAACGCGTTCAACTTCCCGATCTGGGGCATGTTGGAAAAGTTCGCGCCGAGCTTCCTCGCCGGCATGCCGTGCATCGTCAAACCGGCCAGCGCCACCAGCTACCTGACTGAAGCCGTGGTGCGCCTGATGGACGAGTCCGGTCTGTTGCCGACGGGCAGCCTGCAACTGATCATCGGCGGCACCGGCGACCTGCTCGACCGCCTGCAAGGCCAGGACGTGGTGACCTTCACCGGCTCCGCCGACACCGCGGCCAAGCTGCGGGTCAACCCGAACCTGATCCGCAACTCGGTGCCGTTCACCGCCGAGGCCGACTCGCTGAACTGCGCGATCCTCGCCCCGGACGTGACCCCGGACGACGAAGAATTCGAGCTGTTCATCAAGGAAGTCGCCCGGGAAATGACCACCAAGGCCGGGCAGAAATGCACCGCCATCCGCCGCGCCATCGTCCCGGCCAAACACATCGATGCGGTGGCCACGCGCCTGCGCGATCGCCTGGCCAAAGTGGTGGTCGGCGACCCATCGGTGGAAGGCGTGCGCATGGGCGCACTGGCGTCCCACGATCAGCAGAAGGACGTGGCCGAGCGTCTGGAAAACCTGTTGCAGAGCAGCGACCTGCTGTTCGGTGCCCGTGACGGTTTCGAGCCGCGCGGCGAGCACGTCGACAAGGGCGCATTCTTCGCCCCAACCTTGCTGCAAGCTCGGGATCCGCACGCTGAAGGCGGCGCCCACGACATCGAAGCCTTCGGCCCGGTCAGCACCCTGATGGCCTACGACGACCTCGACGAAGCCCTGGCCCTGGCCGCGCGCGGCAAAGGCAGCCTGGTGGCGAGCCTGGTGACCAAGGATCCACAGATCGCCGCCAAAGCCGTTCCGGTGGCAGCGGCCTTGCACGGCCGTCTGCTGGTCCTGGACCGTCACTGCGCCGGCGAATCCACCGGCCACGGCTCGCCGCTGCCGCAACTCAAGCACGGCGGCCCGGGTCGTGCCGGCGGCGGCGAAGAACTCGGCGGCCTGCGTGCGGTGAAACACTACTTGCAACGCGCCGCCGTACAAGGCTCGCCGACCATGCTGGCAGCGGTCACCGGCGAATACGTGCGCGGCGCCAAGGTCATCGAAACCGACGTGCACCCGTTCCGTCGCTACTTCCAGGACCTGCAGATCGGCGAGTCGCTGCTGACCCACCGCCGCACCGTCACCGAAGCCGACCTTGTGAACTTCGGCTGCCTGTCGGGCGACCACTTCTACATGCACTTCGACGACATCGCCGCCAAGGAATCGCAATTCGGCAAACGCATCGCCCACGGTTACTTCGTCCTGTCGGCCGCAGCCGGCCTGTTCGTCTCCCCTGGCGTCGGCCCGGTCCTGGCCAACTACGGCCTCGACACCCTGCGCTTCATCAACCCGGTGGGCATCGGCGACACCATCCAGGCCCGCCTGACCTGCAAACGCAAAATCGACCAGGGCAAGAAGAGCCCGCAAAGCATTCCGCAAGGCGTGGTGGCGTGGGATGTGGAAGTCACCAACCAATTGGGAGAGCTGGTGGCCAGTTATGACATCTTGACGTTGGTGGTGAAGCGCGAGGATTGATCCGGGCTTTGCGGTGATCACCGATCAAAAAGGTGGGAGCGGGCTTGCTCGCGAAGGCGGTGTGTCTGACAACGATGATGTCGACGGGCACGGCGCATTCGCGAGCAAGCCCGCTCCCACAGTTTTTTTGGCGGATTAAATGATCCCCAGCCCCACACATATCGCGGAAAAATCACCGACAATCCAAGAAAAGTCTGACTTCCGCTCCGTATCCATTTGGATACAGTTGCACAATGAATTATCTTGTCCAGCAAACAGCGATTTTCTCCGCATGGCATTCCTCAATCCGTGATGTGCGGGCAAGGATTGCCATAGCCCGTCGCATTGAACGTGCCGGCGCGGGAAATTTGGGCGATATCAAACCAGTAGGTAATGGCGTTTCCGAAATGCGCGTGGATGTTGGCGCCGGATACCGGATTTACTTCACGATGCGTAAGACTGTCGTCATCGTCTTGCTTGCCGGGGGTGACAAGTCATCACAGAACGCTGATATCCAACGTGCAAAAAAAATGGCAAAGGAGGTTTAACCATGAGCCAGACTTTGACGGCCTTTGACATGGCAAGTCTGCTCGACAGCGATGAGGCCATCAGCGAATACCTGTCCCAGGTGCTGGCGGAGGGGGACAATGAAGAGTTTCTACGTGCCGTGGGATACGTGGTTAAGGCCCGTGGCATGACACAGGTCGCCAGAGATTCGGGAATGGGTCGCGAGAGTCTGTACAAGGCCTTTGCCCCTGGCGCAAAACCACGTTTCCACACGGTTCTGAAAGTGATTCATGCGCTGGGTATCGATCTCTATGCGCAGCCAGGGCATGTTATCCATCAGCCGAATTCTTGAATCAATCCAGGCCGCCATCACAAGCAGGCTTGCTTCTACTTGAGGTTGGAGTGAGCCAAGTGTCAATTGGCGTAGGACATTTCTGTTTTTCCTAGCCCTGGGTAATGCCCGTGGTTCCTCACTCACAGCCCTTCGCCCTGTTTTTCAGGCACTCCTTGCTCAGGTCCTACACCGTTTCCGGGCAGGGTCTTCGGAGATTTCCTTCGAATTGTGGCGAACGGCGTGAACTGGTTTGAAAGGTGCTCGATCGATAGGCTTTGGTGGTCACTGAAATTCAGTGGTGGGGTGTAGGAACCTCAAGAGTCTGAGATGCACTATGGCGTCATTGCCTGGTTTGCGGCCGCTCAACTGCGTCCGTAAGATCAGCTGCGGCGGCCATGTACGGGCACGCTTCGGCGTGGTCGAGAGGTGCTCTCAGATCTCGATTTCCTACCCCGTACATGGCTGCCACCCTGCCCGTAGGAAAGGCTTTTGGCAGCTCCATCTCCTTTTGAGAGCTGAAACCATGAAAACCATCCACCCCGATCCCCCC
>NZ_LYVP01000175.1 GCF_001984065.1 Pseudomonas sp. KK4
CACAATTGACCGCATTCCAAGGTGGGAGCGGGCTTGCTCGCGAAGAGGCCCGCCCAGACACCAAGAACCCACCGGTTGTACCCGGAGACCCGCAATGACCGACACCCCGATGTCCCCCACCGAATTCGAGGCCGCCCTGCGCGCCAAAGGCGCCTACTACCACATCCACCACCCATACCACGTGGCGATGTACCAGGGTCGGGCCACCCGCGAGCAGATCCAGGGCTGGGTTGCCAACCGTTTCTACTACCAGGTGAACATCCCGCTCAAGGATGCCGCGATCCTGGCCAACTGCCCCGACCGCGAGATCCGCCGCGAGTGGATCCAGCGCCTGCTGGACCATGACGGTGCCCCCGGTGAAGACGGCGGCATCGAAGCCTGGCTGCGACTGGGCCAGGCGGTGGGCCTCGACCCCGACCAGTTGCGTTCCCAGGAACTGGTGTTGCCCGGGGTGCGTTTCGCGGTGGACGCCTACGTCAACTTCGCGCGCCGCGCCAGTTGGCAGGAAGCCGCCAGCAGCTCGCTGACCGAGCTGTTCGCGCCGCAGATCCACCAATCGCGCCTGGACAGTTGGCCGCAGCATTACCCGTGGATCGACCCGGCCGGCTACGAGTATTTCCGCACCCGCCTGGGCCAGGCGCGCCGCGATGTGGAGCATGGCCTGGCCATCACGCTGGAACACTACAAGACGCGCGCAGGCCAGGAGCGCATGCTGGAAATTCTCCAGTTCAAACTGGACATTCTTTGGAGCATGCTCGATGCCATGAGCATGGCCTACGAGCTCAATCGCCCGCCCTATCACAGCGTCACCGAGCAGCGGGTCTGGCACAAAGGAATCACCTTATGAGTTTCGATCGCAGCAAGACCCCGACCTGGCGTCCCGGCTACCGCTTCCAGTACGAACCGGCCCAGAAAGGCCACGTGCTGCTGTACCCTGAAGGCATGATCAAGCTCAATGAAAGCGCCGCGTTGATCGGCGGTTTGATCGATGGCCAGCGCGATGTGGCCGCGATCATCAGTGAACTCGACCAGCAATTCCCCGGCGTGCCCGAACTCGGTGACGACATCGAGCAATTCATGGAGGTTGCCCGTGCGCAGCACTGGATCGAACTTGCCTGATTCGTCGGTGCAAATCCCGCCCAAACCGGACATCGGCCTGCCGCTGTGGCTGCTCGCCGAGCTGACGTATCGCTGCCCGCTGCAATGCCCGTACTGCTCCAATCCGCTGGACTTCGCCGAGCAGGGCGAGGAGCTGAGTACCGAGCAATGGATCAAGGTCTTTCGCCAAGCGCGGGAAATGGGCGCTGCACAACTGGGGTTTTCCGGCGGCGAGCCACTGGTGCGCCAGGACCTCGCCGAGTTGATTGCCGAAGCACGCAAACTGGGTTTCTACACCAACCTGATCACCTCCGGCATCGGCCTGACCGAGCAGAAAATCAGCGACTTCAAGAAGGCCGGCCTCGATCACATCCAGATCAGTTTCCAGGCCAGCGACGAGCAGGTGAACAACTTGCTCGCGGGCTCGAAAAAGGCCTTCGCGCAAAAGCTGGAAATGGCCCGGGCCGTGAAAGCCCACGGCTACCCGATGGTGCTGAACTTCGTCACCCATCGGCACAACATCGACAGGATCGACCGCATCATCGAGCTGTGCATCGCGCTGGAAGCGGACTTCGTCGAACTCGCTACCTGCCAGTTCTACGGCTGGGCCCAACTCAATCGTGTCGGGTTGTTGCCGACCAAGGAGCAACTGGTTCGCGCCGAACGCATCACCAATGAATACCGCGCCAAACTGGAAGCCGAAGGGCACCCGTGCAAGCTGATCTTCGTCACGCCGGACTACTATGAAGAACGCCCGAAAGCCTGCATGAACGGCTGGGGCAGTATTTTTCTGACCGTGACACCGGACGGAACGGCGCTGCCCTGTCACGGCGCCCGACAGCTACCGGTGCAGTTTCCCAACGTGCGCGATCACAGCATGCAGCACATCTGGTATGACTCGTTCGGCTTCAATCGCTTTCGCGGTTATGACTGGATGCCCGAGCCGTGCCGCTCCTGCGACGAGAAGGAAAAAGACTTCGGCGGTTGTCGCTGCCAGGCGTTCATGCTGACCGGGGATGCGAGCAATGCCGACCCGGTGTGCAGCAAATCGCCACATCACGGCGTGATTCTCAAGGCCCGCGAAGAAGCCGAGCACGCGTCCCAGACCATCGAACAATTGGCCTTTCGCAATGAACGAAACTCACGCCTCATCGCCAAGAGCTGAACCCTTCAGCGCCGCCAAAGCCGTCGCCGCCGGTATCGATTTCGCCGAACTGCAGCTGGGCCCGCGCGGCCTGTTCTGGAACGAATACCGTCCGGACGATGGCGCCTGCCGAATCTGGCATTGGCGCGACGGGGTGGCCAATTGTCTGACACCGACCGGGTTCAGCGTGCGCAGTCGAGTGTACGAATATGGCGGTGGGGCGTTTTGTCTGACAGACGACGGGGTGGTTTTCGTCAACGAGGCGGACCAACAGTTGTATCGTCAATCGCTGGCGGGCGAGGCGCCCGAGGCGCTGACTTCCGGCCCCTGCCGCTACGGCGACTTGCAGTTCGCCAATGGGCAGGTGTTGGCGGTTGAAGAGCAGGGCGATCAGCATCGTGTGGTCGCCATCGACATGGCCGACGGCACGCGTAATTTGCTGGCCGAAGGCGCCGATTTCTATGCCGCCCCGACGCTCAGTCCAGACACGCGACGCCTGGCCTGGATCGAGTGGAGCCGCCCGGACCAGCCGTGGACCGCGACTCGTTTGATGGTTGCTGAACGTCAGAATGACGGTGGCATTGGCCCGGCTGTCTGCGTAGCGGGCGGTGAAAGACAAGAGTCTGTGCAACAACCACGTTTTGATCAGCGCGGCCGGTTGTATTGCCTGACGGATCGTGGCGGTTTCTGGCAGCCCTGGGTGGAATCTTCGACAGGGCTGATTCCGTTGCCGAGCGCGGCGGCCGATCATGGCCCAGCCCCTTGGCAGCTCGGTGGATGCACCTGGCTGGCGCTGAGTGAAGAACGTTATCTGGCGAGCTGGACCGAAGGTGGCTTTGGACAGTTGGGCATCTGCGGCGCCAACAGTGAAACCTTTGCTGGCGACTACAGCCGATTTCGCAGCCTCGCCCTGAATGAGCAATTCATTTACTGCATCGCAGCGTCACCGATCAGCGCTTCGGCGGTGATTGCCATCGACCGCCAGACCCGGCGGGTCAAGGTGTTGGCGGGAGGCACCATGCCGTTGCCCGCCGAACAGATCAGCCGCCCGCAAACCTTGCGCTATCCCAGCGGTTCGGGTGAGGCCCATGGTTTCTTCTACCCGGCAATGACCTCGGATACGAAGCCGCCGTTGGTGGTGTTCATCCACGGAGGCCCGACCTCGGCCTGCTACCCGGTGCTCGACCCGCGCATTCAGTACTGGGCACAACGGGGTTTCGCCGTGGCCGATCTCAACTACCGCGGCAGCAGTGGCTATGGTCGTGCCTATCGCCAGGCCCTGCATTTGAGTTGGGGTGAAGTCGATGTGGAAGATGCCTGCGCGGTGGTCAGTCATCTTGCCGAACGCGGATTGATCGACGGCGACAACGCATTCATACGCGGTGGCAGTGCCGGTGGTTACACCACGTTATGCGCGCTGGCCTTCGCCAATGTATTCCGTGCCGGTGCCAGTCTCTATGGCGTCAGTGACCCCGTCGCCCTGGCCCGGGCCACCCACAAATTTGAAGGCGACTACCTCGACTGGCTGATCGGCGATCCGTTGCAGGACGCCGAACGCTACGCCGCAAGAACCCCGCTGCTGCACGCGGGCAACATTCGCGTACCGGTGATCTTCTTTCAGGGCGAACTGGACGCCGTGGTCGTGCCGCAACAGACACGGGACATGGTCGAGGCCCTGCGGAACAAAGGCATTCTGGTCCAGGCCCATTACTATGCGGACGAACGCCACGGCTTCCGCAAGGCGACTAATCAGGCCCATGCACTGGAGCAGGAGTGGTTGTTTTATCGGCGGGTGATGGATTGGCAGGACTGATCAGAAATGGCGGCGCCCCCTTCGCGAGCAAGCCCGCTCCCACAGGGTCTTGTCTACTCCTGTGGGAGCGGGCTTGCTCGCGAAGGCAATCTACCGGACGACACAGGACTCAACGCTTGGCGATGATATACACCGCATGCACGATCCCCGGAATGTAACCGCACAGCGTCAGCAGAATATTCAGCCAGAACGCCCCGCCAAACCCGACTTGCAAAAACACACCCAGCGGCGGCAACAGAATGGCGATGATGATGCGAATGAAATCCATGGGGCAGCTCCTGATTGATGTCGGCTCATGCGAGCCATACATGCAATCGACCTGTACCGTTGGTCAGGGTTCAGCTCAAATCCTCAAGCCAGGATTTCCAGACCGTGTTTTTGAACGATGCTCAGTAACTTCAGCGCCATGCCACTGGGATGTTTATCCCCGGCCTCCCATTGCTTGACAGTGGAAGCGCTGGTGTTCAGATAACGGGCGAACACTGGCTGACTGACATTGTTCCGCTCGCGCAGCGCCTTGATCTCATCCGCCGGGATTGCGTCCGGTACTGCCGCAAGGCAGGACTCATCAAACTCCCGCATGGTCGCCTTGCTGATTGCGCCAATGGCATACAGAGCACTGGCCGATTCGTGGATCGATTCCGCCGCTTCGCTTTTAAATTTTTTGCTCATTGCGATATCTCCAGAAACTCCTTCATATCCAGCATCCGCTGGATGTTTCTCGATGAAAATGGTCGTTTGGTGCCGGCATTCCTTGCCGGCCCTCTAAAAAGCCATTGATTCATTCATCGCTCAAGCCGGAACTCGCACCTGGCAAAACCCAGCCACAAAAAAACGCCCCACACCAAAAGAATCAGGCATGGGGCGTGCGTTTTACCGCGAGACGGTTCGGGTGTTTGCGCAGGATGCGTCCGCTTAGACGGCGATGCCTTTGCGGCACTGCACTTGCGCAGTGCGTACACGGGAGAAGGCGCGGGCCAGGCGCAGGAGCATGTCGTCGATGTTGGCCTTGCTGACGGTCAGTGCCGGGGTGAAACGCAGGCAGCCGGGTTGCGGGGCATTGATCAGCAAGCCTTCGTGCAGGGCCGCCTTGACCACCGCATCGGCGCAGTCATCGGACAGGTTCAGGCCCCAGAGCAGGCCTTGACCGCGCAATTCACCGTGACCATAGCGATGGGACAAACGCTGCAGGCCTTCACGCAGGTGTTGGGCCGATTGCGCGACATGGTCGAGAAATCCCTTGTCCTGCACGTTGTCGAGTACCGTCAGCCCGGCGGCTGTCATCAGGGCATTGCCATGATGGGTGCCGCTGATTTCGCCGGTGTCGAAACAGCAGGCCTTGCCCCGTGCGAGCAACGCCGCCAACGGCACGCCACCGCCCAGGCCTTTGCCCAGCACGACGATATCGGCCCGTACGCCGTAGGACTGTTCGGCCAGCAAGGTGCCGCAGCGGCCGATGCCGGTTTGCACCTCATCGAGGATCAGCAGGATGCCAAGTTCGCGGCACAGGCGTTCGACGCCTTTGAGGTAATGCGCGGTGGCCGGAATGACCCCGGCTTCGCTCTGGATCGGTTCGAGCATGATCGCCACAGTGCGCTCATCCACCGCCTCATGCAGCGCCGGAAGATCATTGAATGGCACCTGGCTGAAACCCGGGAGTTGCGGCTCGAAGCGGTTGATCAGGGTCGAACTGTCCGACGCGGGAATCGTCCCCAGACTACGACCATGGCAGCCGTTACTCGCAACAATGATCCGCGAAGCGCCGTTGCGATGTCGTTGACCCCACTTGCGCGCCAGCTTGATCGCCGCCTCACACGCTTCGCTGCCGGTGTTGAGCAAATAGGCCTGGTCGCTGCCCGTGCTGCTGCACAGGCGTTCGGTGAGGCTGAGCATGCCGCGATTGTGCAGGCCGAAACCGGGGTTGATCAGCGCCTGGGCTTGCGCCGTGATCGCGCTGACCAGTGCTTTGGGGCTATGGCCGAGGCTGTTGGCCCCGCCGCTTTGGGAAAAATCCAGGTAAGCGCGGTCGTCGCCGTCCCACAACCAGGATCCCTGACCCCGAACAAATACCTGCTGCGGGCGTTCGACGCTGGGCATCAGGTAATCGCTGGAAAGATTGCCATTGGCGGTGGAGAAGGAAGTCTCTGCCACCAGCTCTTCAAGATCAGGTGAAGGACGGCGCAGGCTGAACAGATTCATTGATTCAGCCCTCGTAGAAGAATTGTTGCCTTGCCTATGCAAACACCATCGAAACAAACGGTATTCATCGCGTTCTGTGGCCCTGTAAGCCCTGTCAATACGGTTAGACTAGGCTCAGGCAAGGCCTTGAGCCATTTCGATTTCCGAGCATTTTCAATAAGTATCTCTTATGGATTTCAAGCAACTGCGCTATTTCGTCGCCGTATATGAAGAAGGCCACGTCGGCCGCGCCGCCGAGCGTCTGTCCATCTCTCAGCCGGCGCTTTCCCAGCAAATCCGTCATCTGGAACAAAGCCTGGACGTCAGCCTCTTCGAACGCAGCAGCAAACGCCTGTTGCCGACGCTGGCAGCCCACACCCTGTACAACCACGCACTGCCCTTGCTCGATGGGCTGCAACGTGCGCGCGAAGCGCTGGGTAACTTCAAGGGCCAAGCGGTTCGCACCCTGGCCATCGGCGTTCTGCAAACCGTGCACACCAGCCTGGTGCCGCAAATGCTCGAACGGGTGCGCAAGGCGCAGCCGCATCTGGTGGTGCAGATCTATGAACTGACGGGTCTGGACATCGAACGACGATTGCTCAATGGCTCGCTGGATATTGGCATCAGTTACTTGCCGCCACGGCAACCGGGGTTGCACGGCGTGATGCTGTACGAAGATGAACTGACCCTTGTCATCCCTGCGGAACATCCACTGCGCGAATTCAAGAAAGTGTCCATGAGCCAGGCGGCCGAATTGCCCATGCTGCTGCTTGGGGAGGAGTTTCAGGTGCGCCAGATCTGGCAGGCGCAACTGGCGAATCTTGGAAGACGACCACAGGTGCAGGCCGAACTGAACAATATGGCGGGGATTCTCGGTAGCTTGCCGCACACGAGGCTGGCAACGGTACTACCCGGGCGCTCACAAAAGGCTTACGGCAATAAGGATCTGTTGTGGAAGCCACTGACTGAGCCACGGGTGCCGCTGAAGGTGGGGTTGGTGTGTCGTGACGTGCAACGGCAACAGGCCTCGCTGGCGTTGCTGCGAACCGTGCTGGAAGAAGAGATGAGCCGGCCGGACGACCGCTTTCAATAGGGTGCCCGAGCGCTGGGCACTTTTTCGCAGGCATAAGAAAACCCCGCCGAAGCGGGGCTTTGCAGACTGTTTCCCTGACATCCATTTCACTCCGCCACCCTGGCAGAATCCTACGTGTCCGTGTTGTTGCTTTGCGCTTCCTGCGCTACGTCCATGTGAAGTAGATTAGCCGTGGATCCAATTCGCTACCATGGGAGAACAGCAGCACGTCATGTAAGAGAAAGCTTACATGCGGTTACATCTTCAGAACTGCGCTGCATCCAGCAAAAACAGCGACTCGCTACCGGCCTTCACCGACGCGCTCAGCGAGTGAATCCGCGGCAACAGGCGGGCGAAATAGAAACGCGCCGTGCCCAGTTTGCTCGCGTAGAAATCGTCCTGCGTTTCCTTGCCCAACGCAGCCTTGGCCATCAGTGCCCACATGTAGGCATAGGCGACATAGCCAAACACGTGCAGGTACTCGACCGACGCCGCGCCGATTTCATTCGGGTTGGCTTTGGCTCGATCCAGCAACCAAGCGGTCAATTCATCGAGCGTGGTCACTGCGTCGTTCAGCGGCTTGGTGAACTCCGCCAGATCGGCGCTGGCAGTGGCGGTGAAGTGACGAATCTCATCGGCGAACAGGTTATAGAAC
>NZ_LYVP01000176.1 GCF_001984065.1 Pseudomonas sp. KK4
CCCCTGCTCGATCTCCCCCTGATACCCGTTTCCCCCCTTGACCCCTGCTTGCTGACCAGTGTCCACCACTGGTCAGACCGGTCATGCCAATTTTTCGCTTTCCCCTTGTATTCGCCTGAAAATCCAGCCTAGACTGCGCCTGCACTGGACATACCGGTAAGACCACAATAATTAAGTCCTGCATCTGATGCGCCCCGCGCACGGTAGCCAGGACACCGACCAGGATTCCTCCCATGCTCAGATGGTGCTCGCGTTCAATCTTCCTCCAAGTGGTTCTCGGACTGGTGCTCGGCATCGTCTGCGGGCTGACCCTTCCCGAATACTCCGCCCAACTCAAACCCCTGGGCGACGCCTTCATCAAACTGATCAAGATGCTCATCGGCCTGATCGTGTTCTGCGTGGTGGTCAGCGGCATCAGCGGCGCCGGCGACCTGAAGAAGGTCGGCCGCATCGGTCTCAAATCGGTGATCTACTTCGAAGTGTTGACCACAGTGGCGCTGGTGATCGGCCTGGTGTTCGCCTTCACCACCGGCATCGGCAGCGGCGCCAACATTCATCTGGATCAACTGTCCGCCGCCGACATGGGCGACATCGCTCAGCGCGGCCAGCACATGCACACCACCACGCAGTTCTTGATGGACCTGATCCCGACCTCGGTGATCGGTGCCTTCGCCGACAACAACATCCTGCAAGTGCTGCTGTTTTCGGTGCTGTTCGGCAGCGCTCTGAACCTGGTGGGCGAAGCCGCGTCGGGTATCTCGCGACTGATCAATGAACTGAGCCACGTAATCTTCCGCATCATGGGCATGATCGTGCGCCTGGCGCCGATCGGCGTGTTCGGTGCGATTGCCTTTACTACCAGCAAATATGGCCTGGATTCGCTGCAGCACCTGGGCAGCCTGGTGGGCCTGTTCTACCTGACGTGCATCGCGTTCGTGGCGTTGATTCTCGGCCTGGTGATGCGCGTGTCGGGCCTGCGCATGTGGCCGCTGCTCAAGTACCTGCGCGAAGAACTGCTGATCGTCATGGGCACCGCCTCCTCCGACGCCGTGTTGCCGCAAATCATGCGCAAGCTCGAGCATCTGGGCATCGGCAGCTCGACCGTCGGCCTGGTGATCCCCACCGGGTACTCGTTCAACCTCGATGGCTTCTCGATCTACCTGACCCTGGCCATCGTGTTCATCGCCAATGCCACCGGCACGCCGCTGGCCATGACCGACCTGCTGACCATTCTGCTGGTGTCGCTGATCACCTCCAAAGGCGCCCACGGCATCCCGGGGTCGGCCCTGGTGATTCTGGCGGCGACGTTGACCGCCATTCCGGCGATTCCGGTGGTCGGCCTGGTGCTGGTGCTGGCGGTGGACTGGTTCATGGGCATCGGCCGGGCGCTGACCAACCTGATCGGCAACTGCGTCGCCACCGTGGCCATCGCGCGCTGGGAGAAAGACATCGATATCCAGCGGGCCAACAAGGTGCTGTCCGGCCAGGTGGGATATACCTTCCAGCCGAGAAAACCGGGCGCCGCGGCGCACCAGCAGGAATTTTGAACAACGCGTGCCCGCCTCGGCGGGCACCTTGATCGCGACTTGGAGCGAACAGTGATTACCTCGTCAACCGTCGTCAATTCAGTGGTAGAAAAACTTCGGGCCGCATTGGCCCGTGGTCAGTGGCGCTCCGGCGATATGCTGCCGGGCCAGCGTGAACTGGCCGAACAACTGGGCATCAGCCGCCCGAGCCTGCGTGAAGCGGTGACCGTGCTGGAAACCCTCGGCCTGGTGCGCTCGATGCCGGGCAAAGGCGTGGTGGTGCTGGACGCCAACCTCAGCGACGCCCAAAGCCACGACAGCGCAGTGGCCGGCGCCAGCCTGGAAGACGTCCTGCAACTGCGCTACACCCTCGAACCCTTCATCGTCGGCCTGGTCGCGCAATCGATCAGCAGCAAGGAAGTCGGGCAACTGCGCCTGACCCTGATGGACATGCGCGAAGCCCTGGACGCCGGCGACAGCGAAGCCGGGGTGAATGCCTACATCGCGTTTCATGAAGAGCTGTTCACGCTCACCTCCAATCCGATCTTCCAGAGCGTGGTGCAGCAGACCAGCAATGCCCTCAAGCAAAGTGCCGATGTGCTGCGCAACTCACCCGAGCATTTGGCCGAACGCCTGGAAGAAAACGAAGCCGTGGTGCGCGCGATCCGCAGCAAGAACAGCGCCCAGGCCAGCGCCGAAATGCGTCGGCACATCCTTCGCGAAGGCCAGCGCATGGGCATCGAACTGAACATTCCGGAAGACAACCTCAGCCGTTGAATCCACCCGCAACCGGAGACAGGCCATGAACAGCTTCGCCTCACCGCAAACTCTAGTCGACCTGCCCTTTTCCCTGTCGGCGGATGATCTTTATTCGCGGGTCTTCGAGGCCATTCTCGAACAGCGCCTGCACCCCGGCAGCCGCATGACCGAAGACAGCCTGGGGCAGACGTTTGGTGCTCGACGCAGTGAAGTTCGTGGTGTCCTGACCCGTCTGTCCCATCAACAGATCATCATCCTGCGCCCCAACCACCGCCCTCGCGTCGCGGCGATGGAGGCCGAACAGACCCGGCAAACGCTGCATGCGAGGCGGCTGGCCGAGATCACGCTGGTGCGGTTGGCCTGTCAGCAGCCTCAGCCAGATCATTTGGCCCGTCTGCATGCAATCATTGAACGCGAACGGCACTGCTCGACACCCGGCCGGGCGCTGCGCTTGTCGGGGGAGTTTCATCTGGAACTGGCAGACATGGCCGGCAATGCACCGCTGGCGCATTTTCTCGGCAGCCTGGTGCCGCTGACATCCCTGGCGATTGCGCAGTTTGACGCGCAGGACGAGGACTATTGCGATTGGCAGGTTCACCAAGGGATTTTGGATGCGGTTGAACAGCAGGAGATGGCGATGGCTGTATCGATGCTTGGGCAGCACCTGAATCATCTGGAAGGAATGTTGCTGAACGCCCTGAGGCAACAACGCGTTGCCATGTAGGTGCAAAACAATTGTGGGAGCGGGCTTGCTCGCGAAGGCGGCGTGTCAGTCAGCACAATGTTGAATGACACACCGCATTCGCGAGCAAGCCCGCTCCCACAGGGTGTTGCGTAATACCGTCCTACAGGATCAACAACACTTCGGCCCCGCCTTGCTGCCGTAACGGGCCTCCTGGCGTTCGCGGAAGAACGCCTCGTAGTCCATCACCGGTTTGTCCGGATGCTTGTTCTGCATGTGCTCGACATAGTTGTCGTAGTCGGGCATCCCCACCATCAGGCGCGCGGCCTGACCGAGGTACTTACCGAGGCGACTGAGGTCATTGAACATGCGGCAAATCCTCGATCAAACTTCCGGTATCGCCTGAAATGGCGCTTCTTTATCCGTACGTTCCTTGGTACCCCAGGCGGCGACGCCGACCTTGATGGCAAAGAACAGGATGCTCAGCACCACGAACAGGAACAGCGCGGTCAGCGTCGCGTTGGTGTAGGCGTTGAAGATCACGTGCTGCATCTGGTCGATGCTCTTGGCCGGGGCCAGCACCTGACCGTTGGCCAGGGCATCGCTGTACTTCTTGGCCAGGGCCAGGAAACCGATCGCCGGGTTGGCGTCGAACAGCTTGATGAAACCGGCGGTGGTGGTGCAGATCAGCAGCCATGCGGCGGGCAGCAGGGTCACCCACACATAACGCTGGCGCTTCATTTTGATCAGCACCACGGTGCCCAGCATCAGGGCGATACCGGCCAGCATCTGGTTGGAGATGCCGAACAGCGGCCACAGGGTGTTGATGCCACCCAACGGGTCGATCACGCCCTGGTACAGCAAGTAACCCCACATGGCCACGCAACCGGCGGTGGCAATCAGGTTGGCGGTCCAGGATTCGGTGCGTTTGAGCGACGGCACGAAGGAACCGAGCAAGTCCTGCAGCATGAAGCGACCGGCACGGGTGCCAGCGTCCACAGCGGTGAGGATGAACAGCGCTTCGAACAGGATCGCGAAGTGGTACCAGAACGCCATGGTGTTTTCACCCGGCAGGACGTGGTGCAGGATCTGCGCGATACCCACGGCCAGGGTCGGTGCACCGCCGGCACGGGCCAGGATGGTGGTTTCACCGATGTCCTTGGCCACCGCTTGCAAGGCTTCCGGGGTAATCAAGAAGCCCCAGCTGCTGACCGTTTGAGCGACCGACACAGCGTCAGCGCCCACAATCGCCGCCGGGCTGTTCATGGCGAAGTACACGCCTGGCTCAATCACCGACGCGGCAACCATGGCCATGATGGCCACGAAGGATTCCATCAGCATGCCGCCGTAACCGATGTAGCGGGCATGGCCTTCGCTGGCCAGCAGCTTCGGTGTGGTGCCGGAAGCGATCAGCGCGTGGAAGCCGGACACCGCGCCACAGGCGATGGTGATGAACAGGAACGGGAACAGACCGCCCTTCCACACCGGGCCGGTGCCGTCGATGAACTGGGTCAGTGCCGGCATTTTCAGCTCGGGCATGGTCACCAGGATGCCGATCGCCAGGGCGACGATGGTGCCGATTTTCAGGAAGGTTGACAGGTAGTCACGGGGTGCCAGGATCAGCCACACCGGCAATACCGCGGCGACGAAGCCATAGCCGATCAGCATCCAGGTGATCTGCACGCCGGTAAAGGTAAAGGCCTTGGCCCACACCGGGTCAGCGGCAATCTGCCCGCCCAGCCAGATCGAACCCAGCAGCAATATCACGCCGATGACGGAGATCTCACCGATGCGGCCCGGGCGGATGTAGCGCATGTAGATGCCCATGAACATCGCGATCGGGATGGTCGCCATCACCGTGAACATGCCCCATGGGCTATCGGCCAGGGCCTTGACCACGATCAGCGCCAGCACCGCGAGGATGATGATCATGATCAGGAAGCAGCCGAACAGCGCGATGGTGCCGGGGATACGGCCCATTTCTTCGCGGACCATGTCGCCCAGCGACCGGCCGTTGCGGCGGGTGGACATGAACAGGACCATGAAGTCCTGCACGGCACCGGCCAGCACCACGCCGGCGATCAGCCAGAGCGTGCCGGGCAGGTAGCCCATCTGCGCGGCCAGCACCGGGCCGACCAGCGGACCTGCGCCAGCGATGGCGGCGAAGTGGTGACCGAACAGCACGTGTTTGTTGGTCGGAACGTAGTCCAGGCCATCGTTGTTGAGCACGGCGGGCGTGGCACGGTTGGGGTCGAGCTGCATCACCTTATTGGCGATGAACAGGCTGTAGTAACGGTAGGCAACGAGGTAGATGGCGACAGCTGCAACGACGATCCACAGGGCGTTGATCGCTTCGCCGCGGCGCAGGGCCACGACACTCAGCGCAATCGCTCCCAGGACAGCCACGGCAAACCAGGCGAGGTGTTTAGCCAGACGGGGCATATAGGGTCTCCTGCCGACAGCTCGTGACTGCGGCGGTAATTTTTATAATTGTGTCCGCTATGCGGAGCTGGCCCAATATCCGCGCATGGCGTCCACAAATAAATCCGCGTTACTACGTACGTGGTGTCTACGTAGTTCTACGTAGACACCCTTGGACCAACTGATTGAAATGCAACACCCTGTGGGAGTGGGCTTGCTCGCGAAGACGTTCTGTCAGGCGACATGGATGTTGAATGACAGATTGCATTCGCGAGCAAGCCCGCTCCCACAGGGTTTGTGTTCGACCAATGGATCGACGCCACCGGTCATTCCGTCCAGCAGCGCTACTCGGCGGGCGTATCTTTGGCCTATGATGCCGGCCTTTCGCCTCCCCCCTCGTCCCGGCCAGGAGCCCTGATGCAGCTCAAACACAAGATCGTCGCGCTCGGGATTCTGCCGCTGGTGCTGGCCATTGCCGTGATCTGCGGTCTGGTGATTTCCCTGAACCGGCAACTGGGGGATCAGCAGGCGCAGTTGATCGAAGACAGCATCCTGGCGAGCAAGCGCGCGGAACTGAAAAACTACGTGGAGATGGCGCAAAGCCTGATCGAGCCGCTGTACGACGACGGCCATGGCGACGCCCAGGCGCAGAAACAGGTGCTGGAAGAACTGCGCAAGCTCAGCTTCGGCATCAACGGTTACTTCTTCGTTTATGACCGCGAGGGCCGCAGCCTGATGCACGCGCGCCAGTCCGACCTGGTGGGCCAATACCTGTGGGACATGAAAGACCCCCACGGCTTGCCGGTGATCCAGGCCCTGCTCAAAAGCGCGCAATCGGGCGAAGGCTTTCAGCGCTACGCCTGGAACAAGCCCTCCTCCGGCCAGGTGACCGACAAACTGGCCTACGTGGTCATGCTCGATCGTTGGGGCTGGATGCTCGGCACCGGCATCTACCTGGAGGACGTCGAGCGCGCCACCCAACAGGCCCGCGCGGAAGTGGCCATGGGCATCCGCAAGACCATGATGGCGATTGCCGTGGTGGCGCTGGTGGCGGTGCTGTTCGTGTTCGCCACCGGCATGACCCTCAACGTCAGCGAACATCGCCTGGCGGACAAAAAGCTGCAGCGCCTGACCCAGCGTATCGTCAGCCTGCAAGAGGAAGAACGCTCGCGGGTGTCCCGTGAGCTGCACGACGGCATCAGCCAGGTGCTGGTGTCGATCAAGTTTCAGTTCGAACTGGCCAGCCATATGCTGGAGAAGGGCCAGGACAAGGGCCTGGGCATTTTGCTCGATGCCACCGATCGCCTCGGCGAGGCGATCGGCGAGGTGCGCAGCCTGTCCCACGACCTGCGTTCGTCCCTGCTCGATACTCTCGGCCTGCAAGCGGCCATCGGCCAATTGGCGGCGGAATTCGAGCAGCGCAGCGGGCTGACGGTGAGCTACGTCGACAATGAATTCGATTGCCAACTGGTCGATGGCGCGGCGGTGTCGCTGTTTCGCATCGTTCAGGAAGGCCTGACCAACATCGAACGACACGCCCGGGCCAAACATGTTTCCATTACCCTGCACGGTTGCAAGGACAACGTGCGCCTGACAGTGGTCGATGACGGTGTCGGCTTTAACGTCGCCCAGGTCGAACGTCGCCAAGCCGGCATCGGCCTGCGCAACATCCGTGAACGTGTCGAACATTTCGGCGGCCAGTTCGATCTGACTTCGGTACCGGGCCGAAGTGAACTGGACGTCATGCTGCCGATGAAACCGTCCGGTGCCAAACACAGCTGATCCGATAACAAGAGTGAATGCCTGCCATGAACCTGCCCTCCCCGATTCGCGTCGCGCTCGTCGATGATCACTCCCTGGTCCGTGACGGCATCAAGGCGCTGCTGTCTGTCATGGCGCCGCTGGAAGTGGTGGGCGAAGCCGAGAACGGTGCCGAGGCGATCGAGATGGTCGGGCGCTGCCAGCCGGACCTGTTACTGGTGGACATCAGCCTGGGCGACATGAACGGCCTGGAACTGACCCGCATGCTGCGCAGCCAGTACCCGTCGCTCAAGGTGCTGGTGCTGAGCATGTACGACAATTACGAATACGTGAGTGAGTCGGTGCGCTCCGGCGCCAGCGGCTATGTACTGAAGAACGCGCCCTCGCGGGAAATCATCGCGGCCATCGAAGCGATCACCAGTGGCGGCACCTTCTACAGCGCCGACATCGCTCAGCGCCTGATCGCCGACAAGAACACCGACAACGAACTGACGCCCCGCGAAAGCCAGGTCCTGTACAAAATGGTCCAGGGCATGAACAACAAGGAAATGGCCCGCGACCTGGACATCAGCGTGCGCACCGTGGAAACCCATCGCCTGAGCATCCGCCGCAAGCTCAACATCGACAAACCGGCCGCCCTGGTCAAGTACGCCATCGATCACGGGATCATTTCCCGCTGATTTCCCCTGATACGCACACCGTCGT
>NZ_LYVP01000177.1 GCF_001984065.1 Pseudomonas sp. KK4
GATCGCCACGTCCCCAGTCCCGCCCAACCCGCTATGGCAGCAGGTCACAATCGCCGATTCGATCGGGTACATCTTCATCAGGTTGCCGATGAAAAAACCGGCGACGGTCATCGAGACCACCACCGACACGCAGACCAGCACGTAGCCTACCGAGAACACCTTCACCACGCTGTCGAGCGGCACGTAGAGCATGCCCAGGCCGATCATCACTGGCCAGATGAAGGCCGAGGACACCAGTTTGTAGAAAGTGTGGGCGCCTTTTTCGAGGTTTTCCGGGAGGGCGCGCACGTATTTGAAGAGGACGGCGGCGAGGATCATCATCACCGGGCCGGGGATGCCTACCACTTTTTCCAGCAGGCCGCCGAGGACGAAGAAGGCGCAGATCACCAGCACGCCGGCGCCCATGACGCGGAAGTCGACCAGGGAGCCGGTGTCTTCCTTGACCTGGAATTTGTCGTTCTCTGCCTTGGCGCGGATCAGTGAGCCTTCGCCGTTGAGGTGCGGGCGTTTGAGGGCCAGGCGAGCCAGGTAACCGGCGCAGATGATCGCGACGATGTTGCCGACCACGGCGGCCGGCGCCAGTTGGGCGACGTAGATATCCGGTGTGCCGCTGAGGATGGCCGAGTAGGCCAGCGACAACGGCAGGATGCCTTCGCCGATGCCGCCGCCAATGATTGGCACGATGATGAAGAAGAAGGTGTGGTGGAAGCTGTAACCCACCAGTTTGCCGACGATCAGCCCGCTGGCGACGGCGGCGAGGGTGCCCACCAGCAGCGGTATGAACATGCGCAACATGCCCTGGACCAGGATGAAGCGGCTCATGCCCAGGATGCTACCGACCACCAGGCTGGCGATCACGAAGTACAGGAAGTTGGCGTCCTTCATCAGCATCTTGGTGGCATCAATGGTGGCCGGGCCGAAGAAGCCGTAGAACACCAGGATCGATGGCAACATCAGACACAGGATGGCGCCGCCGCCGATCTCTTTGAGCACCGGCAGGCGCGAGCCCAGTTGGCCGAAGAACACGCCCATGGTCATGATCACGGCCAGGCCGCCGATCATGTTCTTGGGCAGGAAACCCAGGTGCGCGGAGAGGTAGACGATCAGGGCGATGCCGAGAAAGATCGGCAGCGGGATGACGCCGATTTCGTAGGTGCGCAGGCGTTGCAGCAGCCCGGCATCGGCGGTGTTCTTGATGTTCAGGGACTGCTCATAGGGCTTGTTCATGGCGCTATTTCCTCTTGTTTGTTTTTATCGAGGATTCGAAGGGACTACGGTCAATCAGGTTTCCTGTAGGAGCGAGCTCGCTCGCGATGGACGCTGGAACATCGCGTTCATCAAGGCTGACCTCGTCATCGTTGACGACCATCGCGAGCGAGCTCGCTCCTACCGTTGAGGGCGCGTTGCCAACTGGTAGATCGATGTTATCCTTCGCAAATAACGCGATAAACAGCACAAGTATGAGGCGTATGAACACGAATCGTGATCAATTTCCCCTGCCCGAAGACCTCAAGGTGTTCCTCACCGTGGTGCGCAAAAATGGCTTTGCCAGCGCTGCCGAGGAGCTGGGTTACTCGCCGGCCTATATCAGCAAGCGCATTTCGGTGCTGGAGACGACCCTGTCGACCCGCCTGTTGCACCGCACCACGCGGCGTATTGCCTTGACCGACGATGGTGAGCGCGTGCGGGTGTGGGCGGAAAAGCTGCTCGGGGATTTTGATGATTTTGTGGGTGAGATCTCGCAGGCGCGGCAGCAGCCGATGGGTTCGCTGCACATCTGCAGCAGCTTCGGTTTCGGCCGCAATCATGTCGCGCCGGCCATTTGCAAACTGTCGCAGACCTATCCGAAGCTGGAGATTCGCCTGGACGTGTTCGATCGCGTGGTCGATATCGTCGGTGAGGGGTTCGATCTGGAAATTCGCGTCGGCGATGACCTGCCGGGGCAGCATCTGGGACGCAAGTTGGTGAGCAATCGGCGGGTGCTCTGTGCGACGCCGCAATACCTGCAACGACGGGGCACGCCGCGCACGCTGGAGGACCTGAAAGACCACGATTGCCTGGTGCTCAAGGAGCGCAACAACGCGTTTGGTGTGTGGAACCTCACGCGCAACGGCCAGGAAGAATCGGTGCGGGTCAGCGGGCCGTTGTCCTCCAACAGCGGCGAGATCGTGCTGGAGTGGGCGTTGAGCGGTGGCGGAATACTGTTGCGTTCGATGTGGGACGTCAGGCCGATGCTGGAGCAGGGCAGGCTGGTGCAAGTGCTGCACGACTACACCCAGAGCGCCAACGTGTGGGCGGTGTACCCGACGCGGCTGAGCCAGTCGGCGAAATTGCGCGTATGTGTCGAATTCCTCGAAGCCTATTTCCGCGACCTCTCGGTCGAATGATCACCCCCTGTAGGAGCGAGCTCGCTCGCGATGGACGTCAACGATAACGATGGCAGCCTGACACCCTGCGGCGCTCTCAGGTCCATCGCGAGCGAGCTCGCTCCTACAGGGGGATGGGTCAAAGCCAGGGATTTTCGGTGAGGTGCCTGGCCTCAAACGCGCGGATCTGCTCGGCACGCTGCAACGTTGTCCCGATGGCATCCAACCCCAGCAGCAAGGACTGCTTGCGCAACTCATCGATCTCGAACGCAATCACGCTGCCGTCCGCCAATTCAATGGTCTGCTGCGGCAGATTCACGCTGATTCGCGCCGTCGCCGCGACACTGACCACCTCGGCAACACGCTTCACTTGCGCCTCGTCCAGCTGAATCGCCAACACCCCATTGCGCTGGCAATTATCGTAAAAGATCCCGGCGAAACTGCTGCCGATCAGGGCCCTGATCCCCACTTGCTTCAAGCCCCACACCGCATGCTCGCGACTGGACCCGCAGCCGAAATTCGGACCGACCACCAGAAAGGCAGCGTCGCTCCAGGTTGGCTGATTGAGGATGAATTGCAGGTTGGGTTCGCCTGATTCCATAAAGCGCAGGTCGAAGAACAAGCCGCGATCCAGGCCTTGGCGATCGATGCCCTTGAGAAACTGCTTGGGCATGATCACATCGGTGTCGATGTTGGACGCCAGTAGAGGCGCAGCGCTGCCACTTACCGTGGTGAAAGGTTGCATGGTTCAAGCCTCCAGCGCGAACGCGCGCACGTCAGTCAAATGCCCGGTGATCGCGGCGGCCGCGACCATTGCCGGGCTCATCAGGTGGGTGCGCGCCCCGGCGCCCTGACGACCTTCAAAGTTGCGGTTGGTGCTGGAGGCGCAGCGGTCGCCGGGAGCCAGCACGTCGTCATTCATCGCCAGGCACATCGAACAGCCCGATTGCCGCCATTCGAAACCGGCGTCGAGAAAGATCTGCGCCAGCCCCTCGTCCTCAGCCTGGTTGCGCACCAGGGTCGAACCCGGAACGATCATCGCCCGCACGTGGGCCGCCACTCGTTTGCCGCGCACCACCCGGGCGACATCGCGCAAGTCCTCGATGCGCGCGTTGGTGCAGGAGCCGATGAAGGCATGGCTGATCACCACATCGCTGAGCGGCATGCCGGGCGCGAGGCCCATGTAGTCGAGGGCGCGCTGCATGCCCTGGCGCAGGATCAGGTCCGGCTCGCGGGCGGGATCAGGGACATGGCCACCCACCGGTGCCGCCTGGTCAGGGCTGGTGCCCCAGGTGACCATCGGCTCCAGCGCGGCCACATCCAGGGTGACTTCGCGGTCGAAGAGGGCGCCTTCGTCGCTATGCAGGTTTCGCCATTTGGCCACGGCCTGTTCCCACAACTGGCCCTGAGGGGCGCGAGGTTTGCTGCGCAGGTACTCGAACACCTTGTCATCGGGCGCCATGAACGCACCGCGGGCGCCAGCTTCCACGGCCATGTTGCAAATGGTCATGCGCGCTTCGACGCTGAGGGCGGTGATGGCCGGGCCGGTAAACTCGATGGCGAAACCCGTGGCGCCCGAGGCTCCGATCTTCTCGATCAGGGCCATGATGATGTCCTTGGAAGTCACCCCGGCGCCGAGCGGGCCATTGACCGTCACGCGCAGTGTTTTCAGGCGTTTGTAGACCAGGGTCTGCGACGCCAGCAGGTGCTCGATTTCCGAGGTGCCGATGCCGAAACCGAACGCGCCCAACGCACCGTAAGTGGTGGTGTGGCTGTCGCCGGCGGCCACCACCATGCCGGGCAGGATGAAGCCTTGCTCGGGGGCGACCACGTGTTCGATGCCCTGGCGCTTGTCCAGTACGTCGAACAGTTCGATGCCAAAGCCGCGGCAATTCTCGGCGAAATACGACACCTGCCGCGCACCCCCAGCGTCGGGCATGGTGGCGATGCGATTGGGCGCGGTGGGGTTTACATGGTCGACCACAGCCAGGGTCGCGGCCGGACGCCAGACCTTGCGCCCGGTTTCGCGCAGGCCGCTGAAGGCCTGCGGGCTGGTGTACTCATTGGCGACCTGACGATCGATGTACAGCAGCACATGGCCCTGATCGTCGAGTTCGCAGACGGTGTGGCTGTCGATGTGTTTCTGGTAGAGCGTTCTTGGGCGAGTCATGGGGTGGGCTCTTGTTTGACTTGTTCGAGATCACGCAGGCGTATGAACAGCATATTCGCCGCGAATCTTGCATCAAGAGCCATAAAGTGAAGGCTTTGCGCACGGAGTGTGAATAATCTACGGCTTATCGCCTCAAGCCGAGCGCTGCCGGAATCGGCTCCACCGACGCCTGATCGATGGGCACCGAAAACTCCTGCCAGCGATCATTGTTCACGAGCACATCGACCCGTCCGAACACATCGACCGCCGTTTGCATGGCAAGCACGCCTTGCAGTTCATCGGTGACATCAAGCGCCATTGCCCGCACCCGCGCGGGGTATTTCGTGAGCAGATCGGCCAGGCCGTCGGTATTGCGTGCCGTCGCCAGCACGCAATGGCCCGCCGCAAGCGCCGCTTCGGTCATCTGGCGGCCGTAACCGCTGGCGCTGTCTGTAATCAACCAAACCTTGGACATCGGGTCTCCCTCTAAAACGACAGTGATGGCATACGCGGATGGGGTGTCGGGAACTCAATAGCGCTGGTATTTCGAGCCGAACTCGGAACGGTTTTCCGCTACGGTCATTGCACTGTGTCGAGCGTCGAGGCGATCGGCGCCACCTTCTGCAACCCGGTTCTGGATCAGGCGATCGGAACCGCCCTCGGCGACGCGATCCTTTTGCAGGTTTTCCGAGCCGTATTCCGCGACGCGGTTTTGTTGCAGCCGATCCGAGCCATCTTGGGCCAGCAGGTGTTGGATCTGGCTGTGGGAAGCGGGGCTTGGGGTGTTGGCTGACGCGAGGTTCGCCAGGCCAAGACCGCCGACCAATGCCAGGCCAAGGGCCAGTGAGGAGAATTTCGAGAAGTTGATCATGGGTGATGCTCCTTGCGTTTAATGTTTGAGTGGGTCAACCGCGGCACCTGGGGGGGGCTGGCGGGTGTTCATAGTTAAACGCTCGGGTGTATCGAGGATGTGTGCTTGAATGACGCCAAATCGGGCGTTGCGTATCTAACGCTGGGCGAGATACACAGAGATACAATTACCGATAACAACAATGATCAGGACAAAGCGAGGCGTGCATTGGTCGATCGACGCGAGTTCAGCGGGGCCATGAAAGGCAAGAACCTGCGCTATCTCAATGAGCATGAGGGGCAGTCGGTTCGCGCCCGGGCAGGCTTTCTGTTGCTGGAACATTTCTCCCTGCCGGCGTTCACCCAGGCGCTGGATACGGTGATCACCGCCAACCTGCTGCGGCCGGAGCTGTTTTCCACGAAAACCTTTGGCTTGAGCGAAGGCGAGGTGATCAGCGATCTGGGCCTGGTGATTCGCCCCGATGCCCGCCTCAGTCACAGCGAAATTCAGGCGTTGGATCTGCTGGTGGTGTGTGGCGGTTACCGCACGGAGCTCAAGGCCGACGAGGCGCTGATCGATCTGTTGCGAGACGCGTCTGAACAGGGCGTCACCCTGGCCGGCATCTGGAACGGCGCCTGGTTCCTGGGACGCGCCGGCCTGCTCGACGGCTACCGCTGCGCGATCCACCCCGAACACCGCCCGGCCCTGGCGGAAATCGCCAAACTGACCCAGGTCACCAGCGAAGCCTACGTGGTGGACCGCAACCGCCTGACCGCCTCCAGCCCCAACGGCACGTTCTATATGGCACTGGAATGGATCCGCGGCCTGCACGACAAAGCGCTGACCGACGGCATCGAAGACATCCTCGCCTTCGAGGCCTCCCGTTACCGTCGCATCAAGCCATCACTCAACGCCTCGGTCTGCGGCCCGTTGCGCGAAGTGGTCAACCTGATGGACGCCAACCTCGAAGAACCGCTGGAGATGGAAGCCCTCTGCGAATACGCCGGCCGCTCCCGCCGCCAGATCGAGCGCCTGTTCAAGGAACAACTGGGCACCACCCCGCAGCGCTATTACATGGACCTGCGCATCACCGAAGCCCGACGCCTGTTGCAGCACACCACGTTGAGCATCGTTGAGGTGTCGGTGGCCTGTGGGTTCGTATCGCCGAGCCATTTCAGCAAGTGCTACAGCTCGTATTTCGGTTATCGACCGTCGAAGGAGACGCGTTTGGTCAAGTGACGATCTCAGCAAAGATCGTTCCCACGCGGAGTGTGGGAACGGTCAATCGTGTGCCTCGACTCAAGGCGCGCCAAACATCATCGTCCAGTAAACCCCTTCATCACTGCGCGCCTCGGTCGCATAACCGGCCCCCACCTGGGTGAACATCGGGTTCATCAAATTGGCGCAGTGCCCGGGGCTGGCCAGCCAGCCGGCCATGGCCTTGCTCGGTGAGCCCTGGCCGGCGGCGATGTTTTCGCCGATTTGCCGGCCGCGGAAACCGGCGGCGCGGGCTCGGTCGACGGCGGTGTCGCCGTCGGGGTCCTGGTGGGCGAAATAGTTGCCGTACGCCATCGCCTTGCTGTGACCCTGGGCAGCGGCGCCGAGGCTGGCATTCCAGCTCAATGGCCGTGCGGCGGCGAAGCGCTGGCGACCGCACATCCGTGGTTTGGCCCGGGCGGCGTTGACTTGGACCAGCAGGGTTTTGCCGACACTTCGTGTGTCGCTCATCTGGCTGTCCAGCACCGGCCGCGCCAGCACCACTTGCCATTCACCGCGGCTGCGGCTGACGCCAATGTCGGCGTACTGGCTGTCGAGCAAGGCCGCGCAGTGCTCGTCCGCCAGCAGGTCGAACGCTTCTTCGGCATCCTGCGCACCCACCACACGGAGGCTGCGCACCGACACCGCCTGATACCCCGAATCCTTCAATCGATCACGCAACCCGCCGCCGTAACCGATGGGCAACGCCAGGCTGGGTTTCAACGCCAGGGGCATTAAACGTTGCGTGGGCCGCCGCTCGCAGCCCCGGGGATGGACGCGGTAATCGTTGATCGCTTCCACCAGTTCGCGCTCCGCACCGGCATGGGCGGGGTTGGCGAGCAAGGGAAGCAGGGCAGACAGGCACAGCGAAGTGAAGCGCAAAGTGTGGCGCATGGGACGGACAACTCGAATGAGGTGACAACAATGGGAGCGGGGAAAATCGCCGAGGTATGACTGGCGTCTTGATACAAGGTTCGCGGCCTGGGTGAGCCGGCAGGCGGGTGTCCGACGAAGGGTAGGGAGCGACACTGTTTTTTGTGGGAGCGGGCTTGCTCGCGAAGGGGCCGGCCTGTCCAACATCAATGTCGCCTGACCCACCGCTTTCGCGAGCAAGCCCGCTCCCACACGGGATCTTCGGTGGACGCAAATTCCGCCGACACCCCAATCAACTGTGGGAGCTGGCCTGCCAGCGATAGGGCCGGCAGA
>NZ_LYVP01000178.1 GCF_001984065.1 Pseudomonas sp. KK4
GCGTGGGCCTGGGCGGTGGGGGCTTCGATGGCCAGCGGATGCAGCGCGCGGGCTTCGGTGAGGATCGCCTGCCCCAGGGCCAGCGGCGTGGTCGCCTCATGCCCGGCATAGTGATAGGTGCCCCACAGCGGCGCCGCACAATCGAGTTGCTTGAGCACCGAGATGATCACCCGCGCCGCGTCGTCCACCGGCGTCGGATTGCCACGGCGGTCATCCGCCATCAGCAACGCTTCCGGATGCTCCGCACGGCTGAGAAAACGCCCCAGCGTCCCCTCGGGGCTGTCATCCAGCAGCCAGCCAAATCGCAGCAGTACATGTTGTGGACACGTGGCGCGCACGCTCTGCTCGATCCGCCACAACGCCTGACCGCGCAAGCCCAGGGGAACCGGTTCGTCTTTTTCGCTGTAGGCGGTGGCGCGGGAGCCGTCGAACACCCGATAGCTCGAAGGCTGCACCAGGACGATGTTGTGGTGCTGGCACAGTTCGGCCAGGCGCTCGACCGCGCGCTCCTGCCCGGCCAGACGCTGCTCGCTGACGGCCTCCGCCTGGAACCAGTCGAAGTAGTAGGCGAGATTGATCAAAGCGTCCGGGCGGGTGTCGTCCAGCAGTTGGGTCAGGCTCGCGGCATCCCAACCGTCTTGCGGTGGGCGGGGGGCGAGGAAACCGATGTCTTCCTCTGCACCGAGGCGAATCAGCGCCTGCCCAAGGGCATTTCCGCCGCCCAGTAACATAAGGCGCATTCGCATAAAGTCAGCAGGCCCAGTCTGATTGGTACAAGGGTTTTATCGACAGCGCGTGTGGGCGATGTCGTCGATAGTTGCAGGAATCGTTGCATTTTGCGGGTTTAGTGCGCAACCGTCATCCGTAAAGTGTAGATGTGCGGGTTTTGTGGCGCCTGCGTGGCCCCAATCGCCAGCGGGCTGGCTCCCACATGGGTAATGTGCTCGTCTGTGGGAGCCAGTCTGCTGGCGATGGGGCCCCGGAGATGCCACAGATCTCCAGCGGTACTTGCATCCTCCCCGCCCCACCCGCATAAATGGTTGCATGAACCTGCCCATTCCCGCAGACAGCGCCCTGAACGGCTTCCATCCCGCCGTCAGTGCCTGGTTCGGCAATACCTTTGCGACGGTCACCGCCGCCCAGGCCCGGGCGTGGCCGTTGATCCGCCAGCGCCGCTCGACCCTGATCGCCGCCCCCACCGGTTCCGGCAAGACTCTCACCGCGTTCCTGGCCGTCATCGACGATCTGGTGCACCGTGGCCTGGAAAGCGCCGAAGGCCTGCCCGACGAGACCCTGGTGGTCTACGTCTCGCCGCTCAAGGCGCTGTCCAACGACATCCAGATCAACCTGCAAAACCCGCTGGCCGGTATCACCGAACAATTGCGCGCAATGAACCTGCCCCCATTGCAGATCACCACCGCCGTGCGCACCGGCGATACCCCGCAGAAAGAACGCTCGGCGATGCGCAAGAACGCACCGCACATTCTGGTCACTACCCCGGAATCGCTCTACGTGTTGCTCGGCTCCGATTCCGGCCGGCAGATGCTCAAAACCACGCGCACGGTGATCGTCGACGAAATCCACGCCATCGCCGACAGCAAGCGCGGCAGTCACCTGGCCCTGAGCCTGGAGCGCTTGCAGGCGCTGTGCGCCGAGCCCCTGGTGCGCATCGGCCTGTCGGCCACGCAAAAACCCATCGAGGCGGTGTCGCGCTTTCTGGTCGGTCGCGATCGTGATTGCGAGATCATCGACATCGGCCATGCCCGCCCACGGGACCTGGACATCGAAGTGCCGCCGGTGCCGCTGTCGGCGGTGATGGCCAATGATGTCTGGGAACGGGTCTACGACCGCCTCGCCGCCCTGGCCCGCGAACACCGCACCACGCTGATTTTCGTCAACACCCGGCGCCTGGCCGAACGCCTGAGCCGCCACCTGAGCGAACGCCTGGGCAAGCAGGCCGTGGCCGCCCACCACGGCAGCCTGGCCAAGGAGTTTCGCCTGGACGCCGAGCAGCGGCTCAAGCGCGGCGAGTTGCAAGTGTTGATCGCCACCGCCTCGCTGGAGTTGGGGATCGATATCGGCGATGTCGACCTGGTGTGCCAGATCGCCTCGCCGCGCTCGATTGCCGGTTTTCTGCAAAGGGTCGGTCGCTCCGGTCACCAGGTCGGCGGCACGCCCAAAGGTCGCTTGTTCGCCACCACCCGTGACGACCTGATCGAATGCGTCGCGCTGCTCGATTGCGTGCGCCGCGGCGAACTGGACACCCTGCACATCCCGCAAGCACCGCTGGATGTGCTGGCGCAGCAGATCATCGCCGAGGTGAGTTGCCAGGAATGGCCCGAGGACGCGCTGCTGGCACTGTTCCGCCAGGCCTCGCCCTATGCCGCGCTGGACGAAAACCATTACCAGGCGCTGCTGCGCATGCTCGCCGAGGGCTACAACGGTCGCCAGGGTGTTCGCAGTGCCTACCTGCACCGCGACGCCGTCAGCCGTACCCTGCGCGGGCGGCGCGGCAGCAAACTGGCGGCGGTGACCAGCGGCGGAACCATCCCGGACAACGCCGACTACAGCGTGCTGCTCGAGCCCCAGGGCCTGAACATCGGCAGCGTCAACGAAGACTTTGCGGTGGAGAGCATCGCCGGTGATGTGTTCCAGTTGGGCAATACCTCGTACCGCATCCTGCGGGTGGAAACCGGCAAGGTCCGGGTCGAGGATGCCCAGGGCCAGCCGCCGACCATTCCGTTCTGGCTGGGTGAAGCGCCGGGGCGCAGCGCGGAACTGTCGTTTGCCGTCGCACGCCTGCAAGCGCAACTCGATGAGCTGCTGGCGGCCACGCCGGGCAACCTGCAACCGGCCCTGGACTGGCTCACCGAGACCCTCGGCCTGAACATCGCCAGCGCCGAGCAACTGGTGGATTACCTGGCCCGTGCGCGGCAGACCCTCGGCGCCCTGCCGTCCCAGGACACCCTGCTGATGGAACGTTTTTTCGACGAATCCGGCGGCACTCAACTGATCATCCACACCCCGTTCGGCAGCCGCATCAACCGCGCCTGGGGCCTGGCCCTGCGCAAGCGGTTCTGCCGCACCTTCAATTTCGAACTGCAGGCCGCCGCCAGCGAAGATGCCATCGTGCTGTCGCTGTCCACCAGCCACAGCTTTGAGCTGGACGACGTCTGGCGCTACCTGCACAGCAACAGCGCCGAGCACATCCTGATCCAGGCCGTGCTCGATGCGCCGCTGTTCGGCGTGCGCTGGCGCTGGAACGCCGGGGTGGCGCTGGCGTTGCCGCGGTTTACCGGCGGGCGCAAGGTGGCGCCGCAGATACAACGGATGAAAAGCGAGGACCTGATCGCCAGCGTGTTTCCCGATCAGATCGCCTGTGTGGAAAACCTCGCTGGCGAGCGGGGTATTCCCGAACACCCGCTGGTGGAACAAACCCTCGACGATTGCCTGCACGAGGCCATGGACAGCGAAGGCTGGCTGGCCCTGTTGCGGCGCATGCAACGTGGCGAGGTGCGCCTGATCAGCCGCGACTTGCCGGCGCCTTCGCCCTTGGCCGCAGAAATTCTCAGTGCGCGGCCCTACGCCTTTCTCGATGATGCGCCACTGGAAGAGCGCCGCACCCAAGCCGTGCTCAATCGCCGATGGACCGATCCGCAGTCCACCGACGACCTCGGCGCGCTGGACATCGATGCCATCGCTGCCGTGGCCGAAGAAGCCTGGCCGACGCCCACCGGCGTGGATGAAATGCACGAGGCGCTGATGAGCCTGGCGTGTATCACCGAGGTTGAGGCGCAGTCCAACCCGAACTGGCGCGAATGGCTGCAGACCCTGGCCGACAGCGGTCGCGCCTGCCAGATAAACCAGTCCCTGTGGCTGGCCCGGGAACGGCTCTCGTGCCTGTTGGCGATTTATCCACAGGCCTTATTGCGCCCGGCGGTGCAGGCCTTGCCGGGCTTCGATGAAGCTTGGGAAACGGACGATGCCGTGTTGGAGGTCATCCGCGCGCGACTCAGCGCGTTTGCGCCGTTGCCGCTCGAAGCCATTGCCGAACCCCTTGGTTTGCCGCCCAAGCAAGTCCTCCAGGCACTGGCGCAACTGGAACGCGAAGGCTACGTACTGCGCGGCCGCTTCACCCCGGGCGCCGTCGAAGACCAATGGTGCGAGCGGCATCTGCTGGCGCGGATTCATCGCTACACGGTCAAGCGTCTGCGGCGGGAAATCGAACCGGTGGCGCTGCAGGACTTCATGCGTTTTCTGTTCGACTGGCAGCACCTGTCCAGCGCCAGCCAGGGCAAAGGCAGCACAGTGCTGCCGGCGATCATCGGCCAGTTCGAAGGCTACCCCGCCGCCGCATCGGCCTGGGACAGCGACATCCTGCCGGCGCGCATCAAGGACTATTCGGCGAGCTGGCTGGATGATCTGTGCCGCAGCGGCAAACTGGTGTGGACCCGCCTGACCGCGCGCAGCAAGAGCGCCAGCAGCGCATTGCGCAACACCCCCATCGTATTGCTGCCGCGCAACCGGGTCGGGCTGTGGAGCGACTTGACCGAACAGACGCCGATCAGCGAGCTGTCGCCCAAGGCCCAAAAAATCTTTGATGCCCTGCGCCAGCACGGCGCACTGTTTTTCGATGAGCTGACCCATGAAGCCCATGTGTTGCGCACCGAACTGGAGATCGCCCTGCAGGAACTGGTGGGCGCCGGGCTGGTGAACGCCGACAGCTTCGCCGGCCTGCGCGCACTGATCACCCCGGCCAGTAAACGGCAGAACCGCAGCAGCCGTCGTGGGCGCGGGGCGTTCATTGGCGGCATGGACGATGCCGGGCGCTGGGCGTTGTTGCGACGCGGGCCGTCAGTGCCCCTGACGGATAACCCACGTGCGGCGACCACCCCCGCCGACACCCTGGAACACATCGCCATGACTTTGCTGCGGCGTTACGGCGTGGTGTTCTGGCGCTTGCTGGAGCGGGAAGCGGACTGGCTGCCGAGCTGGCGTGAATTGCTGAGGACCTTCCATCGACTGGAGGCGCGGGGTGAGATTCGCGGCGGTCGCTTTGTCAGTGGTCTGGCGGGTGAACAGTTTGCGTTGCCCGAGGCGATTCCGTTGCTGCGCGAAGTGCGGCGGCGGGCCCATGACGGCAGTCTGATTGCGGTGTGCGGGGTTGATCCGTTGAACCTGGCCGGCACGCTGCTGCCGGGTGCGAAAGTGCCAGCGCTGGCGAGCAATCGGCTGGTGTATCGGGATGGATTGCCGGTGGCGGCGCAGATTTCGGGGAAGACGGTTTTGTGGGTGGAGTTGGATCAGCAGGTCGATGCCGAGGTTCGCAGGACACTGATCCGGCACTGAGGGTGGTTGTACTGGCCTCTTCGCGAGCAAGCCCGCTCCCACAGTGGAGCGGTGTATGCAATTCCATTGTGGGAGCGGGCTTGCTCGCGAAGGCGCCAGTACGGGCGACAAACCTATTGAGGATGTGACCGATCCGGCATCAACACCGCCGAATGCGCCGGCTCCACCGCGCCATCAAGAATCGGCTCACCCTGCCTGGGCATCAAAACCTGCTGTGGATAAGTCTGCGCGAATTGCACCGACGGGCAATTATCCACAAGTTTTTTCAAGCGCTGGTTGAACGCCCGGCTGACCGCGTACTGCCCACCGGACACGGTACGAAACTGCGCCGTCAGCACCACGCCATTGAGGTCCATCCTGTCGACGCCGAAAACGTCCAGCGGCCCCTGCAGGTTGTACTTGAGGAACGCATCGTTGCTGATCGAATGCCCGGCCTCGCGGATCAGTTCGATGGCCTTGTCGACATCGGTGTCGTAGGTGAACTGCACCGAGAAGAACGCATAGGCAAACTGCCGGGATTGGTTGGTCACGGCCTTGATCTGGCCGAATGGCACCGAATGCACGAAGCCCTTGCCGTCGCGCAGGCGCAACGTACGAATGGTCAAGCCTTCGACGGTGCCCGCATGCCCAGAATCGAGCACCACCCAGTCGCCGATCGACAGGGTGTCTTCGATGATGATGAACAGGCCGGTGATCACATCCTGCACCAGTTGCTGGGAGCCGAAACCGATGGCCAGGCCAATCACCCCGGCACCCGCCAGGAACGGCGCCACGTTGATCCCCAGATTGGCCATGGTGGTGATGGCGCAGATCACCACCAGCACGATTTTGATCGCATTGCGCAGCAGCGGCAGGATGGTTTTGGTCCGGGTGCTGGGCTGGCGCGCCGCGCGTTTGTTGGTGGGTGGTTTCAGCGCTTCCTGAATCGCCGTGTCCAGCACCACCCAGACCATCCAGGTCACCAGGAAAATCAGGCCGATGTGGCTCAGTGAATCGCTGATTGCGCGACCGACCGAATTGCTCACCGCGAACTCGATCAGCGACACACCCCAGATGCGCCCCAGAATGTCGATGAACACGATGGCCATGGCGATGCGCAGCAAGGCGTGGGACAGGCTCAGAAAGCGCTCTTTATAGGCGCTGCTGCGCCGAGCGACGGGCTCGGCGCGGGTCTTGAACAGGTGATGCAGGGTCGTGCTCAGGAACACCGTGGCAATCAGCAGCACCGTGGTGAACAGCGCGCTGCGCAACACTTGCTGATTGTCCTCGCTGATGCTGATCAGGTTGATGATCGACACCAGCACCATCAACAGAATCGGCCAGTACCAGAGCCCGGAAAAAATCCGCAGGGTCTCGCGCAGTGCTGGCTGTTTCTGACGTTGGGCCAGGGGCAGGATCCGTATCAACTGGGCCACCGGGCGTCGCATGCGGAACACCAGCAAGCCGAAGGAAATCGAGGCCGCCAGACCGGTCACCACCGCCACGCTGCTGGTGAGGTTGTTGCCCAGTTGATGCGCGATCTGCGGGCTGGTCAGGGCATCGCTCAGGGCGACCAGAAACCCGATGCCGAACAGCGGCCGCGGGCTGTCCTGGCGGATGATCTGCACCGCCCTGCGCTTGTGCCCGACGTTGAACAGCACCACCAGCGACATCACCAGCGACGCGGCGAACACACCGCTACTGGTGGCATAGGCAAAACACAGCGCCAGCGCCCGCCCGGCGGACACCGGCACGTAATGGCTGGCATAGATCGTCAGCGGCAGGCTTGCCACCGCCGCAATGGTGTAGGGCAGGACGTAGCCCAACAAGGCCTGGCCACGCTCGCGGGTGAGCAGCAGGCGATGCAGGCACAGACGTTGCGCGACGCCTTTGCCGAGCAGCCAGAGCGCGGCGAAGACAGCGACCCAGACGCAACTGAGCATCAGGAAATCCCCGGCCACGCTCCAGCTCGAGCGGGCCGAAGGACGGTTGACCAGGTCATCCACTTCATCCGCCGCCCGGTCGGCGCGCAGGCGCCAGGCGTCGATCAGGTTTTCGTTGAGGTCGAACTTGTCCTGCACCTCGTCGATGCTGGAGCTGATGGCCCCCAGCAATCCGCCCTGCACCAACGGTTGCGGGTGTGCCGGCGGTGTCGCGGCAGTGGCGGGCACGCCCGGGATCGCGGCGGCTTCCAGTTCCTCGCTGCCCACAAACAGCAGCGCCCCCAGTAATATCGCGGTCTTGAGCTTGATCAACACACGCTCCTTTGGATGAGACTGTAAGGAACTGATCGGGAAATGGCCGGCAAGTTCGGTATTCGGGTTCGAATCAACAGATCCAGGCAACCCCTGTGGCGAGGGAGCTTGCTCCCGCTCGGCTGCGAAGCAGTCGCAAATCCTGTGCATGCGGTGTATCAGTGG
>NZ_LYVP01000179.1 GCF_001984065.1 Pseudomonas sp. KK4
ACTTTTTTTTGGCGTTTGAAAAAAAAGTGAGTCGCCGTCAGGGCGAAACCGCCAGCGGCCGTTACCGCAACAACGGATATGTACTCAATCAGCCAGAGCCAGGTCGGCTATCAGGCCGCCTTCGCGAGCAAGCCCGCTCCCACAGGTGATTGGGGTACATCCGCGAGAGATTGGCCGGCTGCCAGGCCACCATCGCCGGCAGCCCAGCCCCCACGAAGCATCCAACCTCAGGCCGCCGGAGCCCCCGCCCTGGCCTCTTTCAACAACTGCTGAATCATCTCCTCCTGCGTGTCATAGCTCCCTTCACCAAAGTGGGTATACCGCACCTGCCCCTTGGCATCGATCAGGTAATGCGCCGGCCAGTACTGGTTATCGAAATTACGCCAGATCGCATAATTGTTGTCGATCGCCACCGGGTAGGTGATGCCGTACTCCTTCACCTTGTCCCTGACGTTACCGATGATCCGCTCAAACCCATACTCCGGCGTATGCACGCCAATCACCACCAGGCCATCCTTCTCGTACTTCTTCGCCCAGTCCTTCACATACGGCAGGGTGTGCTTGCAGTTGATGCAGTCGAAGGTCCAGAAATCCACCAGCACCACTTTGCCCTTGAGCGACTCATTGGTCAGCGCCGGCGAGTTGATCCATTGCACCGCACCGGACAGCGAAGGCATGGCGCCCTGTGAGCTGTCCATGGAATCAGCCTTGACCTTGCTGACCAGGTAATCGACGACCTTCGGTACCGTTTCCAGCACGCCTTTTTCAACGCTGCTGACCCCCTGCGACGAGGTGCCGGCCAGCAGGACGTTGGCGCTACCGGTAGCAATCACCGCCGCACCGGCCAACACCGCAACACCGGCCCCACGACGCAACCAGCCAGTGACCGGAATCGATGGTTTCAGGCGATTGACCAAACCGCGACCAGCAAAGATCAGCACGCCCAGGGACAACGCACTGCCCATACCGTAGGCCACCAGCAAAAGGCTGGTGCCGGCATTCGCGCCCTGCAGCATGGCGCCGGTAAGGATCACCCCGAGGATGGGCCCTGCACACGGTGCCCAGAGCAGACCGGTGGCGACGCCGATCATCAGCGAACCCAGCGGGCCGGATACCTTGCGGCTGTTGCGGTCCAGACGATTGCCCAGCAACACGAACGGCCGCGCCAGCCAGTCGCCGACCCGGGCGGAGATCAGCGACAGGGCGAACAGCACCATCACGATCAGGGCCACATGGCGCCCGACATTACTGGCCTGTATCACCCACTCGCTGCTGACCACCGCCAGGCTGGCGACCGCGGCAAAGGTCAGGGCCATGCCACCGAGGGTCAGCAGGATCGATGAACGCGTGCGATCGGCGCCCGCGAACAGGAACGGCACCACCGGCAGGATGCAGGGGCTGAGGACGGTCAAAATACCGCCCAGAAAAGCGATGAGGAACATGGGATCACCTTGAAAAATTTGGGTGGCATTGACCGCGCCCTGGCGGGGATAAATCCCCTCACCACAAGCTCGCACCTACAGAGTCCGGCGGGGCCAGGCGTTACGCGTTCTGTTCATCCAGCCACTTGCCCTGCGGCGTATGGCTCGAACCATTCTCGGCAACCACCTGCCCCTGAGGCGTGCGGCTGTAACCGTCCTCCGCGAGGATGGCCTCGCCGCCCTGCTTGGCCACCGGGGTCAGCTGGAAGCAGGTGCTGCTGCCGCAGGCGTTGTGCTCGACCGCAGCGTTAGCGTGGGCCGCGGCGCCGGCGACGGTGAAGGCAATGGCGGTCAGGAATCGGCTGACATTGATCATGATGGTGTTCCTCGCTTCAAATGGGATGGGCAGTCGTTGATCGCCGGACTCAATTGTCCGAGGCGCAGTTGTCGGCGATCTTGCGGTAGTCCAGGACCTGGGTTTTGTTGTGCGAGTCCAGGTAGGTCAGTTGCGCATCGACGATGCCGCAGGACGGCGAATCACCCTGCTTGAGCGACACCACTTTCTTGATGTCCAGTTGCGTGCCGTAGGTGTAGGTTTTTTCGTTGACCACAGACTCGGCGCGAGCTGACAGGGTGCAGATGTTCAGGGCGGCAAACAGGCAAGCGGCGTAGATGGCTCTGGTGTTCATGGCGGATTCCTCAAGGTTGAAAACAGGTTCGATCGTAAGTGGGTTCGAGGCGGTTGGGCTTGCCTCGATGGAACCTATTTAAAGCTCGCGAGGTATCCGGCATGTGTCGGGAAAAGGCCGGTATAAATCGGTACGTATCAGAGTCCGGCCGGGATACAGAGCGATACAAACAGGCGCAAAATCGGCGTTTTCTTGTCCGTGTGTATCCCTTCACAAGCCAGATACACTGCAATACAAACCGCGGCGGGCGAGCCGGCCAAGGCTCGATAGACTGTGCGACATCCCCCCTTTGCACGAGGCAAGCTCCATGGAACACGTCGATCACATTCTCATCGTTGACGATGACCGAGAGATCCGCGAACTGGTGGGCAACTACCTGAAGAAGAACGGCCTGCGCACCACGGTGGTGGCCGATGGCCGGCAGATGCGCACCTTCCTCGAATCCACCCCCGTGGACCTGATCGTGATGGACATCATGATGCCGGGCGACGATGGCCTGATGCTCTGCCGCGAACTGCGCGCGGGCAAACACAAGACCACGCCGATCCTGATGCTGACCGCCCGCAACGATGAGACCGACCGCATCATCGGCCTGGAAATGGGCGCCGACGATTACCTGGTCAAGCCATTCGCCGCCCGCGAGCTGCTGGCGCGCATCAATGCCGTGCTGCGCCGCACGCGGATGCTGCCGCCGAACCTGGTGGTGACCGAAACCAGTCGGATGCTGGCCTTCGGGCGCTGGAAGCTGGACACCTCGGCCCGGCACCTGCTCGATGGCGACGGCACCATGGTCGCCCTCAGCGGCGCCGAATACCGCCTGCTGCGGGTATTCCTCGATCATCCGCAGCGAGTGCTCAACCGCGATCAACTGCTCAACCTGACCCAGGGCCGCGACGCCGACCTGTTCGACCGCTCCGTGGACCTGCTGGTCAGCCGCCTGCGCCAGCGCCTGCTGGACGACGCCCGGGAACCGGCCTACATCAAGACCGTGCGCAGCGAGGGCTATGTGTTTTCCCTGCCCGTAGAAATTGTCGGAGCACCCGCATGAACCTCTCGCTGCGTTGGCCTCGTACCCTGGCGTCACGGCTGTCGCTGATTTTCCTGATCGGCCTGATCCTGGCCCAGGCCTTGTCCTTCGGTGCGCAGTACTACGAGCGCTACGAAAGCGCGAAAAACACCATGTTGGGCAACCTGGAAACCGACGTCTCGACCTCCATTGCCATTCTCGATCGATTGCCGGCCAATGAGCGCCCGAACTGGTTGCAACAGTTGCAGCGCAAAAATTACGGCTACCTGTTGAATGAAGGCGAAAAAGGTACGCCGATGGACATGGAAATGCCCGACGCGCCCATCGCAATGGCGTCGATCGTGGACGCGGTCGGCAAGCAATACCCCATGACCTTCACCGACATTCCAGGGCCGAGGAAACACTTTCAGGCCCATCTGAAACTGTCCGATGGCAACCCGTTGACCATCGACGTGCGACCGGCGATGGTGCCGCTGTCGCCCTGGCTACCCATTGTGTTGATCGGGCAACTGGCGCTGATGCTCGCTTGTAGCTGGCTCGCCGTGCGCATCGCCATCCGCCCCCTCACCCGCCTCGCCGAAGCCGTGGACACCCTGGACCCCAACACCCATCCGGTGCTGCTGGACGAAGAAGGCCCCACCGAAGTGGCTCACGCGGCCAAGGCCTTCAATGCCATGCAGGCACGCATCGCCGCCTACCTCAAGGAACGCATGCAATTGCTGGCGGCGATCTCCCACGACCTGCAAACACCGATCACCCGGATGAAACTGCGCGCTGAGTTCATGGACGACTGCGTGGAGAAAGAAAAGCTGTGGAATGACTTGGGCGAGATGGAGCACCTGGTACGCGAAGGCGTCGCCTATGCCCGCAGCGTCCATGGCGCCACCGAAGAGAGCCGCCGCACCGACCTGGATTCGTTCCTCGACAGCCTGGTGTTCGATTATCAGGACGTGGGCAAGGACGTGCAGTTGAGCGGCAAAAGCCTGACCGTGATCGACACCCGCCCCCACGCTTTGCGCCGGGTGCTGGTGAACCTGACGGACAACGCCGTGAAATTCGCCGGCGCAGCGGAGTTGCTGGTGGAGAAAAAGGCTGACGGCAGCGTTTCGGTGAAAGTCATGGACCGGGGCCCGGGCATTGCCGAAGCGGAACTGGCCCAGGTCATGGAGCCGTTCTACCGCGTGGAAAATTCACGCAATCGCAGCACCGGGGGCACAGGCCTGGGCCTGGCGATTGCCCAGCAACTGGCGTTGGCGATCGGGGGATCATTGACGTTGAGCAACCGCGAGGGTGGCGGGTTGTGTGCCGAGTTGAAGCTCAAGCCATAACCCTGTAGGAGCGAGCATGCTCGCGATGGTGGTGACCGATGACGTGGGCTGTCTGACTGCCCGCGTCGTCTGGACGCCCATCGCGAGCATGCTCGCTCCTACAGGCTTGGCGTCGTTCATTTGCTGTGCGTGGCTACACCCACCACCCCTTCCCCCTGCAACTGCCGCAACAACGCCGTTCCGTTCACCATGAACGCCGCTGACCCGGCGCTTCCCGCCTCTTGCGCCAACCCTTCCAGCTGCTCACGCCCGCTCAACTCGGGAAACGCCTCAATCCGTTGCAACAAGCGCCAGGCCAGCGGGGTTAACGAGGAAAACTTCACACTCCAGTCTTTATCCCGGCGTACCAGTAACAAAGTCGGTTCGGCCGGGACCACATCGGGCTGGTAATCCGGCCCGACCAGCTGCACCGGCCACGCATAGGCCAGTGGCCAGGCCAGAGGCGACACCTGCAGCGGGCGCTCCATCAACGACTGCGCATCCCCGGGCGCCAACGGCTCGGCCTCGGATTGTTGCAGGGCCATTTCCACCCATTCGTAGTGCGCCAGCTCAATCATGAACGGCGGCCATGATCCGTCGGCCAGCGCCGCAGGTTCAGAGGCGAGAAACTCGACGAATTCCTCAGCGATCTCGCCGAATTTCGGCGTCTGCGCGCGGCAGTCCCGCAGGAAGATCCGCACCAGTGACCGCCAGCGCTGGTCACCGAGAATATTCACCAGCACCGGAAAGGTGCCGCTGATCAGGCTCGACAGGTTGGCAAACACCAGGTCGCGATACACCTGGGCACGCTGGGGGTCCATTTCCGGCGGCGGCGGGCAATGCTCGGGGTCGCGCAGGTAAAGGCCCATGCTGCTTTGCTGATCCAACAGCGAACGCTTAGCCATGGCTCACCTCCAGGGTCTGCAGGCGGCGAATGGTCTGCAATTCTGCGACCAGTTCGGAAAACGCCGGGAAGTTGAAGTCACGCTCCAGCAAGGTCGGTTGCGCGCCGAACCGGTCGTAGGCATCGGCCAGCAACGACCACACCGCGGGTTTCACCGAAGCGCCATGGGTGTCGATTTTCAAGGTGTCGGACTCATCGAAGTGCCCGGCGATGTGCATGGCCACCACCCGGTCGGCATCGATGCCGGCCAGGAAAGTCCGTGGGTCGAAGCCATGGTTGATCGAGTTGACGTAGACGTTGTTGACGTCCAGCAACAGGTCGCAATCGGCTTCGCGCAGCACGGCGTTGGTGAAGGTCACTTCGTCCATGTCCTGTTGCGGCGCGGCGTAGTAAGAGACGTTTTCCACCGCCAGGCGCCGGCCCAGAATGTCCTGGGCCTGACGGATGCGCGCGGCGACGTGGCGCACCGCCTCTTCGGTAAAGGGCAATGGCAACAGGTCGTACAGATGCCCGTCGTCGCTGCAGTAACTCAGGTGCTCGCTGTACAACGGCACATGGTAGTGATCGAGGAACAGCCGCACCTCCTGCAGAAAGCCGACGTCCAGCGGCGACGGCCCGCCCAGAGACAACGACAGGCCGTGGCAGGACAACGGATAACGTTCGGCCAGTGACCGCAACGCCGCGCCATGGGCACCGCCGATGCCGATCCAGTTCTCCGGCGCGACTTCTAGAAAATCGAAATGGCCGGCCGGGGCGGCCAGAAGGTCTTTCATTAAACCGCGACGCAAGCCGAGCCCGGCGCTGGCCTTGGCGGATGTGATGGGAGTTTGCATGGTGTCGATCTCGGGGTTGTCGGAACACAGCCACAGTTAACCCCGGCGGTGTATCGGGTCTGTGTGGTGCTTCGACGGAAAACGGCAGGCGTTGTATCGGAAGCGGGCCTGTACACACTGTGGTACAGACCCGCGGGTCAGGCTTATGCCAGGTCGTACTTCTCACGCACCAGATGGCCGATGCCCATGCGATCGAGCACGTTCATCGGGCACAGGAAGGTCACGCGCACGGTGCCGGGCAGGCGGCTGATGTCGATGGAGCCGGTGATGGTGGCACGGTTGAGCACTTCGTCGTACGGCAGGCCGGTGACACTGGCGGCGCGCTGCAGGCCGTTCTCCACCGCCAGGTTGAGGTTTTCGCCACTGCCGATGAAGGTGATCGGGCCGCTCTGCTCAATCTCGTGCTGGCCCCAGCGCTCGCCCAGGGCACGGACGCTGGCCCGCTGTTCGGCGTTCATGGGCCGGGCCATCGGCGGCAGGTCGTCGAGGTTTTGCAGGAGGATCGGGCCTTCAAGAGTCAGGTTTTTCACCACCTCTACCACCACTTCGGTTTCCCCGGAGCAGTCGGTGGCGTGACCGGCGATTTCACCGTTGCCCTGCTGGGCGTGCATATCCCCCATGTACACCCCGGCCCCCGGCACTTTCACCGGGCAGATCAGCACGCAGCCTTCGCGGATCGAGTTGGTGTCCATGTGGCCATCGGTCTTGGCTGCATGCAGCTCTTCGCGGCTCATGCCGAAACGGTGCGGGGCGTTGATCAGGTATTGGCCGAAGTCGGCGCAGTTGTGCGAATCGGGTATGTCCCGGGACGGCATGGTGCCGATGTTGCCGAGGAACGGGCGCATGTGCGCGGCGACGCCGGGAATGTCGGCGCGGGCCAGGGACAGGATCGAATGCTGGGCGGCGAATTCCGGCAGGGCCGACATCTCGGACGCCTTGCCGGCCAGTTGGTTGGCGATGGCCTGATTGACCGTCAGGCTGACCTGGTTCTGTGCATCGAACACGATTACGTAGCCATGGCTGAAGCGGAACGCGCTGACTTCGGCGTTGCAAGTATTGCAGCGAATCGAGTCTTCGCCGATGCCTTCGACATGGCTGGCCGGGTGTTCGGTGCCGCACTTGGAGCAGAACTTGGAGACGAACGGATCGCCGTTGTAGCGGCCCTCGACGAAGGCCATGACCCCGGACGAAGTCGCCAGCGAGGTCACGCGCATGCGCTTGATCTTGATCGCGACGGCATCGCCGATCTCGGCGCCGACTACGTGCACCGGTTGCGTCACTTCATGGCCGCCCTCGAACGCCGGGGTGATCATTGGCCCCCAGCAGCCCGGCGGCGTGCCGGTGATCAGGGTGCCGCCATCGGCCAGCGGGCCAAGCATCGGCTGGCTCGGGCCGATGATGCCGTGGGTGTACTGCTCGACGCGCAGGCGATTGACGGGTTCGGAAGGCAGGGCGGTTTCAGGCTGGAGCGTGCTCATTGTTGTCCCCTTGACGGTGTGTAGGGTGCCAGACGGCCTTCACAGTTCACCGCAGGTTTGTATCTGGGC
>NZ_LYVP01000180.1 GCF_001984065.1 Pseudomonas sp. KK4
GTGTATCGGTCAACATCTTCAGTGACTGACACTCCGCCTTCGCGAGCAAGCCCGCTCCCACATTTTGTTCCTGTGCAGTCCTAATCACCGCGCTTGCTGGTGATCTGTCTCAAGCGATTGCCCTCGAACCGCAAGTATTGATACATCCCGCCATTGGGCCCGTAGGTCCATTCCTCCACCTGGAACTCTTCCCGTCGGTTGGCGCTGCGCTTGTAGCCCAGCAGGTCGCGGCTGACCGGTTCGCCACACTTGTGCAGCACTTCACTGGAGCGGTCGCCGACGCTGACCAACTGGCTGCCACAGCGCAACGTGTCTGCCGCCCAAGCCTGGCTTGCAGCCATGGCCAGGGTGAGGGCGAGTATCAGTCGGTTAACCATCATTCAGCGTCCAGATGCAGGGGGGTCACGACCTTGCCGTCTTTTTCCGCTTCGCCCAACTGTGCATCGATGAAGTACACGCGATCATCGGCAAGCTGCGCCTTGTCCACCAGGTAATCCTTGATGCTGCTGGCACGTTCCTGGCCCAACTCACGCAACAGCACTTCACTGGAGCTCCAGAACTGGATCACGTCGGCACGCATTTTTGCGATGCGTTCTTCCTTGCCCAGGTCTTTCCATTCGGCGGGCGGCTGGGTCTTCAGGCGGGTGCGGTAGATCCCTTCCAGCAGCGGGCCTTTCTCATTGTCTGGCACTTCCAGCAACGCAGCCTTGGCGGGCACTTTCTCGCCGCGACGCTGGAGCATCTTGTAGTAGTTGTACTGATATTCCCGTTCCAGGCGTTGCTCCGCGATCAGCGGGCCGTCGCTGCTCTTGGCCGCAGTCCCTTCGATTTCCAGGCGCAGGGCCGGGCGTTCCTTGAGCGCCTGGGACAGCTTGACCAGCGCCGCTTCGGCGTCCTTGCTCAGCTCGCTGGAACCGGGTGCGAAAGCCACAGTGCCCAAGTCTTCGGACCCACCACCGGACACCAGCCCGCCGATGAGTTTGAACGGCGCGGCGGCAGCCTTGACGATCAGGTTGCGCAGGGTCTGCCAGACGATCGGCATCACGCTGAACTGCGGGTTGTTCAGGTCACCGGACACCGGCAGTTCGATGGAAATCTTGCCGTCGACGTCCTTGAGCAAGGCAATCGCCAGTTTCAGCGGCAGGCTGACGGCGTCCGGGCTGTCGACTTTTTCACCCAGTTGCAGTTGCTCGACCACCACTTTGTTTTCGGCCTGCAATTGCCCCTTGGTGATCTTGTAGTGCAGGTCCAGATTCAGCCGGCCCTTGCGGATGCGGTAACCGGCGAACTTGCCGGAGTAGGGGGTCAGGGTGGTCAGTTCCACCCGTTTGAAACTGGTGGCGATGTCGAGGCTGGCCATCGGATCGAACGGGTTGACCGCGCCCTTGATGGTCACCGGTGCATAGCGGTCGACCTTGCCCTTGACGTCGACGCTGGCCGGTTTCGCCTGACGACTGTCGATGGTGCCGATCTGCCCGTTGAGTTGCTGAACGGCGGTGGCGAAGTTGGGGGTCAGGCTGAAGTCGGCGAAGTTGGCCGAGCCGTCATTGATGGCAATGCCGCCGACGTGAATGCCCAACGGTTTGTCTTTGCTGGCGGGCTTGGCGGCGGCGGTTTTGGCGCCGGTGTCGGGCGGTTGCGCAATCAGCAGGTCATCGATGTTGGTGGTGCGGTCATCGTTGATCATGAAGCGCACGTAGGGTTGCAGCAGGTTGACCTTGTCGATCGACAGGCTGTCGCCGTGCTGATAATTCAAGCCCTCGACCACCACTTGCTGCCACTTGAGGAAGTCGCGGGTTTTCAGGGTGTCAAGGGTGTGCAGTTGATCGACCTGCGCCCGGCCGGTGACGCTGAGGGCCAGTGGGTCAGTGCTTTTCAGATTGACCGCCAGGTCGCTGCCGAGCATGCCGCTGCGCAGTTCAAGACGAATGAACGGATTGATGTAGGACTGGGCGACCCGCAGGTCGATGTCCCTGGTCTGGACATTGAGCCTGGCACTGACCGGCGCCAGGTTGACCTCGCCATCGGCCGTGATTTTGCCTTGCTTGCCCACGCCCGTATCGAGCTTGAGCAAGAAAGGCGAGCCGTTGAGGCTGTCGAATTTCTGCAGGTCGAGGTTCAGCGGGCTCAGTTCCAACTCAACCACCGGCTGTGCCTTGCGGTCTGCAAGGTGCACCTTGTAATCGCGCAGTTGTACGTCGTTGAGCAGCACTTGCCAGGGTTTGGCCGCAGGCGCGGGTTCGGCTTTCGGCGAATCTGCCGCGGCCGGGGTGCTCGGCGGTTCGGCATTGGCCTTGGCCGCCGGTTTGGACGGTTGGCTGGCGAACAGTTTCTGCCAGTCGAGCTGGCCATCGGCTTCCAGCGCGGCCCAGGTTTCCAGTTTGTGGCTGCGGATCTTGCCGACCACCACTTGCTGTTTGGCCAGGTCGATCGTGGTGTCGGAAACGTCCAGGCGTTCGAGCTTGACCAGTTGTCGACCGTCCGGGGACTTGATGGCGAAAGGCGCGATGGTGGCCGAGACGTTGCTCAGCAACAGTTCGGTCTGCTTGGACAGGTTAAGCTTGTAGTCGGTGCTGAGACTGACGATGCCTTCTTCGAGCACCAATGGCACCGCGTCGCGCACGTAGGGCCAGAAGGCTTTCATCTTGCCGTCGGTGATCTTCAGTTTGCCTTCGGAGGCGATGGGAATGAGGCTGAAGTTGCCGGTCCAGTCGATCTGCCCGCCATTGGGGCCGACGGCTACCAGGGTCATGTCGGCGCTGTCTTCGGGCAGGGTACTGAGGTTTTTCAGCTCGAAGTCGAGCTTGTCGTAAAGGAATTCGATGGGCTCGCTGGGGCGTTCATCGAGGAAATGCACCGCGCCGCCCGCCAGCTTGATGCTGTCGATGCGCAGTGGAAAGGGTTTGGCATTGGGATCGGCCGGGGTCGGTTCACTGGCGGGGATTTTGAACAGGCCGAGCAGGTTGAGCTGGCCGTCCTTGCCGAAGACAATTTCGGTCTTGGACTTTTCCAGCTCGATATTTGAAAGATGCAGCGCCTTGGTCCAGAGGCTGTCCAGGCTCAGGTCGGCGTACAGGCGTTCGAAGCCGATCTGCTCCTTGCCCGGCTCGCCGATGTTCAGGCCCCAAAGGGTGACTTCGAGGCTGAACGGGTTGAGTTCGATTCGTTGGAGCTTGGCGGGCGTCGTGGCGTAGTTGGCCAGTTGCTGGTTGGCGATGCGCAAGGCAATGCCGGGCAAAATCAGAAAACCCAGCAAGCTGTAGAGGGCCAGAGCAGTCAACAAGGCGCCGACGGCGCGAATCAATCCTTTGTACATGCGTGGCTTCATCTGTCTGAATCGGAGTGCCTTGGAGTATGGCACGCGTTTCCGGTTCCGAAGTAAAAGCCCTGACGAGGTTTTTCGGATTTATCTGACGCCGATCAGAGCTGCAGGATGAGGGTTTTCAGTGGCGGTTGCTGATCCATCGACGGGAAGTCGGCCCCGGGTTTCATCACCGTCCACTCACGCACCGGGCGCCCGGCCTTCTGCGCGCAGCGCAGGACCTGTTCGCGCCAGTCGTCCATGCTGACTTTTGCCAGGTTGTTGCAGCAGATCAGCACGCCGTTGTCGGCGGTGGTCAGCAGGGCAGGTTTGAGCAGGCTCTGGTAGTCGCGCAACAGGTCGACTGTGCCGAATGCGCTCTTGGCCCAGGCTGGCGGATCGAGCAACACCAGGTCGTATTGGCGTTGCTCCAGGCGCTGGTAGCTCGGCAGTTTTTGCCCGCGACGCTGGCTGATGGGCAGACCGGCCAGTTGGCGGATGGCCGGGAAGTAATCGGACTGGACGAATTCCATGCCCGGCAGTTGCGGGTTGAGCAGACCGTTTTCCCGGCCCACTGCCAGGTTGCCTTCGGCGAAGTCCAGGTTGCACACTTCCCGGGCGCCGCCGGCCGCAGCGCTCAGACCGACGCCACAGGTGTAGGCGAACAGGTTGAGCACGCTTTTGTTCTGGCTGTGATCCTTGACCCAGCCGCGGGTGTTGCGCAGGTCGAGGAACAGCAGCGGATCCTGCCCGGCGTGACGCCCGCGGACCCGGTAATTGAGGCCCCACTCGTGGCCGACCAAGTCCTGCAGGGCGGCTTCGTCGGCGCGGTACACGTTGTCTTCGCGGTCGATGCGCGAGTTGCCCCGGGAGCGGTCGTTGTAGACCAGCAAGGTTTCAAGGCCCAGGTGCTGATTGACGATGTCGTGCAACTGCAGCAGCGCATCGCGTTCCAGCGACTGGTGAAAGCTCTGCACCATCAGTTGTGGGCCGTAGCGGTCGATGGTCAGGCCGCCGGCGCCTTCCTGGCTGCCATGGAACAGGCGATAGCAATCGGTGCCCTGACTGTGCAGCTCGGCGAGCAGGTCCTGACGGTTTTCAAGGGCGGCGCGCAGCGCCTGATTCAAGGAAGACATGCTGGGCGCCTTGCAGGTGGGAATTTGGCGCGGGAGTTTAACAGCTTGGCATCGAACCGAGGTGCTGCCTTCGCGAGCAAGCCCGCTCCCACAGTGGACCGAGGTGAACGCATATTTTTTGAGCAGCCGAAATCCACTGTGGGAGCGGGCTTGCTCGCGAAGCTTTTAGCGCTTCATTTCAACAGCCCCATCCGCCGCTTGGCCCGTTGTACCGAACCGTTGCGCACTGCCCAGCGCAACATCGGTGCGCTGCGATTGACGCTGGCGCGGATCAGTTTGCGTTGCAGGGGGCTCTGGCTGACGCCGAGCATGTCACTGGCCCAATCAGGCAGCAAATCGATCCCGGCCTGCATCATCAAACCGCCGAAAGGCTTGGCCAGGCGACTCGGGGACGGGGCATTCAACAGCAGGCGCAGCACTTCGCGGCTGCGCGCGTCGCACAGCAGTTGCGGCCGGATTCGCTGAAGATACTCGGCGACTTCCTGCCGCGAGCGCGGCACGTCCCGGGCCCCCAGGCGTTCGGCGACCAGGGCGATTTCTGCGTAATAACGGTCCTGGTCGACGCCCGACAAATGCGGATTGCGGTAGCGCAAATGTGCCGCGAGAAAGTGGCTGACTTCGGCCACATGCACCCAGGTCAGCAGCTCGGGATCGCTGGCGGCGTAAGGCCGGCCATCGGGCGCGGTGCCGGTGATCTGCAGGTGGATGGTGCGCACTTTCTCGATCAGCCAGTCGGCGTCCTGGCGCGAGCCGAAGGTGGTGCCGGAAATGAACTGCCCGGTGCGGCGCAAACGGCCGAGCATGTCCTCGCGGAAATTCGAATGGTCCCACACACCCGCCAGGGCCAGCGGGTGCAGGGCTTGCATCATCAGCGCGCTGATCCCGCCGATGAGCATGCTGCTGAAATCGCCGTGCACCTGCCAGCTGATCGAGTCGGGCCCGAACAGACCGGGATCGCCCTTGGGGTTTTCCAGGTCGAGCTTGCCCAGGGACAGACCGGTCAGGCTCATGATCTGGGTTTCGATGCGGGTGCGGATGAATTCCATGATGTCCCGGTTCTTTGCTTTTCTGTGGGAGCGAGCTTGCTCGCGATGGACGTTAACGATAACGCGTATGTTCAGGAAGTCCGCGTTATCGTTGACGCCCTTCGCGAGCGAGCTCGCTCCTACAGGGATGCGGTGTTATGGGTTCAGGCGTTTGTCGATCAGGCCCTGCACCACGCTCGGGTCGGCCAGGGTCGAGGTATCCCCCAGGCTGTCGAGTTCGTTGCAGGCGATCTTGCGCAGGATGCGCCGCATGATCTTGCCTGAGCGGGTTTTCGGCAAGGCCGGCGCCCACTGGATCATGTCCGGTTTGGCGAAGCTGCCGATTTCCTTGCTGACCAGTGCCAGCAACGCCTTCTTCAGATCGTCATTGGCATCGACCCCGTTCATGGCCGTGACGAAGGCGTAGATGCCCTGACCCTTGACGTCGTGGGGGTAACCGACCACGGCGGCTTCGGCGACGCTGTCGTGCAGCACCAGGGCGCTTTCCACTTCGGCGGTACCGATGCGGTGCCCGGACACGTTGATCACATCGTCGATACGCCCGGTGATCCAGTAATCGCCATCCTCGTCGCGGCGAGCGCCGTCACCGGTGAAGTAGTAGCCGGGGTAAGGTTTGAAATAGGTGTCGACCATCCGTTGCGGGTCGCCGTAGACACTGCGGATCTGCGCCGGCCAACTGGATTTGATCGCCAGCACGCCACTGCCGGCGCCCTTGATTTCCTTGCCCTGTTCGTCGAGCAGCACCGGTTGCACACCGAACATGGGCTGTGTGGCGCAGCCCGGTTTGATCCGCTGGGCGCTGACCAGGGGGCTGAGCATGATGCCGCCGGTTTCGGTCTGCCACCAGGTATCGACGATCGGGCAACGCTCTTGGCCTACCGAGTGGAAATACCATTCCCAGGCTTCCGGGTTGATTGGCTCACCGACGGTACCAAGCAGTCTGACGCTGGCGCGGGAGGTTTCCTTCAGCGGTTCCGGACCTTCTCGCATCAAGGCGCGCAGGGCGGTGGGGGCGGTGTAGAAGATGTTGACCTTGTGCTTGTCGATCACCTGCCAGAAGCGCGAGCAACTCGGATAGCTGGGCACGCCTTCGAAGATCAGCGTGGTGGCGCCATTGGCCAGCGGGCCATAGACGATATAGCTGTGACCGGTGACCCAGCCGACATCGGCAGTGCACCAGAAGACTTCGCCGTCGCGGTAGTCCAGCACGTATTTGAAAGTCATGGCCGCTTGCAGCAGATAGCCGCCGGTGGTGTGCAGCACGCCCTTGGGTTTACCGGTGCTGCCCGAGGTGTAGAGGATGAACAGCGGGTCTTCGGCGTCCATCGACTCGGGCGGGCAGTGATCGTCGACATCGCGCAACGCCTGGTGATACCAGAGGTCCCGGCCTTCGACCCAGTTGACCGGGTTCTGCGTACGCTCGACCACCACCACCGTGCTGACGTTGGGGCAATTTTGCAGTGCCTTGTCGACGTTCTGTTTCAGTGGCACGAATTTGCCACCGCGCACGCCTTCATCGGCGGTGATAACCGTGCGGCAGTCGGCGTCGAGGATGCGATCGCGCAGGGAGTCCGGGGAAAAGCCGCCGAACACCACCGAATGCACCGCGCCGATGCGCGTACAGGCGAGCATGGCGTAGGCCGCTTCCGGGATCATCGGCATGTAGATACACACGCGGTCGCCTTTCTTCACGCCACGGCTTTTGAGCACGTTGGCCAGGCGGCAGACGTTGTGATGAAGTTTCTTGTAGGTGATCTGAGTGGATTCGGCAGGATCGTCGCCTTCCCAGATGATCGCGATCTGCTCGCCACGCTTGTCGAGATGGCGGTCGATGCAGTTGTAACTGACGTTCAACTCAGCCCCGGCAAACCAACTGGCTTCGCCGGTCTTCAGGTCATAGCGCTGGACGGTGTCCCAGGGTTTGCTCCAGTCGAGAAAACGCGTGGCCTGTTCGGCCCAGAACGTCGTGGGGTGCTCGATGGATTCGCGGTACAGGCGGTGGTAGTCGTCTTGACTCAGTTGTGCAGCCCGGCGGACGGCATCGGCTTTGGGGAACGTGCTGATATCGAACATGACGGTTCCTTATTCTTGTTTTGCGACAAAGATAAAGATGCGCCGAGTGCCCAACGGGTTCAAGTCATACACAAAACAACAGTGGGAGCGGGCTTGCTCGCGAAGGCGCCGTGTCAGTCGCCATCG
>NZ_LYVP01000181.1 GCF_001984065.1 Pseudomonas sp. KK4
TGGTAGAACGCTTCGGGCGTGGCCACCGGGAACACCGGCATGCTGTTCATCCCGGTGCGCCATTGCTGGCCGTTGGCTTGAGTGAAGCGCAACGCCAGGCTGCGGATCGGCGCAGCGCTGTCCGGCGCGTAAGGATTGCCCGGTGTCACGGCCAGACGACCGACCACCGGCGTGCGTGGCTCATTGAAGACCTGGGCGGAGGAATAGCTGCGCGCCTCGCCGCTGCTTTCGAAATGACCGATCACGCACACGCCCTTGGCGTGATTGCGGCGAAATCCTGGATGCACGCCGTTGTTGGTTTCCAGCACGTTGATCAGTTTTTTCGGCGTCAGACGCTGTGGGTCAAGGGTGCCGTTGACGTAGGCAAAAGCCCCGGCCACGGCGGCGACCACCACGGCAATGCCGGCCAGACGCAACGTCAGGCTGCCGGCACTCAAGGGCGGCCGGGTCGGCGGTGATGAGCGATCTACCATGAAAAACTCCAGGGCCATCGGCCACAAAGGTAAGAAGAACAAGCCAGACGCACCGCAAAACGGTTTATTCCCACACGCCGTATTTATTTTTTCGCGCGTGGAATAACCTCCAATGCCGGGCGTCTCCCTAGTCCACAGCGTAGCGACTGGACATCACTTCATGAACGATATCGACGAACAACTGCGAGAAATCATTCCCAGGTTGCGCCGTTTCGCCGTATCGCTGACGCGCAATGCCAGCAGCGCCGACGATCTGGTGCAGTCGTGCCTGGAGCGCGCGTTGTCGAGTTGGGGTGACAAACGCCCCGAAGGCGACTTGCGGGCCTGGTTGTTCGCGATTTTGTATCGCCAGTTCCTCGACGCCCACCGGCGCTCGCGTCGCTACGCGCGGATGCTCGAATTCTTTACCGGCGGTGACGATGCGCAGCCCTCGGTGGAGCGCACCGTCATCGCCCAATCTACCCTCGAAGCCTTCGATCGATTGCCCACCGAACAGCGTGCATTGCTGCTCTGGGTGTCGGTCGAAGGCCTGAGTTACAAAGAGGTCGCCGAGATTCTCGACGTCCCCACCGGCACCGTGATGTCCCGCCTGTCCCGGGCCCGTCAGGCCCTGCGCCAACTCAGCGATGGCGAAATCACCCGCCCTGCCCTGCGGAGACTCAAATGATCAGCATGCCCCCAACCGAGCGTGACCTGCACGCTTACGTCGACCACCAACTCAGCGATGCCGACCGGCAGCTGGTGGAGACTTTTCTGGCCAGTCACCCGCACGTTTGTGCACAAGTGCGGGCCTGGCAACAGGACGCCCAACTGCTGCGCGCCGCCCTCAGCGGCGCCTTGCAGCAACCGGCCAACCCGGAGCTCGACCCGGCGCAGATCCGCCGCCGCCTCAAACGCCAGTCCCGACGTCAACTGGCCAACGCCGCGGTGTTGCTGATTGCCGTCAGCGTGGGTGGATTGAGCGGCTGGCAGGCCCGGGAAATGACCTTCGTCAGCGCCCAGGCGCCCATGGCCGACGCCCTGCAGGCCTATCGCCTGATTGCCGAACAGGGCATCCTGCCGGCGGACTACAAGGCCACAGACGATGGCACCATGCAGGCCTGGCTCGACCGCTATTTCACCCAGGCCAACCGCCTGCCGGACCTCACCGGCGCCGGCTTCAAACCGGTGAGCGGGCGCCTGCTCAGCACTGAGCAGGGGCCGGCGGCCATGGTGGTCTACGAAGATTTGAGCGGGCATAAAATCAGCTTTTACGTGCGTCCGCCGGGCCCCAGAAATTTCATGCTGCCCAGGGGCAGTCGCAGTGATGGCGAGCTGCAGGCCGAGTATTGGTCCGGCGGTGGCTACAACTATGCAATGGTCAGCCCGACGGATACGCCGGCGGCGCGGATACTCAGGCAGACCAGCCAATTCTGATCATCTGCGCTGTTTTCACCCCTGTCCAAAGACCTGCGAAGGCCGCCGCAGCAACGGGTCGAACGGATTGACCCGCGGCCCGATCAGGGCCGCCTCACGCTTGAGCATCTCCACCACCGTCGGCAAACGATCCGGCCCCAGCCGGTCACTCACCGTGGCCACGCTCAACGCCGCCACCGCCCGGCCATCCCGGTCGAGAATCGGCACCGCCACCCCCGCCATGCCCTGCAACACCCCGGTGTTGCGCCCGGCATAACCGAGCGTGCGCACGCTCTCGACTTCCGAGCGCAAGAACACCTCGTCGTACAGATGGAAATCCTTCAACCGCGGCAAGTTGTAGTGGATCACCGTGTCGCGCTCCTCTTGCGGCAGGAACGCCAGGATCGCCAGGCTGCCCTGCCCGACGCCCAGCGCCACCCGCCCGCCAATGTCACCGGTAAAGGTGCGGATCGGAAAGGGTCCCTCGCTGCGGTCCAGGCAAATCGCATCGAAGCCGCTGCGCGCCAGCAGAAACAGCGAGTCTCCCAAAGACGCCGACAGCCGCAGCAATGCCGGGCGCACCAGTTCGCGCAGGTTGCCGCTGTTGCCGGCCCTTGCCGCCAGGGCGAAAAAATCCAGGCTCAGGCGATAGCGTTTGCTGCGCCCGTCCTGCTCGACCATGCCCTCGTCCATCAGGCTGCGCAGCAAACGGTGCGTGGTCGGTTGCGACAGACCGATCCGTTGCGCCAATTGCGTCACACGCTCACCGCCCTCGACGGTGTCGCCCAAGGCACGCAGCACGGCAAACAGCCGGCAGACCGCGCCGACACCGACTTCATTTTTGTTTTCATTCCGCTCAATGGAATCTGACATAGTCTTTTCCGACAAAAAATTTACTCACCGAATAAAAATGAAAATAGTCATCGCCTCAGTGAAATAGGCCATTGAGCCCATCCTAGTCTTCGTCCTAATCTGCGTCCACAGGGGCGATTCGAACAACAGCGGCAGCCGACCTCAGTCGAGCGCCAACGCACCCCGAAACATTTTTTCGTATCTGCCCATACAAAAAAGCGCGCCTGCGGGCGACGCATAACAATCTCAGGTGGAGGCGCACTCATGGCTTTTGTGCAACTTGAAAAACTCGGCAAACGCTACGGTGACATCGACGCCGTGGTCGCCACCGACCTCTCGGTGGAGAAAGGCGAATTCGTTTCCCTGCTCGGCCCCTCGGGATGCGGAAAGACCACCACCCTGCAAATGATCGCCGGCTTCGTCGAAGTCACCAGCGGGCGCATCGTGCTCGACGGTCGCGACATCACCCATGCCAAACCCGCCAGCCGAGGCTTGGGCGTGGTGTTCCAGAGCTACGCCCTGTTCCCGCACATGAGCGTCAAGGACAACGTCGCCTTCGGCCTGCGCATGCGCAAGGTGCCGAACGCCGAGATCCAGCAGCGGGTGGACCGGGTACTGAAGCTGGTGCGCCTCAACCAGCACGCCGAGCGCTACCCTCGGGAACTGTCCGGTGGCCAGCGTCAGCGGGTTGCCCTGGCCCGGGCGCTGGTGATCCAGCCACCGGTGTTGCTGCTCGACGAACCGCTGTCCAACCTCGACGCCAACCTGCGCGAAGAGATGCAATTCGAGATCCGCCGCATCCAGCGGGAAGTGGGCATCACCACGCTGATGGTCACCCACGACCAGTCTGAAGCGCTGTCGATCAGCGACCGCGTGGTGGTGATGCAGGCCGGGCGCATCACTCAGATCGACGCCCCTTACATCCTCTACGAACACCCGCGCACCGAGTTCATTTCCGGTTTCGTCGGCAAGGCCAACCTGTTGCCCGGCGAGCGCGACACGGCCGGAGTGGTTCGAGTGTGCAGCCACGGCGCCGGCGAACTGACGCTGAGCCTGCGCCCGGAAAAAATCGATCTGCGCCAAGCCGGTGCAGGTCGCTTGCAAGGCAAGGTCAGCAGCCGGTTCTTTCTCGGCAGCCAATGGCTGTACGGCGTGTCGACCACCCTGGGTGAACTGAGCGTGGTGCGCCGCAACGACGGCTCGGCGCCGCTCAACGAAGGCACTGCCGTGGGCCTGGACTGGGACGCGACGCTGCTGCGAGTGCTGAGCGTCGACGAGGTGTCGGCATGAGTACGCTGGCCGCCATCCGCCAGGGGCGCCAGGGTTACTGGCTGTCGGCACCGGCCCTGGCGCTGTACGTGGGGCTGCTGGTGATCCCGCTGCTGCTGACCCTGGTGCTGTCCTTCAACGTTTTCGACTACAGCTCGGGGATCAACGGTGACGCCTTTACCGCCGAGCACTACAGCAGTCTGCTGGGCGATCCGTACTTCTACGAGATCTTTCTGCGCACCCTGTGGATCAGCGCACTGACCACGTTTCTCTGCGTGCTGATCGGCGTGCCGGAGGCTTACATCCTCAGCCGCATGGGCACGCCCTGGCGTTCGATTTTCCTGATCCTGATCCTCACCCCGTTGCTGATTTCGGTGGTGGTGCGTGCCTTCGGCTGGAGCCTGCTGCTGGGCGCCGACGGTCTGGTCAACCAGGTCCTGCAAGCCTTGGGCGGCTCGCCGATGAAGCTTCTGTACACGCCGTTCGCGGTGGTGATCGCCCTGGTGCACGTGATGCTGCCGTTCATGATCATTCCAGTGTGGACCTCGCTGCAAAAGCTCGACCCGGCCGCCGAACAAGCCGCGCTGTCCCTGGGTGCCAGCCACTTCACGGTGATTCGCCAAGTGGTGCTGCCGCAGGTCATGCCGGGAATTCTGTCCGGAACCCTGATCGTCTTCGGCCTGGCCGCCAGCTCCTTCGCTATTCCCGGCCTGCTCGGCGGGCGTCGCCTGAAGATGGTCGCCACGCTGATCTACGACCAGTACCTGTCGGAGCTCAACTGGCCCATGGGTGCTGCGATCGCCGTCGCCCTGTTGCTCATCAACCTGCTGATCATGCTGTCGTGGAACCGCATGATCGAAGGCCGCTACAAGAAGTCATTGGGATAATCCGCCATGTCCAGGAACGGTCCTTTCGCCCTGTTGTTTCACACGTTGGTGGTGCTGTTCATGCTCGCGCCGCTGGTGGTGGTGTGCCTCGTGGCCTTCACCCCGGAAAACACCCTGAGCCTGCCGACCACCGAATTTTCCCTGCGCTGGTTCCGTGCGGTGTTCGAGCGCGCCGACTTTGTCGATGCGTTCTACAACAGCCTGATCCTGGCGTTCAGTGCGGCCAGCCTGGCGACCTTGATTGCGGTGCCGGCGGCGCTGGCGATCACCCGCTTCGAGTTTCCCGGCCGGGATTTTCTCAACGGCCTGTTTCTGTCGCCGATCATCATTCCGCACCTGGTGCTGGGGGTGGCGTTGCTGCGGTTGTTCGCCCTGTTGGGGGTCAACGGCAGCTTCGCCTGGCTGATCTTCGCCCATGTGCTGGTGATCACGCCCTACGTGCTGCGGCTGGTACTGGCGTCGGCCATCGGTCTGGATCGCAGTGCCGAACACGCGGCGCAATCCCTGGGGGCCGGGCGCTTCACGCTGTTCCGCCAGATCACCCTGCCGATGATTCTGCCGGGAGTCGCCGGTGGCTGGCTGCTGGCGTTCATCAACAGTTTCGACGAGGTGACGCTGTCGATCTTCGTCACCTCGCCGGCCACGCAAACCTTGCCGGTGCGCATGTATGTGTACGCCACCGAATCCATCGATCCGATGATGGCGGCGGTGTCGGCACTGGTGATTGCGCTGACGGCCGTGACCATGATTCTGCTCGACCGGGTGTATGGCCTGGATCGAGTCCTGGTGGGCAAACAATGAGGGCGCCATGGCTCTGCTGAAACGACTGGCCGAAGGCGACCGCCCGGCCCTGGACTTTACCCTCGATGGCCAACCGGCCAGCGGCCTGCTCGGCGACACCGTACTGACGGCGGTGCTGACCTGCAGCGACCACCTGCGCGGCAGCGACTTCAGCGCCGAACCCCGCGCCGGGTTCTGCCTGATGGGCGCCTGCCAGGACTGCTGGGTACGCCTGGGCGACGGCCGCCGCGTGCGCGCCTGCTCGACCCTGCTCGAAGCCGGGCAGCAGATCAATCGCGAGCCGGGGCGCAGCCTATGAACGCCCATACGCGTTTCATCCACACACAACAGCCGAGGTGCGCATGAAGCCTGTGGTCATCATCGGCGCCGGTCCTGCCGGTATTCGTGCGGCGCAGACGTTGGTCGCCCATGGTGTGCGACCCGTGCTGCTGGATGAGGCGGCGCACGGTGGCGGCCAGATCTATCGGCGTCAGCCGGCCAACTTCAAGCGCTCGCCGGTCAAGTTGTATGGCTTTGAGGCCGGCAAGGCCAAGGCGCTGCACCGGACCATTGACGCGTTGCGCGAACAACTCGATTACCGCCCCGAAACGCTGGTGTGGAACGCCGAGGACGGTGCCCTCGACACCTTGCATGACGGTCGCGCCGCGCGCCTGGAGTTTTCCCGGGTGATCGTCGCCACCGGCGCCACCGACCGCATTCTGCCGGTACCGGGCTGGACCTTGCCCGGCGTCTACAGCCTCGGCGCGGCGCAGATCGCCCTGAAGTTCCAGGGCTGCGCCATCGGCGAACGGGTGGTGTTTGCCGGCAGCGGTCCGTTGTTGTATCTGGTCGCCTATCAGTACGCCAAGGCCGGAGCGAACGTGCTGGCGGTGCTCGACAGCTCGCCCTTCAGCGCCCAGGCCCGCGCCCTGCCCGGCCTTTTGTCGCAACCGGCCACGTTGGCCAAAGGCATCTATTACCGTGGCTGGCTCACCGCCCACGGCATCCCGGTCCAGCAAGGCGCAACCCTCAATCGCGTCGAAGGCCCGGACCGCGTGCAGGCGCTGACCTGGTCCGATGCCAAGGGCGAACATCGCCTGGACTGCGACGCCGTCGCCTTCGCCCACGGCCTGCGCAGCGAAACCCAACTGGCCGACCTTTTGGGCTGCGACTTTGCCTGGAACCCACTCAATCGCGCCTGGCTGCCGCAACGGGACCGGGCCGGACGCAGCAGCGTCGCCGAGGTCTACCTGGCCGGTGACGGCGCCGGGATCATGGGCGCCGACGCCGCGGAAATGGCCGGCGAACGCGCCGCGTTGGCCTTGCTCGAAGACATCGGCTACCTGATCCCGCCGCAACGCCCCGCGCAACTGGAACAGGCACTGCAACGCATCGGCGACTTTCGCCAGGGCCTGGAGCGGGCCTTTGCCTTCCCCGAGGGTTGGGCCGCCACTGTCGCCGATGACGTGACGGTCTGCCGTTGCGAAGAAGTCCGCGCCGGCGACATTCGTCAGGTGGTGCGCGAGGGGCATTGGGAAATCAATCGGGTCAAGGCCCATTGCCGGGTCGGCATGGGTCGCTGCCAGGGCCGGATGTGTGGCGCTGCCGCCGCGGAAATCATCGCCTGTCAGAGCCATCGCGCCGTGTCCGACATCGGCCGCTTGCGGGCCCAGGCGCCGATCAAACCCTTGCCCTTT
>NZ_LYVP01000182.1 GCF_001984065.1 Pseudomonas sp. KK4
CGCTTTCGCGAGCAAGCCCGCTCCCACAAGGGGATCTTCGGAACGGCATCAAGAGTGTTCCCAATGCGAGCACAGGATGATGCTGCACAGATTCGTGCGCTCGAAGGTCGGGTCCTTGAACGCGAGGAAGTCATCGTTGAAGGTGCCGAAGGTACTCGCCGGACGGTGCTTCATGCCGTGATAAAACGCGTCGATCATCTGGTGGGCGAAATCGGCTTCTCGTGGGTACGCGGCAATCACGGACTGCCGTTGCCCGTCGCTGAACTGTTCGAAACCACGCCCGGCCACGTCCATGCCCGCCCCGGCCTGGACCAGAGCGATCTCGGCCTGCATGTGTTCGGGAATCCCCGGCGTGGTGTGCAGGGCAATGGCATTCCAGACCTTCTCCACATCCCTCTCACCAATCCCGCGACTGCGCAGGAAATCCCGTGCGGCATTGGCGCCGTCCACTTCGAAACGAAGCTGGCTCTGTTGATAAGTCGAGGTGAGGCCGATGTCGTGGAACATCGACGCCGCGTACAACAGCTCCGGATCGAAAATCAGCCCTTTCTGCCGACCAATCAACGCGCCCCAGAAATAGACCCGGGTCGAATGGGAAAACAGCAACTGGCTTTCGGTGTCGCGAATCAACTGCGTCACGTCGCGGGCCAGTTGGCTGTCGGGGATGTTGATGGCGTCACTGTCATTGATTGCCATGGTTTTGCGCCTCTGCGACAGGTCAGTACGTGTGCGAATGATGCCCCCTACGCTACCGGCCCGGGCAGCCGGGCTGAAGTGCAATGTTCATCATATGAAAATGCATGGGGTGCACTGGGCTACACGTCCATCTGCGCCGCCTTCAGCGCCGCTTTGGCCAGCAGGTCGCGCAGCCATGCATGGCCCGGATCGTGGCTGTGCCGCTCATGCCAGACCATATGCGCAGGACGCGGCGCAGGGGGCCAGGGCAGTTCCGAGACGTGGGCCGTGCCTGCCTGGCGGAACATGGCGGCCAGGGTGGCCGGCACGATCGCGGCCATCTCGGTGCCGGCCAACAGGGTGGGAATGGCGAGAAAATGCGGTTGCACCAGCTTGATGTCCGGGGATTTGCCGATGGCATTGAGGGCTGCATTCAAGGTCGCGCGGTCGAACATTTCCGCCCGCCGCGACAGCCCGCGCTCGGACAGCAGGCCATCGTCGGTGTTACCGGTGGAGACCACCAGCAAGGGCAATCTGCCGAGATCCTCCAGGCTGATCTCGCGGCCGGCCAAAGCGTGACCGGGTGCGACCACCAGCACGTCGCGCGCGTGAAACAGCACCTGTTCACGCAATCGATGGGGCACGCTGAAAAACGAACCCAGGGCAACGTCCACGCGACCGACATCGATCTGCGTGGTCAGGTCGAGGCGACTGGCCGGCAGAATGGTGACGCTGGCGTTGGGCGCTTGCTCTGATACCGCCCGCAGGACATGCGGCAGCACCACGGCGGTGATGTAGTCGGTGGCGGCGATGCAGAACTGCCGGTCGGTGCTGGCGGGGTGGAATTGTTCAGGCCCGAAGGCGCGCTCGATCGTCACCAGCGCGTCGCGCACCAGCGGCGCCATTTCCAGTGCGCGGACCGTGGGCACCATGCCGGCGGCGGTGCGCACGAACAACTCATCCTTGAGCAACGCGCGCAGACGCGAGAGGGCATGACTGACGGCGGACGGGCTGAGGCTGATCGCGTCACCGGCGCGAAGCACGTTCCTCTCGCGCATGACCGCGTCGAAAACCCGCAGCAGGTTCAGATCCAGATTTTTCATTGCCAGGTACCACGAAGAAACGCTCGATTGGTGAACAGCATGCACGGGGTGCATTTCGTTTTGCCAATTTTGCACATCTTCATGCGATGCGGGGTAACGAAGGTGAATTCGAGGTGAATGGGCTGGTGCCATCGCGATGCAAGCCCGCTCCCACAGGGGATCGGGGGGAAGTCACAACACCGGCGGACTTCACCGATCATGTGGGAGCGAGCCTGCTCGCGATGACGTCGGTACCTTCAACACAGAGGCTGACTGAACGACCGCTATCGCGAGCAGGCCCGCGCCTGCAAAGGGATCAGACCGTATCCACCTTCAACGAATGATCATTGAGCATGCCGTTGATGATCGTCGCTGAATCCGCGCCGGACACCACCCCGCCCGCCCCCGGGGTTACACCGTAATGGCTGGCCAGGTTGACGCCGGCCAGGTCGATGGTCTGGTTCGGCGCCGCGCCGGCCATGGCGCTGACGTCGATGCTGGTCACCGTTGAGGCGCCGCTGCCACTGACGGTGAAGTGCAGGTAGTCATCCAGGGACGCCGCGGTGCTGTTCTCCCCTTGCAGCAGTTGCGACAGGTCAAGCTTATCGGTGCCCGGGGTGAAGTCGGTGATCACGTCATGGCCGCTGTTGCCCTTGAGCCACTGGAAGGTGTCGGCGCCGCTGCCGCCGGTCAGGGTGTTGTTGCCCAGGCCGCCGATCAGGAAGTCGTCGCCACCCCCGCCGTTGAGCACATCGTTGCCCAGGCCGCCGGTGATGATGTTGCTGTTGTTATCCCCGGTCAGGTTGTCGTTGAAGTTCGAGCCCACCAGGTTTTCGATGCCCGTCAGGGTGTCGGTGCCGGCGCCACCCGTGTTCTGCGGCCCGCTCACGCTCAGGTTGACCGTGACACCCGCCGTGGCATGGGCGTAGCTGGCGGTATCGTTGCCGATACCGCCGTCGAGCAGATCGTTGCCGATGCCGCTGTACAGCAAGTCATTGCCGGCACCGCCGTGCAGCTCGTTGTTGCCGGTGCCTGCGGTGAGGATGTCATTGCCGTCGCCGGCATTGAGGATGTTGTCGCCGTTGCCCGCCACCAGGGTGTCGTCGCCGGCGGTACCGGTGAGGGTGTGGCCGTCCTGGTAGGTGATGCTCACGTTGGCGCTGCTGCTGCCGCCATGGTCATCGCTGGCGGTGTAGGTGCCGTGGTAATCCGGGGTGAGGTCATGGGCCCCGGAGTAATCGAGCTTCATGGTCAGCTGATAGCCCTCTGCCCCATTGACGCTGTTGCCCGAGGTATTGGTGATGTTGGTGATGTGGATCTGGTACACGCCATCGGTCGCTGCGGTGATGGTCTGGCCATCGCCGATGCTGATCCAGCTGCCGCCGTTGACCGAGTACTCCATGGTGATGTGGCCAGCGGCCAGGTTGTGGTCCAGGTTGAGGGTTTCGCCCTGTTTGAGGTTGACGGTGATGCGGTCCTCATCATTGGTATTGGCCGCCGTGACCACGCCCAGATAGCCACTGATCACCAGCATCGCGGTCATGCTTGCCGTGTTGGCGCTGAAGGCGCCGCGCACGTTGGCCAGGTTCTGGTTTTCCGGTTTGACGCCGCTGCCGGAGAAATTGATGGCCCCGGTGCCAGTGAAATCGGCGGATTTGCTGGCCCAACCGGTGTTGAAGGTGGTCGGCGACGCCTTGAGCGGATCGCCATCGGGATCGCTGTCGTTGGCCAGCAGCACATCCCCCGGCACTGCCACGCTATTGGAGAGTACGTTGGTGATGATGTGGTCATCGACCGCCACTGGCGCCGTGTTCGGAACGACCTTGACCACCAGGGTGGAACTGGCCAGATCGCCGTCATTGTCGCTGACGGTGAAGCCGATGTTTTCGGTGATCACCACCGCCGTGGCCTTTTGGGAAACGTAGCTGTAGTCGCCGGTATCGAGGTTCACCACCAGGGTGCCTTTGTTGTTGGTGGCGATGCTCAGGGTGTTGTTGGTGGTGTTGAAAGTGCCATGGTTGACGCCGCCGCTGAAATTCAGCGAACCCTGGTTGCTGTTGCCCTTTGGATCGTAAGTGTAGGTGGTGCCATCGACGGTGATGGTCTTGATGAAGCCGCCATCGGCGCCGAACGTACCGCCCTCGCCCAGCAGCGACCCGGTCACCGGTGCGCCCATCACGGTGCCCGAGAGTACCGAGTTGAGCTGGCCCAGATCAGTCACGATCACTGCATTGGTGTCGGTGCCCGCACCGGTGCCGTTATAGGCCAGAGGATTGAGGGAGGCGTTGTCGACGCCGTTGCCCAGGCCGATCGCGTAGTTGTTGATCTGGTTATCGGTAAGGAAGTTTTTCCAGGCCGTCTCGTCCCCGCCGCCGATGGAGCCCTCGTTGGGTTTGCCGTCGGAGAAGAAGTAGCCGACGTTCTGCGCCCCCGTCAGTTTGCCGCTGGTGTCGAAGGCACTCTGGGCCACCGCTACCGCGGCATCGTAGTTGGTGCCGCCACCGGCCGTCAGGCCGGCGATGATCGATTTGGCCGTTGCCACGTCCACCCACACCGAAGTCTTGTCGGTGGCGTTGCTGCTGAACGTCACGATCTGCACTTTGACATCGCCCAGGTCGTCGTACTTGTCCAGCAGCGCGCTGATCGCCTGTTTGGCCAGATCCAGCCGCGACAGGCCGGATACGCCTGAAGCGTCGGCCATACTGCCGGACACGTCGATCACCAGCAGCAGGTTGGAGTCGATCTCCACCGCCGCCACCGAGCGTTCCGAAGCCACGGCCTTGGGCACGTCATCGACGATGTTGACCACGATGGTGCTGGTGGTGCTGTTGCCCAGGGCATCGGTGGCTTTGTAGGTGAAGGTTTCGCTCAGGGTGTTGGCGCCATCGTTGGCACCCGGCGAGGTTTTCGGCGCCGAGGTCAGGGTGTAGGTGTAGGTGCCGTTGGGGTTGAGCAGGATCTGCCCGTAGGTCCCGGTGGCGCTGCCGACCAAGGTGTAGGTGACCGCGCCGGAGGCACCGGTGACCGAGCCGACCAGGGTGCCAGTGGCGGTTTCCCCAGTGTTGCCCGGCTCGCTGCCGGTGACGGTACCGGCCGCCAGGTCCTGGCCGTCCTTGCTCAGGTCCAGGGCTTTTTCGTAGACCGTCGCGTCGGTGTCGACGACAGCCTTGATGTTGCTGTTGCAGACATCGATGGTGATGGTGGTGGTGCTTTGATCGCCGTCGGCGTCGCGCACGGTGTAGGTGAAGGTGTCGGTCGCGCCCGGTTCGCCCACCGAGTTGGGGTTGCTGTGATAGACCGCGTTGCCGTTGGCATCCAGGGTCAGGTAGCCGTAGGTGCCGTTGATCTGGGTGTTGAGCCCGCCCACGGCTGGCGTCGAGGTATTGCTGCCGGCACGCACGCCGACGATCGCCGCCAGGCCATCGGCGCCGCCGATGTCGTTGTCCAGCACATTGCCGCTGACAGTGCCGCCCTCGGTCACCGAGGCGGTGTCGGCTTTGGCGGTTGGCAAGTCATCGACGATGTTGACGTTGATCTGCCCGGTGGCGGAGCTGCCATCGGTGTCGGTGGCCACCACGTTGAAGTTTTCAGTGATGCTGTTGGCGCCGTTGGCGTTCGGGTGCGCTTCGTTGTCGTTGAGGGTGTAGCTGTAGCTGACCACACCGGTGGTCGGGTTGTAGCCGGTGATGGTCAAGGTGCTGCCCAACGGCGTGGTGATGGTTTGCGGGAAACCGGCGGCCACGCCGCCGCTGACCAGGGTGATACCGCCCACGGTCAAGGTTTGCAGGCCATCGAGTGCAGTGACGGTGAAGGTGCCGCTCTGGGTCAGGGCCGACGGGTTGGGGCTGGTGCCGTCGCTGAGGTTTTTCTCGTAGACGGTCAGTTCGCCGCCGTACACATCGAGGCCACTGAGGGTCACGCCGTCGTCGTTGTTGTGGATGTTCAGCACCAGGTTGGCGGTGCTGGTGTCGCCGTCGGCATCGGTCAGGGTGTAGGTGAAGGTCTCGGTGCCGTTGCCACCGCCGTGCAGGGCTTTGAAATCGGCATCGCTGGTGTTGAGGGTGTAGGTGTAGGTGCCGTTGGCGTTCAGCACCAGGGTGCCGTAGGTGCCGACGAAGGTGCCGGGGGTGATCGGGCCGCTGTTGGGGCCGGTTGCCACGGTATCGGCGCCTTGCACGTCGTTGGTCAGCACGCTGCCATTGAGGGTCAGCAGCGATTCGGAGGCGGTGTTGGCATTGCTGTCGTTCATCGCCTTGGGCACGTCATCGACGATGTTGACCACTATGGTGCTGGTGACGATGTTGCCCAACGAATCCGTCGCCTGATAGGTGAAGCTTTCATGCATGACGTTGGCGCCGTCATTGGCATGGGGCGTGGTGCTCGGCGGTGAAGTCAGGGTGTAGGTGTAGGTGCCGTTGGGGTTGAGCTGGATTTGCCCATAGGCCCCGGTGGCGCTGCCGACCAGGGCGTAGGTGATCGCACCGACCGCTCCGGTCACCGAGCCGACCAGGGTACCGCTGGCGGTCTCGCCGGTGCTGCCCGGCTGACTGCCGGTGACGGTGCCGGCGGCCAGGTCCTGGCCGTCCTTGCTCAGGTCCAGGGCTTTTTCGTAGACCGTCACGTCGGTGTCGCTGACGGCTTTGAGGCAGCTGTTGTACACGTCGATGGTGATGGTGGTGGTGCTTTCATCGCCATCGGCATCGCGCACGGTGTAGGTGAAGACATCGGTCGCACCGGGGCCGCTCACTGCGTTCGGGTTGCTGTGATAGATCGCGTTGCCTTGGGCATCGAGGGTCAGGTAGCCGTAGCTGCCGTTGATCTGACTGTTGAGGCCGCCAATGGCCGAGGTCGAAGTATCGCCACCGGCGCGCACGCCCACCACTGCGCCACTGGCGGCCGGGCCGTCGGCGCCGCCGATGTCGTTGTCCAGCACGTTGCCGCTGACGGTGCCGCCTTCCTGCACGGAATCAGCGTCAGGTTTGGCGGTCGGCAAGTCGTCGACGATATTGACGTTGATCTGCCCGGTGGCGGAGCTGCCATCGGTGTCGGTGGCCACCACGTTGAAGTTTTCAGTGATGCTGTTGGCGCCGTTGGCGTTCGGGTGCGCTTCGTTGTCGTTGAGGGTGTAGCTGTAGCTGACCACGCCGGTAGTCGGGTTGTAGCCGGTGATGGTCAGGGTGCTGCCCAGCGGCGTAGTGACCGATTGCGGGAAGCCGGCAGCCACGCCGCCACTGACCAGAGTGATGCCGCCGACGGTCAACGTCTGCAGGCCATCCAGCGCCGTGACGGTGAAGGTGCCGCTTTGGGTCAGCGCCGACGGGTTGGGGCTGGTGCCGTCGCTGAGGTTTTTCTCGTAGACGGTCAGCTCGCCGCCCGACACGTCGAGGCCGTTGAGGTACACGCCGTCATCGTTGTTGTGGATGTTCAGCACCAGGTTAGCGGTGCTGGTGTCGCCGTCTGCATCGGTCAGGGTGTAGGTAAAGGTTTCGGTGCCGTTGCCGCCGCCGTGCAACGCTTTGAAATCGGCGTCGCTGGTGTTGAGGGTGTAGGTGTAGGTGCCGTTGGCGTTCAGCACCAG
>NZ_LYVP01000183.1 GCF_001984065.1 Pseudomonas sp. KK4
GAATGTGCGTTCACCGCAGATCCAGTGTGGGAGCGGGCTTGCTCGCGATGCACGCAAAAACGACACGGGATACCGGACGACCCGCATTATCGTTAACCACCATCGCGAGTATGCTCGCACCTACAGAAACGCCGGATGCAGGCATCTGCTCCGCGAGAACCCCTGAAAGAGAGCACTCCCATGCTGCTATACATGTCCACCTGGGCCGAGATCGAACATTACCTGCAACGCAGTCGCACCATCGTGATTCCCATTGGCTCCAACGAGCAACATGGCCCGACCGGCCTGTTGGGCACCGACTGGATGTGCCCGGAGATCATTGCCGGTCAAGCGCAGAAAAACGCCGACATCCTGATTGCGCCGACCTTCAACATCGGCATGGCGCAACACCACTTGGGCTTTCCCGGCACCATTTCCCTGCGGCCTTCGACGTTCATCGCGGCGATTGGCGACTGGGTGCGCTCGTTGGCGGCCCATGGCTTCGAGAAGATCCTGTTTCTCAATGGCCACGGCGGCAACGTGGCCTCGATCGAGGCGGCCTTTTCGGAGCTCTACGCCGAAGCCAGCTTCGCCCGACGCCCGGCCGGGTTTGCCTTGAAACTGTGCAACTGGTGGGACCTGGAAGGCGTGAACGAGCTGGCGAAAGCGCAGTTTCCCACCGGCCACGGCGTGCATGCGACGCCCTCGGAGATCGCCGTCACTCAATGGGCCTATCCGGATTCGATCAAGACCGCCGACTACTCGCCGCAGATCGCCCCTTGGGGCCCGATCCGCGAAGCCGCCGATTTCCGCGCCCGCCACCCGGACGGCCGCATGGGCTCCGACCCGGCACTGGCCACACCGGAAAAAGGCCGGGAATTGGTGATGTTGGCGGCTCAAGGGCTGGTGCAGGAAGTGGCGGCGTTCAGTCGGGAAGGCAAATAACGACAGGCCACGCACTTGTGGCGAGGGAGCTTGCTCCCGCTCGGCTGCGAAGCAGTCGCAAAACCTGAGTGCCCGGTCTTTCAGGTAGACCGCATTGGCAGGTATTGGGCTTGCTTTGCAAGCCAGCAGGAGCAAGCTCCCTCGCCGCACCGGGTTTCGCCAGTGGCTACAGAGGGGTGGCGGGGCTTTGGTCGTCCGGCTGGAACAGCTCAGGCGGCAATTCTCCAATACCCTTCAGGCGAGCCTCCAGAAACTCCCGCAACACCCGGACCTTGGTGGAATACCGTCGATTGGGCAGATACGCCATGTAGATCTGCCTGCCGGTCAGCGAGTTAACGAATCGATAGTCCGGCAGCACAATCTGCAATTCCCCACTCAGCAACAAATCCCGCACCAGCCAGATCTCAAACTCCGCAATACCCAGCCCACCACAGGCCGCTTCCAGCAGCAGTTCGGAATTGTCCGACTGCAGGTTGCCCTTGGGGAAAATCGAGTGCTTGACCTCGCCCTGGGTGAAGTACCAATGGGGGTCGCTGTCGGGGTGCAGGTAGATCAGGCAATTGTGCGCACTGAGGTCGGCAGGGGTGGCGGGGTGGCCGCAGCGCGCCAGGTATTCGGGGGTGGCGCACAGCAGTGAATCGTTGCGACTGATCGGGTAGGCGATCAGGTTCTCCAGATGATTTTCCCCCTCATGAATGTCCAGGTCGAAACCACCGATGATCATGTCGTTGTGGTTGTCGGTCAGCCGCAGGTCCATCTGGATGCCCGGGTACATCTGCAGAAAGGGCGCAATCAGCGGCGCGAGAAAGCGCCGGCCGAACGCCACCGGTGAATTGACCCGCAACGGCCCGCTGGGGGCCAGGTTCAGGTCGCTGACCACGCGCAAGGTGTCGTCCAGGTCGGCAATCATCGACAGGGCGCGGGCGTGATAGAGCTGGCCCGCTTCGGTGAGGGCGACGATGTGCGTGGTGCGATGCAGCAGGGTGGTGTTCAGGGACTTTTCCAGCGCCGAGATCATCCGGGTCAGGGTCGACGGGGAGACGTGCATCTCCCTGGCCGCCGCCGAGAAAGTGCCCAGTTCAACCACTTTGACCAAGGCCCGCATGACCCCCAGGTGATCGATTCGTGTCGTTTCAGTTGTCATGTTTTAGCTGAATGCCTTTGCGCTGGGTGCAAAACCGAATTCTGTATCGCGATATTCCATCAGTATTTGCCAGAATATAGACTCAAATTCGATAGAAGTGCGCACCTCGTTCCTGACTTCCGGCCATCTATTCATCCCCGAGCATCGCCGATCTTTGGGGCTGCTCATTGGAGTATCGAGATCATCATGGATTTTCCCGCGCATGTTCCATTAGCTGTTGCCACCCGAAACAACCACGTGGAGCGCATCCATTGGGGCTCGGTCGCCGTCGTCGATAACGAAGGGGTGCTGTTGGCCTATGCCGGCGACCCTGCCTGCATGATGTTTTCCCGTTCCACCCTCAAGCCGTTTCAGGCCGTCCCTTTTGTCCGCGACGGCGGCGTGGAGCACTTCGGCTTCTGCGACGAACAAGTGGCGGTGATGTGTGCCAGCCATTCGGGGGAAGCCAACCATGTGAATGCCGTCAGCGGCATGCTCAGTAAAATCCAGCACACCTCCACCGACCTGGGTTGCGGCTGCCACCTGCCGGATGTCTACAGCGCCGACAATCTGCCGCCCCAGGGCTTTCGCTACGACCAACGTCACCATAACTGCTCGGGCAAACACAGCGGCTTTCTCGCCTATTGCCGCCTCCATGGGTTATCCAGCGAATCCTACCTGCGCCCGGAACACCCGCTGCAGCGCGACATCCAGCGTGTCGTCTCGTCGCTGACGGGGGTGGCGGAAAATCAACTCTGGACCGGCATTGACGGCTGTAACGCGCCCAACCTGGGCATGCCGCTGTCACGTTTGGCTTTGCTGTGGGCGCGCCTGGCCAGCGGTGACGGGGGTGGCGACGCAAGCCTCGACCCGGTTTTGACACGGCTGTTCGACGCCATGCGCAGCCATCCGGAAATGGTCTCGGGCACCGGTCGCAGCGACCTGGGCATCACGCTCTCGTCGAATGGCGACTGGGTGGCGAAAACCGGTGCCGACGGCGTGCAGACCGTGGGCATCCGCAGCCGCGGCCTGGGGGTGGCGGTCAAGGTCAGCGATGGCGATTTCCCCAGCGTGTTCGCCGTGACCATTGCCGTGCTCAAGCAACTGGGCGTGCTGGAGCAGGACAGCGACAGTCCGCTGTTGGCACCCTGGGCCGATCCATTGCTCAAAAGTTATAACGGCTCGACGGTGGGCCAGTTGAAAGCCACGGTGCAATTGAAATTCGTCTAGCCAGGGGCAGGTCAGAAACCATGCAATCGACGCAAACCCAGCATCAGCCGACGTCCGCCATTTCGTTGCGTGCGGTGAACAAGTTCTTCGCCAGCCAGCAAGTGCTGTTCGACGTCGATCTTGAGGTCCAGCCCGGCGAAGTGGTGGTGATCATCGGTCCTTCCGGCTCCGGCAAGTCGACCCTGTGCCGCTGCATCAACCGCCTGGAGACCGTCACCAGCGGCGAAATTTACCTGCACGGCGAACGCCTGCCGGAAGAGGGCGGAGCCTTGGCCAAGATGCGCGCCAAGGTGGGCATGGTGTTCCAGAGTTTCAACCTGTTTTCCCATCGCACCGCCCTGCAGAACGTCGCCATGGGACCGCGCAAGGTCCTGGGCATGCGCGGCGCGGACGCTGATGCCTGGGCGCAGCAACTGCTCGAGCAGGTCGGCCTGGGGCACAAGGGCAAGGCGTATCCGGCCGAGCTGTCCGGCGGTCAGCAGCAGCGCGTGGCGTTGGCTCGCTCGCTGGCGATGAAGCCCAGTGTGATGTTGTTCGATGAACCGACCTCCGCCCTCGACCCGGAAATGGTCAACGAGGTGCTCAAGGTCATGGTCGACCTGGCTCGCACCGGCATGACCATGGTGGTGGTCACCCATGAGATGGGGTTCGCGCGTTCTGCCGCCGACCGGATCATCTTCATGGACGCCGGCCGCATCGTCGAAAGCGCGCCACCGGAAACCTTCTTCAGCGCCCCGCGCTCGGAGCGTGCCCGGGAGTTTCTGTCCAAGGTGCTTGCCCACTGATTCACTCAACTCACATCACAATAAAAAGAGAGATCAACCATGCGTTCCAATCGATTCGTAACCCTCAGCGTCTCCCTCCTGGCTTCCTGCATTTTCGCCGCGTCGGCATCGGCCGCAACCGCCGAGCAGTTCCCGGCGGATTCGACCATGGCCAAGATCCAGCAACGCGGCAAGCTGGTGGTGGGCAGCTCGCTCAACACCCTGATGTTCTCCTCGAAAAACCCCATGACCGGTGAAGTCGAAGGCTTCGAGGCGGATCTGGCGCGGATGCTGGCGAAAAAACTCACCGGTTCCGAGGACAACATCGAGTGGGTCAGCACCACGCCGGAGAACCGCATTCCGCTGGTCGAAAACAAGCGAGTCGACATGGTCATCGCCACCATGACCGTGACCGACGAGCGTAAAAAGGCCATTGGTTTTGCCGGGCCCTATTACCTCGCCGGGCAGGATTCGCTGGTCCGGGCGGATGATCACTCCATCAACAAAACCGCCGACCTCGATGGCAAGACCGTCTGCGTATTGAGCGGCACCACCGTGGAGCGCAACCTCAAGCCCCTGGCGCCGACGGCGAAGATCGTGACCTTCAGCGATGCCTCGGCATGCGTCGAAGGGCTGATCGACAAGCGCTTCGACGCCTATGTCGACGACGGTGCAACCCTGGTGGGCGAGTCCATGCGCCAGCCGGGCAAACTGCGGGTGGTCGGCTCGCCGTTCACCGAAGAGCCCTACGGTATTGCCGTGACCAAGGAAGACACCGCCTGGCGCAACTGGATCAACAGTCAGCTGAGCACGGCGATCGACAACGGCCATTGGAAAGAGCTGTACGGCAAGGACCTGGAGTCCGGGCTGGGTGCTCCCCAGGTGCCAGTGATCGAACAGTAAGCGATCCGGAGGACAACCAAATGTCGTATATCGAACGCTTTCTGGGGGGCATCGCGGTAAGCGTCGAGCTGACCCTGTTGTCCTTCGCCATTGCGATCGTGCTCGGGCTGCTCCTGGCGATCATGAGGGTGAGCCCCTGGCCACCCTTTCGCTGGTTTGCCAGTGCCTACGTCGAAGTCATGCGGATGATGCCGCTGCTGGCGCTGTTGCTGCTGTTCACCTTCGGCCTGCCCAAGTTGGGCTTCATCTACTCGCTGTTCACCTCCACGGTGCTGGTGCTGGGGCTGTACAGCGCGGCGTGGATTTGCGAGGTGGTGCGGGCGGGCATCAACACCGTGGCGATCGGGCAGATCGAAGCCGCGCGCAGCATCGGCATGCGCTTCGATCAGATCCTCGGCGAGGTGGTGTTGCCGCAAGCCATGCAGTCGGTGATCGGCCCGCTGGGCAACCTGTTCATCATCCAGATCAAGGCCTCGGCCATCGGCGCGGCGATCGGTGTTGCGGACATCACCTACACCGCGCAGAAGATCAACTTCGACACGGCGCTGGCGATACCCACGTTCCTCGGCGCCATGGCGGCCTATTTCCTGCTGACCCTGCCTTCGGGCCTGTTCTTCCGCTTCCTGGAGCAAAAAATGGCGGTGTTGCGATGAGCGCTTCGAACCTGCTTTACGAGCCGCCGGGGCCGATTGCCAGGAGGCGCAACCGGATCATCTCGGTGATTGGCGTGGTGCTGCTGGTGTGCTGTGCGCTGGCCGCCGGGCATCGCCTGGACGCGAGCGGGCAGTTCGATGCCAACCGCTGGCAGATCTTCCTGCACCCGGGGACCATTCGCTTCCTGTTCGACGGCCTGATGGCCACCTTGCTGGCGGCGGCGATCAGCACGGTCCTGGCGTTCAGCCTGGCCTTGCCGCTGGCGCTGGCGCGGTTGTCGAACCGGTTCTGGCTGCGCACGTTGGCGGCGGCCTATATCGGCTGTTTTCGTGCGGTGCCGTTGCTGCTGTTGATCCTGTTTACGGTGATCCTGCTGCCGTCGATGGGGCTGAACTGGCATGCCCTGGGGTATCTGGTTTTCGGCATGGTGCTGCACCACAGCGCGATGACGGCGGAGGTGGTGCGGGCGGGCATTCTTTCGCTGGGGCGCGGTCAGCGCGAGGCGGCGCTGTCGATCGGCATGCGCGAGCACCAGGCGATGATCTGGGTGGTCTTGCCCCAAGCGCTGAAGCTGATGTTGCCGGCGTTGATCAGTTCGGTTCTGGCGATTGTCCAGGACACCTCGCTGGGCTACATCATTCCCTATGAGGAACTGCTGCGCCGCTCGCAACAGATCTCCAGCTTTGCCCCGCAGTCGTTGCTGCAATCGGCGTTTATCGTCACGGTGATGTATGGCTTTGTCAGTGCGCTCTTGCTGGCGTTGCGGCGCTGGATCGAACGGCGTCAGGCCTATACTTCCCGGGCGGTGGTGCGCGAGGAGGGGGTTGAAGCGAATCTGGGTGGCGTGCCTGGCATGCCGACTGCGTTGGGGCCGGTGGCGGATCCGGTAGCCAGACGCCAACCCTCGACCCTGTAGGAGCGAGGCTTGCTCGCGAAGGCGGTGGCACATCCAACCTCGTCGTTGCCTGAGCCACCGCTTTCGCGAGCAAGCCCGCTCCCACCATGACGAGTGCTCGGGGCTGTTTCGCAGTCATCTCAGGTGGTAGAGGAGGTGCAACATGGATCGATTCATCGGCGGTTGTCTGTGCGGTGATGTTCGAGTGGTGGCCACGGGTCGCCCGTATCGGGTGGGCCTTTGCCACTGTCTGGATTGCCGCAAGCACCATGGCGCGCTGTTTCATGCCTGCGCGATTTTTCCTGAATGTGCGGTGACCATCGAGGGTGAAACCCGGGAGTACGCCGGACGGTTTTTCTGCCCGCGCTGTGGCTCCCCGGTGTACTCGCGCAGTGACGATGAAATCGAAGTGAGCCTGGGCTCGCTGGACGCTCCTGACCAACTGAAGCCCACCTACGAACTCTGGACGGTGCGCCGCGAATCGTGGTTGCCGGCGTTACCCCTGGGCAAACATTACGAGCGGGATCGCGAGTCCAAAGGGCGATCCGAGGACTGAGTCAAACCACCTGTGGGAGCGGGCTTGCTCGCGAAGAGGCCAGCCCAGTCAACACACCTGTGCCTGACCCACCGCTTTCGCGAGCAAGCCCGCTCCCACATTGGGTCTTCAGTGAACA
>NZ_LYVP01000184.1 GCF_001984065.1 Pseudomonas sp. KK4
TTACTCATGTTATGCCCGAACACAAAATTTCTGACACCCTCGCTCCCGCTGGGGCGCGAAGCGGCCCCGACAATCTGCGGGTCACTGCCAGCCCAGCGTCCTCCTCTGCTCATTCAGGAAACGCCCCGTGTTTGCGTAATCGACGATGTCGGTTTGCCGTACATTCACCAACCCACTCACCAGTTCCGCCACACGCTCGGCCGCCGGCACTACGCTGTGAATCTTGCCCACCCCCTGCCCCGCATACAGCGACAGTTTCTGCGCCATCCGCGGTTTGTCGATCGCCCTCGCTCCACCGCCAATCAACCGCAACACATTCCACTTGTCCCGATTGGGGATCACCCGATGGGGCGTGCCGAAGGTCCAGCCGAACGAATAGCCGGTGCGGTACTCGGTGTCATCGGTACTGGCTTCGACAATCTTTTGTTTGTACAGCGGATGCGCATTGGACTCTTGAGTGGCAATGAACGCCGTGCCCACCACCACCCCGGACGCGCCGAGCGACATCAGCGCCCGCACATCGTCGCCGTTGACAACGCCACCGGCCGCCAGCACCGGCCTGCCCTCGGCGACATCGAGGATCGAGGTCAGCAACGGCATGATGCCGATGGTGCCGCGGTTCAAATGCCCGCCACTCTCACTGCCCTGGGCGATGATGATGTCCGCGCCCTGGGCAATGGCGATCTGCGCCAACTCCACCGACCCAGCCTGCACCATCACCACCAGTCCCGCGTCCTTGGCCCGGGGGATCATGTCGGCGGCGTATTTCTCGGCATAAAACAGCGACAGCAGCCTGGGCTTTTCCTTGAGGATCACCTGGAACTGCGCCTCAAACACATCCGGCCCGCCGAACTGCGGCACCAGGTTGACCCCGAACGGCCGGTCGGTCAGCGCGCGGGTCTCGGCGATCCAGCGGCGCAGGGCCAGCGGCGGCAAACGCAGCCCGCCGATCACGCCCATGCCCCCGGCGTTGGCCACCGCCCCCACCAGTTGCGGCCCGGAAATGGCCGCCATGCCACCGAGGAAAATCGGGTACTTCACCCCGCAGAGCCGGGTGATGGCGTTGCCGCCGAAATCCAATGCATGTTGATTCATGACTCACAGCTCCACGTGTTTGCCCAGCATGCGCTTGAGCGTGTTGTTCTTCAGGAGAAAGTGATTCTTGACCGCGCCGAAAATGTGCAGCGCAAGGCCCGCGAGGAACGCCGAGGCGCCGATGTTGAACAACACATCGACCACATGCTTGAGCGTGGCATTGACGGGCAGCACGCTCGGTATCCACAACCCGCCGGGCAACGCCACCGCCTCGCCGGCCGCGCACCGCGAAGCCCACACCGCGATCGGCAGCAGCACCATCGCCAGGGCCAGCGACACCGCCACCGAACGGCTGATGATCACTTCGATGGGATTGGGGGTGCCCACCGGCAGTGGATGGTAGGAGGTGATCCGCGCCCAGAATCGATAGCTCGACACCAGGAACAGGATCAAACCCAGCAGGTTCTGCAACCTGCCGAGCGCCAGGTGTTGTGCCTCGCTGGAGGCGTGGCTGATCAAGAGTTGAAGGCCGAATATCGCCAACAGCGCAAATGCCACGACCCAGTGCAGGGCGACGGTGATGGGTGAAAAGCGCAGGCCATTGTCTCGCAGTTGCATGAGGGACTCCTTTTGCAACGAACGCAAAATCAGGAAGAGGTGAAAGGACGATTCAGTGATTGACCGCTTGAGCGGCGCCGAGGCCGGTCTGGGCGCGTATCAACTGGTCGTCGAATCGCTCGCGTTCCAGCCCTGCCCTATGGCTGCGATCGGTGACCGAGCCCAGCCAGGTGAAGAAGAACGCCACGTTCATCGAGATGATCGCCGGGTAGTCGTAGGGGAAAATCGCCTCGCTATTGCCGAGCACCTTGACCCAGACGGCCGGCGACAGAATCACCAGGCCCACCGCACTGATCAGGCCCGCGACACCGCCGATCAACGCACCGCGAGTGGTCAACCCTTTCCAGTACATCGAAAGCACCAGGATCGGGAAATTCACCGACGCGGCCACGCCGAAGGTCAGCGCCACCAGGAAAGCGATGTTCTGATCCTTGAACAGAATGCCCAGCACCACCGCGACGATGCCTATGCCCACGGAGGCGAACCGCGACACCCGACGCTCGTCCCTGGCATCGGCCTTGCCCTTGCGGACTACCATCAGGTACAGGTCATGGGAAATCGCCGAGGTGCCGGCCATGGTCAACCCGGACACCACCGCCAGGATCGTCGCGAAGGCCACCGCTGAAATGAAGCCGAGCAACAGATCGCCACCCACGGCCTTGGCCAGGTGCATCACCGGCATGTTGCCGCCGCCGATCAATTTGCCCGCCAGATTGCCGCCCTCGTAGAAGGCCGGGTCCTGGCCGACGATGACGATGGCGGCCAGGCCGAGCACGGCGACGATCAGGTAGAAAAAGCCGATGAAGCCCGTGGCGACGAACACTGATTTGCGCGCCTGTTTGGCGTCGGGCACGGTGAAAAAGCGCATCAGAATATGCGGCAAACCCGCAGTGCCGAACACCAGGCCCAATGACAGCGAGATCAGCGACAGTGGATCGGCCACCAGTTTGCTCGGCAGCAGGATCCGTTCGCCATCGTGGTGCGCGGCCACGGCTTTTTCGAACAGCAGATCGAAGGAAAACCCAAACTTGCTCAACGCCAGAAACGCCAGCAAGGTCCCGCCCAACAACAGCAACCCGGCCTTGATGATCTGCACCCAAGTGGTGGCGACCATGCCGCCAAAGGTGACGTACACCGCCATCAGGCAACCCACGGCGATCACCGCGTAGTTGTACGGCAGGCCGAACAACAGTTGGATCAACTGCCCGGCACCGACCATCTGCACCACCAGGTAAAAGCACACCACCGTCAGCGAGCCGAAAGCGGTCAGGGTGCGGATGCGGTTTTGATCCAGACGAAACGAGGCGATGTCCGAAATGGTGATGCGCCCCAGGTTGCGGATGCGCTCGGCGAACAGGAACAGCAGCAACGGCCAGGCGACGAAGAAGCTGATGGAGTACAGCACGCCGTCGAAACCGTTGAAGAAGATCATGCTGGTGACGCCCAGCAGCGCGGCCGCCGACATGTAGTCACCGGCCAGGGCCAGACCGTTCTGGAAACCGGTGATGCCGCCACCGGCGTTGTAGAAGTCGTCCATGGATCTGGTCTTGGAGGCCGCCCAGTACGTGATGCCCAGGGTGGTCACGACGAAGACCAGGAACATGCTGATCGCGGTGATGTTCAGCGGTTGTTTTTCGACGTTCTGCAGCACGTCGCCGGCCATGGCGCGGGCCGCGAAGGTGCACAGCAGGACGGGAAGGATGAGGTGTTTCAGGAGCCGACTCATACGATCACCCCGGCGCGAATTTGTGCGGTCAGGTCATCGAATTCGCCGTTGGCGCGGTGGATGTAGAGCCCGGTGAACAACCAGGCGCCGACGATGAACACCAGGCCCAGGGGCCAGCCGATGTTGATGATGCTGGTGGCGGACAGCTTGGTCGCCAGCAGCTGCGGGGCAAACGCGGCAACGAGGATGAAGGCGAAATACGGGACCAGGGTGGCGGCGGTCAGGCAGGCGACGAATCTTCGCTGCCGTGAGACCAGATCCTTGTAGCGGGGATGATTGCGAATACGGGCCGATTCGGTTGCTGGGTTCACGTTGACTCCGTGTAGCAGTGGTTGCGTTATTGTTGTTCCACAGCCTCAGATTCAGACTCGATCCGCCACTGGCTGCGGTATCTGTGCCCGTTCAACCTATGCCCGGTGGGTGATCATGTAAAATGATCATTTGTGATTTGGTGGATCGTTTTTGGTGAATCGTTTTGCCCTTTCTTCAACCTGGCCAAATGCGCCGCTCATCCCTGTGGCGAGGGAGCTTGCTCCCGTCGGGCTGCGCAGCGGCCCTTGGCGTTCTTCAGCGGTACCGATTTGTCTGGATTTGCGACTGCTGCGCAGCCGGACGGGAGCAAGCTCCCTCGCCACGGCTTGCGTCGTTAGGCTACCTTGACAGCCATCTCCCTCGAGCCGAAGCTTTAGCATCAGTTATTACTTTTCCAGATAGGCATCCCCAATGGACGTAGCAGACCTCAAAGTGGTCGACGCCGTCGCCCGCCTCGGCAGCATGAACAAGGCCGCCAGCGAGCTGAACACCGTTCAATCCAACGTCTCGGCGCGGATTCGTTCGCTGGAGGACGAGCTCGGCGTGGCGTTGTTCCAGCGCAGTGCCAAGGGCGTTCAGGTGACGCCCGCGGGACGGCGGATCCTGCCGTTCGCGGCGCGACTGTCGAAGCTGCTGCACGATGCGTCCAGCGCCGCCCGGGATGACGGTCTGCCTAAGGGTGTACTGGAAATCGGCACCCTGGAAACCACCCTGGCCATGCGCCTGCCGCGCTTGATCGCGCAGTTCGCCAAGGCCTATCCCGAGGTGCGGCCGGTGGTGCGCACGGGCACCACCTGCAGCCTGATCCAGAACGTCATCGACTGTAAGCTGGAAGGCGCGTTCGTCGCCGGTCCCGTCCACCATCCGGAGCTGCACAGCGAAGAAGCCTTTCGCGAAGAACTGGTGCTGGTCACCTCACCGGCCCTGCGCGACCTCGCTGACATCGCCGGCATCGAGCACCTCAAGACCGTGGTGTTTCGCATCGGCTGCTCCTATCGCCAACGCCTGGACACCCTGCTGACCAGCCTCGGCATCGTCGCCCCGGAGCCGCTGGAATTCGGCTCGATCGAAGCCATCATCGCCTGCGTGTCGGCGGGGGTCGGCATCACCTTGCTGCCACGGGGTGTGGTGGCCAGCGCGGCCCGCGAGGGGCTGGTCGCGGTGCATGAGCTGCCGGCGGACATGGCCGAGGTCCAGACCGTGTTCGTGCGGCGCATCGACGGTTATTACTCCAGCGCGCTGTCGACCTTTCTGCAAAGCGTGCGCGAGGACGAAGTCCCGGCCCTGGCTAGTGTGGCGCGCTAATAACTGACACCGCGTAAAAGCGGCTTTTGATCCAGCCGTTCACAGCGGCACACAGCACCAGCAACCCGCCCGTCACCAGAAACACGTGATGCAAGCCAAAATGCGCGCCTATCTGGCCACCGATCAACGGCCCAATCACCTGCCCGGAAAACTGCGCCGATTGCAGGTAACCCAGAATCTTGCCGGTGTTGTGCTCCTCGACCGAATGGCGAATCAGCTTGGCAATCGCTGGCAACAACCCGGCGATGGTCATGCCCATCAGGCCGCGCAACACCGCCAACTGCCACCATTGCGTGACGAAGGCCTGGGGCAGCATGACGACGCCGGTCAACACCAGGCAGCCGACGATCACGTTCCAACTGCCCACGCGGTCGGCCAGCGCCCCCAGCCTGGCGGCCGTGAGGATACTGCCCAGGGCCGAACAGGCCATCACCACACCCGCCAGCCGCGCCTGATCGTCCACCGCCACGCCCAGATCGCCGAGGTAGAGGGTGATGATCGGCTCGATCGACATGTTGGCCAGCAGCACCATCATCGCCGTCACCAGCAACGCGGCGATGATCGGCCAGCGCGAACTGACGCCATCGACCGCTGCTGTTTTGCCGCGCCGCACCCCATCCACCCCGCGATCGAAATCCTCGCGAATCAGAAAAATGGTGCTGAAGGCGGCCACGGCGATCATCGCGCCACCGACGAAGAAGGTACCGCGAATGCCCACCAACTGCGGCAGAAATCCACCCACCAACGGCCCGATCAGGTTGCCGGACAGCGCTCCGGTCGACAGCACGCCCAGCGCCCAGCCGGCCTTTTCCCGTGGCACCTGGGAGCCGATCATTACGATCGACGCCGAGGCATAGCCGCCGATCAACCCGGCGACCAGGCGCAGCACCACAAGGTCGGTGACGTTGCGCGCCAGGCCAATCAGCGACATCACAATAGCCATGCCGATGGCGGCACGGATCAGCATCGGCTTGCGGCCATAGCGGTCCGCCAGTCGACCCCAGAGCGGCGCGGTGATCGCCGTACCGAAAAACGTCGCACCGAAGGCCACGGCCGACCACTGCACCACATCGGCCTGGGCCGTGACGCCGAGCTGCTGCACGTACAGCGGCAGGAACGGCAGCAGCATGCTCAGGCTCACCAGCGTGGTGAACGAACCGAACACACAAACCGCCAGGTTGCGACGCCAGTAAGGGAGATTGCGATCGGCATAATTCACTGGGACAGGTACTCCGCTGGCGCTGACCGGGCGCTTCGCACCGCCGCCACCACGTCGATGACAAAGGCAATCAGCATGGCTGCCGTGCCGATGATGAATAGCATTTGGTAGTTGCCGCCGCTCCAGGAAAACAGGAACGACAGGCCATACGCGGCCACGGCCTGAAACAGCGCGAAGCCCACCGTCGCGGTTTGCCAGGCGGCCGCCTGCTGGGCTGGATGCCTGGCGAGGATTTCATGCAATCGGCCCAGCACCAGCGGCACGGTGCCGGTGACGAAGGCGCCGACGATCACGCTCGATGCCATCAGCCAGACGGTGCCCAGGCCAATCGCCGGGACCGCCACGCTGACGGCCTCGAGGATGAACGCCATCCGCAGTGCGCGACCGAAGCCAACCCGGTCCGCCAGCGCTCCGGCCAACAGCGGGCCGACCGTGGCGCCGATGCCGAACAGTACCCAATACTGCGCGCCGGTTTGCAGGCCCTGACCGAGGCCGCGAGCGACGAAATCCACCAGAAAAATCATGTGCGGCACCCAGCCGGCAGCGTTGAGGGCGTACTCCACGTACAACGCCTTAAGCGTGCCGTTGGCGGCTGGACGACGGTGGTGGGTGACGTCAGACATTGGCGCATTGTCGCTCGGCCATCCACGCCAGGCGATGGCGGTCAGCAGCAGCGCTATCAGCCCCAGGCCCAACCAGGTTTGCGCCAGGCCCTGTTGCAGCAACAGCGGCACCAGCGTGCCGGACGCCGCAATCCCCACCCCTACCCCCATGAAGAT
>NZ_LYVP01000185.1 GCF_001984065.1 Pseudomonas sp. KK4
CGGCAGGCCGCTACCGGCCCGCACACAAAAAAACTGACACTCCCGCGGGAGCAAGCTCCCTCGCCACAAAAGCAAGTGGAACAGGAACACTACACATCACCTCACCACAGAAGCAGGTGGAACAGGAACACTACCCATCACCTCACCACAGAAGCAGGTGGAACAGGAATACCCATCACCTCACCACAGAAGCAGGTGGGGCAGAAACACACCATCCCCTCACCACAGAAGCAGGTGGAACAGGAACACTACCCATCACCTCACCACAGAAGCAGGTGGGGCAGGGACACCACCCATCACCTCACCACAATGGATGGTGGCGGTCAGAACGCGGTGTGACTGCCCCACCTGCTTTTGTGGTGAGGGGATGGTGTGTTTCTGCCGAACCTGCTTTTTTTGGTGAGGGGATGGTGTGTTGCTGCCGAACCTGCTTTTTTTGGTGAGGGGATGATGTGTTTCTGCCGAACCTGCTTTTTTGTGGTGAGGGGATGGTAGTGTTCCTTCCCCACCTGCTTCTGTGGCGAGGGAGCTTGCTCCCGTCCGGCTGCGCAGCAGTCGCAAAAATCAGGCCGGCCGGGCGATTTGCTGTTGCGCCAATCCAATGAACGCACTCATCGCCGAGGTGATCATCGAGTCGTTGCGGCGGATGAAGACGGTGGAGACATTGGCGAATTGCGCCGGCAACGTGTGGCAGCGGATCGCGTGGCGCACGCTGCAGTTTTCGGCGATGGCCTTGGGCAGCAAGGTCACGCCCATGCCGGCGGCGACGCAGGACAGGATGCCGTCGAGGGTGCCCAACTCCATGATCTGATTGGGCACCAGGCCCACCTGATAGAACCAGTTCTCCAGGGTCGAGCGATAGAAGCAGCCCGTGCGGAACACCAGCACCGTTTGCTGAGGCATCTTGTCGATCAGCGCCGGCAACGTGTCGAACTGATTGCTGCTGACCAGCACCAATTCCTCGCAAAACACCTCCTCCTGCACCAATGCCGAATTCTGGTGAAAACCGCCGACAAAGGCGCCGTCGAGACGATGGGCTTCGATGGCCTTGATCAACTCCACCGTGGTGCCGGTCAGCAACGACAATTGCACGTCGGGAAACTGCTCGCGGTACTTGGTCAGCACTTGGGGCAAACGGATGGCGGCGGTGGTTTCCATCGAGCCCAGGCGCAAAAGCCCGGTCGGGCTGCCGGTGTCCATCAGGGCGCTGCGGCTTTCGTCGGTCAGCTGCAGGATGCGCCGCGCGTAGCCGAGGAACGTTTCCCCCGCCGAGGTCAACACCACCCCGGACTTCTTGCGGATGAACAGCTCACGGTTGAGCTCGGCCTCCAACTCCTTGACGCGCATGGTCACGTTCGATTGCACCGTGTTCACCTGCAACGCTGCGGCGGTGAAGCTGCCCAGCTCGGCCACGGCGCAGAAAATCTTCAGTTGGCGCATTTCCATTCTTATTTTCATCCATCTCTAAAAGTGATTATGGACATATTTAACGATCACTTTACGGCTGTTCCCGGCGATGAGTAAAGTGACCAAAACCCATTCACCGAGCAGTTCGACCAATGGCACTGATGACGAAAATCGACCATGTCTTCGCCGGCGGCCTCGGGGTATTGCAACCCGAGGGACAGCGCACAGGCATCTTCAAACAGCCGCACACGATGCCGGTGCGCGTGGAGTTGCACGGCATCGTCGGTGACCAGCACGGCGACACCCGGGTGCACGGCGGCCCGGAAAAAGCCGTTCATCAATACGCCACGCAAAATTACCAGCGACTGGCCCACGCCTTCGCTGACAGCGCACCGCAACTGGTGGCGGGCAGCCTCGGCGAGAACATCGCCGCGTTCGGCCTTTCGGAATGCAGTGTGCACATCGGCGATGTGTTCCAGGTCGGCAGCAGCGTGTTGCAGGTGTCCCAACCCCGCAGCCCGTGCTGGAAAATCAATCACCGTTTCGATGCCGAACACCTGTCGATGTTCGTCGCCCGGGAGCGCATTACCGGCTGGTATTACCGGGTGCTGCAACCGGGCTGGCTGCAAGCGGGGGATTGCATCGAACTGCTGGAGCGCCACACCGAGCGCTTTTCCATTGATGGGTTCTGGCAGGTGCAGCTGTCGCACCGGCCGCAGATCGAGGATTTGCTGGCGTTGGCGGCCACCCCGGGTTTGGCCGAGGACTGGAAGCGCCGCCTCAATGAGCGGGCGAAATACCTGCAACATCGGGCGCCCTCTTGAGCGCGGGCAAGCCTCGCGCCTACACAACCGGCGGTTATAATTCATTAATAATGATTCATAGCTTCACTTATTATCATTTTACACGATCGACTGGTTGCCCTACCTTGGCCCACGCGAGGTGCGCTCCAGCGTGACCTTCACCCATCCTGTTCAGGTGCTGTCATGTCCATTCCCCTGTTGTCCCTGCTGAACATCGAACTGCCTATCCTTCAATCGCCCATGGTCGGCGTCTCCACGCCGAAGCTCGCCGCAGCGGTGTCCAACGCCGGCGGGCTCGGCGCCATCGGCATTGGCGCGAGCAACGTCGAACAGGCGCGGGCCATGCTGCGTGAGACCGCGTCCCTGACCGACAAGCCTTTCAACGTGAACCTGTTCTGCCACGCACCGGCCGTACAGGACGCCGCCCGCGAAGCGCAGTGGCTGACATTTCTGACGCCGTTTTTTACCGAGTTCGACGCCCCGGCACCCACTGCGCTGCGCGAGATCTACACCTCCTTCGTCGCGGACGCCGGCATGCTGCAGATGTTGCTGGAAGAAAAACCGGCGGTGGTCAGTTTCCATTTCGGCTTGCCCGCGCAGTCGGCCATCGATGCGCTGAAGGACGCCGGTATCGTCCTGCTGTGCTCGGTCACCAGCCTGGCCGAAGCCCGGCAGGCCGAACGCGCCGGTGTGCATGCGCTGGTGGCCCAGGGTTTTGAGGCGGGCGGTCATCGCGGCGTATTCGATCCGCAGCAGGACAGCGAGATGGGCACCTTCGCCCTGGTGCGAGTGCTGGCCAACGCCTGTCAGCTGCCGGTGATCGCGGCCGGCGGGATCATGGACGGCGCCGGCATCAAGGCGGTCCTGCAATTGGGCGCCAGTGCCGCGCAGTTGGGCACCGCGTTCATCCTGTGCCCCGAATCCAGCGCCAACGCCGCCTACCGCGAAGCCCTCAAAGGTCCGCGCGCGCACCAGACCCAAGTCACCAGCGTCATCTCCGGCAGGCCGGCGCGGGGCATGGTCAACCGCAACTTCACCGCGCTTGAGGCTTCAGGTGTAGCGTTGCCCGACTACCCGACCGCCTACGACGCCAACAAAGCACTCAACGCTGCAGCAGCGGCCAAGGCCAACACCGATTTCGCCGTGCAATGGGCCGGGCAGGGCGCACCGCTGGCCCGGGAAATGCCGGCAGCAGCCTTGATCAATCTGCTGGCCGCCGAACTCAAAGCCTGACGCCATCCCCTGTAGGAGCGAGCTTGCTCGCGATGCACGTCAACGATAACGCTGGGCACCTGAAACCCCGCGTCGTTCTCGGGTCTATCGCGAGCGAGCTCGCTCCTACAGGGGATTGGTGCAGGTTTAGAAATCCACTGTCGCCGACACCTTCAACGTCCGTGGCTCGCCCTGGGTCAGGTAGTTGTTGGCGGTCGATGCCGAAGACCAGTAGGCCTTGTTCGCCACGTTTTCGACGTTGGCGCGCAGGGTGATGTACTTGTCGTCGGCCTTGAAGCCGTAGCGGGCACCGAGGTCGACGCGGGTCCAGGCGGGGATGCTCAGGCTGTTGGCAGCGTTGACGTACTCGCCACCGGTGCGCAACAGGCGGCCATTGAGCGCCGCGCCTTGAATGCCCGGCACGTCCCAGTCCGCACCCAGGTTGTACTGGAAGCGCGGCACGCCGGCGGCGCGATTACCATCGTTGAGGCCATTGGAGGTTTTCTTCTGCTCGGTGTCCATCCAGGTCGCGCCGGCCAACAGGCGCAGCCCGTCCAGCGGTTCGCCGAACACGTTCAATTCCACACCCTTGTTCACCTGCTCGCCGTCGACACTGAAAGTCGGCAGGCGGCTGCCGCCGACCGTCGAGGTCGAGCTGTTGGGCATCTCGATGCGGTACACGCCCAGGGTCGCGCCAAAGCTGTCCCAATCGAGTTTGACCCCGGCCTCGGTCTGCTTGCTGCGGTTGGGCGCAAACACTTCGTTGGGGTTGGTCACGCCAGTGGCCGGCGCGGTCGGTCCCTGTTGCAGGCCTTCGATGCGGTTGGCGTAGAACGACACATGCTCCCAGGGCTTGATCACCAGACCGTACACCGGGGTGGTGATCGACTCTTCGTAGTTGGCCGAACGCGCGCCGCTGGTGGTGTTCCAGGCATCGACCTCGATGGTCTGGCGACGCACGCCCAGGGTCAGCAGCACGCGGTCATCGATGAAGCCCAGGGTGTCGGACACCGCGGCACTCTTGATGCGGTTTTTGCCGACGATGCGCGGGTCATGCACATCGCTGCCGAAGTAGGTATTGGTCGGGCGCGGCACCTGCACCGGGTTGTACAGGTTGCCGTTGACCCGGTTGGCCACCAGGATCGCCTCGAACGCAGAGCGCTGCTCGCCCCAGGTGCCGGACAAGCCGAAGTTCATCTGATGGGTGATCGGCCCGGTTGCGAAGTGACCGTTCAGGCCGGCGATGACGCTCTTGTTGTCTTCGTCATGGGGCGAATAGAGAAAGCCGACTTTGCCGCTGCCGTCGTTGCCCACGTACAACGACGAATACTCGCCGTTTTCCCGGGTGTGCTTGGCGCCGCCGCCGGCGTAGGCCGTCCAGTTGTCGTTGAGGTCGTACTCGGCGTTGACCATGCCGTAGGTGTCTTCCAGCTCCGACCAGCTCCAGTCCTGGGCGTAATTGTCCTTGGCCGACGGCGCGTGCGGGACCTGGGTGCCGGTGGGGTAGACCACGGCGCGGCCGTTGTTGATGCGCTGCTTCTGATAGCCCAGGTCGGTGGAGACCCGCAGGCGCTCGCCGCGATAGTCCAGGCCGATGGCGATCAGTTGCGAGTGCTCCGACTCGTCATCGACGGCGGTATCGCCACCGTGCCGGGCGAGGTTGACCCGCGCGCCGAAGCGGTTGTCTTCACCGAAGCGCTCGCCCAGGTCGATGTGCCCGCCGGCCTGGGTGTCGCTGGCGTAATCGAGGGTCACGCTGCGGGTCGGGGTGTCCTGGGCGCGCTTGGGCACCAGGTTGACGCTGCCGCCAATCCCGCTGCCCCCCGGCGCCACGCCATTGATGAAAGCGTTCGGGCCCTTGAACAGCTCGACCCGCTCCAGCGCTTCGGTGGTGATGATCTGCCGGGGCAACACACCGTACAGGCCGTTGTACGAGATGTCGTCGGTGGTCAGCGGCAAGCCGCGAATGGTGAACACCTGGGAAAAGTTGCCGAAACCCGCCGACTGGCGCACCGAGGCGTCGTTGAGCAACACATCGCCGACCGTCCGCGCCTGCTGATCCTCGATGGTCTTGGCGGTGTAGCTGACCACGCTGAACGGCACGTCGTTGATGCTGCGATCGCCCAGCACACCCAGTCGCGCCGAGCGGGCGACCTGACCGCCGGCATAGGTATCGGCCGTTTCGCTGCTGACGCCATTGACCGTGGTCGCACCCAGCTCCAGCGCCGTGCCGCTGTCGACCTGTGGCGCCACGGTGTAGCTGTCGGCACCGGTGTTGACCAACGAAAAGCCACTGCCTGTCAGCAACCGGGCGAAACCGCTCTGCACGCTGTAATTGCCCTGCAGGCCCGCACTCTGCTGGTGATCGAGCAGGTTGGCATCGAACGACAGCAGCACCCCTGATTGCACAGCGAACTGCGCCAACACGCCGGCCAGGGAACCCGGGCCGATGGTATAGCTGCGTGTGGCGGTGTTCTGGCTGGTGCCGTCGGCCAGTGCGCTGTGCACCGGGACCATGGCGGACAGGGCGACGGCCAGACTGAGGGCATTCATGGGGAGGCGGGCGAAGCGGAACTGCGACGATCTGGAAGTCATGCGGCATGCCTGTGGGATGCGAAGAATAATGAGAATTCCTCTACACACCGGACGACCGCGGAAAAGGTATCAGGGAAAACTGAAAATATTTGCGGACCGCGGGCCTGCCGGTTGGTGGCGCAGCGCGCAAAAAAAAGCTCCCCGTCACCGTTCAGGGTAATGGGGAGCAAGGCACGGGAAGTTCAGGGTCCTGCTGGAGGCCGTCGAGGCCTCGGGGCTTTGGGCGATGGGCTCAGGAATAGTGATTGCGACGGGCGGTCGCGGCGAACTCGGTGGCCAGTAAATGCTCGGCCAGTACGTCGTTGAGGAAGCGGAACTGATCGTTGAGCCCGACCACTTCGTTGTTGAAGTGATGTTCGGCGGATGGAATCAGCAGGGCTTCGAATTTTTCGTCGAATACCAGGGTCAACACTTTACGAGACTCGAAAGTCTGCGAGTAATAATTGTTGCCGAAGACCGGGAAGCTCACGGACAGGGTGACTTGGGTGATCATGACGTGCGCTCCTCGGAAAGGACGAACCAGCCAAATGCGCTCAACGAGAAGGCCGTCAGGGCCAGACAGGTCAGGAGATGAACTAGCATGATTCGACCCTCCGCTTCAGGGTTTGCTGTGGGGTTGAAGCTGATCCTACGCTGACGGCGGCGGGGCGGAAGGCATTCATGGCGATGGTGAATATCGATGGGAGTGATGGTCGGCCCGGTGGCTGTGGTTGAGGGCCCCATCGCTGGCAGGCCAGCTCCCACAGGGACTTGCGGTGAACACAGAACTGCATCCCGACATTGACCTGTTGTGGGAGCGGGCTTGCTCGCGAAAGCGGTGTATCAGCCACCAGGATTGTTGAAGCTGATGGCCTTTTCGCGAGCAAGCCCGCCCCCACAC
>NZ_LYVP01000186.1 GCF_001984065.1 Pseudomonas sp. KK4
GCTTAACAGTGAGCAGATGTGTTCAATGACACACCGCCTTCGCGAGCAAGCCCGCTCCCACATTGGATTTGTGCAGGGGCTCAATCGTGCAAAATGCCCGCGCCTTGCCACCTGTCGTGCAGAATCAAACAGGCCTCCTGCCATCACCGTTTTTACAACGCATTGATTTGCAATCAATTGCTCACCGCCAACGCTTGGCCTGATCTCTGCACCCTTCCAGCTACCTTAATCCAGCACCGATTGCAGGGGGATGCATGACCCCAACACACAGCAAGAAACTGGTGGTTGCCCATTCCGTGCGCCCCGCCGCACCGCTGCATGAAGTCGAAACCAATCGCGCGCTGGCCAAATGGCTGGCGCAGATCCTCGGGCTCAAGTTCGGTGGCAGTTATGATCCGCACAAGCACCACGACCGCGACCTGTACTTGCTGCCGACCCAGACCCTGGTAGGGGCCGCCAGCGCACGCGAGCTGGGGGTCAAAGGCCCGGAGGATCTGTGGGGCGGCTATGTCGAGCATGATTTCATCTGCACCAAAGCCATTACCCACGGTTTGCTGAACCATCATGCCCAGGCGCCGCAGGGCTGGGCGCCGCTGTTTTCAGAGAAGGTGCGCAGCGTGGTGCTCGACGGCCTGAGCGTGTTTTCCCTCGAAGATGCGCGGCTGGCGGCGGAGCATTTGCTGTACGGCGGCTCGATTCGTCTCAAGCCGATCCACGCCTGCGCCGGGCGCGGGCAGGAAGTGATCGACAGTCTCGACCGCTTCGACGAAGTCCTCGCCCGCCTCGAAGCCAGAGCCCTGTTCACCGAAGGTGTGGTGCTGGAGCAGGATCTGGATCAAGTGATCACCCACAGCGTCGGCCAAAGTTTTTTCGCAAATAAAGTGCTGAGTTACTGCGGTGATCAATACTTGACCAAGGATGCCCACGGCGAAGACGTGTATGGCGGCTCGAACCTGTTGGTGGTGCAGGGTGGCTACGACGATTTGTTGCAGCTGGACCTGAGCGAAGACGTGAAGCTGGCGATCAAACAAGCGCAGGTGTTCGACAGCGCCGCCGACGAAGCCTACCCCGGGTTCTATGCCTCGCGGCGCAACTACGACATCGCCCAGGGCATGGCCAGCGACGGCAAGCGCCGCAGCGGCGTACTCGAACAATCCTGGCGCATGGGCGGGGCCAGCAGCGCCGAAGTGGCGGCCCTGCAGAGCTTCGTCAATGACCCGCAGATGCGCGCGATCCGCGTGTCTTCGGTGGAAACCTATATCGATCAGCCGCTGCCGGCGGACGCCATCGAGGTGTATCGCGGGCCGGCGGAAAACAGTGAATTCTTACTCAAGTACGTAACGGTCAAATCCTATGACGGCTAGAAGCGAAAGCATTCAAATCGACATCGACGACGAACAGATGAGCGGGACCTTTCTCAGTCCCAAATCGAAAGTCCCCGGGGTGTTGTTCGTGCACGGCTGGGGCGGCAGCCAGGAGCGGGACCTGGAGCGGGCCAAAGGCATTGCCGGATTGGGTTGCGTGTGCCTGACTTTCGACTTGCGCGGTCACACGGGCGGCACCGGCATTCCGCTGACCCGGGTGACCCGCGAGGACAACCTGCGCGACCTGCTGGCGGCCTACGACCGTTTGTTGTCGCACCCGGCACTCGATACTTCGGCGATTGCCGTCGTCGGCACCAGTTACGGCGGCTACCTGGCCGCGATCCTCACCTCGTTGCGCCCGGTGCGTTGGCTGGCCATGAGGGTGCCGGCGCTGTATCGCGACGAGCAATGGCACACCCCAAAGCGTGATCTGGACAAACTCGATTTGCGCGATTACCGCAGCACGCTGGTGCGCGCGGACAGCAATCGGGCGCTGCACGCCTGTTCGCAATTCACCGGGGATGTGTTACTGGTCGAGTCCGAAACCGATGACTTCGTGCCCCACGCGACCATCATGAGTTATCGCGCCGCGTGTCAGCAGACTCATTCGTTGACGCACCGCATCATCGACGGCGCCGACCATGCCCTGAGCAACGCCGTATCACAGCAGGCCTACACCTCGATCCTGGTGGACTGGATCACGGAAATGGTGGTGGGGGAGCGGTTGAGCATTATTCAGTCCAAGTGATTTTTGGGGTGCACTTTCGGGCGCCTTCGCGGGCAAGCCTCGCTCCTACAGGGGCACGCGGCAATTCTGTAGGAGCGAGGCTTGCCCGCGAAGGCATACTCACACACCAAAAATCACTTGGGCTTCTTCGATATCCGCAACGACTTCGCCTTGGCCTCCACCAACAAATACATCACCAGCGTAATCAGCAACGGCAACAGAAAATAAATCGCCCGATACGCCAGCAATCCCGCCACCAGACTCCCCCGCGACACCTCGTGTTGCAGCAGCGCCACGAACACCGCTTCCAGCACCCCCAGCCCCGCAGGAATATGAGTGATCACCCCGGCAATGGCACTGATCAGCAGCACACCCAACACCAACGGATAGTCGAGCTTGCTTGGCAGCAACGTGAAAATCACCGCCGCCATCAGCGACCAGTTCAACGCCCCCAGGGCCAGTTGCAGAATGGCCATGCGCAACGACGGCAAGTTGATTTCCACCCCGCGAATGGCCCACTCCCGACGCTTGGAAAACCGGCACGCCAGCAGATACCCGGCACTCACCAGCAGCAACAACACGCCCACCGCCTGCAGCGCACCGCTGCTCAGTTTCCAGCCCGGCGGCATGCGCACCAGCCCACTGCTGAAGATGGCGCCGGCGATCAGCATGTAGCCGAACCAGTTGGTCGCCAGGCTCAGGCCGAGGATTTTCGCGATGTTGCCTTTGCTCACCCCAAGCCGAGAATACAGGCGATAACGCATGGCGATACCGCCAACCCAAGCGCTCAGGTTGAGGTTGAAGGCATAGCTGATGATCCCCACCGGCAGGATCTGCTTCCACGTCAGGTCCTGGCGGATGTAGGTGCGGCCGATCAGGTCGAAGCAGGCATAGACCAGAAAACTCAGCAGGGTCAGCCCAGCGGCGATGATCAGCGTGCGCACCTTGAAATCGGTCAGTGTGTCGAACACCTCATTCCATTCGATGCGCGAAGCGAACATCGTCAACAGCACGATCAGCGCCAGGAAGAACAGCATCGTCAGCGGTTTCTTCCAGCGGCTCAGACGCGATTTGGTCGGGTGCTCGGCGTGCGGTAACGACTGGGCTTCAGTGCGGCTCATGCTTGTCGCTCCCTGCCGGTGAAGTGAAGGTTTTCAGGCGTGGCTTATGCGCCGGCAACCACCCGGCCCAGGCCGGAAAATGCCGCAGGAAATGGAACACCAGGAAACCCACGGTCATGTGCCAGACCCGCCCCCGGGGCGCCTTGTCCACCGACATGAGTTTGCAATGGTTTTCGCTGAGCGCCTCAAGACGCTCGTACAGGTCACGGTTGAATGCGCGGTCGCGGATCAACACGTTGGCTTCCAGGTTCATCGACAGGCTCAACGGATCGAGGTTGCTCGAGCCCACGGTGCTCCAGTCTTCATCCACCAGCGCGACTTTGCCGTGCAGCGGGCGGGCGCAATATTCGTAGATTTTCACCCCGGACTTGAGCAGGTAGTCGTAGGTCATGCGCGCCGCCAGTTTGGCCACCAGCACGTCGGGCTGGCCCTGCAGGATCAGGCGCACATCGACACCGCGCCGCGAGGCATTGCGGATTTCGCGCAGCAATCTGAAGCCCGGAAAAAAATAGGCGTTGGCAATCACCACGCGGCGCTGGGCCGTGCGCAATACCTGGCGATAAACCTCTTCGATGTCGGTCGAGTGCTCGTTGTTATCGCGGTACACCAGGCGCACCTGGCCATCGTGGTCATTGAAGGCCATCTCCGAGCGGCGCTGCCAACGCTGCTGCCACCAGTACTTGGCCCGCGCCGGGCGGCCGCATTGCAGCAGGGCAAAGTGATGAATATCGGCCACCGCCGGGCCCTGGATCTCCACCGAATAATCCTGCTTGGCCTCGGGGCCGAAGTCGGCCAGGTGATCACCGGAGAAATTGATACCGCCGACGAACGCAATGGTCCCGTCCACCACGACAATCTTGCGGTGCAGCCGACGGAACCAGTTGGTGCGAATGCCCAGCCGCTTGGGCGCCGGGTCGAACATCTGCAGGTGCACGCCGGCGCCGCTGAGTGCCGTGAGATAACCGGTGCTCAGCTCGCCACAGCCAAACCCGTCGAAACTGGCGGTGACCCGCACCCCACGTTGGGCGGCCTCGATGAGCACGGTCTTGAGTTCTTCGCCGACCTTGTCCTCGAACACGATGAAGGTTTCCAGGAGGATTTCGGTCTTGGCCTGGCGCATGGCTTCGAACACCCGCGGGAAATACGCTTCGCCGTTTTCCAGCAACTCGACGCGGTTGTTGCCGTGCCAGCGGTACTCGACATCGACCGCGGCGGGCTCGTTTCTCGGCGGCGCGGCAATCGGTTCCACACTGGTTTTTTCCATCGGCGAAATGTTCATAGTTCGATCTCCACCGATAGCGGTGCGTGGTCAGAGAGGTGTGACCAGGGCCGGGTCGTCAGGACCTGCGGCACACTGGCCTTGAGGTTGCGTACATAAATGCGGTCCAGGCGCAGCGCCGGCAATCGCGCCGGAAAACTGCGCGCCGGTTTGCCATGGTGCTCGGCGAATACCTCGCGCAAGCCGCAGGGCTTGAGCAGGGCATCGGCGCGCTGGCGCCAGTCGTTGAAATCACCGGCGACGATCACCGGGGCATCGTTCGGCAGCGCTTGCAGATGACGGGCCAGCAGTTTGAGTTGTTCATTGCGGTGGGTTTCGCGCAGGCCCAAATGGACGCAGATCGCATGCAATTCCGGGCCTTCACCGGGCAGGCGCAGCACGCAATGCAAAATGCCGCGGTTCTCGTGGCCGCTGATGGACACATCCACATTGTCGTGACGCACGATCTGGAATTTCGACAGCAACGCGTTGCCGTGATCGCCCGCCGGATAGACTGCATTGCGGCCGTAGGCGAACTGCGGCCACAGGGTGTCGGCAAGGAACTCGTATTGCGGCACCGCAGGCCAATTGTCGTAGCGTTTGGGATGCTGCTCGTGGGTGCCGTGGACTTCCTGCAAAAACACCACATCGGCCGAGACGCTGCGCACCGCTTCGCGCAGTTCCGGCAGGATGAAACGGCGGTTGAGTGCAGTAAAACCCTTGTGGGTGTTGACCGTCAGCACCGTAAAGCGGTGCACCGTTGGCTCGGCGATGGCCTGCTCATCGGTGACGCCGACCGGTTCGCGAATGGTCATGGCAGCGCTCCTTCGGCAACGGGCTCACCGGGGGCGGTGGCCAGGGTGTGGTCGAGGTTGAATCGCTCCAACAGTCGGCGTGCATCGAAGGGCGCGCGGACTTTGACGTCGTTATCGAAATAGCAGAACACTTCTCGGGATTTACGCGCCCGGGGCTTTTGCCGAGGTGCGATCAATTGCGCATCGCCCGGTTGCCGCCCGTGATGCCAGGCCTCGATCCGTTCTCCCCAGCGCTTGAGCGCCTGGGGTGTGTAGCCGCTGGCATAAAGTTCTTCGGCGCCGTGCAGACGCAGGTAGACGAAGTCGCTGGTGAGGTCCTCGCGATACGGCCATTTGCCGGCGGTGTCGGCGATCACCAGGGCGGTGTTGTAGCGTCTGAGCAAGCGGATAAAGGCCGGGTCGATAAAGCTGTCGTTGCGGATCTCCACGGCGTGGCGCAGCGGCTTTTTCCTGTACGCCTTGAGGCTGGCGTGACCGTGCAGGTGCGCGTCGTGCTGACGGGCGAGGGCGGCAGCCTGTTCGGTGTCGTGGGGCAGCTGTTCGAGAAAGCTTTCGAACAGTTCGGCATCGAATTTGAAGTTGGGCGGGAACTGCCAGAGGATCGGGCCGAGCTTTTCCTTGAGCTCCAGCACTCCCGAGGCGAAGAAATTGGCCAGGGGCTTATGGATGTCGCGCAGGCGTTTGACGTGGGTGATAAAACGCGGGGCTTTGATGCTGAAGACGAAATGCGCCGGCGTTTCGCCATACCACTGTGCATAGCGTTCGGGCCGTTGCAGGGCGTAGAACGATCCATTGATTTCGATGCTGTTGACCGCCCGCGACGCGAACTGCAATTCGCGTTTCTGGGGCAAACCCTTTGGGTAGAAATCCCCCCTCCAGGGCGTATAGCGCCAGCCTGAAATGCCAATGTGAATCGCCGCCATGTCGCCTCCTTCCGAATGCCCCGTTCTTTTGCTGACTGTGGGAGGGCAACGAAAGTTTCTATCGGGCTACAGACGGCACATTCTTCAACACCGCAATTCCCTGTAGGAGCGAGCATGCTCGCGATGGTCGTCAACGGTAACGCGTGCTTTCTGAATGCCCGCGTTGTCCTTGCGTCCATCGCGAGCATGCTCGCGCCTACAGAGGTCTGTCAGTGACCGGCGATCACGCGGCTGCAGGCCTGGGCATAGACGGGCCCCACCCGATCCAGGCGACCGCTCCACGCGGTCAGCGCCAACGCCACCAGCACCACCAGGCCACCGATCCACGCGGTATGGATCAGCCCCAGGTGGGCGACAATCAAACCACCGCCCCAGGAAAGGCGCTGAGGGTCAGCGCGAGCAAGGCAATGGACATGGCTGCAACTCCGGTGGATTGATTGATTGATTGATGGAGCGCGGTGTCGGGGTTCGCGATGTGCGGAAAAATACAGGGATGGGCATTTGATATTTGCGCTGACCGCAAGGATCGAAGCGCTCTTGTGGCGAGGGAGCTTGCTCCCGTTGGGGTGCGAAGCCCCCCAAAACCTGCCGACCGGATTCCACTGATACACCGCATGCACAGGATTTGCG
>NZ_LYVP01000187.1 GCF_001984065.1 Pseudomonas sp. KK4
AGTAAACATAGGTGTCGACTGACAGACCGCTTTCGCGAGCAAGCCCGCTCCCACAGGATGGGGGAGTTAGCGTTGTTTGAGGCGGTCGATGACCACGGCCAGCAGCAGGATCGAGCCGCGAATCACGTATTGATAGAAGGTATCGATGTTCTTCAGGTTCATCGCGTTCTCGATGATCGCCAAAATCAGCACCCCGGCAATCACGTGGCGGATCATGCCGATGCCGCCGCTGAGCGAAACACCGCCCAGCACGCAGGCCGAGATCACCGTCAGTTCAAAACCCTGGCCAATCATCGGCTGGCCCGAGGTCATGCGCGAAGCGAGGATCACCCCGGCCAGCGCACCGATCACGCCATGCACGGCGAAGATGATGATCTTGGTGCGGTCGACGTTGACCCCGGCCAACAGCGCGGCTTCCTGGTTGCCACCGATGGCCATGGTGTTGCGCCCGTAGGTGGTGTAGTTGAGCAGCCAGCCGAAGAACAGGAAGCAGACGATGGTGATCAGGATCGGCACTGGCACGCCGAACAGCTGGCCGTTGCCGAACACGAAGAACGATTCCTGGGACACGCCCACTGCTTTGCCGTTGGCAAAAATGTAAGCCAGACCACGCACGATCTGCATGGTCGCCAGTGTGGTGATCAGCGCATTGACCCGCAGCTTGGCGATCACGATGCCGTTGATCAAACCGACGATCAGCCCCATCACCAGTGCCGCGCTGACGCCGAGGAACACGCTGTTGGTGTCGCGCATCACCACCGCCGCCACGACCCCGGCGCAGGCAATCACCGACCCCACCGACAAGTCGAAATGCCCGGACGCCAGGCAGTACAGCATGGTGCACGCGGCGATGCCCGTGGTGGAAATCGCCAGGCCCAGGCCGCGCATGTTCAGCGGCGAGAGGAAGTTGTCGATCAGCAAGGTGCAGAGCACGAAGATCCCGACGGCCGCCGCCAGCATCACCCAGTCATCGAGAAAGCGCCGCAGGTCCAGGGGTTTGCGCACAGTCGGCAGGGTTTCGTTTTGGGTTGTCATCATAGTTACCTCTCAGTTCGCCACGCCGTCAGCGCGTTGGCGCGGCAAAGCCAGTTGCAGCAGGTTGGATTCATTGGCCTGTTCGCGGCTCAGTTCGCCGCGCATGGCGCCTTCGCACAGCACCAGGATGCGGTCGGAGATGCCCATCACTTCCATCAGGTCGCTGGACACCACGATCACCGCGATGCCGCTGGCGGCCAGGTTGTGGATGATCTGGTAGATCTCGGCCTTGGCGCCGATGTCGATGCCGCGGGTGGGCTCGTCGAGCAGCAGGACCTTCATCGGCATCGACAGCCAGCGACCGAGAATCGCCTTCTGTTGATTGCCGCCGGACAGGAATTTGATCTGTTGCCCGGCGTGGGGCGTCTTCACCTTGAGCGCCTTGATCTGCTTGTCGGCGTTGGTCTTTTCCCAGAGGCCGCGGATCAGGCAGCCGAAACCGGAATGGGCGCCGCGGGCACTGATGTTGATGTTCTCGGCGACGCTGCCCAGGGGGATGATGCCCTCCTTCTTGCGGTCTTCCGGACACAGCAAAATGCCGGCAGCGATGGCATCCCGTGGCGACTGCAACTTGAGTTCATGCCCGCGCAGCTCCAGGCGCCCGGCGCTGTTGCGCTCCAGGCCGCTGAGCAGGCGAAACAGCTCCGTGCGACCGGCGCCGACCAGGCCGAACAAGCCCAGAATCTCGCCTTTGTGCGCCTCGAAACTCACCGGCTCGCGCAAACCCGGGCCGAGCAGCCCGTCGACTTTCAACGCCACGGCACCGCGCGGGCGCGAGCGGTAGTCGTAGATGTCCTGAATATCCCGGCCGACCATGCAGGTGACCAGTTGATCGTGGGTCAGCTCGCTCATGTCCTCGAAGGTGCGCACGTAGCGACCGTCCTTGAACACCGTCACCGCGTTGCAGATGCGGAACACTTCTTCCATGCGGTGGGAGACGTACAGCACCACTTTGCCTTCATCGCGCAGGCGACCGATGATCGCCATCAAGCGATCGATCTCCCGCGCCGACAGGCTGCTGGTGGGTTCGTCGAAGGCGATCACATGGGCGCCGCGGGACAGGGCCTTGGCGATTTCCACCAGTTGCCGTTGGCCGAGGGACAGGCGCCCGACTTTCTCCTGCGGATCGATTTCGTCGGCCAGGCCCTTGAGGCAGGCCAGCGCCTGCTGACGCAGGAGGCGCCGATTGATCAGGCCGAAACTGGCCGGCAGGTGACCGAGGAAAAGGTTTTCCGCGACGGTCATTTCCGGCACCAGGTGCAATTCCTGGTGGATCACAGCCACGCCACTGCCGATGCTGTCGGCGGTGGACTTGAAGACATGGGTCTGCTCGCCGATCTGCAGGTCGCCGCTGCTCGGGGTGTAGGCACCGCCGAGGATCTTGAGCAGGGTCGACTTGCCGGCGCCGTTCTCGCCCATCAGGGCATGGACCTGCCCCGGATGGGCGACGAAATGGATGTTGTCCAGCGCCTTCACGCCGGGAAAGGTCTTGCCGATCCCGTTGAAGCGCAAGCTGCCGCCAGAAGCGAAACCGGCCGGTTGTTGTAATTGTGTCTGCGCCATAACCACCTCTTTACACGAATCAGGCGGCCCCGTTGCCAGGGCCGCCGATGAAATCAACCGGCCTTCAGTTCCACAGGCCGATTTTTTCCAGTTCCTGCTTGAAGTTGTCGCGGGTGATCAGCGTCACGTCGTCCATGGCCGTGTATTTCGCCGGTTCTTTGCCGGTGGTGACCCACTCGTACATCATCGCGGCCGTGTTGTAGCCCTCGATGTGCGGGCTTGGCAGCATCGAACCATAGAAACCGCTGTTGGGTTTTTTCAGCTCGCCGATGGCGTCGGTGCCGTTGATGCCGATGCCGATCACGTTGGCTGCGGAGAAGCCGGCGCTTTCGGTGGCGCGCACGCCGCCCAGCACGGTGTTGTCGTTCATGCCGCCGATGATCAGGTTTTTCGCCGCGCCCGGCAGTTTCACCAGCGCCGAGTTGGTGGCGTCCATGCTGCCCGGTACGTCGAGGGTTTTCAGGGCCGCGAACAGGATGTGGTCCTTCGGCATGCCGGCGTCTTCCAGGGCCTTGACCGAACCGTCGGTGCGCTTCTTGCCGGTGTCGAGTTCGTTGTAGGTGTTGATCACCGCGTAGGTGTCTTTCCAGTCCCAGTTACGTTTTTTCGCTTCGGTGGCCATGGCGGCCCCTTGCTTCTGGCCGACTTCGAACGCAGCCATGCCCAGGTAAGGAACCTCTTCCATGAACTTGCCGCTGGCGTCGACGAAACGGTCGTCCACGGCAATCACTTTCAAACCGTTGAGCTTGGCCTTGGCCATGATCGCAGGGCCAAGGGAAACGTCTGGCGGGCAGATCACGAAGCCCTTGGCCCCGTTGGCCGCCAGGCTGTCGATGGCCGAGAGGGTTTTCTCGCCGTCAGGCACGGCGATCTTGATCAGGGTGAAGCCCTTCTCTTTACCGGCCTTTTCGGCGAACGCCCATTCGGTCTGGAACCAGGGCTCTTCCGCCTGCTTGACGAGAAAACCGATTTTCACTTCTTCGGCGGCCAGCAGCGTACTGCTCAGGCTGACCGCAGAGACCGCCAGAGCGGCACAGCACAGGGAACGTAGGGCATGTCGACGATTCATAAGCTGACTCCTTGTTATTTTTTTGAGCATTCTTTGAAAAGCGGTGAATCCGTATTACTAATAGTCATATCGTATGATGATTGGATTTCAGGCGCAGTGATGCGCCTCAAACCCTCAACATTCAGTCGTGGTACATCACAGAGCGTCCGCCATCGATGGTGATGCATGAAGCGTTGATGAACGGCGCCTCGTCACTGGCCAGGAACACAGCGGTCATTGCCACCTCGATCGGCTGGCCGATCCGCCGTGGCGGGTGCAGGTCGTAGGCGCGCTGCCGCTCGGCGTGGGGGTCGGCAAAGCCGTTCCAGTAGTCGATGTTCAGTTGGGTCTCGATGTAGCCCGGCGCGATGGCGTTGACGCGAATGCCCTTGGGCGCGTATTCGATGCCGAGAGCCCGGGTCAGGCCGAGCAGACCGTGTTTGGCCACCGGGTACGGGAAGCAGCCCGGAATGATGTGGCTGGAATGGGTGGAGGCGATGTTGATGATGCTGCCGACGCCCTGCTCGATCATCTGCGGCAACACTGCCTTGCAGCCGTACCAGGCGCCATCGAGGTCGATGGAAAAGCAGCGACGCCAGTCCTCTTCGGTCATTTCCAGCGGGTCGCGGAACACGTTGACCCCGGCGCAATTGACCAGCACGTCAATACGACCGTGGCGCTCGACCGCTAGCCGGGTCATGACGTGCAGATCCTGCTGACAGGACACGTCGGCCTGGATCGCCAGCACGTCCGCCCCTTGTTCGCGCCAGCGCGCGGCAACCGCTTCGACTTTCTCACCCTGGATATCGCTGATGACCAGCCGGGCCTGCTGGCAGGCGAACGCCGCGACAATCGCCTCGCCGATGCCTTGGGCTGCGCCAGTCAGCAACACCACTTTGTTTTTCAAGCGCTCGCCTCTCGGCGGCTCGGCGACGGCCGGCAGTGACAGCGGCTTAGCCATGGGCCAGGCCTCCCGTTTCGTGCAGGCATGCCGAAAGCGGAGCAGCCAAGGCAGTCCGGTTGAGCATCAAGGAGCGGGAAACAGGCGGGCGCGAAAAGGTTTCAGCACCTGATTGGTCTGAAACATGGGCAGCCCACGGAAATGCGGGGGTGTATCGCTGCATCACTTCACCTGTTTTGTTTTTTTAAGTGTGAGTGCGTGTAACTGAGCGTGGAACGATGGTGCCGACTATAAACCCGAGCACCAAACAATCTCAATATATAATTTTGCATCCCATATTTAGGGATTTAACCCGCAAAGCGCGTACAGAGTTTTCCAGGGACATCGACACGAATGGCCAGTACGGCGCCGTCCAACGGATGATTCAGAGGGCTGGCGGCGCTGGTGATGTACAGGGTTTTCAGGTCGCTATCACCGAACACACAACTGGTGGGGCGGCTGACCGGCAGCTCGATGATCCGATCGACCTGGCCGTCGGGCGTGAGCCTGAGCAGACAACTGCCGTCCCATCGGGCGTTCCAGATATACCCTTCGGCGTCCATGGCCGAACCGTCCGGACCACCGCGCCCGTGTGGACCGAACCAGGGCTGTGCCGGTTCGAGGCTGCCGTCGGTGCGGATGAAATGCCGATACAGCGTGCCGTCCAGGCTGTCGCCGAAATGCACGCAGGTGCCGTCATCGCTCCACAGCAACGTGTTGGGAATGCCCAGACCGCGCAGCAGAGGCGTCACCCGCGCATCGTGGTCGATGCGGAACAGCCCGCCGGAACGTCGTTCGATGGGCAAATCCTCGCCCTGCTCGCCGATGTTGTTTTGCATGGTGCCGAGCCAGAGCCGGCCCTGGGCGTCGCAGCGGGCCTCGTTGCCGCGGTTGCCCGGTTGCGGGTCGGCGACGCAGAACAGGGTCAGGCGTGGGTCGAGCCCGGGAGATTCCAGGTCGAGTCGATAGACGCCACTGCTCAAGGTCACCAGCGCATCGCCACTGGCGCAGGGGATGAACGCCGACACGTGTTCCGGCATCTGCCAGATTTGCACGTTTGCGCCAATCAGCCGCAGCGCTTGCCTGCCGGCGATGTCCACCCAGTACAGCGCCAGGGTAGGGGCGTCCCAGAATGGGCCTTCGCCCAGTTTTGCGCGGTGTTCGGTGACGGCGGTGAATGTCATGAAGCCTCCTGCATTGTTCTTGTTTTTTGTGGGAGCGGGCTTGCTCGCGAAAGCGGTGTATCAGGTAAACGATGTGTCGAATGGGATGACGCCTTCGCGAGCAAGCCCGCTCCCACAGGGGTTTTGTGTCAGCTGACTTTTTTACCGGCCATGAATTGCGGGTAGTAGCGTTTGATTGCCAGGTCAGCGTTGTCGATCAGGGTCATGCAGGCCCACACGCCCCGCGCGGCATCCCGGGCGGCAATGGCTTCGGCCATGTCCTTGTGAATCGGCAGGGTGCGGCGCAGTTCGTCGGGGTCGGCGGCGGACACTTCGAAGCACACCGCCAGCAGCGCGCCGAGGGCCGGGACCATTTGTTCAATGAATTGGTTGTGGCTGGCGGCGAGGATGCACTCGTGGAAGATCTGGTCGGCGCGGTTGTAATCGATGCCGCTGTCCACTGCCCGCTCCAGCGCGTTGCAGGCCAACAGGATCGCTTCCACCTGTTCGGCAGTGGCGCGCTCGCAGGCCCAGCGCACGGCCATCGGTTCGATGGTGCGGCGCAGATCGAGCAAGTCATCGACGAAGTTTTCCGGCAGCCCGCCCCGGGACAGCCAGCCCACCACTTGTGGATCGAAGAGGTTCCAGCGTCGCACCGGCAATACACGGGTGCCGACCTTCGGCCCGACTTCCAGCATGCCTTTGGCAACCAGGGTTTTGATGGCTTCGCGAATGACCGTGCGGCTGACGCCCAGTTGTTCGCCCAGATCGGCTTCGACCTTGAGGCATTCGCCCGGCTTGGCTTGGCCGGTGGCGATCCAGCAACCCAGCCAATCGACGGTCGACGCGTGAAAACTGCTGGACATGAACACCCTCAGAGCGGTTCGCTGTGGAGGCTCACGCTAATCATCATACGATTGGGTGTCAATTGGATTTTGCGAAAATACGCAGATCGAATGTGGGAGCGGGCTTGCTCGCGAAAGCGGTGTGTCAGTCGATCATCATGGTGACTGATACAC
>NZ_LYVP01000188.1 GCF_001984065.1 Pseudomonas sp. KK4
CCTCGATAAGTGTGGGAGCGGGCTTGCTCGCGAAGGCGTCAGCATCGGCACCTGGCTGTCGACTGACCCACCGCAATTGCGAGCAGGCTTGCTCCCACACTGTGGGGCGCTCCTGCAGGGGAGGGGGCGTGGCTCTACGGGTTCGCTTTGGCCCTGAGCGCCTGCCCCACCCGGGTTTGAATCTCATAGGCGGGCGCTTCGACGGTGGAATAGTCGCGGGTGTAGCGCGTGGCGAATTCGCGCACGCCCCATTGCATGTACTGCTGCACATGCTTGAGTTCATGAGCCCACAGCGTGACATTGTTCTGGGCATCCTCCGGACGCCGGAAGACGATGATGTCGACCAGGGTCACGGCATTGATATCAGGGTTCTGCAGCATGGCGTGGGCGGCGTTCAGCTCGCCGTCGTCGCCGACCTTGTAGCGCGCCGAATCCAGCACCTGAAGGTCATAGTAGGGCTCAACCTGGGCGCGGATGTTCAGCGGAATCGGCTGAATATCACCCGCGGCCGCCATCTCCCGCGATTGCACAATCCAGTTCTCCAGCCCGGTTGCGGCCATCTGATTCATGTCCTTGAAAATCGTCCCCACATCCCCTTCGGTACCGGGCGCGCAAAAGCAGGTGACTACGCACACCTCATATTGCCCGGCCGGACAGGCAAGCGAGGGCAACGATGTGCCAAAACAAAACAGCACCATCGCTGCCCGAAAAACGCGACGTAAACAGACCATCAAAACGTTCTCCTCAAGGCACCCGGGCATCCGGTCCCGGTTGATCGTCATTGCCGGATTCGCAGCCAACGCCAGATCTCATCTCGACGCCTCGAAAATAATTGGAACCGCTTTTCGACGCGCTCGCCTAATGATCAGCAGGTGGATAATCCCACAGGCAATCTGCCAATACCGGCATCTTTCCAGAGGTGGTCAACGTGGCTAAAGACGATAAGAAAAGCAAAGGTGATTCTTCAAAAGCCAGCAAGGATTTGAAGGACAAAAAGGCGGCACCGGCAAAAAAAACGGCGGTGGCATCGGCTTTTTCGAAATCTTCCGACAAGAAAGACAAGAAGAAAGATGCCGAACCTAAGAAATCCGCAAAAAAAGCCGACAGTAAGCCAGAAAAGGCCAAGAAATCAGACAAGGCAGAAAAGTCAGCAACGAAGAAAAAGTGACATGTGCACGGCTAGGGCTTTACGCCCTAGCTTCTTCACGCAACAAAAGATCCGCCATCTTGCGCCCACACAGCCCGCATCATCGGTTACAGGATGGCCGTTTGTCCGGTCTTGTGGGACAACAACGCCGCGTCGAGCAGTTGGTGCATCCGAATGGCGTCGGCAAAGGTGCCGGCGGTGTGAGTGTGTTGGTTGAGGTCGTGGGCGTAGGCTTGGTACAGGTAGGCAAGTTCCAGCACGGCAGAGGGCAGTTCGGCGGATGTGAGGGTGTCGTAGCCGATGGGCAGCTCAAGTACTTGCAGGGGCAGGTTATCGCCATGGGCGCCTTCGATCACGTAGTCGTCACCCAGGTCGCCAAACGCTGAGCGATTGGTGATTCTCAGGTCGCCGGCGTCACCGGTGATGTCGATCTGCACCCCCGAGCCATTGCGTTTGCCACCTTCGATGTGCACCGACAACACCGCGTCGTCGCCAATCATGCCGCTGAGCACCAATTGGTCTGGAGCGGTGGTTTCGATCTGTTCGCCGGTTTCGCGAATGGTCACCACGGGGAACTGGTTGACCAGCAGGCCGCTGACCCGATGGGGCCAACCGGTGGCGGTCAACAGCATGTCGAGGAAGTGCCCGGCGTAGATGGCGATCACGCTGGAGAAGTTTTCCGCCGGGGCGGTCCAGCGCAAGGCGTTGGGGCGCAGGGCCTGGAAGTAATTCATGCTGACGTGCATGCGTACCGAACGCAGTTTGCCGACGTAGCCGCCCTGCAGCAGGTCGCGCAAATAGCGATTGTGCGGTGCGAGGCGCCGTTGCAAGCCGACGACGGTGCGCACGCCGGCCTCTTCGGCTAGCCTGAGCAGTTCCTGCGAGGTCCGGGTATCGGGCGTCAGCGGCCATTCACAGTACACATCTTTGTTCGCCGCGATGGCCGCTCGTACGGCCTGTTCATGTTGCGGCGCCGTGGTCAGTACCACCACCAAGTCCACCTCTGGATGGTTGACCAATTCTTGCAGCGAACCGACCACATGGCGAATGCCAAACGTCTCGGCCGCCTCGGCAGCGGCTTGCTGGCGTTGCGAATAGAGGGCGCTGATTTCATATTCCGGCAGCAGCTGCAGCACCCGGACGTGGCCGTGCCTGGCCCAGTTTCCGATACCGACCAGACCGACGCGGATCTTCTTGGCAGCAGGGAGTGAAGTGTTCATAGCAGACCTCAGAAAAAGTAATTGGCTGACGGCGAGTGTGACCAGCCGCGCCCGACTGAAAAAGGGTGCGACGCTCGTGACTCTGCGGACAGAAACGGGGTGAATTGCCTGGATCAGGCACTCAAACGCAGTGGTGCGGCCGATGGCGTCTTCAGCAGGTGGGTCGCCATGAAGTCGACAAACGCCCGCAACTTGGGTGAGCGATAGGGGCTGGAGGGCCACACGGCACGAAAGGTGCCGGTGTGCTCGGTGTACTCGCCCAGCACCTGCACCAGCGTGCCGTCGGCGATTTGCTGGCGACAGGCAATGTCCGGTACGCAGGTAATCCCCAGGCCCGCTTCGGCCAGGGCAATCAGCGGCTCGACGGTGGTGGAGGTGGACGCCACCGGCACCACCACATCTTCGCCGTCCACCGGCGCCAGCAGTGGCCATCGCTCGAGCTTGCCGTTGGTGGGGAAACGGTGGTGCAGGCAACTGTGGTTGACCAGATCTGCCGGTTTGACCGGCGTGCCGGCGCGTTTGAGGTAGGCCGGTGACGCGACCAGTTTCAGGTGATAGTGGCCCAGGCTGCGGGCAATGAGCCGAGAGTCGGACGCCTCGCCGGTGCGCACCACCACATCAAACCCATCGTTGATGATGTCCACCAGGTTGTCGGAAAAATGCAGGTCCAACTCGATGTCTGGATAGGCCTGCATGAACGCGGTGAGGGTTGGCGTCATCAGCGTGCCCGTCAACGGCAGGCTCACCCGCAGGCGGCCGTGGGGCGTGGCGCGGGTTTGCGCCAGGCTGGCTTCGATGGCCTCCATTTCCTCGAAGATGCGCCGGCAGCCGTCGAGAAACAGCAGGCCCTCTTCGGTCAACTGAATGCTGCGGGTGCTGCGATGGAACAGGCGCACGCCCAAACGTTGTTCCAGGCGCGCCACGGCTTTGCCGATTGCCGAGGCAGACAGGCCCAACTGGTTGCCGGCCTCGGTGAAACTGCGGGTTTCGGCCGCGCGCGCGAAGATCTTCAGCGAGCTGAGGTTGTCGAGGTGAGACATGCTTGGAGGCTCCGGGGCGAGCGGCCCACATGGCTGTGGGCGCTGCAGGTTTCACTGGGCGTAGAGGTCCACCAACTGGGTGTTGAACGCGTTGACCAAGGTGTGTTCGTTGGGCCCGGCATTGGCGCGCAAGGGTTTGGCGCGCTCGACCAGGACTTCCTCGGCATCGGTAGCCAGCACCGCCATGGTTTCGGCGATGAATTCGTCCAGCGGCATGGCCAGTTCTTCTTCGGAACTGTTCATCAGTTCGGTACGCACCCATGGCGGCGCGATTTCCAGCACCTTGACCGAGGTGTCGCGCAGCATGAAGCGTTGCGACAGCGCGTAGGAGTGCAGCGCCGCCTTGGTCGCCGAATACACCGCGGTCAGCGCCATCGGCACGAAGCCCAGCACCGACGAGGTGTAGGCCACGTAGGCGTTGTCTGCTTGCTTGAGGTGCTCGATCAGCGCAGACGTCAGGCGAATCGGGCCCATCAGGTTGGTGCTGATGGTCGACACCAGCAGCGCGTCGTCCACCTGGCCCGCCGCCGTGTCCGGCAGCATGATGCCGGCGTTGTTGATCAGCACATTGAGCTGTGGGAAATCGTTGATCAGTTGCCGTGCCACCCGGGCGATGCTGGCCGGGTCGGTGATATCCAGCTCCACGGCGTGCATGCCCGGGTTGGCGGCGACGACGGCGGCCAGATGCGCCTGGCGACGTCCGGAAATGATCACCTGGTTGCCCAGTTTGTGCAGTGCCTCGGCCAGTGCGCGGCCAATGCCCGAACCGCCGCCAGTGATGAAGATGGTGTTTTCAGTCAGTTTCATGGAAGTACTCTCAGGTGCAAGGAAGGGGTTATCTGGCCGCGCGAACAATCAGTTCGGCGACGGCGGTCGGTTGGGAAATCATTGAGCAATGGCCCGCATCGACGAAGTCGCTGACGGCACCGATTTTCTTCACCAGCCGTTCCTGCAGGGCAGGTGGGATGGCGTTGTCGAGACTGGCGACCAGGTACCAGCTGGGCTTGTTCTGCCAGGCGGCGTGGGTGAGCGGGGCGCTCAGTGCGGCGGCGGCGGTGGGGCGCTGGCGGGTGAACAACTGATGCTTTTCGGCGTCGCTGACGTCCTGGGCGAAGCCCTGGTAGACGCCCTGATAGGTCAGGCTCAGGTTGCCGGCGTCATCCCCGCGGATTTCGGCGCTCATCAGCGATGGCTCGACCAGGTCGGTCAGCCCCAGGGCCGACTCGCCGATGTCCGGGGTAAAGGCATTGATGTAGACCAGGCCCGCGACGTTGGGGTGACCGCCGGCCTGGCTGATGACCGCGCCGCCATAGGAGTGGCCGACCAACAGCGCCGGGGCCGGGCTGGCGGCGATCACTTCGCTGACCGCCGCTGCGTCTGCTGCCAGCGAGGTCAGCGGCAGGTTCACCGTGGTGGTGCTGATGCCAGCGGACTCGAGGCGTGCCCGGACCTTGTCCCAGGACGTGCTGTCGGCCCAGGCGCCGTGTACGAGAATGACGTGTTTGATTGCGCTCATGGCCAGTGTCCTGTGTCAGGTAGGACGGGCAGGGCGCCCGTTCGGTGACTTCAGGATCTATGCTAGGCGCGAGCGGAAAAGGGCATGGGCCATAAAAACGGCGTTTTGGGTCAAATGGAAGGCGCGCACACTCTGCTGTACGGCAAACCACCTGTGGCGAGGGAGCTTGCTCCCGTTGGACTGCGCAGCAGTCCCATTCTTTTTAATCAAAAAGCGGGGGCCGCTTCGCAGCCCAGCGGGAGCAAGCTCCCTCGCCACAGGGGTACGCGTGTCTTTGATGCCAATCACCCCGGCAGTGGTTCCTCCAACGTCTGAGCCGCACTGCGAAGTGACTGCGGCGACTGGCCAAAGGCACGCATAAAGGCCCGGCGCATGCGGTCGCGATCACCGAAGCCGGTTTCCGTGGCGATGGTGTCCAGCGAGTGACGGCCCTGTTCCACCAGCATCCGGGCGCTTTCCAGGCGCAGGTTTTCAATGGCCTTGGCCGGAGAGCTGCCGGTCTCGGTACGAAACACCCGGCTGAACTGACGAGGGCTTAAACACGCCGCATTGGCCAGATCCTCGGTTCGCAAGTCTTTGCGCAAATTGCGTCGCGCGTAGTCGAGGGCTTGCTGCACGCGGTTGGACGTGGGGTTGAGGGCGACCATCTGCGAGTGCTGCGACTGGCCGCCGGCTCGTCGATGATAGAGCACCAGACTCTGCGCCACGCTGCGGGCCAGGGCCGCGCCAAAATCCTTTTCCACCATGCCCAGGGTCAGGTCCAGCGCGGCGGTCATGCCGGCCGATGTCCAGATCTTGCCGTCGACGATAAAGATCCGGTCTTCCTCGACTTTGACTTGCGGGTAATCACTGCGTAACTCCGCAGCCCGTCGCCAATGCACCGTCGCCCGACGTCCGCTCAACAACCCGGCTTCGGCCAGGGCGAAGGCACCGACGCACAGCGCCGCCATCCGCCGCACACGCGGTTCGATCTCCCGCAGAAACGCCACCACCCCAGGCGGCGTCGCCGAACGATCCATGGCCCCGGCCACCAACACCGTATCGAACGCGGCGTTGCTGAACGCTTCGGTGTGCACCGAGGCCACCAGCGAACTGGCAATCGGCCCGCCATGCTCGGACAGCACGTGGATGTCGTAGAGCGGCTCCCCCGCTGCGCGATTGGCGAACTCGAAGGCAGACAGCGCCGCCAGGCTCATGACCTGGAAGTCTTCTCGTATCACCAGGGCGACTTTCTGCACGGCGGTTCACTCCTAAAGATTGGATGGCGGCTGGCCGGAGGGCGAGTGGCTGCAAGCCAGTGTGACGCAGTCTGCACCCAATGGCGCTCGCCGTCAGTCACCCTGATCCTCCAATCCGATCAGGCAGATCATCGTGGGAGCGGGCTTGCTCGCGAAGAACGTCGGGGCGACACGGTCATTTAGGCCGCCCGCGTTATCGTTGACGTCCATCGCGAGCGAGCTCGCTCCTACAGGGGAATGCGGTCAACTGTGGGAGCGGGCTTGCTCGCGAAGAACGTCGGGGCGACGCGGTCATTCAGGCCGCGCGCGTTATCGTTGACGACCATCGCGAGCGAGCTCGCTCCTACAGGGGAATGCGGTCAAATGTGGGAGCGGGCTTGCTCGCGAAGAACGTCGGGGCGACGCGGTCATTCAGGCCGCGCGCGTTATCGTTGACGACCATCGCGAGCGAGCTCGCTCCTACAGGGGAATGCGGTCAACTGTGGGAGCGGGCTTGCTCGCGAAGAATGTCTGGGCGACGCGGTCATTCGGGCAGCCCGCGTTATCGTTGACGACCATCG
>NZ_LYVP01000189.1 GCF_001984065.1 Pseudomonas sp. KK4
GGTGGAAACGGCGGCGGTAGCGGAAATGGTGGCGGTGGTGGCGGTCATGCTGGCAACGGCGGTGGCAATAGCGGTAGCGGCCACGGCGATGCGGGCGGCGACCACGCCGGCAACTCGAACTCCGGACGCGGCAACAGTCACGAAGCCGGCGATGACCACGGCAATCATGTGGGTGGCCAGCCTGGCGACGATCATGGCAATCATGTGGGCGGCGAGCCCGGGGACGATCATGGCATTCATGTTGGCGGCGAGCCTGGGGACGACCATGGCAATCACGTTGGTGGTCAGCCTGGTGATGATCGTGGCAACCATGTGGGTGGCGAACCGGGTGATGACCGCGGCGTTCACGTCGGCGGCGAACCAGGGGACGACAATAGCCGGAGCTGATTCACACTGAGGGCCTCTCATACAAAACCTCGGGGTCGGGGTTTTGTATGAGTGCTTGTCCAGTCCGTTTCAGCCGCACCCAAAAGTTTCAGGCGAGAAAGAAACCCTTGGCGAGGGGATTGTTCTGGGGCCGCTTGGGCGGCTCAACGGGGATAAATCCCTGCACCACAAGATATTTTCGGCGTCGTTATACTGGGTCCACTTGTCTAGGAATGCGCTGAATGCAATCGCCCACCTTACCTCCCTCTCTGTTACGCGCCCTGCAACGGGTCATGCGCCCCTTGGTGCGCCTGATGCTGCGCAAAGGGGTCACCTACACAGTGTTCGCCGACTTGCTCAAAGAGGTGTTCGTGGATGTGGCCGATCGCGAGTTTCGCCTGGACGGCAAAGTGCCGAGCGACAGCCGCATCAGCCTGCTCACGGGGGTTCATCGCAAGGACGTGCGGCGCCTGCGCAGTGAAGGCGAGCCCTCGATCGTGGCGTTGCCGGAAAACATCACCTTAGGTGCGCAACTGGTCACGGCCTGGACCAACAGCCAGCCATTTTGCACCGCGGCCGGCCATGCGCTGGCGTTGCCGCGACTGGCCAGCGCCGGCGGCGACTGTTCCTTCGATGCCTTGGTGGCGACGATCAGCACGGACATCCGCGCCCGGGTGGTGCTCGATGAGTGGCTGCGGCTTGGCGTCGTACGCATCGACGAACACGACTGCGTACACCTGGAGGCCGAGGCCTTCGTACCGCAGAAGGGTTTCGATGAAAAAGCCGCCTACCTGGGCCACAACCTGCACGACCACGCCAGTGCCGCGGTGCATAACCTGAGCGGGGAAGGCCAGCCATTCTTCGAGCGTAGCGTGCACTACGATGCCCTGGCACAGGGCAGTGTCGAGACCCTGCGCGAGGCCGTGGCCAAAGAAGGCATGCAAACGCTGCTCGATTTCAGCCGGCTTGCCGCTGATCTGGAAAATCTCGATTTGGCCAGTACCGAGCCACGCCAGCGCATCACCATCGGACTTTATTTCTACACTGAGCCCACAGACCCCGATTCGACGACGACGCCTGCCCCATGATCTCCCTCAAGCGCTGCTTCAGTGTCGCCACTTTCGTCCTGGCTTTAGGCTTGAACCTGGTGGCTGCGTCTGGGGTGGGCGCCGCACCGGCATGCGTCAGTCGCGATGAAGTGGGCATGTCCAGCGCAGGCGGCCTGCAGTTTCCGGGCGGCACCGGCGGTACCGGGGCGAAAGCCGGCGGTGTGGGTGGAACCGGCATTCACAGTGACAACGGTGGCGTGGGTGGCACCGGTGCGCCGCTGCAACAGCGCCCCGGCGGCACGGGTGGAACCGGCGCGGTGGCGGCCGGCGTGGATGGCACGCTCATCCATCATGACAACGGGGGTGTCGGCGGCAGCGGGGCGCCGCTGCAGGAACCGGGCGGCACTGGCGGCACCGGGATCGTCGGCACCATCACCGGCTTCGCGTCGATCTGCGTCAATGGCATGGAAGTGCACTTCGGCAAAGACGTGCCGGTGAGTGAAAACGGTGCGCCTGCCAGCAGCGCCCACCTGGCGATCGGCCAAGTGGTCGCGGTGGAAGCATTCCCCACCAGGCGCGGCCTGCAAGCCGGGCGCATCTCGATCCTCAACGTCTATGAAGGGCCGCTGACGGCACTGCCCAATGCGTCAGCGCCGCTGCGGGTCATGGGGCAACCGGTGCGCCTGGCCGCCGGCGCACGGGTGGCCGAAGGTTTGCGGCCGGGCGACCCGGTCAAGGTCAGCGGTCTGCGCGATGCCCGGGGCGAAGTCGTGGCCAGCCGCATCGAACGGGCGCCAGGCCTCAAAGAAGCCAGTGCCATCGGCACGGTCGATCGTACCGGCACCCTCCAGGGGCTCAGGCTCGGGACTCGCGTGGCACCGGCCCAGGAAGTGTTGGTACGCGGCCAGTGGTCCGGTCGCCAGTTGGAGGTCGCGCAAAGCCGTCCAGACCCGAGCCTGCCGTTCGCCGGCCGGGTCCATGAGGCGGTGATCGAAGGCCTGGTGCAGAGCCGCAACGGACGAAACCTGGTGGTCGCCGGTTTCAACGTGTCACTGGGGCGCGACACGGTGTTGATGGGCGAACAGGGCCCTGGATCGGGCGTGGATCAACGGGTTCGGGTGAGCGGGGTGTTCAGTGGCGGTCGCGAAGTCCGGGCGACCCGTGTCGAGTTCAACATCGAACGCGCCGATAATTCGGGCCGGGGCCATGGCGCACGCGATAACCGTACGGATGTGGACAACGACCAAGGCACCTCGGGCTCCGATAACTCAAACAGCAGTGGTCATGGTGGCCGCGATGAAACGCCGCGCAGTGACAGCAACGAAGGCAGCGGCAGCGGCAGCGACGGCCATTCCGGCCGCCAGGACAGCGGTAAATCCGAATCGGTCGACAAGTCCGGGAAATCGGAGCATGTCGATAAAGTGGAAAAACCCGAGAGCGAAGACAATAGCGGGCGGTCCGATAAGGTCGAGAAAGTGGAAAAGGTAGAGAAGGTAGAAAAAGTCGACAAGGTCGAGAAAGTTGAAAAGGTAGAGAAAGTCGAGCGCCCGGAGAAAGTCGAGAAAGTGGAAAAGGTCGAGCGACCGGAGAAGGTTGAGAAAGTCGAGAAGGTGGACCGCCCTGAAAAGGTCGAAAAAGTCGAACTGCCCGACAAGGTAGAAAAGGTCGAGAAAGTTGAAAAGGTAGAAAAAGTAGACCATCCGGACCGATCTGGACGTCAGGGATAAGCGGCTCGGCAATTCTACAAGCGGGAAATTAGCAACTAGGCTGGGTAAGTTCACTCACACTTCTCAACGGGACTTTGAGGTGAAGATGAGACCCATGCTCCCTCTTTTTGCCAGCCTGCTGGCCAGCCTCACCGCACCGGCCTCGGCCGACACCTTCAGCACTGCCATTGGTATGGACTATTCGAGTGGTGACTACGGCACCGGCACCACGTCGGAAATCTGGTACGTCCCCGTGGTGGGCAAATACGAAACGGGCCCCATGACCTACAAGGTCACCGTGCCCTGGCTGCGCATCACCAACCCTGAAGTCGGCCCCGACGGCGACCCGCTGCCCGGAGGGTGCCGGGACGTGGAAAGTGGTCTGGGCGATACCGTCACCAGCGCCAGCTACGCCTTGCTCGACGGCAGCGAGGGCGGGGTGATGCTGGATCTGATCGGCAAGATCAAGTTCCCCACCGCCGATGAGGATCAGTGCCTGGGCACCGGCAAAACCGACTACACCGCCCAAGTCGACATCGCCAAGGGCTTCGGCCGAGTCACCGGTTTCGCCACCCTGGGCTGGAAAAAGTACGGCGACCCCTCCGGCACCGATTTCGACGACCCGATCTTCGCCAGCCTCGGCTTCGCCCTGCCGGTGGCTGCACGCACCTCCGCCGGCGCCTCCTACGACTGGCGCCAGAAGGTGGTCTCCACCGGCTCGCAGATTCAGGAGCTGACCCTGTTCCTCACCCATAAGCTCAACCAGGAGTGGAAGGTGCAGCTGTACGCCGTCAAAGGCTTCTCCGATGCCAGCCCGGATGCGGAAGGGGGGATGGTGCTGTATCACACGTTTTGAGCGTGCTGGCGCCAAGCCGTGGCGCTGACCGAATCCCCCAGCGGGACGTTGCGGCTACACACCTGTGTATCGCTCTGTATCCCAACCGGGCCTACGCAGACTGGCTTACAAATGCCCCTCGATCCGGATACATCCGGGATACACGGTTGCAGTCAAATAGCCCTGCCTCAGCGAGAAAGCAAACCGCACTCGCACCACGGCTTATCGCCCTTGTGGCAATGACCCCAGCGGCTTGGCCGCACACTGTAATCCGGAGAAATAACCATGTCCCGTATGTCGAATAAATCCCGCATTGGCCTGATCGCAGTTGCACTGGCCGGCAGCATGAACATGGCGTCCAGCGCCTTCGCCGCAGACGCATTGCCGCAAGGCTACCAACTGGCCGCCGCGGAAAAAACCAGCGAAGGCAAGTGTGGTGAAGGCAAATGCGGCGCAGGCGAAACCGGTGCCAAAGTCACCAAGACCAGCGAAGGCAAATGCGGTGAAGGCAAATGCGGCGACGCCTCCTTCGCCCGCACCGACACCGACCACGACGGCCGCGTTTCCCTCAAGGAACTGCTGACCGTGGCCCCAGGTGGCGCCGAAGAATTCAAGGCCATGGACACCAACGGCGACGGCTTCCTGTCCGAAGGCGAGGTCTACAAATTCCGCACCAACCAGTACACCTCCAACGGCAAGAAAGTACCGACCGAGCTGTTCACCAAAATGAGCAAAGCCCAGGGCTGATCCCGCCATAGCAGCCGTAAAAAAACCTCCCCGGGTTCACCCCCGGGGAGGTTTTTTTGTGGCCCGCATCCCCCTGTAGGAGCGAGCTCGCTCGCGATGGTCTTGAACGATAAAACGGGAAACCTGACACCCCGCGGCGTTCTCGAGTGCATCGCGAGCAAGCTCGCTCCTACACAGGGTGGGGAGGTTTCAGTCGAAGGCGGTGCGGTAGGCGAACAGCCCAGGCAAGCCGCCGGTCATGACGAACAGCAGGTTGCTTCCCGCCGGGTAATCACCGCGGCGCACGGCGGCCAGCATCCCGGCGAAGGCTTTGCCGCCGTAGACCGGGTCGGTGAGCAGACCTTCCCGGGAGCCCAGCAGGCGCACGGCTTCGAGCATGGTGTCGGTCGGGGCGCCGTAGGCTTGGCCGCGTTGGCTGCCGTCGACGTGGACTGCGCTTTCTTCCAGTGAGGTCGCGGGATCCAGCAGTTGCAGGACCTGGCGGGTTTTTTCCAGGGTGGTGGCCGATGCCTGGTCTTCGGTGGCCAGCACCGAGTAGCCGACGATTTGCGTGCAAGAGCGAGCGAGGGTCACACCGGCCAGCAGTCCGGAATGGGTGCCGGCGCTGCCATTGGGCACGATGATGCGGTCGAACTGCAGGCCCAGCGCATCGGCTTGATGCAGGATTTCGGCGGCGCAGGCGGCGTAGCCCAGACTACCTCGAGGGCTGGAGCCACCCAGGGGCATGACGAAGGGTTGCTTGCCTTGTTGCTTGAGTTTTTCGACCAGGTCGTCGGCATACGCATCGGGCGCGGAGCCGGGTGGCAGGCGATGCATATTGGCGCCGAACAGTGCGTCCAGCACGACGTTGCCGTTGTGGCAAAAGTCGTCATCGTGGCGTACGGCGGAGGGGGTCAGGATCAACTCGCAGGCCAGGCCTTGTTGCGCGGCGACGGCGGCGGTCAGGCGGGCGTGGTTGGACTGGAAGCCGCCCCAGGTCACCAGGGTATCGGCGCCAGCGGCCAAGGCTTCGCCTAGCAGGAATTCCAGTTTGCGCAGCTTGTTGCCACCACCGCCCAGGCCGGTCAAATCATCGCGTTTGACGTAGAGGTTGCAGCCGTTGAGCTCGGGCAAATTGCTCAGGCGGGAAAGCTTTTGAACGGGTGTCGCGCCTTCCAGCAGGGTTGCCCGAGGGTAGGCGGCCAGTGCGGCTTCAAGATGGGTCAAATCGTGGGGCATGGAGGTTCACTCTTGGCGTGAAAGAACGCAGTGCATCGGCCACTGTAAAAAGCCCCGCAGTGAAGATATACCGTGCTCGCGGAATTACTGTTGATACACCGTGTAATCAACCGACAACACCCATCCCTGTGGGAGCGGGCTTGCTCGCGAAGAGGCCGGTACATCCGCCAAATCTGCTGTGGCTGTAATGCCGTCTTCGCGAGCAAGCCCGCTCCCACAAAGGTATCTTTTATGGAGATAACAATTGCCTGTTTAATTCGTTACTAGAGATATCGACCTCGCGCGTACAGTCGGCCCAAATGAAGAATGGAAGGGCAGACAGATGAACAGCGTAAAGCCAACCAGCGCCAACCCATGGCGGGGGACTGTGGCTGGATTCTCGGCGAGCCTGGTCGGCATCGGCCTGGCACGGTTTGCCTATACACCGCTGCTGCCGGCGATTGTCGGTGCCCATTGGTTTGATTCCTCCAAGGCAGCCTACCTCGGCGCGGCGAACCTGGCGGGGTATCTGGCCGGGGCGCTGTTCGGGCGTTCGCTGGCGGCGAAAACCTCCACCCGCTTGACCCTCAGGGCGATGATGCTGCTGGCGGCCATCGCGTTTTTCGCCTGCGCCTATCCCGTGTCCTTCGCCTGGTTTTTCGCCTGGCGATTTCTGTCTGGCGTGGCCGGTGGCGCGTTGATGGTGTTGGCCGCACCCACGGTGTTGGCCCATGTACCGCCGTCCCGTCGAGGCCTGGCGGGCGGGGTGATCTTCATGGGGGTAGGGG
>NZ_LYVP01000190.1 GCF_001984065.1 Pseudomonas sp. KK4
TCAAATGTGGGAGCGGGCTTGCTCGCGAAAGCGGTGTGTCAGGCAACATTACCGTCGACTGACATCACGCCTTCGCGAGCAAGCCCGCTCCCACAGGGGTGTTGCGGTGTCGCTGGTTATTGCATGTTGGAGCTGACAGCCGAACGTGGAATCACCGGCTGGTTGTCATTGGAAATCGTCACTTCCACTCGACGGTTCTGCGCCCGGCCCGAAGTGCTGGCGTTGTCCGCCACCGGGTATTCCTTGCCATAACCCTGGGCGACGATGCGCGCCGGGTCGACACCCATTTTCACCAGGGCCATGCGTACCGAGTTGGCGCGACGTTCCGACAGCGACTGATTGTGGGACGCGGTCCCCGTGCTGTCGGTATAGCCTTCGACGATCACCTTGCGGTCCGGATTTTCCTGAAGGTACTGCGCCAGCTTGTTGATGTTCACCAGACCGTTGGATTTCAACTCGGCCTTGTCGGTCGCGAACAGCACGTCACCAAAAGTCACCAGGGTGCCGCGGTCAGTCTGCTTGGCGTTGAGGCTGTCCTGCAACTGCTTGATCTGTGCGTCCCGCGCATCCAGGCGCGCCTGGGCCCGTTGTGCCGAAGCGTTTTTCAGATTGGCTTCGGCCGTGCGCAGGGCGATGGTCTGCTTGGCCACTTCCACACGCTGGTTGGTCAGGTAAGCCAGCTGATCGACCTTGGCCGAATCTTGCTTGTCCATGTAGGCCTTGTCGGCCTTGTCCAGGTAATCGCTGGCTTCCTTGGTTTCCAGTGCCGCGACTTTGCTTGCCTGCGGGTTGGCCTGCAGGCCGGAATAGTTGGTGCGGGCCTGTTCAAGGTTGGCGTTCGGCGGCGTGGAGCATGCGGCCAGGGCAACGCTGGCAGCCAGCAGGGCAGGGAGCATCAATTGTTTGGAAGTCATCATGGTTTCGTCCTTTTAGTCGATTAAGAAATACGTCGAGCCGCGCCGTTACTGAACGGTGCGCTGGCTTTCCTGACGCAGTTCCTGAACGCCTTTCTGAGAGTCCTTGAGTGCCTGTTCAGCTTTCATCGCCTGAGCTTTGCGCTCGGCGACGCGGGCGTCCCACTCAGCCTGTTCGGCCAGGGTTTTGGCCTGATCGTATTTTTTGTCGTGCATGGCAATTTCGGCTTGCTTGAGCTTGTCTTGCGCCGCCTTCATTTCCACGGCGGCAAACTCGGTCCCGCCGGCACTGACAGCGCTGTTGACCGCCGATTGCGACACGGCGAACTGTTCGCTGGGAGGGTTGCCGGCGCAACCGGCCAGCACGAGGCTGCTACCGATGGCCAGGGCCGCCATTTTCAGGCCGTGCATCGAGGTGAACGAGGATTTGCCAGTACGGGTTTTCATGGTCTTCAACTCCATTGCGCTAACTCCTGAACAACTAAAAGATCCATCCTGGGCAAGGAGCCGTAACCTTCATTTTCGGGTCGTTTTGAAACGGCCGTCCCAGGGGGCTTACTGGGATTGACCCGGGGCGTTTTTTAAAAGTTCAGAGAAATTATTCTGCAGCGGGGTTTTGCTGTTTCGATCGCAGGAGCGAATTCGCTCGCGATGGTCGTCAACGATAACGCGGGTTACCTGAGTAAACGCGGTGTCTCGGATGGCATCGCGAGCATGCTCGCTCCTACAGCTGGGCGGGGGCGGATCAGTGTTTCTGCTTGTCATCCACGGCCGACAAATCGTGCAAATGCCGCCGCGACAACGCCAGGAAACGCGGCGTCGGGCCGATGTCTTCGTACAGCGGATCACCTTCTTCATCGGTGGCCACCACCGTCGAACCCTTCACGTAGGGAAAGCTCTTTTCCAGCTCTTCCAGGGCGGCGCCGATCAGTTCGCCCAGCAGCTCTTCGGGTTGCCGCTTGGGGTACATGTCGACGATGGCCGCCAGCCGGGCCGCGGCTTCCACGTCCAGGTGAATCGAGTAGCCGGTGTCGGTCAGGCGACCCTTGGCGTTTTCTTCCCAATGATGGGCAAGTTCGCGGATTTTCATAATGACCTCATGACGCGCCTGCTCGTGGCAGGCAGGGTGAGTGTCCGGCATTGGCCGGCGAAAGCCGTTGTACGGCTCATTGTTCAGACTAGCTGTTGCCCAAGAGGTTTAAAGTCCCTTCGTCGTCTGGGTTGTAAGTAGCGGTCTGTAGCGGCACTCTTTGTCTCAAGTGCATGCCTCTCCCGGGCCCCCGGATTTTTGCTGGAGTACTGCTGATGACCGATATCGATGCACGCTTGCGCGAGGACGTTCACCTGTTGGGTGAGCTGTTGGGCAACACCATTCGTGAACAGTACGGCGAGGGCTTCCTCGACAAGATCGAGCAGATCCGCAAGGGCGCCAAGGCTGACCGCCGTGGCTCCATGGACGCCGAGCTGAGCGCCAGCCTCAACCAGTTGACTGAAGACGAACTGCTGCCGGTGGCGCGAGCGTTCAACCAGTTTCTCAACCTGGCCAACATCGCCGAGCAGTACCAGTTGATTCACCGCCGTGAAGAGTCGCAGCCAGCGCCGTTCGAGTCGCGGGTACTGCCGCAATTGCTCGCTCGCCTGCGCGAAGAAGGGCACGGCGCCGAGGCCCTGGCCCGGCAGCTGGGCCGCCTGGAAATCGAATTGGTGCTCACCGCTCACCCGACCGAAGTCGCGCGTCGCACGTTGATCCAGAAATACGACGCCATCGCCGAGCAATTGGCAGCCCTGGACCATCGCGACCTGACCACCGCCGAGCGTGAGCAGATCAAGTCGACGCTGCAACGCCTGATCGCCGAAGCCTGGCACACCGAAGAAATCCGCCGCACCCGCCCGACCCCGGTCGACGAAGCCAAGTGGGGCTTCGCAGTGATCGAGCACTCGCTGTGGCATGCCGTCCCCAATTACCTGCGCAAGGCCGACCTGGCCCTGCACGCGGCCACGGGGCTGCGCCTGCCACTGGAAGCCGCACCGATTCGCTTTGCTTCGTGGATGGGCGGCGACCGTGACGGCAACCCCAACGTGGTCGCCACCGTCACCCGTGAGGTGCTGTTGCTGGCACGGTGGATGGCGGCCGATCTGTACTTGCGCGACATCGACCAACTCGCTGCGGATTTGTCGATGCAGCAGGCCAGTGAAGCGCTGAAGGAAAAGGCCGGCGACAGTGCCGAACCCTATCGCGCCGTGCTCAAGCAACTGCGCGAACGGCTGCGGGCCACGCGCAATTGGGCCCACAGTGCATTGACCGCGCCCACGCCTGCACCCGCTGACGTGCTGCAAAACAACCGCGATCTGCTCGATCCGCTGGAGCTGTGCTACCACTCGCTGCACGAGTGCGGCATGGGCGTGATCGCCGACGGCCCGTTGCTCGACTGCCTGCGCCGGGCGGTCACGTTCGGCTTGTTCCTGGTGCGCCTGGACGTGCGTCAGGACTCGTCGCGACACAGTGCGGCCATGACCGAAATCACCGATTACCTGGGCCTGGGTCGCTATGAAGACTGGAGCGAAGAAGAACGCATCACCTTCCTCACTCGCGAACTGAACAACCGTCGTCCGTTGTTGCCCGCCCACTACAAACCCTCCGCCGACACGGCCGAAGTGCTGGCGACTTGCCGGGAAATCGCCGCCGCGCCCGCGGCGTCCCTGGGCTCCTATGTGATCTCAATGGCCGGTGCCGCTTCGGACGTGCTGGCGGTGCAACTGCTGCTCAAGGAATCGGGCGTGTTGCGACCGATGCGTGTGGTGCCGCTGTTCGAAACCCTCGCCGACCTCGACAACGCAGGCCCGGTGATCGAAAAACTGTTGCTGCTGCCGGGTTACCGCGCACGTCTGCACGGGCCGCAGGAAGTGATGATCGGTTACTCCGACTCGGCCAAGGACGCCGGCACCACGGCGGCGGCCTGGGCGCAGTATCGGGCGCAGGAAAGGCTGGTGGATATCTGCCGCGAGCAACAGGTGGAACTGCTGTTGTTCCACGGCCGTGGCGGCACCGTGGGTCGAGGCGGCGGCCCGGCGCACGCGGCGATCCTGTCGCAGCCACCGGGATCGGTGGCCGGGCGTTTCCGCACCACCGAGCAGGGCGAGATGATTCGCTTCAAGTTCGGCTTGCCCGATATCGCTGAGCAGAACCTCAACCTGTACCTGGCAGCGGTGCTGGAGGCGACCTTGCTACCTCCGCCACCACCAACCCCCCAGTGGCGCCACCTGATGGACGAACTGGCTGCCGACGGGGTGAGCGCCTACCGTGCCGTGGTGCGGGAAAATCCGCAATTCGTTGAGTATTTCCGTCAGTCGACCCCGGAACAGGAGCTCGGACGCCTGCCGCTGGGCAGCCGTCCGGCCAAGCGCCGCGCGGGTGGCATCGAGAGTCTGCGGGCGATTCCGTGGATTTTCGGCTGGACCCAGACCCGCTTGATGTTGCCGGCCTGGCTTGGCTGGGAAGCGGCCCTGAGCAAGGCGCTGGAGCGCGGTGAAGGCGACCTGCTGGGGCAGATGCGCGAGCAATGGCCGTTCTTCCGCACCCGCATCGATATGCTGGAGATGGTGCTGGCCAAGGCCGACGCCGATATCGCCCGCTCCTACGACGAGCGTCTGGTGGAGCCGCCACTGCTGCCGTTGGGCGCGCACTTACGCGACCTATTGTCGCAGGCATGCTCCATCGTCCTCGGGATGACCGGCCAGTCGCAGCTACTGGCACATAGCCCAGACACCCTGGAATTCATCCGCTTGCGCAACACCTACCTGGACCCGCTGCATCTATTGCAGGCCGAGTTGCTGGCCCGTTCGCGGCAACAGGAAGTGGCCCAGGACAGCCCGGTGGAGCAAGCGTTGCTGGTGTCTGTAGCGGGAATTGCCGCCGGTTTGCGCAATACCGGCTAAGGTTTTTGCCGTGGGGTCAGGCATCCGGGGCAGGCTTTGGATGCCGTGCTCTGATCAGGGAAAATGTGCGGCCAGGCGACAGTTAGTGATGGGGTTGCGACGAGGGGAACCGCGCCGAAGGGTCGCAGGAGCCAGCGGTTTCTCCGACTTTTGGCGTCTTGTGTGGGCGCACCCCGCTGTGTATCTTGATCAGCCTTTGGCCGTTTGGGCGGTCACGACCCTTTTTTTGAGATTGGCCCCACGAGGCGAATCTGACGTTATCCATATAAAAAATTGAGGAGCACATCGATGCGCGTCATTCTGCTGGGAGCTCCCGGGGCCGGTAAAGGTACTCAGGCTAAGTTCATCACCGAAAAATTCGGCATTCCACAAATCTCCACCGGCGACATGCTGCGTGCCGCGGTCAAGGCCGGCACCGAGCTGGGCGTCAAGGCCAAGAGCATCATGGATGCCGGTGGCCTGGTTTCCGATGACCTGATCATCGCCCTGGTCAAGGACCGCATCGCCCAGGCCGACTGTGCCAAGGGTTTCCTCTTCGACGGTTTCCCGCGCACCATTCCTCAGGCTGAAGCCCTGGTGGAAGCGGGCGTCGAGCTGGACCATGTGGTCGAAATCGCCGTCAAGGACGAGGAAATCGTCCAGCGTATCGCCGGCCGCCGTGTGCACGAGGCCTCGGGCCGTGTGTACCACATCGTCTACAACCCGCCGAAAATCGCGGGCAAGGACGACATCACCGGTGAAGAGTTGGTGCAGCGCAAGGACGACACCGAAGAGACCGTGCGTCATCGTCTGTCGGTCTACCACGCCCAGACCGAGCCACTGGTGAAGTTCTACCAGGAGCTGTCCGCCGCTCAGGGCAAACCGAAGTACAGCCACATCGAAGGTGTTGGCTCGGTGGAAGCGATCACTGGCAAGGTGCTTGAAGCGCTGAACTGAAAAGACTGATCGGCTTCATCGTCTACGGCCCGCTTGCGGGCCGTAGTTGTTTATACTGACGCACTTTTTTACTTTCTCTGACGGAAACATCGATGAGCACCTTGCTGGCCCTGGACACCGCGACTGAAGCTTGCTCCGTTGCCTTGCTGCATGACGGCAAAGTTACGAGCCATTACGAGGTGATCCCGCGCCTGCATGCACAGAAGCTGCTGCCGATGATTCAGCAGTTGCTGGCTGATGCGGGCACGACGCTGCAAGCGGTCGATGCCATCGCTTTCGGTCGCGGTCCGGGTGCGTTTACCGGCGTGCGGATTGCCATCGGCGTGGTGCAGGGGCTGGCGTTTGCCCTGGATCGCCCGGTGTTGCCGGTATCCAACCTGGCCGTCCTGGCTCAACGCGCCTATCGCGAACACGGCGTGAGCCAGGTTGCGGCGGCCATCGATGCACGTATGGATGAAGTGTACTGGGGCTGCTACCGCGAAACGGCGGGTGAGATGCGCCTGGTCGGCCAGGAAGCGGTGCTGCCACCGCAAGTGGCCGCTTTGCCGGCCGACGCCAGCGGCGAGTGGTTCGGCGCGGGCACCGGTTGGGGTTATGGCGAACGCATCGCCGTCAGCCTCAGCGGTCAGGACGCCGGCATGCTGCCTCACGCCGAAGACCTGCTGACCCTGGCACGATTCGCCTGGGCTCGGGGTGAAGCGATCGTGGCCGATGAGGCGCAGCCGGTGTATCTGCGCGACAAGGTAGCCACCCCGAAAGCACGCTGAACGTCGTTCCTGTGGCGAGGGAGCTTGCTCCCGTTCGGCTGCGCAGCAGTCGTAAAATCTG
>NZ_LYVP01000191.1 GCF_001984065.1 Pseudomonas sp. KK4
CAGGCCCGGCAGCGCAAAGTCGGTTTCTCCCGCCTCGAGCAACAGCTTGCGCCCGCTGGTGAGGTCGACGGGATTACCGCTCAAACCACCGATTGCGCGTTCCACGGCCGGACCTATGACAAAACGACCCGCCAGGTAGCTGGCCGCCACGGTCGCTCCAAATTTCAATGCGCAAGGTCCGGCAGCCTTCAGACCTTGCGTCATGCCCAATTTGAAGATCGGACCTACGGCGCGGCCCATCGAGGCGACAATCATCAGCACGTCAACAGTGACCCGCAGCCAGCCGGGAATTTCTTCGTCGACATCCAGATAGCGCTGAGTCCCGCCGCCAATGAACACGTTGTTCGAGCCGCTGGAGATCTTCGCGCCACAGGTCAGTTTGTCGCCCTTGCGCGAAGCCGCCACATTGTTGATGAACACGTTGGAAGAGCCTTCGGCAACCATGACCGGCGCAGGGTGTTTATCGCAAATACCCATGCTCAACTTTGCGTGGGCGGCGTTACGGCTGTTGATGAAGACATCCGTCGAGCAGCCCTCGAGCTTGATCCCCCCCGCGGGTGAACTCATTGCGGACCCTAGGCTTTCGCCAATCATGGGGACGAAACTGGCAGCCAGCCCTACGGCAATCCCCAGCAGAATTCCGCCGAGCCCCGCCGTGCAGATCATGAATGCGGCAGCCGTCGCAATCGCAAGCCCGATCACGGCGCCGGCGAGAAAACCGCCGAGCGCACTGGTGTGTTCAATTTCATCGCCCCAACGCGCAGCTTCGAACATGGGTTACTCCTGTTCGGCGCTGTCGGTGGACACCGTATCGGCCTGTCGCGGTTTGAAACTTGCCAGCAGCTGCAACCAATTCTGGTTTTGCGTGGTGCTGAAATCAGCCTGGCTGGTCGTGGAAAACACCAGGATGCGACCGGTTTCAATTTCGAACGCGGCCTGCCGTTGGTAAACCGGTCGCCCATCGTTCATGTAGTAGGCATCCACCTGGATGCCGGAGAACGGTTGCTCCCCGGACAGCGCTGCCGGCTTCTTGCTGAGCAAGGTATAGCCGCGCAGTTTGGCGGCAATGAGTTTTACCTGGCGCTCGATGTAAGCCTTCAGATCCTCTGCCGGCAGCATGTTGTCGCGCGAAAGCGTGATGTTCAGCGGCGCAGGAATGCTGTTGCCGAGCACAAACATGTTCACCGTGCGGTCCTGAAAACCTTCCGGCAAAGTGATGGATCCTTCCTGAAGCTGATAGTCCATTGGGCGTGTGTTCCGTGAATAGGTGAAAAGGGAAATGCTTAGTCAGCGGTGATGCTTTCGAGCATTGCCTCGAACTCGATCAGCCAATCGGCAAGCTCTGCATGAGCGGGATTGATCATCGTCGACAGGCTCAACCATTGGCGCTCGTGACCATTGCCAGGTTGTATGACTGCGCTGGTCGCTCTGCCGTGGCGACGCTCCTGTCCCGCGGTGAATATATAATCCAGGGTAATCGCCGGGCTGCCTGCCAGCAGGCAATCGCTCTGCCGCACGATGGTGACATCGGGGTGGTTTTTTCGCAGGCTCTCCACATACAACTCCACCGAACGTTGGAGCGTCAGCCCTTCAGGTGCAGGACGACGCTTGGCACTGAACGTAACGGGATGACCGTGCTTTTCCAGCGTTGTATCGATGTCGCGGAAGGTGAGGCCTTGCGGCATGACCAGATTGAGCCCCGCAACCTTCAATTCATTGCGCGCCAATTGAAGCGGTACCACCGCTACCGGCTCAGGCTCGATGACAGCGGGCAAAGCCTCGGCAGCCTCCTGCAACTGCTGCCGCGCGAGAGCCTCGGCCGCGATCCGTTTCTCGGAAATACGGTCGTAAATACTGGTCCTGACCATGGTCTGGTTTCTCACTTGTTGATATCGACACGGTCACCGTGGACATAGGTGTTCTTGCCAAGAATATCGATGGCGTCACCCTTTATTTCGATGCCTTCGGGCGTCAGCTTGATGCTGCTGCCGCCCACCTGAAGAATGATGTGCTGCTTGGCGTTGACCTGAATGAACTGGTTGTCGACCTGAATCGTCAACGAACCTTCCTGGACATTCATCACCGTGTCTTTCTTGATCGTTTCGGTGTGCGTGCCACCGACCGTGATCGTGCGATTGCTGCCGACACTGTGGACCTCGTCGACCTCGATCTCGGTGTCCATGTTGCGCTCGGCATGCACGATGATCTGTTCGGCACCCGCCTTGTCTTCAAAGCGGAAAAAGTTCGCCGTACCGCCATCGCCCTTCATCGACCGCGTCAAAAACCCACTTTGCGTCTTGTTCGCCGGCAGCGACCACGGCGGCGTGTTCTGGCTGTTGTAGAGGCTGCCCATGATCAGCGGGCGGTCGGGGTTGCCGTCGAGGAACACCACCACGACTTCATCGCCTACCCGGGGAATCTGGATGCTGCCGAAACCGCCGCTGGCACCGGACTGCGCGACGCGGACCCAGCAGGAGCTCTTGTCGTTGAACTCGCCGTAGCGGTCCCAGTGGAACTGTACTTTTATCCGGCCGAGTTCATCGGTGTAAATCTCCTCGCCGGGGGGGCCGACGACGATGGCGGTTTGTGGGCCGGATATCGTTGGCGTCAGCGTATCGAGTTGAGGTCGAAACTTGATTTTCCTGCGTACGCAGTATAAGTCGTTCGCATAACCCGCCTGCCCGCCGGACAGGTAATTATTGCTACCCCGGTGCCGGATGCTCATCAGCAAGAACTGTCGATCTTCGACCGAGCCATTATCGTGCTCGTAATGCTGCGTCAGTTCGAAAGTGAAACCCGGGCGCATCGCTCGGCAGTTGCTCGCACCGGCAAACGCCTTGCCCTTGAGTTCCAGCGCCTCGATGCGATTTCGCACCAACACTTCGCCGTCGTCGTAGTTTCCGTGGGTGTACTGGCCCATGAAATCGTAAATCTCGTAGGCCGGTACGTCGCCCTGCTGGTTGAGGCTTTTCATGCTGACTGGAAGGCGGTTTTGTGGCTGACGGTAATCGAAGGTCTGAACCGCAATCTTGCTCGACTGCAGCTCCCGCTCTGCACTCCAATGGGTGATCGAGTCCGCTGTTTCGGTAATGGATGCCGTATGAAAACGCACTTGCGGCTGCTCGGGCAGTGCAGGCAACTGGGTGGAGTCATCCATGATGATCAGCGTGTGACTATCGGCAGTGTGCTCGAAGTAAAAGAACAGCCCTTCGTGCTCCAGCAGACGCATCACGAAATGCCGATCACTTTCCCGATACTGGGTAATGTAGCTATGGGGCTTGAGGGTACGGTTGATGCGAAACTCGAACTTGGCCAGCCCTTCATAGCGACTGAACACTTTGGTAATCACTTGTTCGACCGTTTGGTCCTGGAAAATCTGCGAGTCAAAGCGCTGTTCAAGCAAACTGAGCCAAGACCCGATCAGCGCCGAATAACGACACATGCCACCGTCACTGCCATTAGTGCCGAAGCGCAATACATGCCCGTTGATGTAGCGACTCGCACCCGTCGCCAGTTCGATCTCGATGGTGGCCGACTGCCCCAGGGCGGTTTTGAGTTTTACGCCGGCATCATCGGACAACAGATCCAACTGGAAACCGAACTCCATGGACAGGCCTTCGTGTCCGACGAAAGACTCAAGCAAGAGCTCCTGGCCACTTTTGAGCGGCATGGTCAGTTTGAACAGGCGCCGGTTCTGCGCAGTAAACAGGGATGAAAGGTCCATTGTCATGTGTAACTCCTGGAATCAATGTTTGGGTAACCCCCGCACTAACGGTAGTCAGGAACCTGTCGACTGGCGCAGAGAACCCATCCATTTAAATAACCGGCCCAGCCACCAGCGTGTGCGGGCTTCGCGTATTTCGTCGATTCTCATGAAAGTGTAAGGAGAAGGCATTGTACGCTCCCGAATACGCAGCACGCGAAGGTCACGGATAATATGCCGATAATAAAATGTTAGTGCTATACAACCGGATGTACCGGCTAAAACCCCAAGCGCTCCACCATTCAATGAGCCTAATAAGTTAATCGTTCCTCCCCCTGCCAAAACAAGAATCCCAGCCAGAAAACCCGCACTATACTTCTCTCGCCTCTTGACCTTAATGGAGACTTTATTACCTGCAAGCACAAAGGTGTGAGGCGGGCGCCCCCCATAAGTCGCAATCGCTACTGACAAAGAAATTAAAACCAAGGGTGATAGCCCAATAGCGATCGACTTAAAACTCCCCTCACCGAAAATATCCGAAACGACCAAATACAACACGCTCGAAAACAAGAAGCCCATCACCCCAATACCAGTAAAAAGAATCATCGCAACAAAAAAAACATATCGCTCACAAGCCCCAACCAAAAAAAGAGTCACAAACAAGAAAATCACAATTACCACACAATAAATTACCCAATAATATGGTACACCTGGAGGACCAAACAAACCAAAAAACATAACCATAAGAAAAACAACCCATGGCCCAGTTTTAACAGTATCTATCACGGGATCAAAAAGCATGATTAATAAACTTCTCAATAGACCTACCAACTTCTATATCTTTGCCGGACTTACCCATATAATATTGAATCGCTAGACCAGCACCCCAACCAACTAACAACACAATTACCAATGGAGCCGCAACCAGCGAAGACCCCAAAAAGACACTCACTATTGCACCACCAGCAAACGCCGCGACATTAGTAGGCTGACTGTATATGGACTTTTTATAAAACTCCTCCATCGTCGTTGAATTTGAATAATCCAGATAGGCCTGCGGCGCAATGGCTAACGCCACCCCCATCGTATTACCCGTCAAAAACTTTAGGCCACCCGTTGCACCATCGGCGTGAAGCATTGCCCGTTGATTAAGTGCTCCCTTGGTACCATAAGCGGGAAGATGAGCCACTTGCCCTCCAACCTGTCCCAACACCTTATAACTTTGTGCCTGAGCCGTAATCGGCACTTCAAAATGCAACTGCCCTGCAATCCGAATCAGTTTTATTCTGCCTTTGAAGGTTTTCTTAGCAGAGGTCGAGTTTGCTGTGCCGCGACTATTGGCCCACTTGATCACCTTTTTCTTGTCGGTCGCGGAGAGATCCAGCAAGTCAGCAACCGACTTCGACTTGGAAAACGCCGCCATGCTGGTACCGGCACTGACCAACGTGCCAGGCAAGTTTGCCGGAGAGAACATCAAGTTCCCTACCTCCGGTATTGATTGTGCGGCTTTTTGCAGTTCTTTCATCGCTTCAATAGAAACATCCGCTGCCGTACTCAGGTTTCTGAATAAAGAACGCAGTAACTGTAAGGACTCTTGCGCCTCACTCGGCGACATCTCCGATTCGGGCGAAGCCAATTCATGGGCAAGAAACATCGCCGCATTGTAATCGCTCGTCGCGTAGTAACCGGCAAAATTCTGTGGTGCAGGGAAAGACCGCGAGGCGATCTCGCTGGGAAATGAAAGATTGCCGCCAGCGATCAATCCGGCTTGTTGACGCGTACCACGGGGGTTCGCCACTGTGCAGGGTAAAAACCTTTCGTCCATGTTACTTTCTCCTGATACCGCATTCCCGAAAATATCTTCGGCAAAACCAACTCGATGCAACAACCGATCATTTCATTAGCGATTCGCCGCTCAAAGAGCATTGCCCCGCCAACCGTCCCGAAAAAAACGCTGTCGCGATTGTCTTCGTGAATCACAAACGCGGAAAATGCCTTGTGGCTGCGACAGCCACCCTGCGGAAAAAGTGCCACAGAATTCAACAAAAGTAGAACTGCGTCACATTTTATACCGTCATCTGGGCACGTGCGAAAGGAAACACCTATGCAAGACCAAGTGTCAAGCCGGTATTTCTTATTCAGGAATCCACCATCTGCCGGAACCGTTGAATTGGCTGATTTTCAGAGCTGCCTGAAAGACGCATCTCACAAGTAGTGGCAAGCAGACATCACACCCTCGGTAATTACCGCCGGTGTGTTTTTTTGATAGCGAAGACTCGCAAACACCTCTGGTGAACAGATGTTCATGGGAGAAATCAGTCGCTCGACATGCCCCAGTTTGGGGCCAGCAAAGAGTTTGAAGCCGACGATCCTGAACTTGCTGGCATACTCGGGACTGCTTTCTACATTGCCGATCAGATTGCACACGGTCTGAAGATTCAACTGCCTAACGGATTGCCGTCGGAAGTCTTCCGCGCACATCGCGTTGAATACGGGGCGCTGATCGCCGGTAACTGGAGTAGGCGTCGTGGATTTTGAAAAATTCCCTGCAAAAAAATGCCATCGATCAGGACTGGCCACCATGATAGACATCCGCAAAATCTTCTCCAATCTTGCCCGAATAGCAGAAGTGCTGGGAAGATTCGATCACCAGCAATGGGCTGACAGACTTGATGAGTGCGGCCTTGCGCTGCCCCAGGATACAGGCTACGCATTATCTCGACTGATGTCGCTTTGC
>NZ_LYVP01000192.1 GCF_001984065.1 Pseudomonas sp. KK4
GAGCTTGCTCCCGCTGGGCTGCGCAGCGGCCCCCGCTCTTTTTGTCAATAGAGAAGGGACTGCTGCGCAGTCCGACGGGAGCAAGCTCCCTCGCCACAGAAGCTTGCTCGACACAGTTTCAGGTGTCAGCCGCGCACCGCCCGGGAGCGCCAGACCATCATCTTCTCGACCTGCATGTCCTTCATGGTGTGCGGAATGCCGCCCACGCCGTGCCCGGACAGGCGGGCACCGGCGAAGGGCATCCAGTCGACGCGGAAGGTGCTGCTTTCGTTGACCATCACCGCCGTGGCGTCGAGGTCCTGGTAGCACTGCATCGCGGTGTCCAGGTCCTGGGTGAAGACTGCGGCCTGGAAGGCGTAGGGCAGGGCGTTGGCCAGTTCGATGGCCTGGCTCAGGTCGTCGTAGGCGTAGACTGCCACCACCGGGCCGAACACTTCCTTCTGCATCACATTGGAATCGATCGACGGATTGAGCAGCACGGTTGGCGCATAGCAATTGTTGCCCAAGGCGCGGCCACCGGAAATCAGGCGTGCGCCACCGGCGACGGCCTCATCCACCCATTGGCTGACGCGGTTCACTTCACGTTCAGCGATCAGCGGGCCGACGTCGGTGTGCGGGTCGGTCGGATCACCCACCACCATGGCATCACCCAGTTGCCCCAGGCGCTCGGCGACCTGCTCGGCGATGCTGCGGTGGCAGAAAATCCGTTGCACGCTGACACAGACCTGACCGGCGTGGAAGAAACCGCCACGGGCGATGCGCGGCAGGGCGTCGTCCAGGTCGGCATCGGCGGCCAGCATCACCGGCGCCGCTCCGCCGTGCTCCAGGGCGCAACGGGTACCCGGTGCGAGGGTCGAGCGCAGCATCCAGCCCACGGCCGCCGAACCAATGAAACTGAAGAAACCCACCCGTGGATCGGCCACCAATTTGCCGGTGATGCGGTTATCGGACGGCAATACCATTTGTGCCCAGCCTGCGGGCAGGCCGGCCTCGGTCAGGATGTCGATCAGGGTCTTGCAACTGAGGGGCGTGTTGGCCGCCGGTTTGACGATCACCGGTGCGCCGACGGCGAGGGCCGGTATCACCTGGTGCACGATCAGGTTGAAGGGGTGGTTGAACGCCGAAACGGCCGCGACCACGCCGATCGGCTCGAACTGGGTGAACGCCACACGATTGGCCGAGGCCGCGTTTACGCCCATGGGGATTACGTGGCCGCCTTCGGTGCGCAACACCTCGATGCTGTTGAGAATGCCGTCGATGCCGCGCTCGACTTCGGCCAGTGAATCCTTGAACGGCTTGCCGCCTTCGCTGGCCGCCTGGGTGGTGATTTCGATCTTGCGCTCGGTGATCAATTGCGCGGCGCGGTGCAGGATTTCGATGCGTCGCGGCGTGGACAGCCACTGGCTGCGGTCGCGAAACAGGCCGTGGGCGATGCTCAGCGCCTGCTCGACATCAGCCTCGGTGGACAGGGGGACATGGCCGACGACCGCACCGGTGTAGGGTGCATGCACAGCCAGGGTTTGATCAGACATGGGACTTACCTCGGGTCGTCAGAAAGCGTTGAGTCCAAGGTAGTCCCGAGCCGTTGTTTCGAAAACTGAATAATTCAGAAGTATTCGTTCAGTTTTCGAGAAGAACGATCGGCGGCGGTGGCCGCCGACCAACTCACAGGTGATCGGCGTCGATGACGGCCTTGGCAAAGGCGTGCGGATCTTCCTGCGGCAGGTTGTGGCCGATGCCGCCGGCGATCAGACGGTATTCATATTTGCCGGTAAAACGTTGACGGTAATCCTCGGCCTTGGGATGCGGCGCGCCGTTGGCGTCGCCTTCCAGGGTGATGGTCGGCACGCTGATGGACGGGGCTTTGGCCAGTTTCTGCTCCAGGGCGTCGTACTTGGTTTCGCCCTGTTCCAAACCCAGGCGCCAGCGATAATTGTAGACCGTGATGTCGACGTGATCCGGGTTTTCCAGGGCCTTGGCGCTGCGGTCGTAGGTGACATCGTCGAACTTCCATTGCGGCGACGCCAGTTGCCAGATCAGCTTGGCGAAGTCGTGGGTGTTCTGGGCGTAGCCCGCCTTGCCGCGCTCGGTGGCGAAGTAGAACTGATACCACCACTGCAATTCAGCCTTGGGCGGCAAAGGCTTCTGGCCAGCGGCCTGATTGCCGATCAGGTAGCCGCTGACCGACACCAGCGCCTTGACCCGCTCCGGCCACAGTGCCGAAACGATATCCGCCGAACGTGCGCCCCAGTCGTAGCCACCGAGCACCGCCTGCTTGATGTTCAGGGCGTCCATGAAGTCGATGACATCGCTGGCCAATGCGGCCGGCTGGCCGTTGCGCAGGGTTTTGTCGGACAGGAAGTGCGTATCGCCGTAGCCGCGAGCGTAAGGCATCAGGACCCGATAACCCTTGGCGGCGAGCAGCGGCGCCACTTGGTCATAGCTGTGAATGTCGTAGGGCCAGCCGTGCAGCAGGATCACCACCGGGCCATCGGCCGGGCCGGTTTCGGCATAGGCCACGCTGAGCAGGCCGGCGTTGACGTGCTTGAGCGGAACGAACGGGCTGTCGGCGGTGCTGGCAGCGGTGACCGGGGCGGGTGCTGCGGTCGCCGGGGTGCTGGCATGAGCGGCGGTGGCGCCCAGCAGGCCCAGGGTCAGGGCCAGCACAGAAGAACCCACCAGGTGGCGGCGATGTTTGTCGGCGTTGCTGTTCGATACATGCACTTTCATGGTGGAGAGCTCCTTTCAAATGTGAGGGTGTGGAGGCGCGTGGGGCGTGGCTCCAACAGGTATAGCGGGTCGCGAAAGGGGATCGCGTCCGGCCTGGATCACATTTAAACGGGGCGAGGTATCTGGGCTGTTTCAGAAAAGCGGCTGGGTGAAGGGTTATGTATCCCTTGGGTGTGTAGATACATTGCGATACAAGGCGGCAAACCCGATTCGCTGTCCGGCACACATCCAATTGTGGGAGCGGGCTTGCTCGCGAAGGCGCACTGTCAGGCAACACATAGGTGTCTGAAAGATCGCTTTCGCGAGCAAGCCCGCTCCCACAAAAGGTGGGGCTCAGCGGAACGCCGGCACCACGTGCTTGATGAACAGCGCCAACGATTTTTTCTTTTCCGCGTGGGGCAGGCTGTTGTCGCACCAGAAGCTGAACTCGTCGACGCCCAGTGCCTGGTAGTACTTGATGCGCGGAATGATTTCTTCCGGGGTGCCGATCATGGCGGTCTTGTGCAGGCTGTCCAGTTCGAATTCCGGGCGGCCGGCGAACTTTTCTTCCGGGCTCGGCGCCAGGAAGCCGTTGACCGGGGTTTGCTTGTTGCCGAACCAGGCGTCGAAGGTGCGGTAGAACTTGGAAATCGCCTTGGCCCCGACTTTCCAGCCCTCAGGGTCGTCAGCGGTGTGCACGTGGGTGTGGCGCAGCACCATCAGTTGCGGGCGCGGTACGTCGGGGTTGTTGTCCAGGGCGGCCTGGAATTTGTTCTTCAGGTCCAGCACCTCTTCGTCGCCCTTCATCAGCGGCGTGACCATGACGTTGCAACCGTTGGCCACGGCGAAGTTGTGCGAGTCCGGGTCGCGGGCGGCGATCCACATCGGCGGGTTGGGCTGCTGGATCGGCTTGGGCACGCTGGTGGAGGTGGGGAATTTCCAGATCTCGCCGTCATGGGCGTAGTCGCCTTGCCACAGGGCGCGCACCACCGGAACCATTTCGCGCAATGCCTGACCGCCGCTCGACGCCGGCATGCCGCCGGCCATGCGGTCGAACTCCACCTGATAAGCGCCACGGGCCAGGCCGACTTCCATGCGGCCGTTGCTGATCACGTCCAGCAGCGCGCATTCCCCGGCCACCCGCAGCGGATGCCAGAACGGCGCGATGATGGTGCCGGCGCCCAGGTGGATGGTGGTGGTCTTGGCCGCCAGGTAGGCCAGCAGGGGCATCGGGCTCGGCGAGATGGTGTATTCCATGGCGTGGTGTTCACCGATCCATACAGTGCTGAAACCACCGGCCTCGGCCATCAGGGTCAGTTCGGTCAGGTCCTCGAACAATTGACGATGGCTGACGCTTTCGTCCCAACGCTCCATGTGTACGAACAGGGAAAATTTCATGACTTACCTCGGATCTTTTGTTGTCGGCCCGTCGACTGCGGGGCTGTTTATCTGTGTTTTCGCAGATCTGTAGGAGCGAGCTTGCTCGCGATGGAGGGACATTCACCGTGGGGTGTCAGGTAGCCAGTGTCATCGTTGACGACCATCGCGAGCCTGCTCGCTCCTACAGTAGGTGGATGTTCAGGCCGGGACGGGCAGAGCGCCCATCTTGCCGTGGCAGTACACCAGCGGGCCGGGGGTGTGCCGGGGCACGATCAGGTTCTTCACCGCGCCCACCATGATCGCGTGATCGCCGCCTTCATATTCGCGCCACAGTTCGCATTCGATGACCGCCGTGGCGTTGGCCAGGATCGGGTTGCCCAGTTCGCTCAAGGTCCATTCGATGCCTTGGGCCTTGTCCTTGCCTTTGCGCGCGAAGGCGTAGGCCTCGCTCTGCTGGCCGCCGGACAGCACATGTATGGCAAAGCGTTTGTTCTTGATCAGGACCGGGTAGGAGTCGGAGCTGTAGTTGGGGCAGAACAGCACCAGCGCCGGGTCCATGGACAGCGAGCTGAAGGCGCTGGCGGTCAGGCCGACGATTTGCCCGTCGTCATCGAGCGTGGTGATCACTGTCACGCCGGACGGGAACGAACCCATGACTTGTTTATAGATGGCGGCATCGATCATCGGAAGGTCCTCGGGTGGTGTGACGCGGTTTTTATGCGTTTGTAGGTCTGATGGTATACCGTAATACATAAGTTGCAAGGGGTTTTTTGGCGACCCGATAAACGCGTGCGTGTTGTCTTGTAGTCAGTGTTTACGGGGCTTCCAGGCAGGGGGGCTGGCTAGATATGCGGATCAGGCGCGTTTTCCACGACCGTATCAGTCTTGTGAAAAGTTTGGAATACCATAATATGGCCTGCATCTGAGGGGCGGCCGATGCGCACCCCCGGTTTGGCTTCATACAACGATAAGAACAGGCAAACTCGAGTTCATATATATGTCCCAGATGTCCCGGCAAGACCCGTTGATCGAGAATCACACGGTTGACTACGTTCCTCTCGCAGAGCGCCATGGGAAGGCCCGCGATCTATTCACCCTGTGGTTCAGCACCAACATAGCGCCGCTGCCGATCGTGACCGGGGCGATGGTGGTCCAGGTGTTCCACCTCGATCTGTTCTGGGGGCTGCTGGCGATTGCACTGGGGCACATGGTCGGCGGCCTGGTGATTGCCCTCGCGTCGGCCCAGGGCCCCCGCATGGGCATTCCGCAAATGGTCCAGAGCCGCGGTCAGTTCGGTCGCTACGGGGCGCTGCTGATCGTGTTTTTCGCCGCGCTGATCTACATCGGCTTCTTCATCTCCAATATCGTGCTGGCGGGCACCGGCACCTGGGTCATGGGCAGCGCCTTGCTCGCCGGTTTCCTCTACATCTTCGCCCATGACCTGCCGGCGGACTTCTTCAGCCGCGGCGGCTTCAACCTGTCCGGCTGGCTGGCGACGGTATCGCTGGGGATCATCTGGCAGATCAGCTTCTCGCCGTACGTGTCCGATTACTCGCGCTACCTGCCGGCGGATATCGGCATCGGCCGCCCGTTCCTGGCCACCTACCTGGGCGCGACCCTGGGCACGATTCTGTCGTTCACCTTCGGCGCCGTGGCGGTGCTGGCGACCCCGCAAGGCACCGAAGCGATGGCGGCGGTCAAGCAGTCCACCGGTTGGCTGGGGCCGATCCTGATGGTGCTGTTTCTGCTCAACATCATCAGCCACAACGCCTTGAATCTGTATGGCGCGGTGCTGTCGATCATCACCTCGATCCAGACTTTTGCCAGCCAGTGGACACCGAGCATCAAGGTGCGGGTGGTGTTGTCGAGCCTGGTGCTGGCCGGGTGCTGCGTGGTGGCCTTGGGTGCGTCGGCGGACTTCATCTCGCAGTTCATCGGGTTGATTCTGGCGTTGCTGCTGGTGCTGGTGCCGTGGGCGTCGATCAACCTGATCGATTTCTACGTGATCAAGCGTGGGCGGTATGACATTGCTTCGATTTTCCGCGCCGATGGCGGGATTTACGGGCGGTTCAATCTGCATGCGATCGTTGCGTATTTCATCGGGATCATTGTGCAACTGCCGTTTGCCAACACGTCGTTGTACGTGGGGCCGTATGCCCATTGGGTGGAGGGGGCGGATTTGTCCTGGCTGGTGGGGTTGGTGGTGACGTGCCCGCTGTATTACTGCCTGGCTACGCG
>NZ_LYVP01000193.1 GCF_001984065.1 Pseudomonas sp. KK4
AGCAGGTCGTCAAAGCGCAGCCGACCATCCTGGGACACGATGATCTGCCGTTCGATCACGTTTTCCAGTTCACGGATGTTGCCCGGCCATGGATAACGCTTGAGCACTTCGACCTGGGTCAATGGCAAGCGCACGCCGGGTTTGTTGAAAGCCAGGCATGCGCGTTCAAGGAAGTGCCCGGCCAACAGCGGTATATCGCCCAGACGTTCGCGAAGGGGTACCGAGCGCACTGGAAACACATTCAAGCGAAAGTACAAATCCTCCCGAAAGGTGCCGGCGCCGATCATGTCCCGCAGGTCACGGTTGGTGGCGGCAATCACCCGCACATCCACCGCGCGGGTCAGGTTGTCGCCCACCCGTTCGAATTGCTGGTCCTGCAGCACCCGCAGCAATTTGCTTTGCAGTTCCAGAGGGATTTCCCCCACCTCGTCGAGAAACAGTGTGCCGCCATCGGCCAGTTCGAAACGGCCCACCCGCTCGTTGACCGCGCCGGTGAACGCACCCTTGACGTGACCGAAGAACTCGCTCTCGAACAAATCCCGCGGGATGGCCGCGCAGTTGACGCGAATCAGCGGCCGGTCGCGACGCCGGCTGCTGGCGTGGATCGCCCGGGCGATCAGTTCCTTGCCGGTGCCCGATTCCCCGGTGACCAACACGTTGGCATCGGTCGGCGCCACCAGTTCGATCTGGCGGATTAAATGCAGCACCGCCGGGCTGTCGCCGACAATCTCGTGGTGATTGCGCTCGGCCTTGATCTCCTCCTGCAAATACTGGTTTTCCAGTTCCAGGCGCTGCTTGAGTTGTTCCACTTCATTCAAGGCCTCGCGCAAGCGCAGTTCCGCCCGCTGCCGCTCACGAATGTCGCGGAACAGCACCACGGCGCCCACCAGCCGGCCCATCTCGAAAATCGGCGTGCTGGTGTATTCCACGGGGATGGCTTCGCCGTTCTTGTGCCAGAACACCTCGTTATCGACGCGATGCACTTGGCCGTCGCTGAACGAATTATGGATAGAGCATTGCTGCACTTCGAAGGGGCTGCCGTCGCTGTGGCTGTGGTGAAACAACTGGTGGGCGTCATGGCCGACCATGTCGCCGGCGCTCCAGCCGAGGATGCGCTCTGCGGCGGGGTTGATAAAGGTGGTCTGCCCGGTAGCGTCGAGGCCGTAGATGCCTTCGCCGACGGCGCCGAGAATCAAGCGGTTCTGCCGCTCGATGCGCTCGAACACCTGGGTGATCCGCTCCCAGCCGACGTGGCCCAGGCGATGCTGGCGCCGGGCTTCGGAGCGATTGCGGCGGGCCTCCAGCAGGTCGCGATCCTGAATGATCAGCACGATGCGCCGGCCATCCTCCAGTGCCCGGGCACTGACTTCGACGGCGTGGTGCCTGCGCCCCAGGTCCAGCAGGCTGAGGTCATCGGACCAGGCTTGTCCCTGGGTCAGCACCTCATCGGTGAAACTGACCCACAACGCGATCGCGCTACCGAAGAAATGGCTGAAGCGGGTGAGGGCGCTGGTGCCCTCTTCATAACCCAGCAGGGCCAGGCCGGCGGCGTTGACCTGGACCAGTGAGTCCGCGGCCGGGTCCACCACCAGCATGGCGAGCGGGGCCTGGGCGGCAGCTGTGGCGTCGATTGGGGTGGGCATTTCTCGAAACATCCTGGCTAAACACGGCCAAGGCAATATACGAAAAATCGTGAATCAATTAACTAAAATTCGTCAATAACGAAATATCGTTAATTTTTCATGCCTGTATTTAGCGAACAACTCCATAAAAATCAGATACTTAAAAAATAATTCGAGATTGGCACGACTCTCGCTATTGCTCTTGTATCGCCAAACCACGAGAGAGTCATCCCATGAACAAAGTCGAAATGCACCACACCGTCATGGCAGCCAAGGCCCGCAAGGAACTGACCTGGGACCAACTGAGCGAACGGGTGGGCAAGGCGCCGGTGTGGCTGGCGTCGGTGTGCTACGGCATGAACAGCGCCTCGCCGGACGTGGCCTCGCGCATCTGTGAAGTGCTGGAACTGGGTGAAGAGGTCGCCATGGCCATGACCGAGTTTCCGGTCAAGGGCTGGGAGAAGACTGTGCCCCAGGACCCATTGATCTATCGCCTGTACGAAGTGGTCGGCGTCTACGGCCCGACGCTCAAGGACGTGATCCAGGAGAAGTTCGGCGACGGCATCATGAGCGCCATCGACTTTTCCATGCATGTCGAAAAAATCGAAGACCCCAAGGGCGACCGCGTCCTGCTGACGCTCAATGGCAAGTTTCTGCCTTACCGTTCCTGGTAATCGCCACAGACGTTTCAACAGTCAGTTCTGAGGAAAGCCCAATGTCCTATCTACTCCCGTTCGAATTCGTCACCAAGATGCTCGATGCCGGCGAATCGAAGATTCACATGTCGACCCGCGATACCTTGATCCGCAGTTTCATGGCCGGGGCGATCCTGGCGCTGGCGGCAGTGTTCGCCGTCACCATCGCAGTGCAGAGCGGTTCTGCTTTGCTTGGCGCCGTGTTGTTTCCCGTCGGTTTTTCGATGCTGTACCTGATGGGCTTCGACCTGCTCACCGGGGTGTTCATGCTCACGCCGCTGGCGCTGCTGGACAAGCGCCCGGGCGTCACCGTGCGCGGTGTGCTGCGCAATTGGGGGCTGGTGTTCGTCGGCAATTTCGCCGGTGCGCTGACCGTGGCCTTCATGATGGCTTTCGTCTTCACCTACGGCTTCAACGCCGGCCCCGGCGCGGTCGGGGAAAAGATCGCCAGCATCGGCGAAGCCCGCACCCTGGGCTACGCACACTACGGCGTGGGTGGCTGGATCACGATTTTCCTGCGCGGCATGCTGTGCAACTGGATGGTGTCCATGGGCGTGGTGGGGGCGATGATTTCCACCTCGGTGAGCGGCAAGGTGATCGCCATGTGGATGCCGATCATGCTGTTCTTCTTCATGGGCTTCGAGCACTCGGTGGTCAACATGTTCCTGTTCCCGTCGGCCATGATCATGGGTGGCGGATTCTCGGTGATGGACTACTTGATCTGGAACGAAATCCCCACCGTGCTGGGCAATCTGGTGGGCGGTCTGGCCTTCACCGGGCTGACGCTGTACAGCACCCACATCAAGACGGCGGCCAAACGCGCGCTGGCCTGACGTCCAGTCGATTATTTCACCCTGTGCAATTGACCGATGACATTCGTGCTCATTCTCTAACCGCCGTTTCATGGTGACACTGACATCAGCCGCAGAGGACCGTTTCCGGTCTGCACAGCATCGAGGTCACTATGAAACAGGCGAACACACCCGACGCATCGCCCTGGCATGCGGGCGAGCGGTACTTGCAGGCAAGCGTCGGCGTTGCGGACCAGATGGAATATTACGGGCCGAGGATCATGCGTGATCACCTGCCCGAGCAGCATCGTCGGTTCTACAACCGCTTGCCCTACCTGATGCTCGGCGCGGTCGATGAGCGCGGCAGGCCCTGGGCGACGCTGTTGGAGGGCCCGCCTGGCTTCATGCATTCAGATGACCCGCTGCTGCTGGACATTGACCGGTTGCCCGCCAATGGCGACCCGGTCAGACCTGCCTTGACAGCAGACGCGGCCGTCGGGCTGCTGGGTATCGACCTGACCACCCGCCGACGCAATCGCATGAACGGCTCCATCAGCGCCGCGTCCGCCAGTGGCTTTACCGTGTCGGTGGTGCACGCGTTCGGCAACTGCCCGCAGTACATTCAACCCCGTGGCGTCAGCCCCGACAGCCTCGGCCAGGGTTCTTCAGAGGTTGAAAGCGAAATCCTGGGCGAACTGGATGAGTCCGCGAAAGCGACCATTCGATCGGCCGACACCTTTTTCATCGCCAGTTACGTGGACCCGGACGGCGATGCGAGCAGGCGTTCGGTGGACGTGTCGCACCGGGGCGGCAATCGCGGTTTCGTACGGATCGAGGACAATGTCCTGACCATTCCGGACTACGCCGGCAACATGCATTTCAATACCCTGGGCAACCTGCTGCTCAATCCCCGTGCGGGGTTGTTGTTCATCGACTTTGAATCGGGGGATACGTTGCAGCTCACCGGGCGTACCGAACTGATCCTCGAAGGCCCGCAGATCGCCACGTTCCCGGAGGCGGAGCGACTGTGGACACTGACCGTGGAACAGGTGGTTCGGCGGCGCGGTGCGCTGAGTTTGCGCTGGCGGGTGGAGGACGATTCGGCGATGCGAGAGTTGATCGGGATGTGGGCGCCGCAATGATGCCGTCATTGAATTTGAGAACACCGCTGGGCAACCCGTGCGTGAGGCGGCGATGCACCTGCTGCAACTGCATCTGGGGCACTCCGAGAACAGCCTGATCATGCCCGACGCGGACGCGACGCCGGAGCAGATCCTGGAGCAGGCCGAGCGGGTGGGGCTGACGCGGATCGAGGTGGTCTGAGCGGGCATCGATGTTGAATGTACCGCCGCCTTCGCGAGCAAGCCCGCTCCCACAGGGATTTGCAGTGATCGCAGGATCTATGGCCAACGGTGATCAAGTGTGGGAGCGGGCTTGCTCGCGAAGGCGTCGGCAGCTTCACCCCCGGGGTGCCTGACACAGCGCCATTGCAGGCAAGCGCCAACGGACGATCAGTCATACAGCCAGGGCTTGAGCTCTTTGAGGTTCTCCACCACGATCTGTTGGGCCTCCGGCTTGGGGTTGATGTTTTTCGGGTCGATCTGGTAGCGCTGCAACACGTACTTGACCAGCGCCTGGCGGCAGGGAATCCGCAGGTGCCCCTCGAGCATGCCGAAATCGCCTTCGATGATGGCTTTCTGCGCGGTGGTCAAGCGTTCATCGGGCTTGATGACCACGTCCACTTCACTGTTCCACTCGCTATCGCCTGCGATGCCATTCTCGGTCTCGCCCTCCATCAATTCGGGCACGCCGCGCAACCGGCTCAGCACGAAATCACGGTACTCGCGGTTCTTTTCGCAGTAGGCCCGCACATGCCAGCGCATGCCGGTGTAGACCAGGGTATGCGGGGCGATGGTTCGTCCTTCAGGTTCCGGGCTGTTGAGCGAGACATAGTCGATGTCCAGGCGCAGGTGCTCGCGGCAAGCCTTGAGCAGCGGGCGCAACACTTCAGCGGTGATCGACCGGTCAGGCACTTCCAGCACTTTGGTGTGGGCGTATGCCAGCGCCAATCCCTCTACGTGGGGCGCCCGGGCATTGTTCTGGTACAGCAGGTGCAGGTAGGCGCTGGCGCTGTCGTCGATGAACAAGGGCTTGAAGTGCTTGCTCGGCACGTAACCCTTGATGTGCCGATCATACGTAAGGTTTTTGGGCGCATGCTCGGTGATGTAGGTGTTGATGTCCTTGGAGGCCTGCTGGCGGCTGATGCCGAAGCTCTGGGTCAGATGCACCGTGGTCAGCCGGCCTTCCCACCAGGCCACGGTTTCGATCAATCGGTAGCGCAGGGCCAGGTCCCAACGGACCTGTTCGATGGTTTGCTTGCGTTTCATGCCGCCTCCATGTGAGCGAAAACTTTACCTGTATAAGCCTACATTCTAGACGTGTCATCTGCCACTACATATCGTGCCGCCAGAGGCCCTGGAACGGGCGATACGAGGAGATGAATATGGATGGTCTGGACTGGATGGCGTTGCTGGCGATGCTGATGCTGGTGATGATCCTGCTGATGCTGGTGGTGCAGTACCTGCAGGCGAACAAGGCCTGGCGACTGCTGGAGCGTTTGCACGGGATCATGAAGGAGCGCCAGCAGCGGATGATTTGGCACGCCGAGGAAAATCGCGAATTGAAATCGGCGCTGCGGGCGCAGAAGGCGCATGTGGAGCAGCTGCAACGCAAGCTCAAGATCCTGCAAGACCCCCTGTAGGAGCGAGCACGCTCGCGAAGAGGCCGGCACATCCAACATCAACAATGACTGACACACCGCCTTCGCGAGCAAGCCCGCTCCCACAGGGGTTTGGGGTCGACCACAACATCCATGGCCAACACACAACACTGTAGGAGCGAGCTTGCTCGCGAAGAGGCCTGCACATCCAACATCCATGGTGGCAGACACTCCGCCATCGCTGG
>NZ_LYVP01000194.1 GCF_001984065.1 Pseudomonas sp. KK4
GCTCCCACAGGGTTTTGCGTCCGGCATTGAACAGGTGGTTCTGCTAAGTTGAATAATCCATCCCGCAGCGGCCCGGAGTCCCCCATGAACACCTATCAACCCATGAACTGCGACCTGTACGACTATCTGGAAATCGCCTGCATGCGCGGCTATCGGCTGGAGGTCGAACTGCACGACGGCGGGCGGTTGCAGGCCAGGGCGCTGACCACCCGCACCGCCAGCACCAAGGAAGAGTTCCTGCTCCTGGAGACCGAGGACGGCCAGCGGGAGATCCGTCTGGATCAACTGCTGGCCATCACCCCGCTGGACGCCAATGCGCAGTTCGGCCGGGTGGTGTTTTCCGATGCGGTCTGCTCGTTTTAGCGCCGACCTCAGACCAGTGACATGCCGCCGTCGACGTGCAATTCGATGCCGTTGACGAACGAACTGTCGCTGGACGCCAGGTACAACGCCGCTTGCGCCAGCTCATCGGCTTCGCCCAGGCGCCCGGCGGGGATCATGTCCGCCATCATCTGCATGAAGCCCGGGCGGTGCTCATCGGAAACACCCAGCTTGCCGATGATCGCCGTATCCACCGGGCCGGGGCTCAGGATGTTGACCCGTATCCGTCGCGCCCGCAGTTCCAGCGCCCATTGGCGGGCGAACGCGCCGATGGCGGCTTTGGAACCGGCGTATACCGCGTGGCCGTCGAGCACTTTGGTGGCGGCCAGGGAGCTGGTCAGGATGATGCTGGCGCCATCGCGCAACAACGGTGTGATCGATTGCACACCGAAAAATACGCCACGGGTGTTGATGTTGAATTGCGCATCGAACGCCTCGGGCGTGACCTGCTGCGAAGGCGTCAGGGTAATCACCCCGGCGTTGGCCATGTAGATGTCCAGGGCCCCGAATCGCTCACGCACACGTTCGGCCACCTCGGCATGATGCTCGAGGCTGGCAACGTCGCCGGTGATACCGATGGCACCATGACCGATCTGCCGCACGGCCTCGTCCACGACCGCCTGGCGCCGACCGCTGATGATCACCTGCGCCCCCTCTCGGGCGAACAGGCACGCCGAGGCCAGGCCGATACCGCTGTTGCCGCCGGTGATCACCGCGACTTTTCCTTGAAGACGTTGCATCTGCTGACTCCGCTGGTTGAAAGCGCGCAGTATCATGGCCGCCCACTACGCCAAACAGTCCAGCGAACGGCACATCAGTTGTGCTGCGGAGTCACACGATGTCGAGCCTGTTGAACCAGTCGGCCAGCCTGATTGCCTTTGTCCGCGCCGTCGAAGCCGGCTCGTTCAGCGCCGCTGCGCGCAACGCCGGGACCACGCCGTCGGCGATCTCCAAGAGCGTCGCCCGGCTGGAGGCGGAGCTCCATGCCAAGCTGTTCCGCCGCTCCACGCGCAGGCTCAGCCTGACGCCGGAAGGCCAGGCGTTTTTCGAGCGGGTCGCGCCGCTGTTGCAAGCCATCGACGACAGCGCCGATGCCCTGCGCCCCACCGGCGGCGCACGGGGCCATCTGCGGGTCAGCCTGCCCAGTGAATTGGGGCGCTTGTTGATGCCGCAGATTCACTCGCAGTTCCTCGCCGATCATCCGCAGGTGGAGCTGGACCTGACCTTGCTCGACCACCATGTCGAGGTGATCCGCGAAGGCTATGACGTGATCTTTCGGGTTGGCAACCTGGCCGACAGCGATTTGAAAAGCCGCACCCTCGCCCACCTCGACATGGCGCTGGTCGCTTCCCCGGCGCTCCTCGAAGCTTGGGGTAACCCGACCTCGATCGAGGCACTGCGCGCCCTGCCCTTCGTGCGCTACCAATTGAATGGTCGAACCTTGCCCATCGTCTTCGCCAACGGTGAAACCCTGGTCCCCCGCGGGCGCATCGGCCTGGACTCCGGCTTCGGCCTGCGTGCCGCGGCGCTGGAAGGGATGGGTGTGGCCTATCTGATGAAATGCACCGTGCAGCAGGACCTGGATTCAGGCGCGCTGGTGCAGGTACTGCCGGAACTACCCCTGCCGGCATTGGCGATCCATTCGCTGCATGCGTTCGGCTCGCTGACACCGATCCGGATCAAGCTGTTCGCCGATTTTGTGCAGCAGGCGCTGTTGGGATGGGGCGGGCAAAGTACGCGTTGAACACTAACCCGCGTTGCGCCTCTGGAGATCCCCTGTGGGAGCGGGCTTGCTCGCCAAAGCGCCGGGTCAGTCAATGATGATGCTGACAGCCATACCGCTTTCGCGAGCAAGCCCGCTCCCACAGGGGTTGGTGGTGTGTCCGTGTTACTTGTCTGACTTGATCGCAGTCCACACCCGGGTGCGCACCCGCTCCAGCTTCTGGGGCAACGGTTGCACGACATAAAGGGTCTTCAGGGCTTCGGCGGTCGGGGTCAGGTTGGGGTTGCCGGTGATGTCCTTGTTGATCAGTGCCAGCGAGTCCTTGTTGGCATTGGGGTAGCCGAGGAAATCACTGATCGGCGCGATGACCTTCGGATCGAGCAAGGTGTTGAGGAATTCGTGGGCTTCTTCGACGTTCTTCGCGCTTTTCGGAATGGCGAAAGTGTCGAACCAGATCGGCGCGCCCTCTTTCGGCAGGCGCCAATCGACCACCACGCCGTTGCCCGCCTCTTTCGCACGATTGCCGAATTGATAGAAGCTGCCGGAGTAACCGATGGCCACGCAGATATCGCCGTTGGCGATGTCGGTCATGTACTTGGCCGAGTTGAAATAGGTGACGTACGGGCGAACCTTGAGCATCAGCGCCTTGGCTTTTTCATAGTCGTCCGGGTTCTGGCTGTTGGGGTCCAGCCCCAGGTAATGCAGGGCGATCGGCAGGATCTCCGACGGCGAATCAAGCATCGCCACACCGCAGGCCTTGAGCTTTTCCATGTTCTGGGGCTTGAACACCAGATCCCAACTGTCCACCGGCGCATTCTCGCCCAGCGCCGCCTTGACCTTGGCCGGGTTGAAGCCGATCAGCACGGTGCCGTACATATAAGGCACGCCGTACTGATTGCCCGGGTCGTTCTTGTCCAGCAACTTGAGCAGCGCCGGGTCCTGGTGCTTCCAGTTGGGCAGCTTGGACTTGTCGAGTTTCTGGAACACCCCGGCCTTGATCTGGGTCTCGATGAACTGATTGGACGGCACCACCAGGTCGTAGCCGGAGTTGCCGGTCAGCAACTTGGCTTCCAGGGATTCATTGGTGTCGAAGGTGTCCCAGGTCACTTTGATGCCGGTGTTCTGGGCAAAGTCCTTGGGCACGGACGGCAGGATGTAGTCCGCCCAGTTGTACACCCGCAACTCGCGCTGTTCGGCCTGCACGGCGCTGGCCAGCAGCGTCAGCCCACACACCGTGGCGCCCAGAATGCGTTTGATGGTTTGCATGGATCAGTTCCCCAATGTCAGCTCGTCGGTTTTTATGGTTGGTCTACGGCAGCGGCCTGAAGAGTGGCCAAGGGCAAGGACAATAAAGATGCTGTTATGGCTTCGATTCTTGCTGACAGCCTAGTCGGTTCACAGCGCCAGGCAGGCCAAAAGGGGACCGTAATGGCCAATATCGGTGTCCGGATGGATCATGGGCAGTTTTCTGCGGGCATAAAAAAACGCCAGCCCTGTGAAGGACTGGCGTTTCTTGAAGATGGCAGGGGCGGCTGGATTCGAACCAACGCATGGCAGGATCAAAACCTGCTGCCTTACCGCTTGGCGACGCCCCTGTAAATGTTGCTACGAGTGTCTGGCACTCGATTCCGAATCACAACCGGTTTAACGAGCTGTGCTGGAATGCGCGGAAATTTATCAACTTTTGTTACGCCTGGGAAGCCCCTTCGACAATAATTTTTCTTTTAAAACAGCGACTTGTTCATCGAATTTTCCAAGGCATGGTGCAAAATGCCACGCCGAGGTTGAAATCCGGCCCTCGTCGCGTAAGGCTGTGCAACCAGTAACGTTAAGAAAACCTTTTATAGACGTGAGGTGCCTGTGCGCAAGATTGCCCGCCAGGTCAACACTCACCGCATCCCCCATTTGCTGCCGGTGCTGCCCGCATGATCGAAGTCACTGAAGTCTCCATTGCCCAACTGCGCGCTGCGCTCGAATCCGGCCAGACCACGGCGGTCGAACTGGTGCAGGCGTATCTTGCGCGCATCGACGCCTATGACGGCGCCGACACGCCGACCGCGCTCAATGCGGTGGTGGTGCGCAACCCGGACGCGCTGAAAGAGGCTCAGGCCTCCGATGCCCGTCGCGCCAAGGGCCAGACCCTCGGGCCGCTGGATGGCATTCCCTACACGGCCAAGGACAGTTACCTGGTCAAGGGCCTGACCGCGGCGTCCGGCAGCCCGGCTTTCAAGGACCTGATGGCCTGCCGCGATGCGTTCACCATCGAGCGTCTGCGCGGTGCCGGGGCGATCTGCCTGGGCAAGACCAACATGCCGCCGATGGCCAATGGCGGCATGCAGCGCGGGGTCTACGGCCGGGCCGAGAGCCCGTACAACGCTGACTACCTCACCGCACCCTTCGCTTCGGGTTCGTCCAACGGCGCCGGTACCGCCACGGCCGCCAGTTTTGCCGCGTTCGGCCTGGCGGAGGAAACCTGGTCCAGCGGTCGCGGCCCGGCGTCGAACAATGGCTTGTGCGCCTACACGCCGTCGCGCGGGGTGATTTCGGTGCGCGGCAACTGGCCGCTGACCCCGACCATGGACGTGGTGGTGCCCTTCGCCCGGACCATGGCCGACCTGCTCGAAGTGCTGGATGTGGTGGTGGCCGACGATCCGGACACCCGTGGCGACCTGTGGCGCCTGCAACCCTGGGTGCCGATCCCGAGCGTGGCGTCGGTGCGCCCTGCTTCCTATCAGACGCTGGCGGTGAAGGCTGATGCGCTGGCGGGCAAGCGCTTCGGCGTTCCGAAGATGTACATCAATGCCGACCCTGAAGCCGGCACCAGCGAAGCGCCGGGGATCGGTGGCCCGACCGGGCAGCGCATCAACACCCGCGCATCGGTGATCGGCCTTTGGCAGCAGGCGCGCAAGGCGCTGGAAGCGGCCGGTGCTGAAGTGTTTGAAGTGGATTTCCCATTGGTGTCCAACTGTGAGGGCGATCGCCCGGGGGCGCCGACCGTGTTCAATCGCGGGATCGTGTCCAAGGAGTTCCTGCACCATGAGTTGTGGGACCTGACGGCCTGGGCTTTCGATGATTTCCTGCAGGCCAATGGCGATCCGAAGCTGAACCGTCTGGTGGATGTCGATGGCCCGCTGATTTTCCCTCACGACCCGGGCACGCTGCCCAACCGTGAAGGCGACCTGGCGGCGGGCATGGATGAGTACGTGAAGATGGCTGAACGGGGCATTACGCCTTGGGACCAGATCAGCACGGTGCCTGATGGCCTGCGTGGGCTGGAGCGGACGCGCAAGTTGGATCTGGAAGACTGGATGGATCGGCTCGGGCTGGACGCGGTGTTGTTCCCGACGGTGGCCGATGTGGGCCCGGCGGATGCCGATGTCAATCCGGCGTCGGCGGACATCGCCTGGAGCAACGGTGTGTGGGTAGCCAACGGCAACCTCGCCATCCGCCATTTGGGTGTACCGACGGTCACCGTGCCCATGGGCGTGATGCCGGACATCGGCATGCCCGTAGGCCTGACCTTCGCCGGCCGCGCCTACGACGACTCGGCGCTGCTGCGCTTGGCCGCCGCATTCGAATCCACCGGCAACAAACGCCAGATCCCCCCACGCACCCCGCCCCTCTCCACCCG
>NZ_LYVP01000195.1 GCF_001984065.1 Pseudomonas sp. KK4
GCCTTCGCGAGCAAGCCCGCTCCCACATTGGTTTTCCGGTGTTTGGGAGACCTCATGCAAAAAGGCCATTCAATGAGCATTGAATGGCCTTTTTTGTGGCTGCTGCGATTACTCGGCGATCTGCAGCTTGCGCGATTCGGTGTACACGTATCGCACCTTCTCGTACTCGAACGGCGAGTTCAGCTGGCCATAGCGGAAGCCGGTCTGATAGCGCTTGTCGATGCCACGCAAAATCCAGACTTCCGGATGGTTGGAGCTGACTTCGGCGACGTTGAGGAAGTTGATCGCGTTCTCGGCGCTGAAGTCGACCACCAGCCCGCCGGTGTCACGCAGGTTCGACGGCCCGAGGATCGGCAGCACGAAGTAGGCGCCACTCGGTACGCCATAGAAGCCCAGGGTCTGGCCGAAGTCTTCGCTCTGGCGTGGCAGGCCCATGGCGGTGGCCGGGTCCCACAGGCCGGCGATGCCGATAGTCGTGTTGAGCAGCAGGCGACCGGTGATCTCCATCGACCGCTGGCCCTTGAACTGCAACAGGCTGTTGAGCAGGTTAGGTACATCGCCCAGGTTGTTGAAGAAGTTGCTGACACCGGTACGCACGAAGCTTGGCGTGATATAGCGGTAGCCATCGACCACCGGCAGGAACACCCACTGGTCGAAACGGTAGTTGAAGTGGTAAACGCGACGGTTCCACTCTTCCAGCGGGTCGTAGACGTTCAGCGCGCTCAACGTAGAGCGTTCGAATTCGCGCTGGTCCAGCCCCGGGTTGAACTTGAGCTTGCTCAGGGGCTCCTTGAAGCCGTCACTGTCGACGACCACGGGGGCGTTGGCCTTGCTGTTGTCGGCATTGGCAGCGGTTGCACAGAGTAACGCAGCGATTAGCAGGAGGTATTTAGCCACGGAAGAACTCCAGCATGGCGTCGCTGTTGACGCGGTAGTTAAGGTTGCCGCAATGGCCACCCAGTGGATAAACGGTCAGGCGATCGCCAAAGGTCTTGCGCAGGAAACCCAGGTCACCCGGGCCGAGGATCACGTCGTCGGCGTTATGCATCACAGCGATTTTCGGGCTGTTGTGCAGGTAGTCCGCCAGCGCATACAGGCTCACCTGATCGATCAGTTGCAGCAGGCTGCCGCCGTCAGTACGGGCGCGCCACATCGGGATCACCTGTTCGGTGATGTAGCAGTCGAAGTCGCACTGCAGGGCACGCTTGAGGAACGGCGTGAGGCTGGTGCCTTCGGTGATCGGGGTCTTGGGTGGCGTGATCAGGCCGCGGCGATTGATCAGGTCCGACGTGAAGGCGATGTCCGCCGCCGAGAACCGGAACGAAGTGCCGATCAACATGGCCATCTGCTCATTGCTCAGGTGCTGCTTGGACTGCTGGAAGTCGTAGAGCAGGGCGTCGTTGAGATCGATGTAGCCCTTCTGTTGGAAGTAGCGGGTCAGTTTGTTCAGCACCAGCTCATAGAAGGTGGTGGTGTTGTTGATGCCCTTGACCTCGGTCTGGACCAGTCGGTCCAGGTTGGTGATCGAGGTGTAGAGGTTGACCGGAGGGTTGAGCAGCAACACTTTCTTGAAGTTGAAGCTGCGGCGGGTTTCGTCCAGGTGCGCGACGAATGCCGCGTCCAGTGCACCCAGGCTGTAGCCCGTCAGGTAGTAATCGGTGACCGGCAGTTTCGGGTTCTGCGCCCGCACGGCCTGCATCACCCGATACATGTCTTCGGCGTCGTCCTTGGTAATGCCGGGCGTGGCAAAGCGTGATGCGGCACTGATGAAGTCGAAACTGGTCGGCGAAGACAGTTGCACCACGTGGTAGCCAGCCTTGTAATAAAGCTTTTTCAGGTATTCGTTCAGGCTGCTGTCGTAGCGCGCGCCGGTGCCGGCGATCAGGAAAATCAGCGGTGCCGGTTTGTCCTGGGTGGCGATGCGATAGGTGAGTTTCTTGACTGCCCAGAAGTTGTCCGGCAGTTCGAACTGGCGCTCCGGGCGCAGGGTGAGGGTGTGATCGCTCTGATCGATGTCGTCATCCAGGGGCAACTCCGGACGCAAGTCCGGTGGTGTCGTGGCGATGGTCGCTTCAAACGGGTTGGTCAAAGGGTAGCCATAACTGGCGGCGTCTATGTCGACCGCCAGTGCGGACGCACTCAATATAAGGCCGCCAAACAGGGCGGCGAAGCGCAAGGAACGGAGCATGACTAAATCCCTTAGAGGAAGGTGCCGAATGAAGTTCGCAGGCTATGACCACTGGATTTGCGCCAAAGTGCCACGCATCGGCACCAAACTGGCTTAATTCGGAGTAATAGTAGCTGGACGATACACTTTGCAGTGATCGAATGACCAGTTAACTGTTGTTGGCGTTTGCTTAAGGCTGGCGGGCGATTAAGCTGGCCGCCGTTTTTTGCTGATTGGAGTGTCACATGTCCCGCCGTCTGCCCGTGATTTTGCTGCTCGTTTTGCTGCCTTTATGGCTGGCCGCCAGTTATGGGGCGCGTTATGGCTTCATGGAAGATGCGCAGTGGGTGGGAATCTGCGTGGATGAGACGAGCCGCTGGGAATGCCAGGTGCGGTCGAACCTGGGCCTGATGATTCATTTCAAGGTAATGGGCTGGGCAGCGCTGGCTGCCGCGGTGATTGGCTTTGCAGTACCGGGGCGGGCAGGGTGGTGGCTGGCGCTGTTGGCGCTGGTGTTGGGATTTCCGGCGCTGGCCTTGTACAACACGACGCTGGCGGTATTTGCGGTGGTCATTGGCGGGTTGCGGCTGGTCAGGGCGTCACGTAGCGCCTGACAGTCAGTCTTCGCAAGCAAGCCCGCCCCCACAGGAGAATACATTCCAAATGTGGGAGCGGGCTTGCTCGCGAAGAGGCCGATCGACGCAATAAAGCTTTAAGCTGTGCGAACCCGCAAACTGCGCCACAACGCAGCCACCATCAGCACACTCACCAACGCCCAACCCCACGCCTGCTGGTTCTGCAGACCTTCCTGATAAAGCTGCGGTGCAATGCCGGCGCCGATGATGAAGGTCAGCAGGGCGATTTCACGACGCGGCACACTCACGGGGCGGCACAGGAAGACCAGTGCCGACACGATGAACGCCATGCTCGGGAAGCTGCGATAGCGCGGGTCGAACACCATCTCCAGCATGCTGACCGCCGCTGCAAACCCGGTCAGTGCCAACAACCAGCCAGATCGACGTTCAAGTAGGTTGAAAGCCCAGCCACGCCAGCCCGAACGCCGGCTCAACGTCAGCGCGGCATGCGCCAGCACCAATAGATTCAAGACCGTCAGCAGCGCGACCCACAGCCATTCACTGGCAAAACGCGTGGTGACCCGCGCCAGATCGCCCCAGGCCCCCAGCGAGCAGGCTGCCAAGGCACCCAACAGCGGCAGCACCAGTGCCGCGCGGGTGTCGCGTACGCGCCCGCCGAGGATCAGCGTGCCGAGGAAGATCAGGCCACCCACCATCAGCCACTGCGACCAGTACGGCACGTTGGACACGGGCCCTGCCAGCACGCCCTTGTCCTGACGGTCGGCGTCGAACAGCCCCCAGTAACCGCCCACTGCACCTTCGCTGGCGCGCTTCCACGGCTGGTCGAAGGCTTCGATCAGGTTGTAGTGCCAGCCTTCCTGTTCGGCCATGGCAACGAAACCACGAATGAATTTGGCTTCGTTGACCCGGCTCGGCAACGCCGTTTCCCGCTGTCGGCCTTCGCTCGGCCAGCCGGTTTCGCCGATCATCACATCCTTGGGCGCGAACTTGTTGCCGAACACTTGGCGTACCTGCGCCACATGCTGCAGGGCGGCATCGATGTTCGATGGATCGTCTTCCCAATACGGCAGCAAATGGATGGTCAGGAAATCCACGGCGGGGGCGATTTCCGGGTGCTTGAGCCAGAACTCCCAGACGTCGGCGTAAGTGACGGGCTGCCTGACCTGGCCTTTGACCTTGGTGATCAGCCTGGCCAGTTGCGCGCCGGTGACTTCCTTGCGCAGCAGGGTTTCGTTGCCGACGATGACCGCCGTGACCACGTCAGGGTTGGCGTTGGCCGAGGCAATCAGCAGGTCGACTTCCTTTTCGGTGTCCACCGGGTTGCTGTTGACCCAGGCGCCGATCATCAACTTCAAGCCGTGCTTGCGCGCCAGGTCCGGCAGGGCCTCGAGGCCGGTCATGGAATAGGTGCGAATGCACTGGAAACTTTTCGCCAGCAGTGCGAGGTCGGCGTCCATGCGCTCGGGACGCAGCTTGAACGGTACATCGAATGGCGACTGGTCCTTGTCGAACGGGGTGTAGGAGGCGCACTGCAACTTGTGCGTCGGGGTGGCAACGTCCGGCAGGACCACCGGTTTGCCGAGGCCGTACCAGAAGCCGCCGAGGGCAAAGAGCCCCAACAGGCAGGCGAACACATATGCGAAAAAAGGGAAGCGCGGGGTTGCGGACATGGTCAGGCCGTCAGGGAGCAAAGCGGCGCATGTTACCTGCATTTGCCGCTGGCTTGGTGGCCTGCATGAATTAGACATGCAAAGTTCGGGCGGATTGTCCGAGGCAATAGTCTGGCGCGAGATTAATGGCGTTCTGATGTCGTTTCTCGATGTTTTGAGGTCGCTGGCAGAGCAGGTCGCGATGGGCGTCAGGTTGATGATCGAAGGCGTCAGTACCCTAGTTGATCGCGCTGATGATCGAACGAGTTTGCGGTGGGCGTGATGGGGGCGCTGTGCACCATAACAATACGTTGACGCGCCTCGGCACCCGTCGAGCGCAGCACTTTCGGGGAAGTAACGATGAAGATGCGACGACTTTTAGGCGCAGGTGCCGCTCTGGTGCTTGCGATGGGCTCCACATTCGCCAGCGCAGAAACCAAGACCCTGAGCATCGGTTACGTTGACGGCTGGTCCGACAGCGTTGCGACCACTCACGTGGCGGCTGAAGTGATCAAGCAGAAGCTCGGTTATGACGTGAAGCTGCAAGCGGTCGCTACCGGGATCATGTGGCAGGGCGTGGCCACGGGCAAACTGGACGCCATGCTGTCGGCCTGGCTGCCAGTGACCCATGGCGATTATTGGGCCAAGAACAAGGACCAGGTCGTCGACTACGGTCCGAACTTCAAGGATGCCAAGATCGGTCTGATCGTGCCTGAGTACGTCAAGGCCAAGTCCCTCGAAGACTTGAAGACTGACGATAGCTTCAAGAAGCGCATCGTCGGCATCGACGCCGGTTCAGGCGTGATGCTCAAGACCGAGCAGGCGATCAAGGACTACGACCTGACCGGCTATCAACTCAAGGCCAGTTCCGGCGCCGGCATGATTGCCGAGCTGACCCGTGCCGAGAAGAAAAACGAATCCATCGCCGTGACCGGTTGGGTACCGCACTGGATGTTCGCCAAGTGGAAACTGCGCTTCCTGGAAGACCCGAAAGGCGTTTACGGCGCAGCAGAAACCGTGAACAGCATCGGCAGCAAGGAACTGGCGACCAAGGCGCCGGAAGTGGCCAAGTTCCTGAAGAACTTCCAGTGGGCTTCGAAAGACGAGATTGGCGAAGTCATGCTGGCAATCCAGGAAGGCGCCAAGCCTGAAGCCGCAGCGAAGGATTGGGTGGCCAAGCACCCGGATCGCGTGGCTGACTGGACCAAATAACGCCAAAGAGCACGCTTGACCCTGTGGGAGCGGGCTTGCTCGCGAAGGCGGTCTG
>NZ_LYVP01000196.1 GCF_001984065.1 Pseudomonas sp. KK4
GCGAGGGAGCTTGCTCCCGTCCGGCTGCGCAGCAGACGCAAAATCAGCCACCTCAGTGCATCAGACAAAACCCGGTTGCAAGTGTTGGCACTGCTTCGCAGCGCAACGGGAGCAAGCTCCCTCGCCACGAAAGCCCCTTTGCCGTCAGGGAGACAAGCGGCAGCCTTGGTGTTCGCCCATCCACACCGCACTATGGCTGCGCCCCATCCCGCTGACGGTAACGCGCTTGGCCACGGCGTCATCGGTAAACCCGCTCACCGGCAACCATTGCTTCACGTACCCACGGCAATACTCGGCATCGTTATTCATCACATACCGACACGAACAATATTCCTTGGCCGTGTACGCGCTGATGATGTCGGGAAAGGCCCACAACGCCACCCGCTCGTGCCAGATCCAGCCCAGCAAGGCGAGCAGCAGGATCAGCAACAGCGAACGGATCGGGCGACGGCCTATGACGTTGCTCATGGCTGCACCTGCCCGGCAAACGCCTTGCGCGCGAGTTTGAGCAGTTCGTTGTGTCGGTAAGTGCCGTCGCGATCATCGGCGTAACGGACAATCACCAGGTGTTCGCTGGGGATCACATACATCGCCTGGCCCCAGTGCCCCAGCGCCGCGAAGGTATCGGCCGGGGCATCGGGCCAGGGTTGTGCGGCGCCGTCCGCCTGACGGTTGAGCCACCAGTGACCACCCGGCACCGCATCATCCTGATCGGCGCGGTAGTGGACGAACGGCTCACGGTTGAACGCCACCCAGTCCTTGGGCAGCAGTTGCCGTTCGCCCCAGCGACCGTCCCGGGCCATCAACAGGCCGACGCGTGCCAGGTCGCGGGCGGTGAGGTAGGCGTAGGACGAGGCGACGAAGGTGCCGGTGTCATCGGTTTCCCAGACCGCATGGCGAATGCCGAGCGGCTCGAACAAGGCCGTCCATGGATAGTCCGCATAACGCTCTGGGCCGACGATGGTTTTCAGCGCGGCGGACAACAGGTTGCTGTCACCGCTGGAATATCGAAACGCCTCGCCCGGCGCGGCATAGCTGCCGTGATCGGCGGTGAATGCAGCCATGTCGGTGTGACCACGGGTGTAGAGCATGGCCACCACCGAGGACTTCAGCGGCGCGTATTCGTAGTCTTCCTGCCAATCGATGCCCGAGGCCCAGTGCAGCAGGTCGGCCATGGTCAGGTTCGGGTGTTTTTTCAGCGGCGGGTAAAAACCGGCGACCGGGTCTTGCAGCTTGAACCGTCCCTCGCCATAGGCCACCCCGAGCACCGCGGCCATCAAGCTTTTGCTGATCGACCAGGTCAGGTGCGGCGTGTCGGCAGTGGTCGGGCCGGCGTAGCGCTCGTAGATCAACTGACCGTCGCGGATCACCAGCAGGGCATCGGTGCGGATGCCCTTTCGGGTGCTGTCGTCGCGGGGTGGGAAGGCGTAGGTTTCCAGCGCCTGCAGTGCAGGGCCAGTGATTGCCGCGCCGGTGGGCCATTGCTCGGCCGGCCAGTGTTCAGCGTGGGCCGTGGCGCTCAGCAGGAGGATGAACAGCAGGGACAAGCCTTTGAACATGGCGGGGGCTCATGGGGGTTAACCTGCTGAGCCTAGTCGAGGTTGATGACAGTTCCGGGATTTGTGGTGCCCTTGAGGCCGTCTTCGCGAGCAAGCCTACATTTTGGTATTCGTCATCGCTGGTCCAGTGCCCAACTACACGCAACTGGTCTTCAATGGTTTCAGCGATTGCCTTGCGCGGTCGGCAGACGCTGGATCAGACCTTTTTCCAGAATTGCACTGCCGGCAACGGCGCACAACGATCCCAAAAAACCCGGCCTTTTCGGCCGGGTCTTGTCATGGTCAGGCTGGCGGCTCCCGGGACCCTCAAGCCAGGCTTGACACAGCCACATCGGTGCTGGAGCGCTCGGCATCCAGCAATACATCCAGGGTGGTAAGGAACAGGTCATGGCTCATGATGCCGGTGCACACCGTCGATAGAATCTGCCGCCCGGTTGCATCTTCGATAGCGACGTTTTCGGTCCAATTATTCAGATCAACTGTCGAGAGTGTCGACAGCGGCACTTTACTCCCCTCAACGTCTAGAGAATCGCGCGTCACAACGATTGCCTGAGTAGTGACATTGAGGAAATCCCCCCCGATTCGTTTACGCCAGACCTGGCCGGTGGGCACATAGTTGAAGGTCACTGCGCCACCAGACTCTAGCTTCTTCATCACAACCGGCAGACGCTCTCGAACATGCAGTTCGCGCACCAGTTGCTGAAACTCAAAAAAACCTTTCAGCGACGCGATAACGCGATGAAATGGCTCGCTGTCATTACGTCGGTATGCCACGTTAGTGATCAGGCCAGAGATTGCCGTTTGCCCCGAACTGAACAGATACAGGTCTTCTATTTCAGCAAACGCCGTGTATCGATGATCCGCTCCGCTAATAGCAACAATACCGTGCTCGTAAACCTCATAATGGGTCGCGCGCAATTTTTTCTGCCACGTATAAAGTCCGAATAGAACGGCGGAAATGACGATCAGCAAGCCACTACTGAAATAGATCAAAGACTGGGGACTGACATCACGACTGGTGTTCGCCCCGGTAATGCCCGTTGGCAGGATGGTACCCAGGTACAACACGAATCCTGACAGGCCCATCATGACCAGTGCGAACAGCAATATAAAGAGCGGAAAACCTTTGCCGTGGCGGTATGTTTTGATCAGTTGACCGGTCACGCTTGGAGAGAGCTTGATTGATTGCTGCATAATGGTTACTTCCCTATAACTGAATGTGGTTTAACCACACGGCATCCTCATGGGTGCCACAATTGAAAGCGAAAAATGACAACACGATTCATTTTTAGTATTTGAACGGATTCCAACCGTTGTACCCCTTCACTTCCTTCAGGTAATACGCATAATTGACACTGGTGCCATACCAAATGGAAACACCGATACCCAACCCTCTTTCGACAGTAGCCGGAAACTGCATCCCCATCAGGGCAAAGCCCACAATGAACGCAATATACATGAGCGTCACCACGCCGAGCATCGCCAGATTACGCTTCCAGAGCCCCAAGACGAATAGGTAGATAAAGCCGAAAAAGAAGGCCATGAAGTTTTGACAGATCAAAATCTTTTTCTTGAAAGGAAGCCCTTTCATAGCTGTCTTGAACGACTTACTGCTCGGAGCGCCATACACATCAAAAAACTCAAAACGCTCTTTCCATTTCCCGCTGTATTCACTGCGAATTTTAATTCGCTCTGTAGTTTCCATCAAATTAATCCTTATTTTACGGTTATTATGCAGTCAATTTGACACTCCACGCTATTATAGACTTACAACACCTCCTAAATAAAACCACCCCACGCCAAATGCCGGCCCTAATTGATCTATCCAAAACAAATGAGATAATCTCTACTGAAAGAGGGCGCCGCGACTGCCCCATTTTCGTAGCGGAATTATGTAAGCTCCTCTCTGGGCAGCATTGAAACAATGGAAAAACCCCAATCATCAGCAAAGAGCTTCGAAGCAATAGATGCGTCTACCCTCGATACGCGCATGCATAAACTGCCACTTACTAAAAACTTAAAAACGCCAAAAAATGGCGATCTAGATATGATTGTATAACTCAATCTCATTACCACCACTAAAGAAAAATACCCTTGCAACAGTAGAATCAATATCATACTCAACTTTAATGACTGTACCTGCCACACCATTGCTCGCCAACGAAACCACCTCTTTAACTTGCTCCCCCTCCCAGCTATATCGATATGCCCAGTATTCCATATCTCCATCTACGCGACATGCCCTTGAAACCTTCCCACCATCAAGCTCTGCAATTTTCAGCCAGAGTATCTCATGATGTTTGTTTTTCCGAAGCGAAAATAACCTTCCCTCAAAGACCTTAAAAGTCTCAAATTCATCCAGTTGACCTTGAGAATTATAGCTTTCAATTTTTACTAATTGCCCGTCATAAAAATAACACTTCGATAAATTTTTCTTGCTCACTGGCTCCTTCTCAATAATTGCTGAAGGGGTTACACCCGACATTTCGAGTTCCAATGGAATTATCGTCCATCGCGGACCCTTAACATAAGATACATCCTCGCAAATCACGTCACCGAACAACTTAGAACAAAAACTCTCGTCACTAATTTTAGTCAACGCCTCGTCCTTAAGCATCAGCAGATCAGCACAATTCATGTTCACTACCTTTTAAAGTTAATACCTTCACTGAGGGATTTTTTGATATCACCCAGACTACTCAAAAACTCTTCTCTTGTATTTTTTTCCGACAACGAATCAAAAACCTTTTGCTTATAATTATCACTGTGCACACCGGCACCTTTATGAGGCGTTGCGCTGGTTCCTGGCACTCGAGCAGACTCCGAATTAGGTAACCATATCCCATTACGTTTATCGTTCACGTCAATATCTAACTCTTTCATTTTCTCTCGAAGCGCCATCATCCTTGGATCTTTCGAATTTGACATTATTATATGATGCGCATCGTACTGCCCTCCGCCAACAGGACTAGGACCGAGTTTTTGTCTTAAAACTTTCGCATCAGAACCACACGAGAGACCTAATGGGTCGATCCATCCAGTAGGGCCGGGAGCGTATTTATATAAATTATACCCCCCATCCAACCCAATCGGATCTTGCGTAACAAACCGCCCCACCTCCGGATCGTAATACCTAAACGTGTTGTAGTGCAGCCCCGTCTCGTCGTCGAAATACTGCCCCTGAAACCTCAGGTTCTGTTCGACTTCATTGACCGTCAGCTTCTCAACCGAGCCCCACGCCTTGTAAGTTGCCTGCCAGACAATCTGCCCGTCCGCGTCCGTCATCTCCAGCGGCGTACCAATCTGGTCGGTATGGAAGTAGTAAAGCCTCTGCTCCCCGCCCTCTTCCTGGTCCACCCGAGCCAAGGGTGCATAACTACCCGGCTCATAGACATACAGACTGCTCTGCCCCGGACTTTCCTCCCGCAACAGGCGCAAGCCTTGCCACAGAAAATGCTTCTGGTCCGTGACCCCGTTGACCCGCGACACCTTGGCTACACGACGGCCCAAGCTGTCATACCGATAACCACCGGTACTCTCCAGCTTGCTGCCCACCAACGTCTCAGCTTTGACGAGGCGGTTTTCACAGTCATACACAAACGTCTGCAGCCGGTTCATCCCACTGCGTTTTTCAACCAGGTTACCCCACGGATCGTAGGCATACTCCTGATCGCGCCAGTGCTTGATCCGATTGTCTTTGACGTGATCAAACTGACTGGTGTTGAAGTTCAACCGGTTCGCCGCCGCGTCGTAGCGGAACTCTTCACTGTCCACCAACTTGCCGGTATCACGGCTGTGCAACTGGCCATTGGCTTCATATTCGTGCTTGATCTCGCCGCGCAGTTTGTCCAGCGTGCGGGTCAGTTCACCGGCGGGGTCGTATTGGTAACGGCGGTGGATCGGGTTGTAGGCGTGTTCCACCAGCAATTGTGGCGTTTCGCTGCCCAGCACGTGCGACAGCTTGTCAGCCGGAAGCGTTGAGGCAAACTGCCATGCCTTACGGCCCATGGCGTCATAGCCGAAGCAACTGGTAAGTGTGCCTTGTGTGCGATAGACCTCGCGGTGCAGGTCGTCGCGTTCCATGTCGC
>NZ_LYVP01000197.1 GCF_001984065.1 Pseudomonas sp. KK4
AGGGAGCTTGCTCCCGTTGGGCTGCGAAGCGGCCCTGGAAAATGGGGGCTGCTGCGCAACCCAACGGGAGCAAGCGCCCTCGCCACAGGAGGCTATTCGTTCGCTCTGTCTTCTGCTGCCACGAGTCTCTGCCATGTCCGACTATCTGCTGCAAATGAACGGCATCGTCAAAACCTTCGGCGGTGTCAAAGCCCTCAATGGCATCGATATCAAGGTCAGGCCCGGGGAGTGCGTGGGCCTGTGCGGTGAGAACGGTGCCGGCAAATCCACGCTGATGAAGATCCTCTCGGCGGTCTATCCCCATGGCACCTGGGAGGGTGAAATCCTCTGGGACGGTCAGCCGCTCAGGGCCCAGTCGATCAGCGACAGCGAAGCGGCGGGCATCGTCATCATTCATCAGGAACTGACCCTGGTGCCCGACCTGTCGGTGGCCGAAAACATCTTCATGGGCCACGAACTGACGCTGCCCGGCGGGCGCATGAATTACCCGGCGATGATCCACCGCGCCGAAGCCCTGATGCGCGAACTCAAGGTGCCGGACATGAACGTCTCGCTACCGGTCTCGCAATACGGCGGCGGCTACCAGCAACTGGTGGAAATCGCCAAGGCCCTGAACAAGCAAGCGCGCCTGCTGATCCTCGACGAGCCTTCGTCAGCCCTGACCCGTTCGGAAATCGAGGTGCTGCTGGACATCATCCGCGACCTCAAGGCCAAAGGCGTGGCCTGCGTCTACATCTCCCACAAGCTCGATGAAGTGGCCGCCGTGTGCGACACCATTTCGGTGATCCGCGACGGCAAGCACATCGCCACGACCGCCATGGCGGACATGGACATCCCGCAGATCATTACCCAGATGGTCGGCCGGGAAATGAGCAACCTCTACCCCAGCGAGCCCCATGAGGTGGGCGAGGTGATCTTCGAGGCCCGCCACATCACCTGCTACGACGTGGACAGCCCCAAGCGCAAACGGGTCGACGACGTGTCGTTCGTGCTCAAGCGCGGGGAAATCCTCGGCATCGCCGGGCTGGTGGGCGCCGGCCGCACCGAACTGGTGACCGCCCTGTTCGGCGCCTACCCCGGCCGCAGCGAAGGCGAGGTCTGGCTCGATGGCCAGCGCATCGACACCCGCACACCGCTCAAATCGATCCAGGCCGGCATTTGCTTGGTGCCCGAAGACCGCAAGCGCCAGGGGATCATTCCGGACCTGTGCGTGGGCCAGAACATCACCCTGGCGGTGCTCGACAGCTACTCGAAACTGACCCGCATCGACGCCGAAGCCGAACTGGGCAGCATCGATCGCGAGATCGCCCGCATGCACCTCAAGGCCGCGAGCCCGTTCCTGCCGATCACCAGCCTGTCGGGTGGCAATCAGCAAAAAGCCGTGCTGGCCAAGATGCTCCTGACCAAGCCACGGGTGCTGATTCTCGACGAGCCCACCCGAGGCGTGGACGTCGGCGCCAAATATGAAATCTACAAACTGATGGGCGCGCTGGCGGCCGAAGGCGTGTCGATCATCATGGTGTCTTCGGAGCTGGCCGAAGTGCTCGGCGTCTCCGACCGCGTCCTGGTGATCGGCGAGGGTCAGTTGCGCGGCGACTTCGTCAATCAGGACCTGACCCAGGAACAACTGCTCAGCGCCGCACTCAGCCATCCCGTTGGCCATCAAAACAATGATCGGAAATCCGCGTAGATGAACCAGGTCAAACAACTGTTTTCCCGCTACAAAATGCTCGCGCTGGTCATCGCCGTGGCGGTGATCTGGCTGTTCTTCAGCTGGCAGACCGAGGGTGGGTTCCTCACCCCGCGCAACCTCTCCAACCTGCTGCGGCAGATGTCCATCACCGGGATCCTCGCCTGCGGCATGGTGCTGGTGATCATCAGCGGCGAGATCGATTTGTCGGTGGGCTCATTGCTCGGGTTGCTGGGCGGGCTGGCGGCGATCCTCGATGTGATCTACCACATCCCGTTGCTGGCCAACCTCAGCCTGGTGGCCCTCTGCGGCCTGATCATCGGCCTCGCCAATGGCTACATGGCCGCCTATTTGAGGATTCCATCGTTCATCGTCGGCCTGGGCGGCATGCTGGCGTTTCGTGGCGTGTTGCTCGGCATCACCGGCGGCACCACCATCGCCCCGGTCTCGCCGCAGCTTGTCTATATCGGCCAGGGTTACTTGCCCCACGCCGCCGGCACGGGCCTGGGCATCGTGCTGTTCGCACTGACGCTGTTCCTGGCCTGGAAGCAACGACGCAATCGCGCCCTGCATGGCCTGGCTGCCCATTCGCTGGTGCGTGACGTGGTACGGGTGGTGGTGATCGGCGTGGTGCTGGCCGGCTTCGTCCAGACCCTCAACAGCTACGATGGCATCCCCGTGCCAGTGCTGCTGTTGCTGGTGCTGCTGGGGGTGTTCAGCTACGTGACCAGCCAGACCGTGTTCGGGCGGCGCGTCTACTCGGTGGGCAGCAACATGGAAGCGACGCGCCTGTCCGGTATCAACGTGCAGGCGGTCAAGTTGTGGATTTTCGGGATCATGGGCGTGATGTGCGCCCTGGCCGGGGTGGTCAACACCGCGCGCCTGGCCGCCGGTTCGCCGTCGGCCGGCAGCATGGGCGAACTGGACGCCATCGCCGCCTGCTTCATCGGCGGCACCTCCATGCGCGGCGGTTCCGGCACGGTGTACGGCGCCCTCCTCGGCGCGCTGGTGATCACCAGCCTGGACAACGGCATGTCCATGCTCGACGTCGACAGTTACTGGCAGATGATCGTCAAGGGCAGCATCCTGGTGCTGGCGGTGTGGGTCGATGTGAGCACCCGCACCGGGCGACGCTGAGGCCAGACCAGGGCGCACGCCCGCCCCGCTTGCCTGACCGGCACAACCACAGCCAACCGCCTCCCATCGGAGGCGGCTGGCGCACTCAAGCGGCCGAAAGTTTTACCGCGACCTTTGCAACGTACTCACCCTGATGGCGGGCGATGCCCAGTTCGCGGGCGTCCGGCTGACGCGAACCGTCCCCTCCCGCAATGGTCGATGCACCATAGGGCGTGCCGCCACCCACTTCAGAAATATTGAACAGCGCCGGATCGCTGTAGCCAATGGGAACGATGACCATGCCGTGGTGCGCCAGGGTCGTCCAGGTCGACGTGATGGTGGTTTCCTGACCGCCGCCAGTGCCTGTCGAGGTAAATACGCTGGCGACCTTGCCGACCAGTGCACCCTTGGCCCACAGCCCCCCGGTCTGGTCCAGAAAGGTGCGCATCTGCCCGGCCATGTTGCCAAATCGGGTGGGCGTGCCAAAGATGATCGCGTCGTACTCTCCAAGCTCACTCGCAGACGCAATCGCCGCTTGCTGCTCGGTTTTGCCATGGGCCGCCTTGAACGCTTGCGGGTCCATGGTTTCCGGTACCCGCTTGACCGTGACGTCCACCCCCGCGACCTTTCGAGCACCTTCGGCAACAGCGTGGGCCATCGTTTCAATGTGGCCGTACATCGAGTAATACAGCACCAGTACTTTTGTCATTTTTGTCTCCCGGAACGTTATGAACGAGCACTCATGCCCGTTGTGCGGTTGTGGATCGATCTGAGGCAACGCTATCTGAATACCGGTCTGGACGAGTCCTCGGCCGACTGGCGTTGACGCACGCGCTGGGCGATCTCGGCAATCTTCGCCTCCCCGGCTCGCAAGGCTTCGTCGTTGGTGTGCACCGAGTAATACCCCAGTTTGAGATCGTGCGGATGGGGAACGGCCGATCCGATGACGAAAACGGCATCCTTGTCCCCAGCCACCAACGTAACGGCCTGAGTGCCCTGCTCGAATATCACCAGCTCCCCCGCGTTCACCCTTTGCGGTGTCTGGACGGAGCCACGGCTGACACTCATCCACAAGGTACGGTGCCCTTCGGGTGGCGTATAGGTCCAGCGCTCATTGGCGGGGATCGTCACCAGCAGATAGTTGATCCCTTCAGGCGCCCGAACAGGGCTTTGCACGCCGTCGTAGCGGCCGACAATGACCCGTGCAGGCCCGGCGACAGGGATGGCACTGGCCTCCAGGTACTGGCTGTCCACTGCACCGTTCTCCAGTTCCGGCGGCAGTGCCAGCCAGAGCTGAAAGCCCTGGACGCGCGCACAAGTCTGCGCCGACAGCTCCTTGCCATGCCAGACCCCCGCGCCCGCCCGCAGCCACTCCACGCCGCCGTAATCGATGGTCCCACGACCGGCGTGCGGGTCATCGAACTGCACGCTTCCTTCACTGATCACCGTGACGGTTGCGATCCCCGAATGCGGGTGCAGTGGCATGTGTCCAAGGAATGAACCGGGGGCTTCGAACAGATCCAGAAAGACGAAGGGTTTGAGCAGATGGCCCAGGTCCGAAGGGCTCATCAGACGAGTGATCGGGCCGTGGCCACTGCCGCGGGTGCGGTGGCTGATCGGGCGGTGAACGACGGTGTCGCATTGGGCTGAGAGAGTCATGCGGTTTCCACTTGAAATGACGGTGCACGCAAGCCCCGCCAGCAATCTTCGGGTGACCTGCCACGCCGGTTCATCATAAAGAGTCGGTATTGGTTTGATTAGCGACTACAGTGGAATTTCACTCATCCATATTTGGCCTGATCGAATGTTCGACTTGAATGACCTGGCAATCTTCATTCAGATCGTGGACGCGGGCAGTTTCGCCGCAGCGGCACGACGCACCGGCGCACCGGCCAACACCCTCAGCAGACGCATCAAGCAGCTGGAGTCGCATATGGGGGTACGACTGCTGCATCGATCGACCCGCAAACTGGTGCTGACCGATGCAGGCAAATTGCTGTATGGGAAAAGTGCCACGCAGATAAACGACCTGGCCGAAGTCAGTCGCCAACTGACCGGCGGCGCTCGCGAGCCCACCGGCAGGCTAAGGGTCGCAGCGCCCGCCGATTTTTTTGAAGTGTTCAAAATGAGTTTCGTGGCGGACTTCATCGCCCGCTATCCCAAAGTCAGCCTGGATTTCGTGCTCAGTGATCAGCGGATCGACCTGATTGCCGAAGGTGTGGACCTTGCCTTCAGATCCGGCGTGATGTCCGATTCAAGCCTGGTCGCTCGCAAGATCAACCCGGGGCGTCGGGTGCTCGCCGCCAGCCCCCGCTACCTGAAGACGCAGGGTGTGCCCACCGACGTTCATGGGTTGAGCGAGCACAGCTGCATTTTTTCGTCGCACCCCAGCGGCCAGTCCACCTGGCACCTTGTCGGCCCCATGGGTGCCACACAAATCAGCGTGACCGGGCGATTCAGCGCCAGCACTGCCCACGCGCAATTGAAGGCCGCCACTGCCGGGCTGGGCATTTGCTTCCTGCCTGAACCCATCCTGCGCTCGAGCCTGCGCAGCGGTGAGCTGGTTGAGGTGCTGTGCGAGTACGGTCAGCAGAGCAACGACTTGTTCATTGTCTTCCCCAGCCGCAATCAGATCCCCCTGGCGGTCAGCAAGTTTGTCGAGGAAGCCGTCAGCCACTTGCATGAAGAACTGCTTGTGTGAGCGCCTGCCAGTGGCCGACGTTTTGTTTCACGCAGCGATAATTGAACTACAATTTTTTTCGCCCGGCGGATGGGGCCCAAGCTCTCCTCGTCCGGACGAATCATGCATTCACCC
>NZ_LYVP01000198.1 GCF_001984065.1 Pseudomonas sp. KK4
ACAGGCATTGACTGACACACCGCATTCGCGAGCAAGCCCGCTCCCACAAGAGATTGTGGTGGTCTGACACTCAACCTGGTACCACCGTCCCTCACCTAAGTCTTTGCTTCTGCTCACTAATCCCGGACAATCGCGCCCCTGTTTCGGCCAGGGCGCTGCCTGTCGGGTACTCCGACGCGTCCGGGCCGGGTGGCAAATGACCGGAATGTGGAGATCCCACCGGATGAATGATCAGGCCAATAGCGTTAACGAACGCTTTGTCGCAGCGACACCCGCAACGCTCACGAGCTGGAATCGCCAGGACACCACCTGGATGCTGGGCCTGTTCGGCACGGCGATTGGTGCCGGTACCCTGTTTCTGCCGATCAACGCAGGCCTGGGCGGTTTCTGGCCGCTGCTGATCCTGGCGCTGCTGGCGTTCCCGATGACCTTCTACGCCCACCGTGGCCTGACCCGTTTCGTGCTGTCGGGCCGTGAAGGCGCCGACATCACCGAAGTGGTGGAAGAGCATTTCGGCATCAAGGCCGGCGCGTTGATCACCTTGCTGTACTTCTTCGCGATCTTCCCGATCCTGCTGATCTACAGCGTGGCCCTGACCAACACCGTGGGCAGTTTCCTCGAGCATCAACTGCACATCGCGCCGCCGCCCCGTGCGGTGCTGTCGCTGGTGCTGATCCTCGGTCTGCTGGCCGTGGTGCGTTGCGGCGAGCAGATGATCGTCAAGGCCATGAGCCTGATGGTCTACCCATTCATTGTCGCGCTGCTGTTCTTGGCGGTGTTCCTGATTCCGCACTGGAACGGCGGCATCCTCACCACCGCCAGCACGCTGCCTGAGCCATCGGCATTGCTACATACCCTGTGGCTGGCGATTCCGGTGATGGTGTTCTCGTTCAACCATTCGCCGATCATCTCAGCGTTCGCCGTGGACCAGAAGCGTCGTTACGGTGAGCACGCCGAACAGCGCAGCTCGCAGATCCTGTCCCGTGCCCACGCGTTGATGGTGGTCATGGTGTTGTTCTTCGTCTTCAGTTGCGTGCTGACGCTGTCGCCGGCGCAACTGGCTGAAGCGAAGGCGCAGAACCTGTCGATCCTGTCGTACCTGGCCAACCACTTCAGCAACCCGACCATCGCCTTCGCGGCGCCGTTGATTGCGTTCGTGGCCATTTCCAAGTCGTTCCTGGGGCATTACATCGGTGCCAGCGAAGGTCTCAAGGGGTTGATCGTCAAGACCGGCAAGCGCCCGGCGGCCAAGACCCTGGACCGTATCGTGGCGGCGTTCATGCTGGTGGTGTGCTGGATCGTTGCCACGCTCAACCCGAGCATCCTCGGCATGATCGAAACCCTGGGCGGGCCGGTGATTGCGGCGATTCTGTTCCTGATGCCGATGTATGCCATCCGCAAGGTGCCGGCCATGGCACGTTATCGTGGGCAGGCTTCAAATGTGTTTGTGGTAGCGGTGGGATTGGTGGCGATTTCGGCGTTGATTTATTCGCTGAGCGCCTGACGCATTCCTTTGTAGGAGCGAGCTTGCTCGCGATGGAGGACCAGACAACGCGGGTTTGTAGACAGCCCGCGTCATCGTTGACGACCATCGCGAGCAAGCTGCGCTCCTACAGGGGAATGGGAGCAGGGGGTAATCGCAGCAGTTTGATGGCCCCCATAAAAAAACGCCGCTCATCTCACGATGGGCGGCGTTTTTTCATTGCTGGGTAGCGTTAGGCTTGAACGACCGGGATCTTGGCGTTCGCTGCAGCTTCACGGAACTCGGCGATCTGGTCGAAGGACAGGTAGCGGTACACATCGGCCGCCATGCTGTCGATCTTGCCAGCGTATTCCATGTACTCCTCGACGGTCGGCAGGCGACCCAGGATGGAGGCTACTGACGCCAGTTCGGCCGAAGCCAGGTAGACGTTCGCGCCGTCACCCAGACGGTTCGGGAAGTTACGGGTCGACGTCGACACCACGGTCGAGTTCGGCTCTACACGTGCCTGGTTGCCCATGCACAGCGAGCAGCCTGGCATTTCCATGCGGGCGCCAGCCTTGCCGTAGATGCCGTAGTAGCCTTCTTCGGTCAGTTGGTGAGCGTCCATCTTGGTCGGCGGCGACAGCCACAGACGGGTTGGCAGCTGACCCTTGACCTGATCCAGCAACTTGCCGGCGGCGCGGAAGTGACCGATGTTGGTCATGCACGAACCGATGAACACTTCGTCGATCTTCTCGCCAGCAACGCTGGAGAGCAGGCGAGCGTCGTCCGGGTCGTTCGGCGCGCAGAGCACAGGCTCTTTGACGTCGGCCAGGTCGATCTCGATGATTTCAGCGTATTCGGCGTCTTTGTCCGCTTCCAGCAGCTCAGGGTTGGCCAGCCAGGCTTCCATTGCTTGAGCGCGACGTTCCAGGGTGCGTGCATCGCCGTAGCCTTCGCCGATCATCCAGCGCAGCAGGGTGATGTTCGACTGCAGGTATTCGGCGATCGACTCTTTGGACAGCTTGATGGTGCAACCGGCCGCCGAACGTTCTGCCGAGGCGTCGGACAGTTCGAAGGCTTGCTCGACGGTCAGGGTTTCCAGACCTTCGATTTCCAGGATGCGGCCGGAGAAGGCGTTCTTCTTGCCTTTCTTCTCGACGGTCAGCAGGCCTTTCTGGATCGCGTAGTAAGGGATGGCATGAACCAGGTCGCGCAGGGTGACGCCCGGTTGCAGTTTGCCCTTGAAGCGGACCAGGATCGACTCAGGCATGTCCAGCGGCATGACGCCGGTGGCAGCGGCGAACGCAACCAGACCGGAACCGGCCGGGAACGAGATGCCGATCGGGAAACGGGTGTGGGAGTCACCACCGGTACCGACGGTGTCTGGCAGCAGCATGCGGTTCAGCCACGAGTGGATGATGCCGTCGCCCGGACGCAGGGAAACGCCGCCACGGGTCATGATGAAGTCAGGCAGGGTGTGGTGGGTGGTCACGTCGATCGGCTTTGGATAGGCCGCGGTGTGGCAGAAGGACTGCATTACCAGGTCGGTCGAGAAGCCCAGGCACGCCAGGTCTTTAAGTTCGTCACGGGTCATCGGACCGGTGGTGTCCTGGGAACCCACGGTGGTCATCTTCGGTTCGCAGTAGGTGCCCGGACGGATACCGGTCACGCCGCAGGCCTTGCCGACCATTTTCTGCGCCAGGGTGTAGCCCTTGGTGCTTTCAGCCGGTGCTTCAGGCTTCTTGAACAGTTCCGAAGGTGGCAGACCCAGTTCAGCGCGAGCCTTCTCGGTCAGGCCACGGCCGATGATCAGCGGGATACGGCCGCCGGCGCGGACTTCGTCCAACAGGACCGGAGTCTTCATTTCGAAGGTGGTCAGGACTTCGTCGGTGCCGTGCTTGCAGACTTTGCCAGCATGCGGGTACAGGTCGATCACATCGCCCATGTGCATGTTGGACACATCGAATTCGATTGGCAGTGCGCCAGCATCTTCCATGGTGTTGTAGAAGATCGGAGCGATCTTGCTGCCGAAGCAGAAACCGCCGGCACGCTTGTTCGGCACGTAAGGCACGTCGTCGCCGAAGAACCACAGTACCGAGTTGGTCGCCGATTTACGCGAAGAACCGGTACCGACCACGTCACCGACGTAGGCGATAGGGAAACCGGCGTTGCGCATTTCTTCGATCTGCTTCATCGGACCGGTGACGCCTTGTGCGTCAGGCACGATGCCGTCGCGGGCCATTTTCAGCATGGCCAGGGCGTGCAGCGGGATGTCCGGGCGGGACCAGGCATCCGGGGCAGGGGACAGGTCGTCGGTGTTGGTCTCGCCAGTCACCTTGAACACACGCAGGCTGATCTTGTCGGCCAGGACCGGGCGCTTGACGAACCACTCGCCGTCAGCCCAGGACTGCAGTACGCCTTTGGCGTGAACGTTGCCGTTCTTGGCTTTTTCAGCCACGTCGTGGAAGGCATCGAACATCAGCAGGGTGTGCTTGAGTTCTTCGGCGGCCACTGGCGCCAGTTCGGCGTCGTCCAGCAGGTTCACCAGGGTCACGATGTTATAGCCGCCCTGCATGGTGCCGAGCAGTTCAACAGCGCGTTTCTTGTCGATCAGAGGGGATTGGGCTTCGCCTTTGGCGAGGGCGGAGAGGAAGCCGGCCTTGACATAGGCTGATTCGTCCACGCCTGGCGGAACGCGATTGGTGATCAGGTCAACGAGGAAAGCTTCTTCGCCAGCCGGGGGATTTTTCAGCAGCTCGACCAGGCCTGCAGTTTGTTCGGCGTTAAGCGGCTGGGGAACGATACCCAGTGCTGCACGCTCTTCGATATGTTTGCGGTAGGCTTCAAGCACAGTTATTACCCTCATCAGTGGTCCCAAATGGGTGTCCGGGACGCTCATCCCGAAATTGCCGTACTCATGCGCCGCATGGCGTTGTGAGCCACTTGGCCAGAATTACCGGCAATTCCTTACAGAAGCTGCTTTCAAAGTTTTACGCCTGCAGAACGGGAGCTGATGAGGGTTGGCGCCGGACTTTTCCCCGCTGGAAAAAACCTTCGCCAACACCGCTCTGAAGGAACGACTGTGCTCGTGACGCTTTGAAAACAGCTTCTAACGGACATTGGCGCCTAAAAAGGCTGGCTGATTCTACGGCAAAAAAAAATTAAAGGTAAGTCAGGGTTTATTGGACTTTGGTGGTGGCGGCCAACCCGGCACCTCGACCTTAACCCCTTGACTTTGAGGGGTGATGAATATCGGACAAAGGGCTAACATGCCGGCCTGTTCTGCTTTTTCGCGTTCTGCCTACCTATGCCCAATCAGACCATCAAAACCCCCTGCGTCGGCCTTTGCTCCACCGTTTACGGTGACCTGGTGTGCCGTGGCTGCAAGCGTTTCCACCATGAAGTGATTCACTGGAACGGTTACGACGAAGAGGCCAAACGCGCCGTGTGGATGCGCCTGGAGCAATTGCTGTCCCAGGTAATGGCGGCCAAGGTGGAGATTTTCGATGCGGCGCTGCTCAGGACTCAGTTGGAGCAGCGCAAGATTCGCTTCGTGCCCCATCAATCGGCCTATTGCTGGGCCTACCAGTTGATCGCCCGGGGTGCGCGAGTGATCAACAATCTGGAAGCCTACGGGATGGTGCTGCTGCCGGAGTTCCGCGACTGGAACCTGCCGGAACTGCGCGACGCCATTGATCGCGAGTTTTTCCTGTTGTCCGAGGCGCATTACCAGCGCTATATCGCGCCGGGGTTCCTCAAGGAAGCGTTTGGCGGCTGATGACTTTGCAATGTGGCGAGGGAGCTTGCTCCCGTCGGGTTGCGAAGCGACCCTCTGCGAAGGCTCGTTAAACATTCATCGCCTGAACGACGTCTGCTTCGCAGACGGACGGGAGCAAGCTCCCTCGCCACAGCAAGCTGCCTCGCCACAGCAAGCTGCCTTGCCACAGCAAGCTGCCTTGCCACAGCAAGCTG
>NZ_LYVP01000199.1 GCF_001984065.1 Pseudomonas sp. KK4
ACAAATTCATTAGCTGATACACCGCCTTCGCGAGCCAGCCCGCTCCCACAGGGGGGGTGTTTACTGGGGGATGGTGGGCAATCGGTAAAAGTCGCGAGCGCAGGCGGTGGTGTGTGCGGCCAGATCCTCGAGGGTCTCCCCGCGATGCAGCGCCACTTCGCGCAATACCTCGGTCAGGTACGCCGGTTCGTTGCGCCCATTCTTCGGCTTGGGCCGCAAACTGCGCGGCAGCAGGTAAGGGGCATCGCTTTCCAGCATCAGGCGCCCGCGTTTGATTTCCTTGACCAGCGGATGCAAATGCGTGCCCCGACGCTCGTCGCAGATCCAGCCCGTGATGCCGATGTGCAGGTCCATGTCGAGGTAGCTGAATAGCGCCTTTTTTTCCCCGGTGAAGCAGTGCACGACCGCGGCCGGCAACTGATCGCGGTAGCCGCGCAGGATCTCCAGCAACCGCTGGCTGGCGTCGCGCTCATGCAGGAACACCGGCATCTGCAACTCCACCGCCAGCGCCAGATGCTCTTCAAGCACTTTTTCCTGTTGCGGGCGCGGCGAGAAATCGCGGTTGAAATCCAGACCGCATTCACCCACCGCCACTGCATTTGATTCCTGCAGCAGACTGCGTAACTGGCGGGCGCTGTCGGCGTTCCAGTCGCTGGCCGAATGCGGGTGGATACCGGCGGTGGCGAACAGCCGTTGCCCGCTTTCATCCAGTTGCCGACACAGTTCCAACGCCTGTTCGCTGCCCTCGACACGGGTGCCGGTTAGCACCAATTGGCAAACGCCGGCGGCGTAGGCGCGGTCCAGTACGGCCTGGTGTTTGTCGGCAAAACTGGGGTTGGTCAGGTTGACGCCGATATCGATGAGTTGCATGGTGCTACCTCGGCCAAACGGCCGCAAAGCATAGCAGAGCTGTAGATTTATAAGAAAAACCAAGAACTACAACGAGTTATCGCTGTCTTTTGAGCCGCGCTTCGAGCCGCGCGGGGATCGGGATGCTGGGCAGGATGGTCAAGGTGCCATCATTGTGCCAGTCTTTCGCACTTTTTCAGCGCCCCAGGCGCTCTGTCTTCAAGTCCTTTGGTCGCATGAACACTCATGCCATCGACCCGAATTCTTTGCGGAGAGTGGATGATTCGTCCCTCGGTTTTGCTACTGCTGTGTTGTTCGCTGCTGCTGCCGATGTCGGCGGTCGCGCGGCTGCCCGGGCCGCTGCAAGCCGTACCGGCAAGCAAGGTGCGCGACCTGACGGAGATCCGCGACAGCCGTGTGTTGCGGGTGCTGGTCAACCAGAGCCGCAACAGCTCTGGCGAAGTCCAGGGCCAGGCCATCGGTATCGAATACCACCGCTTGCGTGCCTTCGAGCAATACCTCAACGGCCACGCCCGTGACGGTCAGGACATCACCCTCAAGATCATCCCCAAGTCCAAGGATCAACTGCTCGGTGCATTGCAGCGCGGGGAGGGCGATCTCGTCGCCCCCGGCGAGCTGCTCGATTTGCCGACCGGTTATGCCGTCAGCAGCAGCGAGCCGATTGCCAGCGACATCCCGCTGGTGCTGGTCGGGATCAAGGGCGAACGCCGCTACACCCGCCTGGAACAGTTATCCGGCAAGACCCTGGCCTTGCCCACCGGCAGTGCGGCCGGGGATGCCGTCAGCCAGATCAATCAGAAACTGGCCCTGCATAAACTGCCGCCGGTGAAGGTCGAGTGGGTCGACCCCAGCCTGGCGGTCGAGGATGTGCTGGAGATGGTCCAGGGCGGGATCTTTCATCTGACCATCGTCGAGCAACCCATTGCCGAGCGCTGGGGCAAGATCCTGCCCAAGTTGCGGATCGACCGCCAGGTGCTGATCAGCGATCCGGGCGAGGAATACTGGTTTGTTCGCCGCGATGCCTCGATGCTGCGCGCCAGTATCGATCGTTTTCTCACCACCTATAAAAAGCCATCGGATCAGGATGCCGCCTTCCTGCGTATCTATCGGCGCTTGTATCAAGTGCACTATCCCTTGGCCAAGGCTGACCGCCAGCGTCTGGAAAAGCTGCGGCCGGTGTTGCAGAAACACGCCGACGCCCAAGGCATGGACTGGCTGAACCTGGCGGCGCTGGCGTTCAAGGAATCGGCCCTGCAACCCAAGGCGCGCGGCGGTGGCGCCCCCACCGGCCTGATGCAGATCACACCGTCGGCGGCCGATCGGGTCGGGGTCAGCAATATCCAGGAGCTTGATGGCAACGTGCAGGCCGGGGCCAAGTACCTGGCGATGATCCGCCGCAAGTTCTTTTCCAGCCCCAAACTCAACGAGCGCGAGCGCATGGCCTTCGTGCTGGCGGCCTACAACATTGGCCCTGAACGAGTGCAGGGCATGCGCGCCGAAGCGCGGCGGCGAGGGTTGAACCCGAATCAGTGGTTCTTCCAGGTCGAGCGTATTGCCATGGAGCAGGTGGGAATGGGACCTGTCAGCTATGTTAATAGCGTGAACAAGTACTACCTGGCATTCGATCGGGAGCGTGAGTCGTTGGAGCCTCAGGGACAGAAGATTGCCCTACGGAAATGATCGAATAAACTGAAGTGTTGTAGCGGTTTTTTGCGCTTTAAATATTATGTTTTACGATTAGTATGGCGTCCAACCCACACACACTCACAATGGATGACACAGCATGAGCACACTGATCAACAAGGTTCTGTTTACCCGCGCTGGCTACGGCCTGACCGTTCTGCGAATTTTCGTCGGCATCATCTTCGCTGCCCACGGCTCGCAAAAACTGTTCGGTGCCTTCGGTGGTTACGGCTTGGCTGGCACTGCGCAGTACATGGAAAGCCTGGGTCTGACGCCGGGCTACCTGATGGCGACCCTGGCGGGCGGCACCGAATTCTTCGCCGGTCTGGCCCTGATCATCGGCCTGCTGGTCCGCCCGGCGGCACTGGGCCTGACCTTCCTGTCGCTGGTGGCGATCTTCTCGGTGCATATCAGCAACGGTCTGTTCATGGCCAACAACGGCTACGAATTCGCCCTGGCCCTGCTGGGTGGCAGCATCGCGGTGTTGATCGAAGGCGCGGGCAAACTGTCGGCTGATCGCGCCATCGCCGGATGATCTTTCCGGTGTAACGAACGAATCTGCCCGGGGAGCCTCAAAGCTATACATCCCTAGATGATCAGAGGCTCCACCATGGCAGCGAATTCCAAGGGTAAAGAAGTCAACGGCCCCCGCGCCCGACGTTCCGTGCTCCCGGCTTTGGTTTTTGGACTGTTGCTCAGCCCCCTGGCCATGGCGGCCGGTGACGGCACCGCGGCGGTGGGCGGGGGCCTTGGCGGCGCACTCGGTAACGTCGTCGGCGGACAAGTCGGCGGCAGCACCGGCGCTGCGATCGGCGCCGGTGTCGGTGGCGCCGCCGGTAGTGCGGTCGGCGCGCCCAAAGGCAGCCGCACCGAGGCAGCCATTGGCGGCGGCCTGGGTTCGGCGGGTGGCTCGGTGATCGGTAACAGCCTCGGCGGCTCGACCGGTTCGACCATCGGCGCAGGCCTGGGCGGTGCCGCAGGCGGCGCGGTCGGCAACAACCTTGGCAGTGACAACGGCGGCTCCCACTCTGGAGGCGGCCATAAGCACAAGAACAAACACCGCAACAAACACCACTGATACAGCCCCCAGAAAAACCCGGCCAAAGCGCCGGGTTTTTTTTCGTTTTCCGTCGGGCGTGCACTGGAACATTTGCTTGCCTTACCCCTCGAATCTCATACATCCCCTGAAAAAAACCGAGGCATGCCATGACACCGGAAACTGAAGGCAAGGAAGAGAAAGGGCCAAGTGGTCTGCCTTTCATCAATGATCCCGGCAATGAAGACCCGGGGTCCCTGATGGACGATGCCACCGTGCCGCTCAACGATTCGGATGATGCGGGGGACGTGGGGAATATCGAGTTTGAAGATGAAGACGAGGATGATGTTGATTGAACCGGTTCAATTGACCGGTTGTCCGCCGGATCGAACGCAAATATTGCCAGCGCCTCGTAACTTCAGGGCCTGCCTTTCAGGCCCTTTGAGAGGTGCTGAATGAATGCTGATTCGAAAAACGCCGACATCGACGAAACCCCCGAATATCCACTGCCTTCACCGACCGATTCATTGAGCCGCGATCAGCGACCACCTGACGATGATGCAGGTGTCGAGCAGGTTCCCGAGCAGGAAGTTGAAGACACCGACGTTGAGGCGAGCCCTGATGATCCGGACATCGCTGGTCGGGATGGTTCGGGGGAGCCGAGTTGAGTGCTGACTGTGCTGAGTGATTGTTTGTCCACTCAGCACCTACCTTGCAAGGTGGCTGGCGCTCACTCGACCCCTAGCACCCCATGCTAGTGCGCTAGCTGAAATTTTATTGCTTCAAAGAGCGGACCCATTTTATGTAGAAATCCCTTTGCTGCTGGATGTCGTTTGTGATGTCAGTTTCTTCATAGTCGAATATGTTGACCATATGTCCATCCTCGCTAGGCGTTCCTAAATGAAGTTCATACGCCACTAAACCCGCGGACATTTGGGAGGACATTCGAGAAGGATGGACATTGAGCCTTGCTCCCTTGCACATGAATCTTTTTTCGGGAAAGTCGGCTCGTAAGAGTCCGAGGCATTCATAAATATCATCAGCAGTATATTTTTTGCGTGAGCCATCTTTAGCGATCAGGGTTAACGATCTATTTTGCCGGTCGCACTCAACTACAAACGTTTCTGCGGTTTCAAAGGTCGTTGTCATTATTTCTACAATCTTCATGGCCACTTCCTGTTCGGATTAGGTATTGAGTAGCCCTCATAGCTACCATCTGCACGGACTGGAGTAACACCGAGAATGTCTTTGCTTTCTATTCCTCCAGGCATCGCTATTTCAACCTCATTCTTATGCGGTGAAAGGACGCCTAGCTTTTTGTTCACGTCTATCCCCCGGATATTTTTTATTACATAAACCAACCCATCATCAAATCCGTGACCGGTTGCGAATTTTATCGCCTCAGTTTTTGAGGTCGAAGTGCTGACAAAAAAACTTGGAGGATTTCGGTTGTCTCTTGCGTGTAGGTAAATGTCAAAACTGTCTCCAAGGGGTTCGAATCCTTTTTCGAATATTTCCCAAGGTTCTCGTGTGTCGCCGCGGTACAGATAGCGATTCTTGGGTTTTGGCTTTGGAGCCGTGACCTCCTCATGGTTAACCGCGGCTTTCGCCGTCGGAACACGTTCCCCGGCTGACGTTTTGCACCCACCTGCACCAGGACAATCATTCAACCCCAACGGATCCACCCAA
>NZ_LYVP01000200.1 GCF_001984065.1 Pseudomonas sp. KK4
ACGCAGCGGGATGAACCGGCTGCAGACGTTCACGTATGACTGTGAAAATCGGCTGGTGCGGGCTGAGACGTTGGTGGGCAGCAAGCTTGAGAGTACCGGCACGTACCGCTATGACAGCCTCGGCCGACGGGTAGGTAAAACCTCAGTAAAAGGCGGCAGAACCGAACACAACTTCCTTTGGCAAGGCCTGAGGATGCTGCGCGAAGAACGGCCGGGGCAGAGCAGCCTGTACATTTATGAGCCGGGCAGCTACGCGCCGCTGGCTCGGGTGGACCAGGAAGAGGGCGGGGAGCAGCAGCTTTACTATTTCCACACCGACCAGATTGGTACGCCGCTGGAGATGACGGACGCGGACGGGCAGATTGTCTGGCAGGCGACCTACAGGGCGTGGGGTTCGGTTGAGAAGTTGACGGTCAATGAAGTCGAGCAGAACCTGAGGTTTCAGGGGCAGTATTTCGATGACGAGACGGGGCTGCACTACAACACGTTTCGGTATTACGATCCGCAGGTCGGGCGGTTTGTTACGCAGGATCCGATTGGGTTAATGGGCGGGGAGAACCTGTATGAGTACGCTCCTAATTCCATCGGGTGGACCGATCCATGGGGGTGGAGTTGCAATCGTCCCGGCGGCTACAAAGCTGGTGATGTTGATGCTCACGGTAACCTGTCTCCAAGTATTAACAGGGCATCAGGCCACAAGAATATTTCGGAAGATAAGCTAGTTCAGTCGCACCATTTTATCCAAGACGAGTGGGCTAAAAGAAATATCACCGGATATAAGAGGAATGAGGCACCTGCTATTCTTCTAAAAAGCTCTTCGGGAGAGCCTCATGCGATTGTCTCTTCGCTTCAGCGAACCAGGCGTCGACTTTCTGGATTCGGCGGTACGATAAAGGAAGAGTTTGGTGTTGCATACAAAGAACTAATTGACGCTGGAGTTGATCCTGGCGCTGCGAAAAAGGCTGCCAGTAGGTCATATAAATATTTTGATTCGTTAGGGGTTTTTCAATGACTCTCAATTTTACTGAAGCAAAACCGCCTGCGTCGGCAGCCGCAATCAGTGAGGCGGTCAACCTGTTGGGGAGCGGTGAGACTATATGGGTTGCCAGTTTTTGGAATCTCTGCAATGGCGCCTTACTTGATGGTCAAGTGTTAATTTATTCGACCGAGGAAATAGTTGAACGCAATAGAACTTATGAAATAGACAAGGATTTTCCAGGGCAGATTTTGGTGGGCGACGATTCTGGTGGCAGGCTTGTTTTGATCGATAGGTCTGTGGAAGATAAGTTTTATCTCATTGATTCCGGTGATCCATTCCTAGGTGATGCAGAAATATTCTCGTCAGTTGAAGCGTTGGTAGCGTATGTCCTTGGTGAGACAAACGTACTGCCGGACTCGGTAGCTATTTTTGCTATAGGTAAAGCCAAAGCCACGCCACAAGAAGTGTTGGCAATCAAGAAAGAGTTAGGGTTAAACGACTCGGTGGCAAATCTGAAAGAAAAACTCGAGAAGGAAAATGAGATGATTTTGAGTGGAGTTAAAGCTGTTAAGTATGAGGGGGTAGTCTCAAGATATCGGCATCTAATTCAATTTGATAACTAGTTGGTGCGCTTGTTAATGTTAGATCCTATGCACCTAGGGCGCCCTCACCAGCTGCTACGGCCACGACGCGATGGGCCGCAAGCGCTGGCAGTTCGCCTCGCGCCTGCCGGCAGAAAAACTCCCGCGCATCCAGAACCCCGGCATCCAGTCCAACCAGCTGGTCGAGCCCGCCTACAACCCGATCCACCGCCGCCATCAATACGACCCGGCCGGCGAACTGATCCGCACCCTCGACAAACTGCGCGGTGAGATCAAGTACGAATACGAAGCCAACGGCCAGCTGCACAGCCGCGACACCGTCCGGTTGCTGGACAGCGAAAAATTCCGCTACGACGCGGCAGCGAACCGGCTGAACTTCAACACCATCCAGTTCGACCACGTCAGAGACAACTGCCTCAAGCATTGGCGGGATCAGGAGTATGCCTACGATGCGTGGGGCAACCTGATTGAGAAACGCAGTGGCATGGGCCAGTTGCAGACGTTCACGTATGACGCTGAGAATCGGCTGGTGCGGGCTGAGACGTTGGTCAATGGCAAGCTGGAAAGTACCGGTTTATCGTTACGACAGCCTGGGGCGTCGTGTGGCCAAGGTGTCAGAGGTCGATGGCGTCACCGAGCACATGCATTTCCTTTGGCAAGGCTTGCGCCTGTTGCGCGAGGAAACGCCGGGGCAGAGCAGTCTCTACGTTTACGAGCCGGGCAGTTACGCGCCTTGGCGCGGGTGGACCAGGAAGAGGGCGGGGAGCAGCAGCTTTACTATTTCCATACCGACCAGATTGGCACGCCGTTGGAGATGGCGGACGCGGACGGGCAGATTGTCTGGCAGGCGACGTACACAACACTTTTCGGTATTACAATCCGGAGGTGGAACAGTTTGTTACGCAGGCGCCGATTGGGTTGGATGGGGGTAGTAATCTTTATCGCTATGTGCCGAACCGAACAGGTTGGATCGATCCACTTGGCTGGACGAGGTTCGATGCTAGTGGTAGACCTTTGTCTAGCAGTCAGTACAGCATATGTACTAGTGTAAAAATGCCACAAGATATACATGCCTCTGGGAGGCCTGCCCATTTTCGATATGCGAATGAAGAATTGTACAATAGAACGTTGGAGTATCCTGAGTTAAACTCCGATCTTCCACCTGAGGTCGTGGAGCATATTAAACCTGGGCCAAGAGGAGAGTTTAGTGAGGAGTCCGCCGAACCATTCTTGGCACCACAATGCTCAAACACCAAAGGATATTGAATTAATACCCAGGTCCCAACATCCGGCGCCTGGTCCTGCGCAAAATAGCCTTCATCCTAATCAAAAGGGTGGTTTTAAAAGATTGCAAAATTCAGCGCGTTGAGGTATCTGTGAAAACATATAGTATTAGAGAAGTATTGGAAGACATACGTGTAATGCCGGATTCATGGTTTTATCTACCAGATGCGCCATGGACGTTAGATACAAGGGGAGCATTTTCATTAGATAGCCGAGACTTTCCCTCCGAGTCAACCGACTATTTACCACCACAAGTGATGAGTGATGGCTGGAAAGAAACATTGGATACTTCCATGATAGAAGATGTTATATCCAGCGCCAATCAACAATTGATGGGGGGTGCGATAGTAGAAGATTATTTTGAAGCATTCAAGTTTTACTATGAGAACGATGCATTCAAGGTTTTTTAGTGGTTATGGTTTGGCTGATATTAAAAATTTGGCATTGTTTCGAGTTGTTTTAGAGTGGTGCGAATAGTAGTGCCCAGTCGCTAAAGTCAAACATCCAATATCCAATGTTTATAAGATCTAATGGTAAAGTCAGGGGGGGCAGAGTCGATCGTAAAATCGAGCAAGCGTTTGTGGCAATCCTTGCGCATGTTGCGCGAGGAAACGCTGGAGCAGAGCAGCCTGTATACCTATGAGTCAGGGATTTATGCGTCGTTGGCGCGTGTCGACCAGGCGGAAGGGGGAGCGCAGAAGCCTTACTACTTCCATACCGATCAGTCGGCACGCCGCTGGAGATGACGGACGCGGACGGGCAGATTGTCTGGCAGGCAACATACAAGGCTTGGGGTTCGGTTGAGAAGCTGACGGTCAACGAAGTCGAGCAGAACCTGCGGTTTCAGGGGCAGTATTTCGATGACGAGACGGGACTGCACTACAACACGTTTCGGTATTACGATCGGAGGTGGGGCGGTTTGTAACGCAGGATCCGATTGGGTTGTTTGGGGGGGGACAATCTCTATCAATACGCCGAGAATCCAATCGCTTGGATAGATCCATGGGGATGGAGCGCGAAACCTTCTTATTCGCCAGATATATCGAAATGGTTGGAAAAGGGTGGTTCAGTACACTCGGAAATTGAAGGGCGGACCTGGGTTTACAATGACTGGGAAGGAAATAGTGTTAGGTACCCTAATGGACATCCAGACTTTACGCCATTCGAGCGTCAACAGATTGATGTCCCTGACTTGAAAGGTAACCATGGTAAAACTCCCGGCGGAGATTTCGGAAAAGCTGACGCATTTGCTCCCAAAGGAGCCGCTGATCATACGAAGAATACTTGGCATTATCATGAAAATATGAAAACAATGCAGGAGGTTCCTAAAAAGATTCACAATAGATTTACTCACTCTGGTGGAGTGAAGAATATGAAGTCCACATGCTGAGGGCGGCCCAGAATGCCAATAATATATAAGTCAGGTTTGAAGGTTGCGGATATTGATTATATTGAAGGTGAAATTAATAGGGCTTTCTCAGCGGGGTATAGAAAATTTCTATCTGAAATGAATGGCTTTTACGTAGCTGCTCCTGACTACGTGCAGATACCATTAAGTGCCATTGATGATGGTGTTATAAGTTTCGATCGTTTCTTTGGGCTCTTGCCTGAAGAAGAGTGCAATGATGTGGTGAGTTTTAATAAAGAGTTTATTGTGGAGCTCGATTTTCTTGAAGAGGCTGTAGCTATAGGGGAGGATGGAGGAGGAAATCCCTATGTGATGATTGGAAAGCGGGGGGGGCAAGGTATTTATTATTGGGATAGAACTCATCTTCACGAGCTTGATTCGAAAAATAATTTTGACATTCCAGAGCAGAATGATTGTGGGAATTTGTTCTTTGTTTATGGAAGTTTTGATGAGTTTTATGATTTGGTTGTTGGGTGCGTAAGTGGTGTTTCGGATTTTATTGAGGAAGATTAAAAGTCGATGAATAACGGAGCTGATCAAATTTGTTGGTAGGGGTTTCTGTGATATTCTGATTAATCTCTTTTATATTTATTTGTTGGTGTGACTGAGTATCCCCTCAGTCACTCAGTTCTGCGCTTTATTGGCTAATGCATGCACAAAACAGAACGCGCGCTTAGGCCAACGGACGTTGGTGTTCACCTGCATTACGACAGTCCGCTAGGTCGACTGAGCGATGTCAAACGCGTCGTAGACAATGACGCCGTCGAGACACTGGTACAGTATCGCTACGACGCCAAAAGCAAACTCATCGCCGTCACCGACGCCCTGAACCAGACCACCACCCTGGAACGCAAGCCCGACGGCAAAGTGCTGCGCATCCATCACCCGGACGGCAGCGCCGAATCTTTCACCTACAACGCCCTCGACCAGGTGCTGACGCACGCCGACGGCAAAGGCCAGACCACGCGCCTGCTGCGCACCGCCCGTGGTCTG
>NZ_LYVP01000201.1 GCF_001984065.1 Pseudomonas sp. KK4
CGCCGCATTCGCGAGCAAGCCCGCTCCCACAGGGGGATTAGGGACGGTTTGAAATGGCGTCAGACCAACCGCAGCCTCGGTCCGCTGACCGGCACCGCATCGTCCCCCAACCGCCCGCGCACAAATTCCCGGGCTTTGTGCGTCAACTGATCCAGATGCCGATCCCGCTGCTTTTCCGCATCCTGCATCGCCCGCTTGCCGTGTTTTTGCAGCAGGTAGGTATGAATCTGTCGCACTTCCAGCGAGCTGTAGATTGATGCCACGTCGAGCAACGCCATCAAGCCGTCGCTGCCGTGATCGCGGGTGTTCATCAGCACCTGGGTGGCGCGCACGCCCACCACTTGAAAGCCCATCGCTTCGAAATACGGCACCTTGGGCACCGCGCAGGTCAGTTCGGCATGGGGGTAGCGGGCGACCATCTCGCGCAGCATCCGTCGTGCAATACCCTGGCGCCGATAGCTGGCATGCACCGCCATATAGGCCACCGCGCACGCCTGCGGATCGTCCTTGACCGGCAGGTACAGCACGAACCCCGTGACCTGCTGCGGGTCATCCGGATCGGTGGCGACGATCAGTTCCACCTCGATGCCTTTCTCCCCGTTCAATGCCTCCAGGTACAGGTGCACCTCGAAGCCGATCGCATATTGATAGACGTTGTACAGCAGGTTGCTCGCGGGGATGGCGACCATGCTGATGTCGGTCAGATTGTCGACCACCAACTGCAGGATCTGGCTGTTGATGGCTTCGGGGCACGGGGTTTTGAAATGGCTGATCTGGGGCATTGCGGGGACGGACTCCGGAGGCGATGTGAAGCGTTGGTCGCGGCCATGCATCTTAACCCGTTCCATCCGCTGCTGGATTAACCAGAACACAACCACGCATCGCGCTTTAGCCGAAAAACACAGAACGTTTCCAATAACGCCAGGGTCAGTCTTATTGATGAGGGCTGTAAAGGCGCCGCAGTGCGCTGCTCGCGAACCCCGCAAAGGAATTGAACCGATGACGATTACCCGACGCACCTTCCTGATCGTCGGTGCCATGACCGCCGCCAGCGTCGCGCTGCCGCCGTTCATCTGCGCCCAGGCCAGCGCCGCCAACGCCGCCCGTCCGATCAAGGCCAAAGTGACCATGCAGGTCAACGGCGAACAGCGCGCCCTGGACCTGGACACCCGCACCACCCTGCTCGACGCCCTGCGGGAAAACCTGCAACTGACCGGCACCAAGAAAGGCTGCGACCACGGCCAGTGCGGCGCCTGCACGGTGATCGCCGACGGCCGGCGGATCAATGCGTGCCTGACCCTGGCGGTGATGCACGAAGGCGCGACCATCACCACCATCGAAGGCCTGGGCACACCGCAAAACCTGCACCCGATGCAGGCCGCGTTCATCAAGCACGACGGCTATCAATGCGGCTATTGCACGCCGGGGCAGATCTGCTCCGCCGTCGCGGTGCTGGGGGAAATTCGCGATGGCATTCCCAGCCACGCCAGCCCCAGCCTGACCGAGCAACCACAGCTGATCGCCAGTGAAATCCAGGAACGCATGAGCGGCAACATCTGCCGTTGCGGCGCCTACTCCAACATCATCGAGGCAATCAGCGAAGTCGCGGAGGCCAGCGCATGAGACCTTTCACCTATTTGCGGGCCAAATCCCCCGCCGACGCCGCTGCCCTCGCCGCCCAGGTCAACGGCTCGCGCTTCATTGCCGGCGGCACCAACCTGCTCGACTTGATGAAGCTGGAGATCGAAACCCCCACCCATCTGATCGACGTCAACGGTGCAGGCCTGGATCGGACTGAGGCCACCGCCGACGGCGGCCTGCGTATCGGCGCACTGGTGCGAAACACCGATTTGGCCGCCGACCCGCGGGTACGCAAGGACTATGGCGTGCTGGCGCGGGCCCTGCTCGCCGGCGCATCGGGTCAGTTGCGCAACATGGCCACGACCGCCGGCAACCTGCTGCAACGTACCCGTTGCCCGTACTTCTACGACCCCAATCAAGCCTGCAACAAACGCCAGCCCGGGAGCGGCTGCTCGGCCATCGACGGGGTCAGTCGGCAATTGGGAATCATCGGTGTCAGCAGCGCCTGCATCGCCACCCATCCCAGCGACATGACCGTGGCCATGCGTTTGCTCGATGCGCAGGTCGAGACGGTGAAACCCGATGGCAGCACCCGCGTCATTCCCATCGCCGACCTGCATAGACTGCCGGGTACCACACCGAACATCGAAACCAGCCTGATGACCAACGAACTGATCACCGCCGTCACGCTGCCGGCGCCGCTGGGTGGCACGCACATTTATCAGAAGGTGCGCGACCGGGCGTCTTATGCCTTCGCCCTGGTGTCGGTGGCCGCGGTGATCCAGCAGGACGGCAGCGGCCGAGTCGCCCTCGGCGGCGTCGCGCCCAAGCCTTGGCGCGTCGAGGCGGCTGAAGCGCGGATGGCCCAAGGCGCAAAAGCGGTGACCGAGCAATTGCTCGCCGGCGCCACACCCACCCACGATAACGCCTTCAAACTGACCCTGGTCGAGCGCACGCTCGCCTCGGTGATGGCCCAAGCGAGGGATCACGCATGAAATTCGACACCCCGGCCACCACCAACCCCATCGACCAGTTGCAGGTCGTGGGCAAGGCCACCCCTCGCATCGAGGGCCCATTGAAGACTACTGGTACCGCCCATTACGCCTACGAGCACCACGACGCTGTGCCGAACCAGGCCTATGGCGTGGTGATCGGTTCGGCCATCGCCAAGGGCCGCATCGCCTCGATGAACCTGGAGGCGGCCCAGGCCGCGCCGGGGGTGCTGGCCATCGTCACGGCGGCCAATGCCGGCAAGCTCGGCAAGGGCAAGTACAATACGGCGAAACTGCTGGGCGGGCCGCAGATCGAGCACTACCACCAGGCCGTCGCGCTGGTGGTGGCGGAGACTTTCGAGCAGGCGCGCACGGCCGCGCACATGGTCGACATCCGCTACGAGCGCGCCGACGGTGTCTTCGATCTGGCGGCCACCCACGCGTCCGGCAAGGAAGACAAGGAGCAGATGCCCGACACCCTGCACGGTGATTTCGAAGGCGCCTTTGCCGCGGCACCGGTGCAACTGGACGAAACCTACACCACCCCGGATCAGGCCCACGCGATGATGGAGCCGTTCGCATCGATGGCTGCCTGGGAGGGCGAACATCTGACGCTGTGGACCTCGAACCAGATGATCGACTGGTCGGTGAGCGACCTGGCGACCACCCTCGGTATTGCCAAGCAGAATGTGCGTTTGATCTCGCCCTACATTGGTGGCGGATTCGGCGGCAAGCTGTTCCTGCGGGCCGATGCGGTGTTGGCGGCGCTCGGTGCGCGCATGGCCAAACGGCCGGTGAAAGTCGCCCTTGCCCGACCCTTGATGTTCAACAATTCCACCCATCGCCCCGCCACCATCCAGCGCATCCGCATTGGCACCCGCGCCGACGGCAAGATCACCGCCATCGCCCATGAAGGCTGGAACGGTGGTTTGCCGGACGGCAAGGTCGAGCTGGCCGCGCAACCGAGCAAACTGCTGTATGCCGGTGAAAATCGCCGGGTGACCATGCGTCTGTCGATCCTCGACCTGCCCGAAGGCAACGCCATGCGCGCACCGGGTGAAGCGCCGGGGATGATGGCGCTGGAGATCGCCATGGATGAGATGGCGCACAAGCTGAAGCTGGACCCGGTGGAGTTTCGCATCCTCAACGATACCCAGGTCGATCCGGTCGACCCCAAGCGGCCCTTTTCCCAGCGTCAGTTGACTGAATGCCTGCGCACTGGCGCCGAGCGTTTCGGCTGGAGCAAGCGTGCCGCGCAACCAGGCACGCAACGCGAGGGACGCTGGTTGATCGGCATGGGCATGGCGGTGGCCTTTCGCAATAACCTGCTGGTCAAGTCCGGGGCGCGGGTGCGCCTGGATCAGCAGGGGATCGTCACGGTGGAAACCGACATGACCGATATCGGCACCGGCAGCTACACCATCATCGGCCAGACCGCGGCGGAGATGATGGGTGTGAGCCTGGACAAAGTGGTGGTGCGTCTGGGGGATTCGAGCTTTCCGGTGTCGGCGGGGTCAGGCGGGCAGTTCGGTGGCAACTGCTCGACGGCCGGGGTCTATGCGGCTTGCGTCAAACTGCGTGAAGCGGTGGCGCAGCGCCTGGGGGTGAAGGTGGACGACGCGACGTTTGTCGGGGGTGAGGTGCTCGCCGGTGATAAGCGCGTGCCATTGAAAGAGGCCGCGCAAGCGGGAGAGCTGGTGGCTGAAGACTCGATCGAGTTCGCCGAGTTGAGCAAGAAATTCCAGCAGTCGACCTTTGGCGGGCACTTCGTCGAAGTCGCGGTGGACAGCGCCACTGGCGAAACCCGAGTGCGACGCATGCTCGCAGTGTGCGCCGCCGGGCGCATCCTCAACCCGACCTCGGCCCGCAGCCAGGTGATCGGCGCGATGACCATGGGCGTGGGCGCGGCCCTGATGGAAGAGCTGGCGGTGGACAAGCGCCTGGGCTACTTCGTCAATCACGACCTGGCAGGCTACGAAGTGCCGGTGCATGCCGACATCCCCCACCAGGAAGTGATCTTCCTCGACGAAACCGACCCGGTGTCCTCACCGATGAAAGCCAAGGGCGTCGGCGAACTGGGCATCTGCGGGGTCAGTGCAGCGATTGCCAACGCCATCTACAACGCCACCGGCATCCGCGTTCGCGAGTACCCCATCACCCTCGACAAAATGCTCGACCAACTGCCGCCGATGATCTGACCCCTGCGGCAACCTCCTGTGGGAGCGGGCTTGCTCGCGAAGAGGTCGGTACATCCAACATCTTCGCCGACTGATACTCCGCCTTCGCGAGCAAGCCCGCTCCCACAATGGATTTGGGTCGTTCACAACATCCATGGCCAACCCAAAACCACTGTAGGAGCTAGCTTGCTAGCGAT
>NZ_LYVP01000202.1 GCF_001984065.1 Pseudomonas sp. KK4
AACATACGCTGACTGACACTGCGCCTTCGCGAGCAAGCCCGCTCCCACATGTTTGACCGCGTTTAAGGCATCAGGCGCCAAAACCACCGTCGATGGTCAGGCTGGCACCGGTGATATAGCCGGCCTCAGGGCCGACGAGGTAGGCAACGAAGCTGGCAATCTCTTCAGCCTTGCCATAACGCCCCACGGCCATCAGCGGGATCAGGCTGTCGGCAAAGTCACCCTCGGCCGGGTTCATGTCGGTGTCCACCGGGCCTGGCTGCACGTTGTTGATGGTGATGCCCTTAGGGCCCAGGTCTCGGGCCAGGCCTTTGGTCAGGCCCACCAGCGCCGACTTGCTCATGGCGTACGGGCCGCCACCGGCGAAGGGCATGCGGTCTGCGTTGGTGCTGCCGATGTTGATCACGCGGCCGCCTTCGGTCATGTATTTGGCGGCGGCCTGCGTGGCGATGAACACGCTGCGCACGTTGATGGCCAGGGTCTGGTCGAAATCTTCGAGTTTGAAATCCTCCAGCGGTGCCACCGCCAGCACGCCGGCGTTGTTGACCAGGATATCCAGTTGGCCAAAGGCTTCGACGGTGCTGGTCACGGCGCTGCGGATGGCTTCGGCGTCGGCGCTGTCGGCCTTGATCGCCAGGGCTTTGCCACCCTGGGCGGTGATGCTGTTCTGCAACTCTTCGGCCTTGGCGGTGGAGCTGACGTAGGTAAAGGCGACTGACGCGCCTTCAGCGGCCAGGCGTTTGACGATGGCTGCGCCAATGCCCCGGGAACCGCCCTGGATCAATGCCACTTTGCCGCTGAGGTTCTGAGTAGTCATGTCTGTCTCCAAAGTCCCGAGGCGAAATGTCCCGGTTGATGGAGCCTAGTATCGATTGCCGATTACACCCTGTGTAGGCCTTGATTGCGATAGTCTGTGTAAACCATAAGTTTATAGTGGTGCGTCATGGAAACCTTCAGCAGTATCGAATGCTTTGTCCGCAGCGCCGAGGTCGGCAGCTTCGCCGAGGCTGCGCGACGACTCAGCCTGACCCCGGCGGCGGTAGGCAAGAGCGTCGCCAAACTGGAAGCGCGGCTAGGGGTGCGCTTATTCCAGCGCAGCACCCGCAGCCTGACGCTGACCGAAGCCGGGCAACTGTTTTTGAGCCAGGTCAGCACCAGCCTGACCACCATCCAGAACGCCGTGGCCCACCTGGCCAATGCCGAGGGGCAGCCGGTGGGGACCTTGAAAGTCAGCATGGGCACGGTGTTCGGGCGCTTGTATGTGGTGCCGTTGCTTGGCGAGTTTCTGCGGCGCTACCCGGCGATCAATCCCGACTGGCACTTCGATAATCGCCAGGTCGACCTGATCGGGCAGGGATTTGATGCGGCGATCGGCGGTGGCTTCGAGTTACCCCAGGGGGTGGTGGCGCGCAAACTGGCGCCAGCACACCGGGTGCTGCTGGCCTCGGCCGATTACCTGAAATCCCGCGAGCCCATCACTGAGCCAGAGGATTTGCAGCTTCATGACGGGATTCTGATCCGCTCGCCGCAAACCGGCCGAGTGCGTTCCTGGCAATTGATCGGGCGCAGTCCCCAGCACTGCCGGCCCTTGCTGCTCAAGGCGCGCATGACCATGAGTGATTCGGAGGCAGCCTGTGCCGCGGCCGCGCAGGGATTGGGCGTGGCGCTGGTGAGCATGCCGTTCGCGGTGAATTATCTGCAGGCGGAAACGTTGCAGCGGGTGTTGCCGGACTGGTACATCGATGATGGCAACATTTCGATCTACTACGCCGAACACAAACTGCTGCCGGGCAAGACCCGGGCGTTTGTCGATTTCATCATCGAGCAGTTTGCCGAGCAGGGGTTGGGGCGCAGGTTCAGTGCCGTTTGAGCCTGGCTTTAGACCGAGGAGCCCCCTTCGCGAGCAAGCCCGCTCCCACATTGGATCTACTTGGAACAGATATTGTGTGAACGGCAAGGATCCAATGTGGGAGCGGGCTTGCTCGCGAATGGGCCAACTCGGTCTAACGATGTGAACTCAACGCCCAAACCGCCCCGGCCAACCAATGATCTGCTTCGGCCGCGGCGTCGCGTAAGTGCGCACCTTGGACGTCGACAACCCCAACCGCACCAGCGACTCGGCGATGGTCACCGCTGCTGTCACGCCGTCCACCACCGGCACCCCGGTGCGGCGACGAATCTGCTCATCCAGCCCGGCCATGCCGCCGCAGCCCAGGCAAATCACCTCGGCCTTGTCCTGGCTCACCGCCAGTTCGGCCTGTTGCACAATGGCTTCCAGGGCGCGTTGCGGTTCGTGCTCCAGTTCCAGCACCGCCAGGCCACTGGCCCGCACTGAAGCGCAGCGATCCCACAGGCCCGACAGTTTCAGCCGATCCTCGATCAGCGGCACGGTGCGATCGAGGGTGGTGACCACCGAATAGGCGTGGCCGAGGAACATCGCGGTGCTCGCCGCCGCATCGGTGATGTCCACCACCGGCACATTGAGCAGCTCTTGCAGGCCTTCGCGGCCGTGTTCGCCGTAACCGGCCTGGATCACCGCATCGAACGGCTGGTCGTAGGACATCACCCGATCCATCACGGCAATCGCCGCCAGATAACTTTCGAAATTACCCTCGACGGAGTCGGCGCCGAAGTACGGGGTCAGGCCGACGATCTCGGTGCCGGGCAAGGCCACCGCCTGCGCTGAGCGGGCAATGGCCTGGGTGATGGATTCGGTGGTGTTGACGTTGACCACGAGAATACGCATGGGGAGTCCTTATAGCAGGGTGGTTCGGCGGCCCGACAGCGCCGGGCCGCGATGGAGTCAATGGCTGACGTTATCGACGGCGATGGCTTCGCCGCTGACGTCGGCGTAATGGGGTTGGCGTTTGGCGATGATCAGGTAAAGCATCCCGGCGATACCGGCGCCGATCAGCCAGGAGAACGGCGAAACCAGGTGGAAACCCGGCACCAGCGCCAGAACGATGGCGATCAGCGCGGCAGGCATGAACGCCGCCACGGCGCGCAGGTTGACCCCGCGGCTGTAGTAATACGCGCCATTCGGATCTTCGCTGTACAACTGCGGCACGTTCACCTGACCTTTTCGTACCAGCCAGTAGTCGACCATGATCACGCCATACAACGGGCCGAGCAGAGCGCCGAGGCCGGAGAGGAAGTACACGATCACCAGCGGGCTGTTGTAGAGGTTCCACGGCAGGATCAGCACCGCGATGGTCGCGCTGATCAGACCGGCGCGGCGGAACGTCAGGTATTTGGGCGCCAGGTTGCTCAGCACGAAGGCCGGGGCGACGAAGTTGGCCATGATGTTCACCGCCACGGTGACGATCAGGAATGCCAGGCAACCGAGCACCAGGAAGAAGGTGTTGGGGATCGAGGCGATGATCTCGGTCGGGCTTTCGATGATGTGGCCATTGATCTGGAATTGCGCGCCGCACAGCAGGACGGTGATCGCGGCGAACACCAGAATATTGACCGGCAGGCCCCAGAAATTACCGACCTTGATGGTCTTGCGGCACGGCGAGGAGCGGGCGAAGTCGCAGAAGTTGAGGATCAGCGTGCCGTAGATGGCCAGCCACAGCGCGCCGCCAGCAAAGATGTTGCGCCACATCTCGCCACCGGTCAGCGGTTCGCGGATCGACCAGGCGATGGTCGCATTGGCCTGCAAGTACATCCATGCGGCGAGGGCGGCGACGGTCAGCAGGATCACCGGGCCGGCAAATGCCTCGTAGCGCCGCACCATTTCCATGCCATAGGCGAGGATCGCCAGTTGCACGAACCAGATCGCCACGAAACACACCCAGCCCAGGGTCGACAGGCCAAGGATCGAGTTGTGGTCATAGTCGGCGAAGCCGGGATGGATCGCCGTCAGCAGAACCCGGAACACCACCGACGCCAGGTACGTCTGGATGCCGAACCAGGCGATGGCGATCACCGCGCGGATCAACGCAGGGATCTGCGCACCGTGGATGCCGAAGCTGATGCGGCTGATCACCGGGAACGGCACCCCGGTCTTTTGCCCCATGTAGCCGGACAGGTTCATGAAGCAGTACACCAGCGCTGCGCCGATACCGAGCGACAGCAGGATCTGCCAACCGCCAAGGCCCAGGGCGTACAGGCCGATGGCGAACGAGTAGTTGGCGATGTTGTGAACGTCGTTGGTCCACAGGGCGAAGATGCTGTACCGACCCCAACGCCGACCTTCGGCCTTGGTCGGTGCCAGGTCCTTGTTGTGCAGGCGCGGGCTCAGGACCACGGGGCAGTGCAGGGATTGATCGGTCGGGGTGGGGGAAGCGTGGGAGGAGGGCAGATCCAGCGCAATATTGTTATTGGAGAGACTTGTACGCATTCCGGCAGGCTCCTGATGCTCGACGCCGCGATGACTGTGCATGAGCGCCTGGCTCGGCAATCTTCGTCGCGGGTGGCGAATATCATTGGTTTCGGGGCATCTGCAGCCTGTACGGGATAGGGCGCTTCAGGCTTGCGGATCTAGGTGTGTGTATGTTTTGAGTTGATTGTATACAAAACATGTATGCACTTAAGCCAGAACCATGCCAGTCCAGGATCTATGAATTTTGCGACTGATTTCGTTTTGTTATGGATGGGCGCTAAGGCGCTGAAAATCGGGCGATATAAACTGACCGATTGCGCAGGTAATTATTTTTCGGCGGGATGGGCGGGGAACCGCTTCGGCGGTGATGCAGCTAGGAAAATGTAACTTTTCAGGGCGCGGAAACAAAAAGTGCACACATAAATGGCACCGATGGTGACATTCGTGTGTACACATTTTTTTTGCACCACACACCTATCCAAATGTGGGAGCGGGCTTGCTCGCGAAAGCGCCGTGTCAGTCGAAGCA
>NZ_LYVP01000203.1 GCF_001984065.1 Pseudomonas sp. KK4
CGCAACCCAGCGGGAGCAAGCTCCCTCGCCACGGGGTCCGAGCTGCCAATGCGGTCAGTTCCGGCGCTTGAGGGTGTCGGACGGCAATTCGCCGAACTGCCTGCGGTAGCTGTCGGAGAACCTTCCCAGATGCAGGAAGCCGTAGTCCATGGCCACTTCGGTGACGTTGCGCACGGGGCAGGTGGGGTCGCTCAGGCAGGCGTGGATGCGTTCCAGACGTTTCTGGCGGATGTAGTTTTTCGGCGTGGTGTCGGCATTGCGTTCGAACAGGCCATACAACGAGCGCAGGCTCATGTGTGCCTGGCGCGCCAGGGCTTCGCTGTCGAGGTTGTGCTTGAGGTTTTTACTGATGTAATCGGCAATGGCTTCGAACGAGGCGGCCTGGGAGCCGATCTCCAGGCGGCTGACATTGGTCTTCATCAGGCTGAGCATCTTGCTGGCGATGATCTGCGCGTAGTGCTCCTGCACCCTGGGGATCTGCTCGGTGGCCTCGGCCTCCTGGCAGATCATTGCCAGCAGGTTGACGAAGCCTTCCAGTTCGTTGAGCTGATAACGGTTCTCCAGGAATCGCACGCCCTGCCCCGGATAACGCCAGCGTTGCTCGGCGCAGATCGATTCGAACAGCGACGTGGGGACTTTGAGGATGAATTTTTCGCAATCGTCGGAGTAGGTCAGGTCCACCGGGTCGTCGGGATTGATCAGCAACAGCTCACCGGGGGCGAAATAATGTTCGCCACCGTGCCCGCGCCACAGGCAATGGCCGCGCAACAGCACTTGCAGGTGATAGATGGTTTCCAGCGCGCCGGAGGTGACGCGAACGCTGCCGCCGTAGCTGATGCGGCACAGGTCCAGGCTGGCGAATTTGCGATGGTTGAGACTGGCCAGGGGGTGGCCGGTACGGGGCATCAGGATGCAATGGTTACCGACGTGCTGATTGACGTAGCCCGACACCGCGTGGGGGTCGGCCTGATCGAAAACCGTGCTGCGCTGACTGAGCAGTTGCGCTTGCATCATCGGGTCACTCTCGTTGTTGTTATGGGGTGCTTCGAGTCATTCTAAGACAGTCCTGGCGACGGTGTGTCAGTGGACTGACCTGTGGAATGTATTTGTTCCTGAACCAACAGGACCCACATGTGGGAGCGGGCTTGCTCGCGAAGGCGGTGTGTCAGTCAAAAGTGATTTTGAATGTCAGACCGTATTCGCGAGCAAGCCCGCTCCCACAGGGGTTCGATGCACACACAGTATGTGTGTGCGGCCTCTCCCCCGTGGGTATTGATCAATCTTCCAGGGCGCGAACCCGTTCGTGACGCTGCTGCTCTTCAGGCTGGGCCGAGGATTGCAGGGTGAAGTCGAAGTCGATCTCGGCAAAACGGCCGCTCACACCGTGGGCCGCAGCACGCGCCTGGTCGTCGCTGAAGGTGATCTTGGCGATCAGCTCGTCGCGGGTGGCGTAGGCGAAGTCGTCGTGCAGGTACTTCTCGCCATCGAGGTTGATCTGGGTGGTCAGGTGACGATGGTCCGGCGCGGAGATGAAGAAGTGGATGTGCGCCGGGCGCTGGCCGTGACGGCCCAGTTGATCGAGCAGTTGCTGGGTCGGACCGTCCGGCGGGCAGCCGTAGCCCGACGGCACGATGCTCTGGAAGCGGTAGCGGCCCTCGGCATCGGTGACGATACGGCGACGCAGGTTGAATTCCGATTGGGTGGTGTCGAAGTACGAGTAGGTCCCGCCAGTGTTGGCGTGCCACACATCCACCACGGCGCCCGCCAGGGGTTCGCCCGCGGTATTGAACACCCGGCCCTGCATGAACAGGGTCACACCCGGGTCGACGCCATCGTCCAGACGCGCTTCACCCTGGGACAGCGGCGCACCCGCCACGTACAGCGGGCCTTCGATGGTGCGCGGAGTACCACCGGACTTGCCGGCCTGCTCGTCTTCGGCGTCCATCAACAGGTCCAGGTAATGCTCCAGGCCCAGGCCCGCCACCACCAGCCCGGCTTCCTGGCGTGCACCGAGCACGTTGAGGTAGTTGACCGCTTTCCAGAATTCTTCCGGGGTCACCGCCAGGTCTTCGATGATGTTCACCGAGTCCCGCAGGATGCGGTAGATCAGCGCCTTGGTCCGCGCATCGCCGGCATCGTTGTGCAGGCCGGCGGCTTCTTCGAGAAATGTCTGGACTTCGGCAGTGTGGGAAATCTTGACGTTCATTTTATCGGTTCCTCATCTTGTAATTATTGGCGTAGCGAGCTGAACAGGCTGGACTCAGCGGTCATCGTCACGGATGGAAGAAGGATGCCGGCACATCGCGTCGATTTCGATGGCCATGTACGGAAACAACGGCAATTGCATCAGCAGGTCATGCAGTTCCTGGACACTGTCGACGTCGAACACGCTGTAGTTGGCGTAGTACCCGGCGATGCGCCACAGGTGTCGCCACTTGCCTTGATCCTGCAGGCGCAGGGCCAGGGCTTTTTCGTCAGCCTTGAGTTTGGCGGCTGCTTCTGGATTCATGTCGACCGGCAGGTTCACGGTCATCTTTACGTGGAACAGCATAATGCTCTCCTCAGGCTTGATGAATGGCAGTGGAAGTTTTGTCGCGGCGGAAAAACGCCAGGCGTTCTTCGTCCAGGCTCAGGCCCAGCCCCGGTGTTTTCGGCACATGCAGCTCGAAATCGCGGTACACCAGCGGTTCGCTGAGAATGTCTTCGGTCAGCAGCAGCGGGCCGAACAGCTCGGTGTCCCAGGCCAGTTTGTTCAGGGTGACGAAGGCATGGGCCGAGGCCATGGTGCCCAGGCCGCCTTCGAGCATGGTGCCGCCGTACAGGGCGATCCCCGCCGCTTCGGCGATAGAGGCAGTGCGCAACACGGCGCGCGGGCCGCCGTTCTTGGCGATTTTCAGGGCGAACACCGACGCCGCGCCTTCGCGGGCCAGGTTGAACGCGTCTTCCACGCACTCGATGGACTCGTCGGCCATGATCGGCGCCGGGCTCATGGCATTGAGGCGCACCATGCCGGCGCGGTTGTTGCGCGAGATCGGCTGTTCGATCAGGTCGATACCATTGGTACCGAGGATGCGGCAGGCGCGCAATGCGACGGCTTCGTCCCAGGCCTGGTTGACGTCGACCCGTACGCTGGCGCGGTCGCCCAGGGCTTTCTTGATCGCAATCACGTGGGCCAGGTCGCGGTTGACTTCGCCGGCGCCGATTTTCAGTTTGAAGATGCGGTGGCGGCGCAGGTCGAGCATTTTTTCCGCTTCGGCGATGTCCTTTTCGGTGTCGCCGCTGGCCAGGGTCCAGGCCACCGGCAGCGCATCGCGCACCCGGCCGCCGAGCAGTTCACTCACTGGCACCCCCAGGCGCTTGCCCTGGGCGTCGAGCAGCGCGGTTTCGATACCGGACTTGGCGAAGGTGTTGCCACGGATGCTGCGCTCCAGGCGCAGCATGGCGGCGTTGACGTTGCCACTGTCCTGACCGATCAACAACGGCGCGAAATGCGTGTCGATGTTGGTCTTGATGCTGTCCGGGCTTTCATTGCCGTAGGCCAGACCACCGATGGTGGTGGATTCACCGATGCCTTCGATGCCATCGGCGCAACGCACGCGAATGATCACCAGGGTCTGGTTCTGCATGGTGTGCATCGCCAGCTTGTGCGGGCGGATGGTCGGCAGATCGACGATGATCGTCTCGATCGATTCAATGGCGGAAGCAAGCATTTCGATACCCATCAGGTTCTTGGAGTTCTGGAACCGATTCTGGTACGGCTTTTTTTCGGATGCCAATATAGAATTGGTCTGACTTGATACCTTAAAGGTATGCAAAAGCAATTGGATCGGAGGCTCCATGGAACTGCGTCACCTGCGGTATTTTCAGGTTTTGGCTCAAACCCTCAATTTCACTCGGGCGGCGGAACTGCTGCACATTGCCCAGCCGCCCCTGAGCCGGCAGATCCAGCAATTGGAGGATGAACTGGGAGTCATCCTGCTCGAGCGCGGACGGCCGCTGAAATTGACCGATGCAGGGCGGTTTTTCCATGAGCATTCCACGGCGCTGCTCGAACAGTTGACCAAGGTGTGTGACAACACCCGGCGCATCGGTCTGGGGGAAAAGACCTGGCTGGGGATCGGGTTTGCGCCCTCGACCTTGTATGGCGTGTTGCCGGAGCTGATCCGCCGTTTGCGCAGTGGCGAACCGCTGGAACTGGAGTTGGGGTTGTCGGAGATGACCACCCTGCAACAGGTGCAGGCGCTCAAGGCCGGGCGGATCGATATCGGCTTCGGGCGGATTCGCATCGATGACCCGGCGATCGTCCAGACCGTGCTCACCGAAGACCGCCTGGTCGCCGCCCTGCCCGCCGGCCACCCGCTGCTGGCCGGCCCCATCAGCCTGCGCGACCTGGCCCGGGAGCCCTTCGTGCTCTACCCCGGCAACCCCCGCCCCAGCTACGCCGACCATGTGATTGCGCTGTTCGAGTCCTATGGCGTGAGCATCCACGTGGCGCAGTGGACCAACGAACTGCAGACCGCGATCGGTCTGGTAGGCGCCGGCATCGGCATCACCCTGGTCCCCGCCTCGGTACAACTGCTGCACCGCGACGACATCGGCTTCACCCCCCTGCTCGAAGACAACGCCACCTCACCGATCATCCTCAGCCGCCGAGTGGGCGACGTGTCGCCGGGGTTGAATCATTGTTTACGCATGATTGATGAGTTACTGCCCAGGGATTGACCCGGGGGTAACGGGCCTTTGTGGCGAGGGAGTTCACTCCCGTCCGGCTGCGCAGCAGTCGCAAGACCTGTGCATGCGGTGTGTATGGAGAAATGGGGTGTCTGGGTTTGGGGCCGCTTC
>NZ_LYVP01000204.1 GCF_001984065.1 Pseudomonas sp. KK4
TTCACCGAAGATCCAGTGTGGGAGCGGGCTTGCTCGCGAAAGCGGTAGGTCAGTCGCCCTCGATATTGAAGATGCCGGCCTCTTCGCGAGCAAGCCCGCTCCCACAATTGATTGGGGGGTATGCAGGATTAGCGTTCACCGAAGTTCCAGTGTGGGAGCGGGCTTGCTCGCGAAAGCGGTGGGTCAGACACAGCTGATATTGACGGTGCTGGCCTTATCGCTGGCAGGCCAGCTGCCACAGGGGGCATGCGTCGATCAACCTTTCGCCAGGCTTTGATCCAGCCGCGTCATGGCCTGGTGCAACTGATCGACCGCGGCGGCGATCAGCGAGGCATCGCCCTGGCTGCAGGCTTGTTCCAGCTGTTCGCAACAGTCCACCAGGTTCTGCGCCCGGACCATCTGTGCCCCGCCCTTGATGCGGTGCGCAAGGTCCCCCAGGGCGGGGTAATCGGCACTGCTGCTGATGCGCAGCAACTGTTCGCGGTCAGTGCGGTTGGTCACGGCCAGGTCGTGCAGCAACTGGCTGATCAGTTCATCGTCTGCGCCAGTGAACTGTCGCAGCCCGCTCAAATCGATTTCCTGGCTGGACTGGGTTTCGCCCGGGAACCGCTGCGCCAGCCAGGCGCTCAGGTCCACCAGCCGAATCGGCTTGAACAGGCAATCGTCCATCCCGGCTTCGATGCAGCGCAGTTTTTCCTCCGGCTGGGCATTGGCGGTGAAACCGAGGATCACCATCGGCTGCGCCCTGCCGAAACGCTCCTCCTTGCGGATCGCCGTGGCCAGTTCATAACCGCTGACCACCGGCATGTTGCAGTCTGTGATGATCAGGTCGAAGGCCTGTTCACGCCATTTTTCGAAACCTTGCTGGCCATCCTCTGCGACCAGCACCTGATGCCCCAGGTAACCGAGTTGCCGTGACAGCAGCAAGCGATTGGCCGGGTAATCGTCGACCACCAGAATGTTCAACGGCCGGGTCTTGAGCGGCGATTCGCCCGCAGGCAACTCAACGTCCGGCAGGGCCGCCAGTTGCAGCTCTACCTCTACGCGGGTGCCCCGCCCAAGGGCGCTGTCGAGCTTGAGCGCCCCCCCCATCATTTCGCACAGCGTACGGCTGATCACCAGCCCCAGGCCTGAACCCTGCCGGCCCGACTGCTCATTGTTGCCGGCCTGCACAAAGGGGCTGAACAGGCGTTGCTGATCAAAGGCGCTGATACCGATGCCGCTGTCCTGGATGATCACACTCACCGCCAGACGCTCCGGCGGCGCGGGCGCGACCTTCAGGGTCAGGCTGATCTGGCCCTGCTCGGTGAACTTGATGGCATTGCTCAATAAGTTGGACAGTACCTGCTTGAACCGCGTGGGGTCGATCAGCACGTCGCGGTCGCTGTGCTCACTCGTTTCAACCCGCCATTGCAGGTTTTTCTGCCGGGCCAGGCCTTCGAATACCCGGCACACCGACAGCACCAGGCCCTGCACATTGGCTCGCTCCGGCGACAGCGACAGGTGCCCGGACTCGATCCGGGCGATGTCGAGAATGTCGCCGATCAACGCCAGCAATTGCTGCCCGGCATTGGACGCGACCTCGATGGCCGCGCGATCGGTAACGCCCTCGTCGGCGCGTTTAAGCGCCAGTTCGAGCATGCCGATCAGCGCGTTCATCGGCGTGCGGATCTCGTGGCTCATGGTCGCCAGGAACGTGGTCTTGGCCCGGTTGGCATCGTCGGCGGCGTCCTTGGCTTCCTGCAATTGCTGGAGCCATTGCTGGCGCTGGCGGATCTGCCGGCGCTGCCAGGCGACGGCACCCAGGGCCAGGATCAGCAACACTCCGGCCGCGGCGAAGCCCTGGAATATCGCCTGACGATGGCGCAGCCAGTAGCTCTGCTCCACCATCAGGTCATTGCGCCAGGGCAGGGTCAATTCTTCGATTTCTTCGGGGGGGATACTCAGCAGCGCCTTGTCGAGGATCGAATGCAACTCGGTCGCCTGGCGACTGGTGGCCAGGGTGCTGCGGGCCGGATCGGTGCCCACTGTACTGCTCACCTGCAGGCGATCACGGTACTGCCGGGAAATCAGGTAACGGGCGCTGATCAGCGAATTGATACTGCCATCGGCCTTGCCCTCGGCGACCATTTCCATGGCGTCGGCCGACAGCGGCGCTTGCGTACAGCGGATCAGCGGGAAGTGTTGGCGCACGAATTCACCGGCGATGTTGCCCTGGGTCAGTGCCAGGGTTTTTCCGGTCATATCATCAAGGACTTTGGGGTTGGCCGGCCCCAAGCGGGTCACCAGCACCGAGGGGCTGGTGAGGAAGGCCCGGGTGAACAGCAAGTCTTCCTCACGCTGGGAACTGAGGCCGATGCCGGCCAGCACATCGATTTCACCGCTCTTGATCGCCCTGACCATGTCGGCCACCGACGGCATGGCCTGGATGTCGAATTGCAGCCCGGTGCGCAGGGTGATTTTCGCCAGCACATCGACGCCGATGCCGCGAAACTTGCCATTGCCGTCGATGAAGGTGATCGGTGGGATATTGGCGTTGATCGCCACTCGCACGCGGGGGTGTCGTTCGAGCCAGCGCTGCTCGGCCACGCTCAATTGCAGCGATTGCGTACCGGGCATCGACACGTCGTTCGCCCCCCAGCGCCGCAGGATGTTCATCTGTTCGTTGGCCGGGACTACCCCCAGCGCCTGGTTGATGATGTGCAGCAGTTGGGCATTGTCACCGGTCAGGGCGAAGGCAAACCGTCCTGATTCCATGCGCGAGAAATCAGCCAGTTGCACATTGTTGAGGTAGTTTTTGCGGATCAGGTAATGGGCGCTGATCGCGTCCCCCAGATAGACGTCGGCCTGACCGAACGCCACCGCGCCCACCGCTGCCAGCGTCGACGGGAACAGTTGGACATTGGCCTCGGGATAGAACTCCTGCACCCGCCGCTCGGGCAAATAGTGGTAGAGCATCGCCAGGCGTCCGCCCGCCAGCGCCGGGTCCGGCAGCCAGGATGAATCGGTGCGGGTGACCAGCACCGGTTGATCCACCGCGTAGGCACTGGACATCTGCAATTGCGGGTCCTGCATCTCGTAGCTGTTGGCCGTGCCCAGCAGGTCCACCTCGCCCTGCTTGAGCGCCTGGACCGCCTCCGCTCGCGAATCGTAGCGTCGCACCTCGATCTCCACCCGCAACAGTTGCTGCAGCAGCCCGACGTAATCGGCGGTGATGCCTTCCAACGTGTGCCCCGAAGTGGTGATGTCGAACGGCGGATAATCGGGCGCCGAGACCGCCAGTGCCAACCGGCCCTTTTGCTGCAACCAGCGAGTATCGCTGGCGGACAGCGCCGCGCTGTAGCCATCCACGGTGGACCGCCCGAGCAAGGCCAGCATCTGCGGCTGCGCACTGGCGCTCGATGCCCAAGGACACAGCAACGCCAGCAGGTAGAGCACGCGGCACAGGATGTTCATTCAGATCAGATGGTTGCGCTGGGCAAGGTCGCGCAGATGCACCGACGAGTCGACGTTGAGCTTCTCGATCAACCGGGTCTTGTAGGTGCTGACGGTTTTGTGGCTCAGGTGCAGGACGGCGGCGATTTCCTTGTTGCTGATGCCCCTGGCCAGTAACTGGAAGATAGTCAGCTCACGGTCCGACAGTTGATCGATCATCTGCTTTTCGCTGCGTTGCAAGTTGCTCATCGACACAGAACTGGTGGGCAGTTGGGCGAAATAGGTGTAGCCGCCCATCACTGCATGGATGGCTTTCTGCAGATGCTCCAGGTCATTGGTCTTGGCGACATAGGCCGCGGCACCGGCGCGCATGCATCGATCCTGGTAGAACCTTTGGTCCTGGTATGTGAAGACCACCACCCGACACCCCAGGTTGCCTGCCTTGATCCGTGCCAGCACTTCCAGCCCGTCCAATGATGGAAGGTTCAGGTCCAGCACCACCAGGTCCGGTTTGTGCTCGCGGATCATGGGCAAGACTTCGTTGCCGCTGTCGGCTTCAAGGATGCGCTTGAATCCTTCCTGCCTGAGTACGATTTTGACCGCGCCGCGAATCACCGGATGATCGTCCACAATCAGCACTGATCTCATGGCAACTCCCTGAGCAAAAACACGACAATGGGCAAGGCCCGGATGGGACGCAGCGGCTGCGCATAGACTCTGGCACGTCTTGCCGCGTTGGACTACCTGACAGAAATGACAGTGCCGACGAACGGCTGGACCGGATCGATGCGCGCCATCAGCGCCCTGATCAAGGCTTGGTCCGCCAATAAGGCGTGGCTCACCTGAACCTTTTGTCCCTGTTCCGCCGGGATGACCGCCAGCCCGGCCTGCTGGCCGTCATAGATCAACGCGCGTTCGAGCTGGCGATTGTCGAGGCACAAATCCAGCAGGTCGAGCTTACCGCCCGCCAGTGCCGCATTGACCAGCAGAAGGTCAAAGGGCTCGCTGGCGTACTCCACCAGAATCAGCAACTCTTCCAGGCTTTGCACCGGCGCCACCGCGTAGTAACCGAGCTGGTTGAAACAGCGTTCGATCCGCAGCCGATTGAAGTGTTGTTCGTCAGCGATCAGGATGCGTAATGACTTGTTCGGCAACATGGCCTCCGCGAGCGAGTCCGAATAATGAGCGCGCAAGGCTACGGAAGAGCCTCGGAGCTTTCTGTAGGACTTTTCCTAAAAACCAAATCCCCCCCTGTAGGAGCGAGCTCGCTCGCGATGAACCCGAGGCCGCCGCGGGGTGTCAGGCTCCCCGCGTTATCGTTGACGACCATCGCGAGCATGCTCGCTCCTACAAAGGC
>NZ_LYVP01000205.1 GCF_001984065.1 Pseudomonas sp. KK4
GCTTGCTCCCGCTGGGCTGCGAAGCGGCCCCAAGACCATCCACAGCGGTGATTCACACAGACCGCGTAATCCGGGTTTACGACTGCTTCGCAGCCGAACGGGAGCAAGCTCCCTCGCCACAATGGATCTGCGGTGTTGCTTCAAACACCGCAGACCTCAAGCCTCAGCTATACACGCGGCCAAGGAGCTGCCGATGGCTTTCAAACTGATCGAGCACGTCACGGGTGATCTGATCCTGGGTGAAACCCATCAAGTCGTAGTCCTGGCTGCCGTTGTGCAGGTACACCTCGGCGCGGTAGTAGCGCTGGCGCGCATCATCGGACTGGGCGGACTCGGTCGGCGTCGCCAGATAACCGTCCAGGCTGACTTCGTAGACGAACGGGTTGCCCTCCTCCATCTCGACCCGCACCCCCATGCAACGCTTGGACTTGCCCAGCAGCGTCTGAACTTCCAGGCCTTGGGCACGCATCTGCGCCGTCGCCGCTTCCAGTGCCGGGCTCACCTTTTTGTCCATGAAGCGCTGAACAATCGATTGGCTCGGCTGCAGGTCCAGTTGCGTCAGGCGCTCAGTGAAGCCACGACGACCGCGGGCCGCCAGTTCCGCTTGTTCCTGTTCGATCTGCACGTCCTGGCGCATGGCCTTGTGCAAACCGAACATGAAGAACACCAGTACCACCGAGAACGGCAGACCGGCCAGCACCACCATGGTTTGCATGGCTTCGAAGTTACCGGCGAACAGCAGACCGATGGTCACCAGGGTAATGACCGCCGACCAGAAAATCCGCAGCCAGTGCGGCGCGTCTTCGTCGACGTTGCCACCCTTGCAGGAAAGGTTGGCCATCATCACCGCGCCAGAGTCCGCCGGGGTCAGGAACAGCACGAAACCGACGAAAATCGACACGCCGATCACGACTTTCGACGCCGGGTAATGCTCCAGCAACTGGTAGATCGCCATCGATGGCTGTTCCAGCGCCGTTTTTCCAAGCTCCACCGCGCCATGGTTCATCACCAGGTCCAGGGCCGAGTTACCGAAGATCGACAGCCACGCCAGGGTGAAACCCAGCGGAATCAGCAACACGCCGGCCACCAGTTCACGCACCGTGCGACCACGGGAAATGCGCGCGATGAACATGCCCACGAACGGTGCCCAGGAAATCCACCAGGCCCAGTAGAACAGGGTCCACAGGCCCAGCCAGCGGTCGGACTTCTCGCTGTCGCCTTCATAGACGTACAGGTCGAAGGTCTTGAGCACCACGCCGTTCAGATAGTCACCCACGTTCTGCACGAAGCCGTTGAGCAGGTGCAGGGTCGGACCGAACAGCAGCACGAAAATCAACAGACCGCTGAACAGCACGATGTTGAGGTTGGACAGGCGACGAATGCCGTTTTCCACACCCGACACCGCCGCGATGGTCGCCACCGTACTCATCACGATGATCACGATCAGCAGGTTGGTGTTGCTGTGTTCCATGCCGAACAGGTTTTCCAGCCCCGACGACACTTGCAGCGAACCGATCCCCAGGTTCGTCACCAGCCCCAACAGGGTCACGAACATGCCGAAGCCGTCCACCGCGTGACCGGCCGCGCCTTTGACCCAACGCTCGCCCACCAGCGGATACAGCGCCGAACGCAACGCCAGCGGCTGGTTATGACGGTAGGCAAAGTAGGCAACGGCCAGCCCGACCAGTGCGTAGATCGCCCAGCCATGCAGGCCCCAGTGCAGGAATGTCAGCTGTACCGCCTGACGCGCCGCCAGGTTGCTGCCAGCCACGCCTTCGGGCGGGTTGAAATAGTGATCCAGCGGCTCGGACGCACCGAAGTACAGCAACGAAATGCCGATACCCGAGGAAAACAGCATCCCCGCCCAGGCGCCGTAACTGAAGTCCGGCGTGTCGTCCTTGCTGCCCAGTTTCAGTTTGCCGTAGGACGAAAACGCCAGACCCACGACGAAGATCAAGTAGGCGGCAATCACCACCATGTAGTACCAGCCGAAGCTGCGCGACAGCCAGGCTTGCGCCGTCCCCAGCATTCTGCCGGCCTCTTGCGGGGCGATGATCAGAATGGCGGTCAACAACAGAATCAACGCGGTCGAGGTGTAGAACACCCAACCGTTGACCGTCACCTTTTGCGGTGGGGTCTTTATTAGCGAGGCAGAACTCATGGCACAGATGCTCCGGGCAGTGCGAGAGAAGAACGCAAGACAAACGAGCCACCCGACCAATCGGTTAGTGGGCAGCCGACCAGTGGGTGATATAAAGACAGCCCGAAAAAAGCTCGAAGCCCTTGGAGCGCCGTGGCGCGCAGGTTTCGAGCGGTTTCGGAAGTCGATTAATTCGCCGCAGCACGTAGGAAATTTCAGCATGCAGCGACGATTTGTCGCAGAGCTTATTCTTTGTTGATTGAACGTTCAATCAAAACAAAATAGACTGGCCCTCAATCCGGTAGTCGTTCTACGTCTGCCGGAAGGCCTAAGGAGATGTGCAGATGCCCAAGGTCGGTATGCAACCCATCCGCCGCCAGCAATTGATCGAAGCCACGCTTCTGGCAGTCGATCAGGTCGGAATGGGGGACGCCAGCATTGCGCTGATCGCCCGTTTGGCCGGTGTCTCGAACGGCATCATCAGTCATTACTTTCAGGACAAGAACGGCCTGATCGCGGCCACCGCGCAGTACCTGATGACTGTCCTGAGCGAGAACGTCACCGCGCGCCGTCAGGCGCTGAAGGACGACAGCCCCCGGGCTCACCTTCAGGTGATCATCGAAGGCAACTTCGACGCCAGCCAGGTCAATGGCCCGGCAATGAAAACCTGGCTGGCCTTCTGGGCCACCAGCATGCACCACCCGTCTTTGCACAGGTTGCAGCGGATCAACGATCACCGTCTGTATTCCAACCTGTGTTGCCAGTTCCGCCGCGTACTGCCGCTCGAAGATGCGCGCAGTGCAGCCCGAGGCCTGGCAGCGTTGATCGACGGTCTGTGGTTGCGCGGTGCGCTGTCGGGAGATGCTTTCGACACCGAGCAGGCGCACCGCATCGCTTACGAATACATGGATTTCCAACTGGCCAAGCGGGTGAGTTAGAGCACACAGAATGCTCAACCACCGGACCGCGCCAATCACTGATGCACTTGCGAGGACTTTATGGCCCGTTTCGAATTGCAAAAACTCTACATCGATGGTGCTTACTCCGACGCCGGCAGCGATGCCACGTTCGAAGCCATCAACCCGGCTAACGGTGAAGTCCTCGCAAAAGTGCAACGCGCCACCAAGGAAGACGTGGAGCGCGCTGTGGTCAGCGCCGAAAAGGGCCAGAAAATCTGGGCCGCGATGACTGCCATGGAGCGTTCGCGCATCCTGCGCCGCGCCGTGGACATCCTGCGCGAGCGCAACGATGAACTGGCCGCCCTGGAAACCCTGGACACCGGCAAGGCCTACTCCGAAACCCGTTACGTCGACATCGTCACCGGCGCCGACGTGCTGGAGTACTACGCAGGCCTGGTGCCGGCCATCGAAGGCGAGCAGATTCCGCTGCGCACCACATCGTTCGTCTACACCCGTCGCGAGCCGCTGGGCGTGGTCGCCGGTATCGGCGCGTGGAACTACCCGATCCAGATCGCCCTGTGGAAATCCGCACCGGCCCTGGCCGCCGGTAACGCGATGATCTTCAAGCCAAGCGAAGTCACCTCGCTGACCACCCTGAAACTGGCCGAGATCTACACCGAAGCCGGCCTGCCAGCGGGCGTGTTCAACGTGCTGACCGGCAGCGGTCGCGAAGTCGGCACCTGGCTGACCGAGCACCCGCGCATCGAGAAAGTCTCGTTCACCGGCGGCACCGACACCGGCAAGAAAGTCATGGCCAGCGCGTCGAGCTCTTCGCTCAAGGACGTGACCATGGAACTGGGCGGCAAGTCCCCGCTGATCATCTGCGACGACGCCGACCTGGACCGCGCCGCCGACACTGCGATGATGGCCAACTTCTACAGCTCCGGTCAGGTCTGCACCAACGGCACCCGCGTGTTCGTGCCGGCACACCTCAAAGCCGCTTTCGAAGCCAAGATCGCCGAGCGTGTTGCGCGCATCCGCATCGGCAACCCGCAGGACGAAAACACCAACTTCGGCCCGCTGGTCAGCTTCGCGCACATGGAAAGCGTGCTGGGCTACATCGCCAAGGGCAAGGAAGAAGGTGCACGCCTGCTGTGCGGCGGCGAGCGTCTGACGGACGGCGAGTTCGCCAAAGGCGCTTTCGTGGCCCCGACGGTGTTCACCGACTGCACCGACGACATGACCATCGTGCGTGAAGAAATCTTCGGCCCAGTGATGGCAATCCTCAGCTACGAAACCGAAGAAGAAGTGATCCGCCGCGCCAACGACACCGACTTCGGCCTGGCCGCCGGTATCGTCACCAAGGACCTGAACCGCGCCCACCGCGTGATCCATCAACTGGAAGCCGGTATCTGCTGGATCAACGCCTGGGGCGAGTCCGACGCGAAGATGCCGGTCGGCGGCTACAAGCAGTCGGGTGTGGGCCGTGAGAACGGGATCAGCTCGCTGAACAACTTCACCCGCATCAAATCGGTACAGGTCGAACTGGGCGATTACGCCTCGGTGTTCTGATCTGACGCGGTGCCGCGGGCTTTTGTGGCGAGGGAGCTTGCTCCCGCTGGGCT
>NZ_LYVP01000206.1 GCF_001984065.1 Pseudomonas sp. KK4
GGCATAGGATTCGCTGCTGCCAATGATCTCGTGGTTGCCGGCCTTGAGGTTGAAGTAGGGATGGCCGTCCTTGGTAGCCTTTTTCTCGTAGCGTTCATCCAGCGGGCTGTTGGCCTGGACCGCCGCGATGCCTTTGTCGGCGGCGGCGCGGGTGGTGTACAGCTCACTGGTCAGAATGGTTTCGGCGTTCGCCGCCTTGAGCACGAACCTGAATTGACCGATGCTGCTTTTGCTCACTTCGTACCATCCGGACATGCTCTTGCTCCTTGGCGATTGAGAGGTGGCGCGCTTCAGAGTAAAGACCAGGCTGGGATTTCTGTCGCCTGTACCGGCCTCTTCGCGAGCAAGCCCGCTCCCACATTCGATCGCATTCCAAATGTGGGAGCGGGCTTGCTCGCGAAGAGGCCGGCAAGGTCGATACAAAACTCTCTATTTCCCCACCGCCCGCACCACCGACAACGCCGGCGCCTGCACCCGCCGCTGGCTCAGATACCGCATACAACTGACCCGCAAGAACGACGCAAAATTCACCACCTCACCCCGGTAATCCATCACCTCTTCATACAGCTTGGCGATCAACTGGTTGGTGGTCATGCCATCGACCTCAGCGATTTCGCTGAGAATGTCCCAGAACTGATTCTCCAGGCGCAACGTGGTGACCACCCCGCAGATACGCAGCGAGCGCGAGCGTGACTCATAGAGAATCGGGTCGGCTTTGACGTAGAGCTCGCACATGGGCGCAGGCCTCTTTACAGGGTGATTTTGGTGCCCAGCAAGCCAAGGAAACCGGCCAGCCACTTCGGATGGGCAGGCCAGGCCGGCGCCGTGGCCAGATTGCCCTGTACGTGGCCGTCCGTCACCGCAATATCGATGAACGTACCGCCCGCCAGGCGCACTTCCGGCGCACAGGCCGGGTATGCGCTGCACTCGCGCCCTTCGAGAATTCCCGCCGCCGCCAGCAATTGCGCACCGTGGCACACGGCAGCGATCGGTTTGCCGGCCTTGTCGAAGGCACGCACCAGTTCCAGGACTTTTTCGTTCAGGCGCAGATACTCCGGCGCCCGACCACCGGGGATCAGCACCGCGTCGTAGTCAGTCTCTTTCACCTTGGCGAAGTCGAAGTTCAGGGCGAACAGGTGTCCGGGTTTTTCGCTGTAGGTCTGGTCGCCTTCAAAGTCATGAATGGCGGTGCGCACGGTCTGGCCGGCGGTTTTGTCGGGGCAGACGGCGTGCACGGTGTGCCCGACCATCAGCAAGGCCTGGAACGGCACCATTACTTCATAGTCTTCAACGTAATCGCCGACCAGCATCAGAATTTTTTTCGCGGCCATGGGCAGGACTCCTCTGGGAAATGCGTAGGAATATTCAAGGTAGTCCTTATCCGGTGAGTCGGGTAACAACCGGCTACTACGACCAATGACATCTCGCCACAAGTCCTGCGCAAACTGTACGGATAACTCTGCGCCTAGCTGTAACAGCGCGAAACACCTGGTTTATGGCTAGATGAAGGCACTTCCAATAATCCACACATCCGGTTGCCATCATGTCCTCCCGCGAAAACACCGGCATGGCCCTGGGCCTGCTCGGCGTCGTCATTTTCAGCCTCACCCTGCCCTTCACGCGCATCGTCGTGCAGGAGCTTCATCCATTGCTCAATGGCCTGGGCCGTGCGCTGTTCGCGGCGGTCCCGGCGGCGATCCTGTTGCTGTGGCGTCGGGAAAAATGGCCGACCTGGAAACAGATCAAGGGCCTGAGCCTGGTGATTGCCGGGGTGATTCTGGGCTTTCCGGTGCTGTCGGCCTGGGCCATGCAGACTTTGCCGGCGTCCCACGGCGCGCTGGTCAACGGCCTGCAACCGTTGTGCGTGGCGCTGTACGCCGCGTGGCTGTCCCACGAGCGCCCGTCGAAAGCGTTCTGGGCCTGCGCGGCGCTGGGCAGTGCGCTGGTGCTCGGCTACGCGTTGATCACAGGGGCCGGCAGCATTCAGGCCGGTGACTTGCTGATGCTCGGCGCGATTGCGGTGGGTGGCCTGGGTTATGCCGAAGGCGGCCGGTTGGCCAAGGAAATGGGCGGCTGGCAAGTGATCTGCTGGGCGCTGGTGCTGTCGACGCCGCTGTTGATCGGGCCGGTGGTGTACTTGGCGCTGCAACATCAGGGCGAGGTATCGGCCAAGACCTGGTGGGCGTTTGGTTACGTCTCGCTGTTTTCGCAGTTCATTGGCTTCTTTGCCTGGTACGCCGGGCTGGCGATGGGCGGCATCGCCCGGGTCAGTCAGATCCAACTGCTGCAGATCTTCTTCACCATCGCTTTTTCGGCGCTGTTTTTCGGTGAGCACATCGAGCCGATCACCTGGCTGTTTGCGGCCGGGGTGATCGTCACGGTGATGCTTGGTCGCAAGACCGCAGTCAATGCCAATGTGGGAGCGGGCTTGCTCGCGAAAGCAGACTGACAGCCAACATTGAGGGTGGATGTGACGGCGCCTTCGCGAGCAAGCCCGCTCCCCCAGGTCAGAGGTAGCCGTCGGCCCGCAGCAGGGTTTCCAGGCAGTGGTCGGTGATCTGGTAGAACGCCTTGAGTTCTTCGATCTTCGCCAGCAATTGCGTCGGGTCCACCGGCTCGGCGCGTTTGACCGCCAGGATCATCTTGTTCTTGTTGGTGTGTTCCAGCGAGATGAACTCGAACACCTTGGTCTCGTAACCGCAGGCCTCAAGGAACAGCGCGCGCAGGCTGTCGGTGACCATTTCCGCCTGCTGGCCCAGGTGCAGGCCGTATTGCAGCATCGGTTTGAGCAGCGCCGGGCTCTGGATCTGCAGGCGGATCTGTTTGTGGCAGCACGGCGAGCACATGATGATCGACGCACCGGAACGAATGCCGGTGTGGATCGCGTAGTCGGTGGCGATGTCGCAGGCGTGCAGCGCGATCATCACGTCCAGCTCGCTCGGCGCCACGCTGCGCACGTCCCCGCACTTGAACACCAGCCCCGGATGCTCGAGCTTGGCCGCTGCGGCGTTGCACAGGCTGACCATGTCTTCACGCAGCTCCACGCCGGTCACTTCGCCTCGGGCGTTGAGGGTGTTGCGCAGGTAGTCGTGGATGGCGAAGGTCAGGTAACCCTTGCCCGAACCGAAGTCCGCCACCCGCACCGGTTTGTCCAGCGCCAGCGGCGACGATGTCAGCGCATGGCTGAACACTTCGATGAATTTGTTGATCTGCTTCCACTTGCGCGACATCGCCGGGATCAGCTCGTGCTTGCTGTTGGTCACCCCCAAGTCCGCGAGAAACGGCCGGCTCAGGTCGAGAAAGCGGTTTTTCTCGCGGTTGTGCTCGGCGGACGGCACTTCACGCAATTGCTGAGGTTGGCTCTTGAACAGCGAAGACTTGCCCTTTTTGCTGTATTCGAGCTGGGCTTCGTCAGTCAACGTCAATAAATGCGCATTTTTGAACGCAGCGGGCAGCAGCCCGGCGACGGTCGCGACACCTTCGGCCAGGGGCAGGTTCTTGGTGATGTCGCGGGTCTTGTAGCGGTAGACGAAGGACAGGCAAGGCTGCCCCTTGACCGCTACCGACTTGATGATGATCCGCTGCAGGTCCGCCTCTTCGCCGACGTACTTGGCCAGCACCAGTTTGATGAAAGCGTTCTGCTCGAGGCTGGTGTGCAGCAGGTCGATGAACTGGGCGTGGTGATCCGGCGCGAGGCTGGCGGGAGTGGCGGTGACGGACATGGAAAAAACGGCCTCGGGCGGGGCAAATCGGGAGTGGCGGGTATTTTAGGGGGGATGGCCGTTCAGGACACGCAGTTATTTACCGAACGGTGGATCCGTATCCGCACATCCCCTGTGGGAGCGGGCTTGCTCGCGAAAGCGGTCTATCCGTCAACATCTTCATGGACTGGCACTGCGCTTTCGCGAGCAAGCCCGCTCCCACAAGAGTGCATTGAACCTTGGAATCAGCCTAAAACCACCAACCGATTCGGCAACTCATTGCGCACATGGGTCACTGGCACATGCACCTTGAGCAATTCGCCGCAGGCCTCGACGCAGGCTACGAAGCCCTGCAACGTCTGGCCCTCGCGCACCTGGCGGGTGAATTCGGCGACGATCGCATCCCAGTTCTTGTTGTCGAGGCGGCTGGAAATGCCCTCGTCCACCAGGATTTCCACATACCGCTCCGCTTCCGACACGAAAATCAGGATGCCGGTGCCGCCTACCGTGTGATGCAGGTTTTGCTCGAGGAACTGCCGACGCGCCAGGTTCGAGGCACGCCAGTGACGCACCGAGCGCGGGATCAGGTGGGTGGTGATTTTCGGCAGGCGGAACAGCAGGCAAAGGACGATGAAGCTGATCCACTGCACCAGCAACAGGCTGTGCAGGGTCAACCACCCGGTGAGGTAATGCACGATGCCCGGCACCACCAGTGCCAGCAGGCTGGCCCAGAGCAGCGGGATGTACGCATAGTCGTCGGCGCGGGCCGCGAGCACGGTGACCAGCTCCGCGTCGGTGTCGCGCTCGACCCGGGCAATCGCCTCGGCGACTTTGCGTTGTTCGTGTTCAGTCAGTAATGCCATGTCGTGAAGTGCCTGCTCATTTTTATTGTTACCAGCCGCCGGACGAACC
>NZ_LYVP01000207.1 GCF_001984065.1 Pseudomonas sp. KK4
GCATGATGACTCTCCGGTAGCAGGGGGGTTGTGCTTGGGTGTGGAGTCATCTTCTGCCGATCCTCGCATAGCGTCCAAGACCGATATCCAATGCTGCGCATAAGTGACACCTATGGATGCGCCCCCCGATTTCCGCCACCACCACAGACCCTGTGGGAGCGGGCTTGCTCGCGAATGCGTCGGGTCAGTCGACTTTTGTGCCTATTGCCACACCGCCTTCGCGAGCAAGCCCGCTCCCACAAATTGATCGGTGTCGGGCAGGAATTCGAGGCAATAAAAAAAGGCCTGCTCTTGTTGGGAGCAGGCCCTTTTTATTTATGAGTCAGCGATGACTCATTTCAATTAGTAGAACCGGTCAATCACCCGAACTTCGTTGTTGTTCTGCAGCGAATCCCAGGCCTGTTTCAGCGTTTGCAGAACATTACCGATGAAGTCCTTGTCGGCTGCGGCTTTCTTGCCGACATAGCCCTGGCCGCGACGGTACATCTTCAGGCGGGCCAGCAGGTTCTGGTTGTTCTGGTCGAACTCCGCTTCGTGGGCGTAGGGCGACAGGCTGTCGATATGCACCTGACCCGATTTGCTGATCCACAGAATATGGCTGTCGTGGCTGTCTTTTTTCGCAGCGAACATACGAGCCAGTTCTTCGATAGTCGGTTGATTGTTCAGATTCATGGTAGAGCCCCCTTGACCATTTGGTGATCTTTCAAAGTTGATTCGCTAATACAAGTAGCCCATCGGTTAGTTGATCCCTGGCACCGAAACCAGGACGTCAGCAGTCGTTCGCCGCAAGTGGCGAGGTCCTGCGTCTGTTGCATGTAGTCGTGTTGAATAACTGCTACGCAATAGCGTCACAACGAAGAGAAGCGGCGATAACCTTTTGGCCCTGCCGACCTTTTCAGGCTCGGCCACAAGCGTCATGAGGATGGATCGCCAGCGCTTCTCGTCCTTGTACTGGACGTTCAGGCCAGGTCAGCTTCTTCAATCTGCCTTGTGGGCAGCGTGTATCCGGAAAAAACAGCTCGGCGGTCAGACGAGCTTGCTCAAACGTGTTGCCTGTACTCCCGATCGGGGAGACGTCTGCATCATGCAAGGGCAAATCGAAGGCGTCAACGGTTTTGTAGTGATTATTTTTGGTCACTACATATTGTCGGACAAAGTCGATTTGGAATTAGGGAAGGGATGTGGCGGGGTCAGGCGGGTGAGCCGGCAAAGCGATAAACGACGCATGGATTGGCGTCGATCGTCAGGTGATGCTGGCTGACGTCTTGCGCTGCGAGCCTCGGAATGACTGCCTTCCAGAACTGCGCCGCAGGCAGATTGGCCGCCAGATGCAAAATTTGCCACTGACCGGGAAATCGACTCAAGAGGGTGGAAACGACAAAAGTCGCGACACCCTGGCCACGAAAGCGTCGTGCGACGAACAGGTAACCGATGTTGTATTCGGCGTCGGGCAAGCAGGTGGCGTTGTCCACGGTCACGAATCCGGCGAGTTCGCCGTCGACTCGGATCAGAAACGGCCGGGTTGCGGGGTTTCGCCAATAGTCGGTCAGGGGTTGGAGATTGAAAAAGCCGTGTTCGCCCAGTTCCAGCGGCAGCCATTGGCTGAAGTCGTAGGTGTAGAACTGCATCAGGTTTTCGATGATTGGCAGGTCGTCGCGTTGGGTGGGGTGCAGTTCAATGGTTTTCATGGAAGGGGCTCCTGGATACATCAACCAAGGATAGGTCGAACAACGAGGACCCCGTGGCGAGGGAGCTTGCTCCCGCTGGAGCGCGCAGCGGTCCCCGCTTTTCGGGCAACAAAAAGGGCCGCTTCGCGACCCAACGGGAGCAAGCTCCCTCGCCACAAAAGCTCCCTTGTCACAAAAGCTGCCTTGGCACAAAAGCTCCCTTGCCACCAAGAGCTCCCTTAGCACAGAAATTGCGTCAGGCTTCAGCCTTTGCCTGATGTCTTGGCGGGTCGTTTGGATGCGGTCGCAGCCTTGCGCTTGCCAGGCTTGCGCTTGTTTTTCCACGGGGTCGCACCGCGCCCTGCAGGGCTGGCGGGACCGGTGATGGTCATGCTCATCCCGGCGCAGCGGGCCACTTGCTTGCTCATCCACGCCGCCTGTTTGGTGACGAACTCCTCCAGGCTCATTTCTCCACTCTGCACCATGTCCAGCGCCTGTTCCCAAATCGCGGTGGTGCCCGGGTCGGCAATGGCCCGCGGTACGGCGTCGATCAGGCTGAAGGCGGCGGGGGTGGCGGCCAGGGCCTTGCCGTTCTTGATCAGGTAACCACGGTCCAGCAGGCCCTGGATGATCGAGGCGCGGGTCGCTTCGGTGCCGATGCCGGTGGTGTCCTTGAGCTTTTGTTTGAGCAGCGGGTCTTCCACCAGCTTGGCGACGTTTTTCATGGCCTTGATCAAGTCGCCTTCGGTAAAGGGTTTGGGCGGTTGGGTCCACAGGTCCTTGAGCTGGACGTTGGCCACCGCGCAATCAATGCCCTCGCGCAGGTGCGGCAAGGTTTGCGGGGCAGGCGCTTCGCGGCCCTTGGCTGGCGCCAGGGCTTCGGGCAGGGCGCGTTTCCAACCGGGTTCGACGATCTGCTTGCCGACCGCGCGCAGAGCCTGGCCGGCGCAGTCGAAGTCGGCCTGGGTGCGGTCGTATTCGTGGTTGGGCAGGAACTGCGCCAGATAGCGGGCGCGGATCAGGGTGTAGACGGCGCGCTGCTTGCCCGCCAGGCGTTCGAGGTTCTTCGCCGCGGCGGTGGGAATGATGCCGTGGTGCGCGCTGACCTTGGCGTCGTTCCAGGCCCGCGAACGACGCTGCGGCTCCAAATGGTCGCGCAGGGCGTCGAGCGTTGGGTCGGCCTGGCGCAATGCCGCCAGAATCGCCGGCGCTTCGCTGTGCTGGCTCAGGGGCAGGTAGCCGCAGTCGCTGCGCGGGTAGGTGATGACCTTGTAGGTTTCGTAGAGCGACTGGGCGATATCCAGGGTTTCCTGGGCGCCGAGGCCGAGTTTCTTCGAGCAGACTTCCTGCAGGGTCCCCAGGTCGAACGGCAGCGGCGCCACTTCACGCATGCGCTCGGTGCGCAGCTTGATCACCCTGGCACTGGCCGCGCCCATCATGGCCGCTGCAGCTTGCTGCGCCAGCGGCTGGTTCAGGCAGCGATCCTGGTCGTCGCAACTGTCGGAAGGGGCGCGCCATTGCGCGGTGAACGGGGTGCCGTCGTGCAGCAGTTGCACGTCGATGGCCCAATAGGGCACCGGGACGAAGTCGGCGATGCTGCGGTCGCGGTCCACTACCAGGCGCAGGGTCGGGGTCTGCACGCGGCCCACCGGCAATACCCCCTGATAACCGGACTGGCGCCCCAGCAGGGTGAACAACCGACTCATGTTCATGCCGATCAGCCAGTCGGCCCGGCTGCGCCCCAATGCGGAGTGATACAGGCTGAAGGTTTCGGCCCCAGGCTTGAGTGCGGCCAGGGCCTTGCGGATCGAGGCATCGTCCAGCGCCGACAGCCACAAGCGACGAATCGGCCCGCGATAGCGGCAATGCTCCACCAGTTCCCGGGCGATCATTTCGCCCTCACGGTCGGCGTCGGTGGCAATGATCAGTTCCGAAGCTTCACCCAGCAGGCGCTTGACTGCCTTGTACTGACTGGCGGTGCGCGGCTTGACGGTCATCTTCCATTTGTCCGGGATGATCGGCAGGTCCGCCAGCACCCAGCGCTTGTAGCGAGCGTCGTAGGCATCCGGCGGCGCGGTTTCCAGCAGATGGCCGATGCACCAGGTCACCGTGACGTCCGTTCCCAGCCAGCAGCCATCGCCACGGCGCCTGGCGCCGAGCACGGTCGCAATGTCCTTGGCCTGGGAAGGTTTTTCGCAAAGGTACAGCCGCATAACCACCATCGTCGATCAGTGTCCGGGAGGTGCACAGAATGGCGGTTGATGCGCGCGGCGGCAATCTTTATCTGTATGGATGTACAGCGTGTGCGTGAAGAAGGTTTTAAAAGCCCGTTTGGCTGTGAGGCCGTCGTGAGGGGGGAATTTGAGTTATACCTGTTTGATCGTGGTCTCAGGTTTTGGGGCTGCCGTGCAGCCCTTCGCGGGCAAGCCACGCGCCCACAGGGTCAATCATCGTCATGAGGAATGTGTTCCATGAAAAGCACCGGTCCCAGTCCTGTCATCACCATCGCCGAGCAACCCGGCTGCCTGTTGGTGAAGTTCCACGGCATCCAGGTGGCGGCGTCTTCCCGCGCGTTGGTGCTGCTGGAAGCCAACTACCCGCCGGTGTACTACGTGCCGCGCGAAGACATCGACGAGAAGTATTACGCCCGCACCGATCACACCAGCTATTGCCCGTACAAGGGCGATGCCAGTTATTTCAGTTTGCAGGTGCCGGGGCATGAAGGGGCGAATGCGGTGTGGAGTTACGAGAATCCGAAAGTGTCCGTGTCGCAGATCAAAGACTATGTGGCGTTCTACCCGGACCAGGTGAAATTTGAAGTGGTCGAACTCGACGAGTGATCTTCAAGCCTTGACCTTGTGGGAGCGGGCTTGCTCGCGAAAGCGGTGTGTCAGTCGCCAATGATGC
>NZ_LYVP01000208.1 GCF_001984065.1 Pseudomonas sp. KK4
ACGACGCTTTCGCGAGCAAGCCCGCTCCCACAGGGGGGTGTTTCATTCCTGTGTATCAGCTTCCTGCCTTGGCGTCCGCCAACGCCGCCACCACCTGCTTCTCGATTTCCTTCTCATCCAGCCCACGGCCGAAATGCTTGAGGTAGCGGCCCTGGCTGTCGAGCAGGAAGAGGATGGTGGAATGGTCCATCACGTAATCCCCCGGCTTGTCCCCGGTGGGCACTTTCTTGTAGTAGACGTGGTAGGCGTCGGTGATTTTGGCAATCTCCTGGGGTGAGCCGGTCAGGCCGACGAAGTCGCTGGCGAAATAATTGACGTAGGTCTTCAGTTTTTTCGGCGTGTCCCGCTCCGGGTCGATGGTGACGAAAACCGGCCGCACGCTGATGCCTTGCTGCTGTTGCAGTTGCTTGCTGATGCGCGCCATTTTCGCAAGATCCGTCGGGCAGATGGCCGGGCAGGTCATGAAGCCGAAATACAGCAACGCCGGCTCGCCGAAGCTGGTTTCGGTAACCCGCTGGCCATTCTGATTGATCAGCTGGAACGGCCCGCCGATATCGGTACGGGTGGCGGCGATCGCGCCGTCCGCCATGGCCATCAACAGCAACGCCAGTAGCCACTTCATCCTCAATACCCTCCGGAATAGGTCAGCGCCAGGCCGATCAGCTCGGACATCTGGCCGTCCTCTTTCTGGGTGCCGGCGGACAGCCCGAGCTTGATTTGCCCGGTGATGTTGTAGGTCAGGCTGATTTCGTTGAGGTAGTCCTGGTGGTCCGCGCCGCCGGTGGATTGGCGATGCTTGTCGGTACGGGTCGCGCCCAGGGCCCAATCGCCGAAATCGAAGGTCAGCGAGGTGGTCAGGTAGCGGGTGTCATTGCCCTTGATCCCGCCTTCGTTGTCGACATCGGCAAACTCGACGAAGGGCACGATATCGAAGTAGCGCCCGGCCAGGGTCGGCTCCAGGTCGGTACTCGGCGCGTAGGCCCAGATGTAGCGGGCGGAGGCGATCTTGATGGTTTCATCGTCTTCGCCGGGTGGCGTGTCCTGGGTCTCATCTTCGGCCTTTTTGTTGAACATGTAGCCGGCCTGCATTTCCAGATACGGCACCGCCGGAATCGCGATCCAGTTCACCGTCACCGCGTAGGAGTCGAGCTTGCCGGTATTGGACGGCCCGCCGTCGCTGCGCCGAAGTTTCTCGCCATGGCGCAGGTATGGCCGGCCAAGGAACGAATTGTCTGCGGTGTACACGCTCAGGTTCGGCTCGATCATCCCCAGTGTCTGGTCGAAATACCGGTAGGCCACGGTGCCGCCGAGCATGCCATCCAAGTCGTAGGTGGCCACGTAGTCATTGGTGTACAGGCCGGGCGCCTGATCCTGGGCGCGACCGAACGGCACGTGGTATTTGCCGACACTGAACGCCGAGTTGGCGTTGTTCTGGTAGTAGTTGAGGTCGTTGATCACCAGCCCTACGTCTTCGAAAAAGCGCTTCTGCCCAGGCTCCGGCCCGGCCACGGGATTGATCTCGGTGGCCAGCTGGATCTGCTGATCGTGGGTGAAGCGAAAGTAGAACGTGGTGTTGATGTCCGGGTAGGCGTCCCCGGTGTTGCGATTGCCGCCCTGGGGCGAGTCGGCATGGGTATGGTCATATTGAAAGGTCGCGTCGTAATCCATGCCGACGTTGGGGTATTGCCCGTCATCGGCCAGCACCGATTCGGCGGCACACACCGATCCCACCAACACCACAGCCAAGCGATAGTTGCTCATGGCGCGTCCCTCTTAGTTGGTTCGCGGGATCAGTGGGCTGGACGCTTTCGGGTCCCGGCCGGTGTTGCGCAGGTAGGAGCACAGCTGGTTGTTTTCGCCGTACAGCCCGCCCAGGGGTTCGAGCTTGACCGCCTGCTCGTAGTCTTCGGGCTTGACCACCTGGATCGCCTGCATCATGCCGCCGTCCTCGTGTTCGAGGATGTGGCAGTGGTAGACGAACTTGCCAAGGATGATCGGATCGCGAAACGGAATGCGCAATGTGATCGAACCGGTGGCGGGGATGAACACGTTGTCGCGATAACCGCTGAACTCGACGGGTTTGCCGTTGATTTCGGTGACCTGGAAGTCCACCTGATGAATGTGGAACTGATGCAGTTCCTGGGACGGATTGAACAGCCGCCACTCTTCCACATCGCCGAGTTTCACGGTGGTGTTGACCCGATCCAGCTCGAAGCGGGTGCCGTTGATCAGGAAGGCCGTGGGGGCGGTGGCCGAGTCCTGGAAGGCAAACTGACGGGTCTTGTTCACCGCGATCTTGCTCAAATCCTCGGCGGGCGGATAGGGACTGGTGATCTGCTTGGTCGCCACCTGCTGGCCGCTCGAGCGCAGGATCGCCAACTTGGCCATCGGGTACTGATCGCCCGCCGGCCCGGTGTTGCCGGAACCGGTTTCCACGTCATAGGTGCCTGCCGGAGGCCCCACCACCAGCACGCTGAACCGGGCCGACGGGCCGATCAGCACCTGGTCGGTATCGACCCGGCGAGTGACGGTGTTGCCGTCGCGGGACAGCACCTGCAGGGTCTGGCCGTTGATGCTGATGCGGAAGTACTGGTTGGCGGCAATGTTGATGAAGTGCCAGAGCTGGGTTTCCCCCGGCTTGATGTCGATGGTCGGCACTTCCTGGCCATTGATGGTGCGAATCGAAGGGGCGCTGGTGATGATTTCGCTGGCGACTTTGCCGGTCAGGGTTTTCTGGAAGTTGCGCAGCACCAGCACCTGTTCCTTGATGCCCTTGAGTTCGGGAAACGGATCGAGCATGCCATCGACCAGGATGGGCCCGGCAATCCCCGCCGACACCTGTCGCTGGGAGCCGCCATGGAAGTGGCTGTGATACCAGTAGGCACCCGGGCTGTGATCCGGCGGCAGCTTGACGTTGTACTCGCCCACCTGGTGCGGCTGGGTCATGCGGAAAATATTGTCGCCCTGATCAAGAGGCGACACGGTCATGCCGTGGAAGTGCAGGTTGGTGACCTCGTCCATGCGGTTGTCCAGGCGAATCGCCATGGTCCCGCCCGGCCGGGTGCGGATCAGCGGCGAGTCGTAATCGCCGTTGAACACCAGCGACACGTAACGCTCGTTGCCGACATTGACCGGCTGCTCGGCCGCCGACAGCGTGGCGTGGGTCACGCCGCTGGCATCGTAAGTGAATTCGGGGTTCTGACGCAGGGGCGGGGAGGGGAACTGCGAAGTTGTACAACCGCTCATTGCAAACGCAACCAGGCTTACGCAGAGTGCAAAGCGGCGGACACTTGAAACTCTGGTCATGATCGCGACCTTTATTGGCTTGGCGATGAACTACGGGTGCAGTTCGCCTATTGTTGGCGCGCAACTTTTCGCAGTGTAGATCAGGACTTAAGGCGAGCAAGAATTTTGGATCCAGCTTCGCAATTGCAGGCGCCGAGCCCGTTACTGTTGATCCTTCAAAGATCTTTCTTCGCCTCTTTATCCAAGTGGCGATCCTCTTTGTGTCGCTCTTTCTCCAACTTCCTGGCTTCCTTGTCGATGTCCTTGCCATCCTGATCGAAGTCTTTGTCTACATCACGAACACCATCGCGGACGTCCCTGGCAACATCGCCTTCGGCCTGTGCAATGGCTATATAAGACATCGCACCCGCAACTAACATGGACGTGACAAACATCGCGCTGAGCAATCGCATGTGCCGCCTCCATTTTTGATAAACGTAATCGTTTACAGATGTGGAGAAAAAATAGGTGCAAAGACTCTAGAGCGCCAATCCGTTTGTCGCTTGAGTGCATTGGCCGTGTCGCCACGGGGTTCTCACGGGTTCAAGAGTCAGTGGGTTGAGTCTGCAGGCTCTGCGTCATGGACCCAGTTCAAGACCGTGGCCGGCCAATTCGTCGTGGGACGTCTGGTAAACTGCGCGTCGTTCTTTTACCTCCTCCAACAAGAGCGCCCCATGGCCAATCAAGACATCATCTTCACCCCCGATCCCGATGCGGATTCCATTTCCTCCGACGTCGCAGCCTTCAACGGCATCCTGATGTCCACCCAGATCCCGACCCGTGCCGATGGCAGCCTGGAACTGGGCGACATCACCCTGCAGAGCGAATGCACGCTGCAAGCACTGAAAGTCGCGCTGGAGCGGGCCGGCAGCTCCATGGACCGGGTCATGCACCTGACCATCTACCTCACCGACATGGCCGACCGCGCCGCCTTCAATGAAGTCTACAAGCGCTTCTTCGCCAAGCCCTGGCCGGTGCGTGCTGCCGTAGGGGTCGCCGCCCTGGCGGTGGAAGGCATGCGCGTGGAAGTGGTCGCCATGGCCGCCAAGGCCTGATGGGTGGCGGACGCAAAATCGGCGTCCACCACCATCCCCTGTGGGAGCGGGCTTGCTCGCGAAAGCGATATGTCAGTCACCTTGCCCGTTGACTGATACACCGCCTTCGCGAGCAAGCCCGCTCC
>NZ_LYVP01000209.1 GCF_001984065.1 Pseudomonas sp. KK4
CACCCCGTCGTGGCGAGGGAGCTTGCTCCCGTTCGGCTGCGCAGCAGTCGTAAAACCTGCTGGCTGGCACCTCCTGATACACCGCGTGCCAGGTTTTTGGGTCTGCTACGCAGCCCAGCGGGAGCAAGCTCCCTCGCCACAGGTTTGTCGCTTCCTTAAATTGCAGGCACAAAAAAACCAGCCTTTATCAGCCGGGTGATTAGTGGACTTCGCCATGGGCTCAGAGCTTGGCAATCGACACTTCAGTGGACTTCACAAACGCAATCACTTCACTGCCAACCTTCAACTCAAGGTCACGCACCGAGCGCGTGGTGATGACTGAGGTGACGATGCCGGACGCGGTTTGCACGTCGATTTCGGACACTACTTCGCCTACCAGTATTTCCTTGATGACACCCTTGAACTGGTTACGGACGTTGATCGCTTTGATGGTCATGATGAGGCTTCCTGTCTGATGGTGGGCGCATCCGCGTGGATGGGCAGGCCTCCAAGGTGCACTGCCTTTGACCACAACAAAAGGAATATATAATTATCCAATGATAACCACATGGAATATAGGAAGCCGAGAGGCAAAAAAAATCCCGGGCAGCTGATGGACGCCCGGGATTTAAAAATGCATAAACCGTGGTGGTGAACGCGGGGCGGATATTACGGAATATTTCGCCCTGTAACAAGATATTTTAATTAACTACTCAGTTACTAAATCCGCTAAGTCTTTAAATATCAATATGTTTTTTAGGGTTAAGCTCGAAACGACTTGAGCTGTGGGTGACCGGGCTATCCGATCAATTCTGATAGCCCGCGTTATCGTTGACGTCCATCGCGAGCGAGCTCGCTCCTACAGGAACCAGCGGTACTCCCGGGCACTGATGTCGTTCATGAACGCCAAATGGTCCTGGCGCTTGTTCTCGCAATACACGTCGACGAACTCTTCCCCCAGGCCCTCGCGCACCGGCGCATAGCTTTGCATCGATCGCACTGCCTCGAGCATTTCCAGCGGGAAATCGATGCCGCTGCTGCGATCTTCGTTGAGCGGCGCGATGGGTTCGCGGCCGTTTTCCAGGCCTTGCTCCAATCCGATCAGAATCGCCGCGAGCACCAGATAAGGGTTGGCGTCGGCGCCGGCCAGGCGATGTTCGATGCGCAGGTTTTTGCTGTCCGATTCCGGCACCCGCAGGCACGCATCACGGTCTTCGAAACCCCAGCTGGCGCGGGAGGCGACGTTGACCGTGGCGCTCAAGCGGCGCGTGGCGTTGTGGTTCGGCGCGAAAATCGGCATGCAGCGGGGCAACACCTCCAGGCAACCGGCCACGGCATGGCGCAACGCTTGCTGGCCGTTCGCCGCCAGCAGGTTATTGCCCGCTTCGTCGTACAGGCTCACATGCACGTGCATGCCGCTGCCGGGGTGTTGCAGGTACGGCTTGGCCATGAAGCTGGCGCGGTAATTGTGCTTGAGCGCCACGCCACGGGTGCTGCGGCAGAACAGCGCCGCCCAGTCGGCCGCGCGCAAACCGTCATCCAGATGGCCGAAATTGATTTCGAACTGGCCTGGCCCCAATTCGGCGGTGATCACCGTGGCGTCAATGCCTTGCGCCCGGGCGGTCTCGACCATCTCATCGAGCACCGGGGCAAATCGGGTCAGGCGTTCGATGTGCATGTTCGGCTGATCGTCGGCATCGCCGGTCAGCGGGTCGCGGGCAAACTGCGGCAGGCCATCACGCAGGTGGCTGTCGAACAGATAGAACTCCAGTTCGAACGCCACCACCGGAAAAATACCCTTGCGCTTGAGCCGTGCCAGCACCTGCGCCAACACTTCCCGCGGCTCGAATTCGATGGGGTTTTGCGTACCGTCGGACGTGATCAGCATCTGCCCCAGGGGTTGTTGCTCCCAGGTCACCAACTTCAAGGTGCCGGGCACCAGACGCCGCAAGGCATCGGGGTCGCCATCGTTGAAGCAGTAATCGCCAATCTTGAACAGGCCGCCCTGGGTACCGAGCAATACGCAGTTCTGCGGCAGCTTGAGGGCACTGCCGGCAGCGACTTTTTCCAGCATGTCGATCGGGTAGCGCTTGCCGTAGAAATGCCCGGGAATGTCCAGGGCGATCAGGTCGACAAAGCGCACCTGCGGGTAGCGTTGGCGAAACTCACGTACTTCAGCCAGCAGTTCAGAGCACACAGCGTCCATCGTTTTGTTCCTTGTTGGTATCAGGTGTAAACCCAAAGCACGCGGGTCAGTTGATCGCCGAGGTTGCCGTAACGGCAATGGGCGTGGCTGGCGAGCTGGAAGCTGTCGCCGGCACGCAAGGTCACGGGGTCGTCGTCATCGAGCCACAGGGTCAGCTCGCCTTCGAGGACGTAGCCACCCTGCTCCGAGCTGTCCTTCATGTGCCGGTCACCGCTGCTGGCACCGGGTTCCAGTTGGCTCTCGAGCATGGAAAAGGACGCGCGCATTTTTGGCGAAACCAGGATGTCGGTGATGCCGTCGGCGTAATACAGCGTGCGACGCTCGTCGGGCCGGGTCACCCAGGGCAAGGCCATGGGTTTGGGCAGGCTGTAGAAATAGGTGGTGGGCACGCCCAGGGTTTCGCTGATCGCGGTCAAGTCAGCCACCGTTGGCCGGGACAGACCACGCTCGACCTGGGACAGAAAACCCACCGAGCGGCCGATTTTGTCCGCCAACTCTTTGAGCGTGTATTTTTTGTGTTTGCGCAGGTCCTGGATCAGGATCGCCAGCGCCGAAATCTCTTCTTGCATGTCCATCTAAAGGCTTCCGTTTCAAATGCTGTCGCGCAGCCGGTACCAGGCTTTGCCGATGGCTTCCAGGGGCGCCGCCATGTATTTGCCGCCCGGAAAGCTGCCGTTATTCAACCCTTGGTACAACGCCAGTTCGTCCGGCCGACCGAGTATCGCGTCGGACACCGCCCGCGCCGCGGCCAGGGTCGGCAGCACGCCGTGGCCTGAATACCCCTGCAACCAGTAAAGGTCACCACGGCGACCGATGTCCGGGGTGCGCTTGAGGGTCAGGTCGATGTGCCCACCCCAGGCGAACGCCAGTTCAACGCCCTTGAGTTGCGGGAATACCCGTTCCAGGCACGGCCGGGTGGCGCCGGCAATGTCCTTGGGCATGCCGCCCAGGTAGGTGCAGCCGCCACCGAACAGCAAGCGGTTGTCCGGCGTACGGCGGAAATAATCGAGCACGAATTGGTTGTCGGTGACGCACACGTTGCTCGGCAGGAGCGCAGTCGCCTGGGCCTCCGATAACGGCGCCGTCGCTACCTGATAGGTGCCCACGGGCAACACGCAACTGGCCAGTTGCGGATCGAGGCGATCCAGATACGCGTTGCACGCCAGCACCAGCACATCGGCACGCACTTCACCGCGCTCGGTGGCAACCACATAGCGTCCGCCCTCCTCGCGATAATTGAGCGCCTTGCTCTGTTCATGAATCACCCCGCCAGCCCGCTCGATGGCTGCCGCCAGCCCCAAGGCCAGTTTGAGCGGATTCAAATGCCCGCCCTCGGGATCGAACAGCCCGGCCTGATAACGCTCGCTGGCTACCCACTCGGGCAACCGGTCGCGTTCGATGAACTGCAAGCCGTCATGGCCCCATTTATGACTGGCCTCATGTTGCCACTCGGTCAGCAGACTGACGCGGCGCGGCATCACAGAGGTCCACAGATGGCCCGGTCGATAATCGCAATCGAACCCATGACGCCCAGGCAATTCACGCAACTCCCGCGCCGCCCAGCGCATGCCGTCCCACAACCGCCGCGCCCGCTCGTAGCCCAACGCCGCTTCCAGTGGCGGCATATCGCACGACCACCCCAGAATCGCCTGCCCCCCATTACGCCCCGAAGCCGCCCACGCCACCCGACTGGCCTCCAGCACCGTCACGCGCTTGCCGGCCAACGCCAGGCGCAACCCCGTGTGCAAGCCGCTGAAGCCCGCACCGATGATCAGCACTTCGGTGTCCTGATTGCCTTTGAGTGGTGTGCGGTTTCGCAGGTGATCGGCGCAGGAATGGGCGTAATAGCTGGCGACGTGCTGGGTGGACTGCTGAAACATTACCGGCTCCATGAAATTTTATAGTTTTAATTTCATGAAAAAATACAGGAATTATTTCATGCGGGCAATCCTGATCTCAGGCACTCGCCGATGAACGCCGGGACACCGCGGGGTGTCCGGCTTCCCGCGTCATCGTTGAGGACCATCGCGAGCGAGCTCGCTCCTACAGGGGGTGGGGGTGTTCGTGAAATATGTGCACACCGCGATACCTGTGGGAGCGGGGGCATGTGCAAAATTCAAGGTGGCTGTCAGGCCCTCATCGCTGGCAAGGCAC
>NZ_LYVP01000210.1 GCF_001984065.1 Pseudomonas sp. KK4
GATCACCTCGGGTGGAGATTTGACGCTGGTCAGTGGGGGAGATCAGCGGTATCAGGGTGCCAAGCTCGACAGTGGTAAGGACATCACGCTGGACAGTGGCGGCAGCATTACTTTTGAGGCGGTGAAGGACCTGCATCAGGAGAGTCACGAGAAGAGCAGCAGCGATCTGGCCTGGCAGTCGGCCAACGGTAAGGGCAGTACCGATGAAACGCTGCGCCAGAGTGCGCTGACGGCCAACGGTCAGACCGTCATCAATGCGGTCAACGGCTTGCGCATCGACATCAAGCAGATCGACCAGAAGTCGGTGAGCGAGACCATCGACGCCATGGTGCAGGCCGATCCGAACCTGGCGTGGTTGAAAGCTGCCGAAGCTCGTGGTGATGTAAATTGGCAGCAGGTCAAAGAGATCCACGACGCCTTTGGCTACAGCAGTTCCGGCTTAGGTGCCGGGGCTATGCTGGCCATCATCATTATTGTGGCTGCTTTGACCGCCGGTGCAGCCAGCGCACTGGCGGCCTCGGCGGGCAGCGCTGTGGGAGCGGGTGGCACCATGGCTGCTGCGACAGTGGGAACAGCCGCTACCGCAACCAGCGCCGCTGTGGCGGGCACCGCGGCCGGGCTTGGCAACATCATTGCCACTTCGGTGCTGACGGCGATGGCAGGCAATGCGGCTGTCAATGTCATCAACAACAAGGGCAACCTGGGTACGACGCTCTCGGACACGTTCAACAGCGAGAGCATGAAAAATTACATTATCGCCGGCGTGACCGCAGGTCTCGCCGCCGGCGTGTTTAACGGTTGGACGGGGACTGAAACGGCTCAAGGGACGCCGTTGACCGACTCTACCAGTGGGGCCTTGGCCAATACCGGCAAGGTGGTGGTATTCCCTCCCGGTGGCCTGAGCAGTCTGGGAGGACTCGGCCAATTCGCAGCGAATCAGGCACTGCAAAACACCACCTCGGCACTGCTCAATAAAGCCTTGGGTCGCGATGGCAGCCTGGGCGATGCCTTGCAAAACAGCCTGGTGAATGCGTTTACCGCCTATGGCTTCAACCTGGTCGGGGATACCGGGTTGGCCGATGGTGGTCTGGCCAAAATTGGTTTACACGCGTTGATGGGCGGCTTGGCCTCGTTGGCGGCAGGCAGTGACTTCAAGACCGGCGCCCTGGCAGCAGGCATCAACGAAGCCTTGGTCGATGAGATGGCCAAAAACTATGCTGGTTTGCCCAAGGAGGAACGAGACCGGCTACTAACCATGAACTCGCAGTTAGTGGGGTTAATGGCGACCGCCATCCAAGACCCCAACTCCGATGCCGACAAACTGCAAACGGGAGCTTGGGTTGCACAGAACGGTACGCAGTACAATCGCCAGCTTCATGCCGATGAGCATAACTGGATTAAAGAGCATGCCAAAGAGTTTGCCTTAAGTAACGGCATCAGTGAGGACGAGGCTACCCGGCGCTTGAGCCAACAAGCGCTCAAGGATGTCGATTTCCTTTGGCGGTCAATTTTGACTGATGGCGAAGACAGCGCAGCGCAGGCTTTCTTGAGCAGTTCGGGACAAACATTCACCAATGACTTGGGCGGGCAGCAAGCACTTTTCACCGCCAAAGGTCAGCAGCTTTTTCGACCAGAAATGTTTGCGGACACGGCTGATCCCAAGTTTTATCAGCAGTTTGTTCAAAGCGGTGTCAGTCGTGAACTGAGTGCCGGTTTGCTCAAAGAAATGAAGGATTCAGGCATTAAGACAAAAAATGATGCCGTAGATCTAGCAAAGCTAGCCACAGAGCAACCTGGCGTCGTTCTGGATGGGTTATGGAAAGGCGTGAAAGATCTTCCACAAAGCGTGATAGATGGATTTGTCGAAAGTGGTCACGCGATTGGAGAAGGAGCTGCCGTCAGCTTTAACGACGACCTTGCCCAAAAGTTGGGCATCATCTATGGACAGGATGTTCATAAAGCGCAAGCCACGTTGTTGGCCATTCGAACATTCGTCGCCGTGTCTGGAGCAGGGAGCGCCGCGAAAGCTGGTGGTAAGCTTTCTGAAAAGGCGAGCGAGGCAATTGGTAAAAAGCTGGACGAGGTCATAGACGGTTTGGCGGAGCAGGCCTTCATCAAAAATGGGGGTATCGTTGATCAAAAAGGCAACGCGCTGATCGATTTGAAATCCCTTAGCAATGATCAGAAACGAGTCATTGGTGAGGTATTTGGTGAGACGACGGTGCGACAAATAGTACCTGAAGGCGAAAAGCTAGCGAGAATGCAGGGGGCAGGCGATACAGGTATTGACGATTTGTATCGAGTCAATCGTCCGGATGTAGATTACGTGGTTATCGAGTACAAATTTGTAGGTGACGTCAAAAAAGGCGGAAACACGAGCCTGATAAACACAAATGATGGTAAGCAGGGCAGCGAAAGCTGGACGTTGGGTTCGGGGCGGTTGGAGAAGGCTGTGGGCGAACAACATGCTTTTGATATTTCGCGTGCTATTGATGCAGGTCGCACTGAGACATGGGTTGTGAAGACAGGAGCAAATGGTGCAACTGAGATCCAAGTTCTCGACTCTCTCGGCAAGCCAAAACCTGTCGACACGTCCAAAATACTAGCGTCCAAAACAAATCTTTCAGGAGCACAGCCATGATTCGAGATTCCATCGCGCCAGCAGAATACTGGGAAAAATGGACAATGATTTCTGAGGAGAATATTGCTAAAAATCTCGACCAAATTAAATCTCCCCCGGGTAATCCGATTTATAGACCCCAATTTGTTTTGGACACATGCAGAGAAATTCTGCGTCTCCTCCTTCGACTCTACTCCCAAGGCGGTGCTATTTCCGAGTTGCGGTCACTATTCCCCCAGTTGCTTGATACTTGGGAACTGTCGAATAGTTTGGCGGACAGCGTATGTGCCGAACATAATGTAAGAACCTGCCGTGATTGGGTTTTTGAGTTATCCAACCTCAATCACTACACCTGGTGCTTCTGGCTGGTGGGCTTGGCGCTGTCATTGAAAATTCCCGACGACCAATGGAACCGACTTGTGCATCTCATTGGCGAAGAAGGAAAAGATATATTGTTGGATCAAATTATCGCAAGTCGACAGCCTGGACGTGCTATTGGTACTTTCCTCTTGCATGAAAAGCCGTATGTCCGCTTACTTAAGGCTGTTAATGAAACTAGCGAGCAACAGGCAATATTATTGCAGCAGTTTGTTAGCAGTTGGTATTTTGAGCTCAATCGACGTGGCAAACAGCAACTATGGTGGTACCACTATGGTGACCCTGAGATACAGCCCCTGGAAAAGGGTAGTTACTTTGGACGCTGGTGTATCGAGGCGGTCGCGGCTGTCGAAGCTTTCAAATTAGACGATAGCCTATGTTTGGGTCTCCCACACTATCCAGGCGATTTACTGCGCCCAAATGGACCAAGCACGCATTCGATTCAATTAGAAAAAAAAGGGCGGAGTTGGCTTAGGTTTTTTAGAGTTTAAGATAGGTAAAAATTAAGGCGCCTGGTCAGTCGCGTTAAAAAGGTTGGCAGAATCGTCGACAGCTATTTGACAATACAGCTCTATTTTTCGATAACGAGCTGTGGTGTAAGGGGTATTGCTCCCGATTTCCAAAGTTGATGTGTCAAATAACTCTATGATGAGTGTGTCCAACAAAGGAGTCACCACTCTCAGGTACGTCAATCCAGTTGACGTAGCGAATTGGTGGTGAATGTGGGCAAAGCAGGAGTGCTAGGACATGGAGCCCGTCCGGCACAGAATCACTCTATTTACGATGCATTCGGCGCTGATATGTTCGTTAGCGCAATGCAGAGCTGGGGGATATTACCAATGGAATATCAAAAGAAAGTAAATCCGTCCTCAATTTTTAGATCAAAGATTCATTATTCGTGAGGCCGTCGCGCAACGCTGCTAGCTTTCAGAGTACGTCCGAGGTTCTGAGTGCGGCCCTCGTAAACCGGGCACGGTCATACCGCTACATTGCGGAAGAAAGGGTTAGAAAAAAGCAGCAAAAGGGGTAGTTATATTTCAGTGGGACTGCTGGATCTTAGTCGCAAAGAATAGTCGTAGGGAAGGGTGGCGAAATCTACGACAACTGAACACCAGGGTTCAATGAACACACAAAGCTCATCAAACCCCTCAGCCTCATCGCGAGCAAGCTTCGCTCCTACGGGGTATGCGCCGATGTTGAAACCTCTCAAACAAAAATCTTCAACAACAACGTCGCCAGAATCACCGTAGCCGCCAATGCGCGTCGATATCTGCGCGAACGGCATCAGCGACATCCGGTTCGATGCCGACAG
>NZ_LYVP01000211.1 GCF_001984065.1 Pseudomonas sp. KK4
TCCTCGCTGTTGGGCACATACGCCAGTTGCCCGCCGTAGTTGCCATCCACCCGCATCGCACCGTCGCGGTGGAAGCTGTGCACCGGGCAGCGGGCGGCGTTGACCGGGATCTGGTGGTGGTTGACCCCCAGGCGATACCGCGCGGCATCGCCGTAGGCAAACAATCGCGCCTGCAGCATCCGGTCCGGAGAGAAACCGATGCCCGGCACCACGTTGGAGGGGGAAAACGCCGCTTGCTCGACTTCGGCGAACACGTTCTGCGGGTTGCGGTTGAGTTCGAAGTAACCCACCTCGATCAACGGGTAGTCCTTGTGTGGCCAGACCTTGGTCAGGTCGAACGGATTGACCCCGTGATCGTGGGCCTGCTCTTCGGTCATGACCTGGATGTAGAACGTCCAGCGCGGAAAATTCCCGGCTTCGATGCTGTCGAACAGGTCCCGCTGACTGCTTTCCCGATCCCGGCCGATCAGCTCCTGGGACTGCGCATCGCTCAGGTTTTCGATGCCTTGCTGGGACTTGAACGTGAACTTGACCCAGTGCCGCTCATTGTTGGCATTGATCAGGCTGAAGGTGTGGCTGCCAAAGCCATGCATGTGCCGGTAGCTGCGCGGAATACCACGCTCACTCATGACGATGGTCACCTGGTGCAGGGCTTCGGGCAGCGAGGTCCAGAAATCCCAGTTGCTTTGCGCGCTGCGCATGCCGGTGCGCGGGTCGCGCTTGACCGCGTGGTTGAGGTCCGGGAAACGCAACGGATCGCGGAAGAAAAACACCGGGGTGTTGTTGCCCACCAGGTCCCAGTTACCTTGTTCGGTGTAGAACTTCAGAGCAAAGCCACGGATGTCACGCTCGGCATCGGCCGCACCGCGCTCGCCGGCAACGGTGGAGAAACGGGTGAAGATCGGCGTCTGCTTGCCCACTTCGCTAAATAGGCGAGCCTTGGTATAGCGCGTCACGTCATGGGTCACAGTGAAGGTACCGTAGGCGCCGGAGCCTTTGGCATGCATGCGTCGCTCGGGGATCACCTCACGGTCGAAGTGGGCGAGTTTTTCCAGCAGCCACACATCTTGCAGCAACGCAGGCCCACGGGGACCTGCAGTCTGAATATTGAAGTTGTCGACGACGGGAGCGCCGTTGATTGAAGTCAGTTTGTTTTTTGCCATGGCACGATTAACCCAGGTTGAAGTTGTTAGTTGTACAAAGCGTCAGTGGTCGGAACTAATAAAGTGGGTGGAAAAAATAGTATTGATTTCAAAACGGCCGCGCATCCCTGCGAACGGTCAGTGAATGCATGCCTGAGTTTGAATGGACTAAACCAAGGTGTTAAACGCGGGCGTCAACCCCGGCGTTTCATGATCGCTTCGATGCAGGCCAGCAGCGCCGCGGTGTGGAAGGGTTTGGCGAAATAGCCTTCGGGTTTGCGCACCCGGTCACTGAAATGGGGCGGCAGGCCGGACTTGCCGGTGATGAACAAGGTCGGGATATGAAGGTTTCGGGCCGCCAGCGCTTCGTACATCTGTACGCCACACATGCCGGGCATCTGCATGTCGGAGATCAGGCAGTCGGTCTGTTCGGGGCCGCTTGATTGAAGAAAGGCATAGGCGCTGTTGTAGGTTTTTACTGTGTAACCGTAAGAGCGTAATAAACTGTCCAGTGATATTAAAATGAGTTCGTCATCATCAACTACTGAAATAAGGGGTGCGTTAAACATGTAAAGACCTTGGGTCATTGCGAGTGGCGCTAAGTGGCGCCCGCCATACTTGCAAGATACGCGCTCCGAAAAAGCGCAAAAGTATACGTGGGTATGTGTGGTCGTTTTCCTGCGGTTTTGCCAGGGGCAGGCAAACCTTTACAGGGATTGTTCATGGGACAGGTTGTCTTCGATCAACGCGACGAAACGTGCGTTGTGCCGCGCGCATTCCTCGAAAAGGCGGCGGCTGGCATTGTCCTTGTTGGCGATGGCGCATTCCTGGTAATCGCGCAGCAGCGCATCGGCGGCCCGCAATCGGCGGGCGGCGCGGCAAATCCCCGTGAGGCAATCGGCGAAACAGGCAGGTTCATGCACGTCAATGAGTTGATAGAGCGCTGCGGTTTCGGCGTAGCCGCCCAGGTCGGTGATGGCCGTGGCGAGGAAGTCGGTATAACTGCTGCTGGCGCGTACCAGTCGATGAAACAGCTGTTGCACGGGCAGGAAGCTGACGTTGTGAGACAGTTGCTGGCCGCGCGTGAGCTGCGCCACCAGCGTGAGCGCGCTGCCCAGTAAATCGGTGAGCGCATCGATGATCTCCACGCGTTCTGCGGTCGACAGCGAGCTGTGCGCGCCGTAGCGGCTGATGCGTAACGGATGACTGACGATATAGAGCCTTTGCAATGCGTTCATGACAACCGTCCTCAGGTCAGCGCCGTGGCGCGATGAGTTGATTCGTTCGAGGTGACCAGCGTAATTCTCCGGGCGCCCGATAACACTCCTACCTCGGGACGCTGGCCTAGCACATGGGGTAAGGCTCGTCATACCGGCGTATGAGCGCCTAGCACTGAGGTAGGAGTGCCGGGCCCAAAGGGGCGCCTTACAGTACAGAGCCGTCCATTGTCGGGGCGGCCTTCGCGGTGTCCTCCAGGGCATCTGCACAAGGGCTGTGGAGAATTCATCGATGTTCACCCAACTGCAGGCTCACCCGTTGATCTGCGGCGTCATCCTGATCCTGTTCGACCTGGCGCTGTGGCAGTTCATCGGCGCCACGCGACACAACCTGCGCCTGTGTGTGCGCATCGGCATCTTCGTGGCGTTCAGCGCGGTAATGACCGCCGCCGGCATCAGCCCCCTGCAACCGCCGCTGTGGCCCGATGACGCCGTGCTCAACCTGATGGGCACGGTACTGGGGATCGGCTGGTGGCTGTTCGCGGCGCGGACCCTGACCATCATCCTCGGCTATGGCCTGATGTCCCGCGCCGGGCACAGCGCGCGCTTGCTCCATGACCTGATGGGCGCGCTGATTTTCCTGATCGCCATCGTCGCGGCCGCCGCCTATGTCCTGCAGTTGCCGGTCAAGGGCTTGCTGGCCACGTCGGGAGCGATGGCGATCATCGTCGGGCTGGCCTTGCAGAGCACCTTGAGCGATGTGTTTTCCGGCATCGTGCTCAACACCACCAAGCCCTATCAGCTCAACGACCGGATCTCCATCGATGGCACCCAGGGCAAGGTGGTCGAGATCGACTGGCGTTCCACGCACCTGATGACCGATATGGGCGGCATCGCGGTGGTGCCCAACTCGGTGGCGGCCAAGGCGCGCATCGTCAACTTCAGCCGCCCGGGGGATGTGAACGGCATCAGTGTGACCATCGCTGTGCCCAGCGGCGTGCGCCCGCGCCGCGCCATCGATGCGCTGGAAAAAACCTTGCACGGAACACGGGCCTTGTTGCAGACGCGCCCGGCCAAGGTCTCGGTCAAAAGCTCCCACCTGGACTACACCGAGTACGAGATGAAGGGCTTCATCGCATCGGCCAAGAGCAAGAACGAAGTGTGCAACCTGATGTTCGACCTGGCCCACCGTCACCTCGAAGCCGGGGGCGTCGTATGGGGCTGCGGCCAGGAAGAACAGCGCTGGAACCGCCAGCGCCGGCTGCTGGAAGAGGTGCGGATCTTCCGCTCGCTGAGCAGTGAGGAGCGCGATCAACTGGCCGCGGATATGACCGCCGTGGACTATCAGGCCGACGAGGTCATCCTGGCGTTCGGCGAGGTTGCCGACTGCCTGATGATCATCAGCACCGGGGTGGTGTCGGTGGCGATTCATGACGATGAAAAACTGGTGGAGGCCGGACGCATGGGGCCTGGCGAAGTCATGGGCGAGGAGGGGATCCTCGCCGATAAACCCTCGCGGGGAGAATTTCGCAGCATCACCAGCGGCCGTCTGTTCCGCATCGAAAAAGCCGTGTTCGGCGATCAGCTGGAACATCTGGGCGAACTCAAAAACGCCTTGAGCCACTTGCAGGACCAGCGCCAGGAAATTCGCGAGACGCTGGTGATGCACAAGCCGGTGGAGATCAAGAAGATCGGGTTGTTGCAGTGGTTGATGCAGCGTCGGTGATTGGGTTTTTGAAACTGTGGCGAGGGAGCTGCTGTGGCGAGGGAGCTTGCTCCCGTTGGGGCGCGAAGCGGCCCTGCTCTTTTTGGGGCCGCTTCGCAGCCCAGCGGGAGC
>NZ_LYVP01000212.1 GCF_001984065.1 Pseudomonas sp. KK4
ATTTTCGGTGACTGACACACCGCTTTCGCGAGCAAGCCCGCTCCCACAGTGGGTTTGTGGTGTCTACTCACCGTCCCAGTAGTCGACCCCATCGCCCTGGCGGGCCACGGCGACGAAGCCTGAGGCATTGCCCCGGGCATCGACCTTGAAATCATCCATCACCGCATATTTGCCAGAGTCCGGGTACTCGCAGATCTCCGGAGACTGCTGGGTGCTGACCGCCAGGTAACGCAGTTCGGCGCTGCTGGTGTTGATGATCTGGTGCGCCTTTTCCGGCCCGCCCGGTGGACAGGCGATCACGTCACCGGCGCGGATCGGAAAACGCTCGGCCCCCAGCCGCACTTCACCTTCCCCGGCCACCACATAGAACATCTCTTCATTGACCCGATGGCTGTGAAACGGGCTACCGCGCATGCCGGGTTCCAGCACGTACAGGCGATAACCCAGCTTCTGCGCGCCCAATTGCTGACCAACGCGCGCCAGGCGCTGTTGATAACGACCGGCGGTTTCGCCGGTCGGGGCAAACGTTTCGGGCAGCGGCTCAAGTTCGACCTGATCCAGATTGAGAATGGGCGGGTGCATCGAAACCTCCGGCTTTGATTGTTCGACATCCGTCCGCAGGAGCTGCCGAACACTGCGATCTGTTGCTCTTAACTGCGCGCAAACGCCACCGCTTTTTGAAACTGCTCCTCGGTCGGCCTTACGCCGGTATACAACACAAACTGCTCCAATGCCTGGATCGCAATCACCTCCAGCCCGGTGATCACTTTTTTGCCCTCTGCCCGCCCCATCACGATCATCGGCGTTTCCGAGGGAATCGCCACCACATCGAAGACAATGTCCGCCGCTTTGATGACATCCGCTTCAAACGCCAGTTGCCCGGCCTCCGGCCCGCCATCCATGCCCACCGGGGTCACGTTGACCAGCATCTGCGGCCGCCGAGCGCCCAGTTCCGCTTGCCACTCATAGTCCAGGGAATTGGCCAGGGCACGACCGGCACGTTCATTGCGGGCCACGATCAGGCCGTTTTCATAACCGCCGTCCCGCAAGGCGCTGGCCACGGCTTTGCCCATGCCACCACTGCCGCGCAGGGCAAAGGTGACGTCCTTGGGCACGGCGTGGGTTTCCAGCAATTGGGCAACAGCGATGTAATCGGTGTTGTAGGCCTTGAGATGGCCGTCGGTATTGACGATGGTGTTGATCGACTCAATGGCCGCAGCGGACGCGTCCAGCTCATCGACCAGGGGAATGCAGGCTTCCTTGAACGGCATCGATACGCCGCAGCCGCGAATGCCCAGGGCCCGAATGCCGCCTACCGCACCCGGCAGATCCTGGCTGCTGAACGCCTTGTAGTAGAAGTTCAGGCCCAGTTGTTCATACAGATGATTGTGAAATCGCAGGCCAAAATTCCCGGGACGCCCTGACAGCGACATGCACAGTTGGGTGTCTCGATTGGGGTTCATCTGCATTGGAATCTCCTTGCATTGCACTTTCAGATGGACGGGATTAGCCAGTCCACCGCGTTCTGATCGATGATATTGCCGTGTCCACACGGGTTCTCTGGCGACCGTAAGCGAGCCGGTACAGACCTTACACAAAATTTACTCAGCGGCTGTGCTGATTTTCAAAAAAACGCTGTCTTAGAAGTATCCCCGCGACGATCCTTGGGTCTATTGCAGACACAAGCGCCGGGTCGAAGAACCGAGGAACTATCATGATCCGTAAAATCCCCACAGTAGCCTTGCTGATCGGCGCACTCGCTATCGGCGGGCAGGCGCAAGCCCATGGTGGTGGTAACAACGCGGCGGTATTTGGTGCGATCGTCGGTACGGCCATCGTCGGCTCGGCCCTGATCAACGCCAATCGGCCGGTCTACGTTGCGCCGCAACCGGTCTACGCCCAACCGGCCCCCGTGTATTACGCTCCACCGCCACCACCGGTTTACTACCAGCCGGCTCCGGTGTACGTGCAGCAGCCGGTCTACTATGGCCCAGCCCCGGTCTACTATGGTCCGCCCCGCGGCTACTACGGCCCGCCACGCGGCTATTACGGCCCTCCCCACGGCCGCTGGTAACAGTCTCGAAAACAGGCCTCGCTCGAAAGCGGGGCCTTTTTTTGCCCGGGCATCTGGATCAGCCGTTCGTCGGCACGGGTCTGGAAAAATGTCTTCAATGTCGTTATCGGGACAGTCCCGGCTGCGCAAGCGGGCAAGATTGACTTGCCCGTCGCCCCGGGCAAAAACGTCATGGTTATGTCACATCAGATCCGCAAGCTTGGACCTGTCCGCCAACAACAGGTCGATAACAACAAGGACGCCCACATGCCCACGCAGAACCCGCACCGCATTGTCGGTCTGTGCACCTCCAGCAAGGTGTACAACGCCCTGACCGAACTCAAGCACCTGGAAGGTCATCGCAGCGCCAAGTTCCTTTCGCTGCTGACCCAGAACCTGGTGCGCAAGGGCCTGCTCAACGAACAGGAAGTGGTGCACATGCTCGATCAGGTGGTTGACTGAGACAAACGACCGGCCGGCCTCAACGGCGTCAATGACCACTATCGAAAAGGGTGATTGTTGAAAAACTCACCAGGCTCGTAAGGTATCTCTACAGATTGATGGAGGTCCTTATGATGTCTCAAGTTCAGATCATGTCCGTTATTGGAAGCGCCGTTCCCGCCGCGCTCAGAGAGTCCGGCTTGCTGGCCTGCTGGTACCTGGTGCTCGATGGCGAGCCGGTCAGCGGCCCGCTCACTTCACTGCCGGCCGCCCAGGCGCTGTGGCAACGTTTCAGTTCGGACCAGACCGGCAAACTCAGCGCCTAAGGCAGCTGGATCCGTGGTTTGGTCTCGAGAAAAATTGCCCAACTGGACATGAACAGCGCCGCGATCAGCGGCCCGATCACGAAGCCGTTTAGGCCGAAGATCGCCAACCCGCCCAGGGTCGAGATCAGGATCATGTAGTCCGGCATTTTCGTGTCCTTGCCCACCAGAATCGGGCGCAGCACGTTATCCACCAGGCCGATCACGAATACCCCGAACAAGCCCAGCACGACGCCTTGCCAAATGGCGCCCGTGAACAGGAAAAACGCCGCCACCGGCGCCCAGACGATGCCGGCCCCGACTGCCGGCAGCAGCGACAGAAACGCCATCAACACCGCCCAGAGCAATGCACTGGGGATGTCCAGAAACCAGAATATCGCGCCGCCCAGTGCGCCTTGCGTGATCGCCACCAGCAGGTTGCCCTTCACGGTCGCCCGCACCACCCGGTTGAACTTGAGCTGTAACCGACGCTTCTGCTGTTCCTCCAGCGGAATGGCAGCGCGCATTTTGCGTGCGAGCTCGGCGCCGTCGCGCAAAAAGAAGAACAACAGGTACAACATGATGAAAAAGCCGACGATGAAGTCGAACGTGCCTTGGCCGAAACTGAACGCCTGGGTTGCCAACGCCTGACTCTCGGTCATCGCGCTTTTGACGATTTTCTCGCGCATGCTGTCCAGCCCGCCCAGCCCGAAACGATCCATCAGGTGCTGGAAGTAAGGCGGCAGGCTGTGCTTGAACTGCGCGACATACCCGGCGATGTCCAGCTCGCCGCTTTCGATGCGCTGGTACACCGTCGCGCCCTCCTGCACCAGCAGGACACTGATGATGATCACCGGAAGGATCGCAATCACCAGGCAGATGCTCAGCGTCAGCAACGACGTGAGATTGCGCTGCCAGCCGAGCTTGAGTTGCAACCGCCGCTGCATGGGTGCAAACAGGATGCCGAGGATCACCGCCCAGAACACCGCGCCGTAAAACGGCAACAGAATCCAAACAAAAGCGATGCTCACCACGCCCAGCAGAATCGTCAGTGATTTGTTCTGCAGTGTTTCTTCGTTCATGTCCGATCCATGCCAGTGCCCGTGACGCGAAAGTGCGCCCTGATGCTTAGGCCGCAACGGCGCGCGGGAGTGCCGTGGGTTTGTGAATCAAGCATAGATCCTGATCGATACCCCCTGTGACAGCGGACTTGCCAGCGATGGCAGTGTGTCTGTCACTGTTGATGCTGGATGTGCCGGCCTATTCGCGGGCAAGCACGCTCCTACAGTGTTTTGTGCTGACCATGAATGTTGTGAACGACACAAGTCCACTGTGGGAGCGGGCTTGCTCGCGAAAGCGGAGTGTCAGTCACCGGTGATGCTGGATGACCGG
>NZ_LYVP01000213.1 GCF_001984065.1 Pseudomonas sp. KK4
CACGAGCCCCGCCCATCCCGTAGAGACCGTGCAAGGGCTGCCGCTGCAATGGCCACCGGAGATCTACCGCTTACGCACGCAATCGAACGAAGCCACCGCACCAAGGGCCTACATCATCGGTTCCTGTCGCTACCTGCGCATGACTGCCGGCATGCCATCGGCGCCTCAGTGGGGCGACCGGATCTTCGCTTCGATCAACACACTGGCGCAGCAGGCCGAACCGCCGATCAGCGCCCTGCTGATGACCGGCGATCAGGTCTATGTCGACGACTTGAACTTCATTGCCCCGGATCGGGAGTATCAGGAAATACGCGCCAAATACCGGGCCGCATTTTCCCAGCCGCATATTGGGAAACTGATGTCCGGCACGCCGACGTACATGATCCTCGATGACCATGAAATCGAAGACAACTGGCCGGCCAACAAAAGCCAGGGCGACGAGCATCTCTATACCAACGCCATGCGCGCCTATGAGTTGTATCAAGCCAGCCACAGCCCCGCCCTTGAACTGAATACCCGCGGTCAGCCGTTGACAAAATATTGGTATCAGTTCGCCAATGGCGATATCGAGTGGTTCGTCACCGACACGCGTACCCGGCGCACGCTCGGACCCAATGACCGACGCATCCTGGATATCGAACAGAAACAAGCGCTGATCGACTGGCTGATCCACAGCCCGGCCCGGGTCAAATTGGTGGTCACCAGCGTGATGTTCTATCCGGACCGCAAGCGGTTGGGAGACGACGCCTGGCAGGGCTTTCCCGAGCAAAGGCTGCGCTTGCTGGAAACCATTCGGACCCGCAGGATCAGGAACGTGGTGTTTATTTGCGGCGATGTCCACGGCTCATTGACCAGCCGCCTGACCCACAGCGAAGACCCGGACTTCAGCGTGCACACCATCGTTTCCTCGCCCCTGTGCAACAGCAAACTGCTGCCCTACGCCAAAGCCTCCACCTTCATCCTCGATCAGCCGCTGGTGCGAACCGCCGCCGGCGATTATCGGCATGAACTGCTCGGCCCGGTGATCAGCCAGGACAACTTCGCCCATGTAATCGTCGAGACGGGGCAAATTCATACGCGTTATCACGACCGTGACGGCAACCTGCTGCAATCGCACGGCATCAAATTGGGCTGAATCGGCTCAATAGCATGACTTTTTACTAATTAATGGAGAAATCTTCTTTGCTGCCGACATATTCTTATAGCACTTGGCCTTCATCTCTCTTGTCAGCCGGTATTGCAATGATGCAACCTTGCCGCAGGCAACAGTAAGAGGGCGAGAGCCCGGCGCGTTCAGCAAATTCGAAGCGAGTTTCCCTCCATATGAAAAGCCAACCCGATGCCGCCAGCCGTATGGTGGCCGAGGTAGTGACGCAGTTGCCTGTGCCCTCGCGGCTCGGCATGCTGCGTTTCGAACGGCTGAATGAACCGAGCTGGGCGCTGCTGTTTCTCGATCCCAACTGCGAACGACAATTCGGCTTGCCTGCGGTGGAGCTCTGCGCCCTGGTCGGCTCGCCCTACGCGAGTCTGATGGAACCCGAAGCGCGCTATCAACTGCACGACGCCATCCAGCTGCAACTGACCGAAGCCTCGCATTATCTGATCCGCTACACCCTGCACACCGCCACCGGCTCGCTGAGCCTGCTGGAGTTGGGCGAAGCCTACAAACAACACAATCGACACCTGTTGCGCGGTTACCTGCTGGTCATCGATGGCCTGTTCGAGGATGACCCGCTGCTGCCGGCGCTGGACCTGGAAACCCAGAACTCACGCCTGCAAATCGCCCTGGAGCTCAACCAGCGCGCCCAACAGGAACAACTGCAGCACCTGGACCGGGTGCGCGCCCAGCAGGACCTGATCCTGCTGCTGACCCGCCAGCGCTACAGCAGCAACAACTCCCTCAAGGAAGCCGCCGAACTGATCACCCGCAGTGCCTGCGAGATCTACGAAATCGACTGCGCCAGCCTGTGGAACCTCGAAGGTTCGATGCTGGTGCCGATCTCGGCGTTTCACCGCGCCAGCCAGGAATACCTGCTGCCGCAGCCGATCGACGTCAGTGGCTTTCCCGATTACCTCGACGCCCTGCATACCGGTCGCGCCATCGACGCCCACAACGCCATGCGCGACCCGCGCACCCGGGAAATGGCCGAGAGCCTGCGCCCCCGTGACGTCAATGCCATGCTCGATGCCAGCATCCGCGTCGACGGTCAGGTGGTCGGCGTGCTGTGCCTTGAGCAGACCGGTGCGACCCGCGCCTGGCAGTCGGACGAAATCGCCTTTGCCGGCGAGCTCGCCGACCAGTTCGCCCAGGTCATCAGCAACCACAACCGCCGCACCGCCACCAGCGCCCTGCACCTGTTCCAGCGCGCGGTCGAGCAAAGCGCCAACGCCTTCCTGCTGGTCAACTGCGACGGCGTGGTGGAGTACGTCAACCCCAGTTTCACCGCGATCACCCAGTACAGCACCGAGGAAGTCCACGGCCAGCGCCTGTCGGAATTGCCGGCCCTGGAAAACCTCAGCGAACTGCTGTTCGACGCGCCCTCGGCGCTGGCCAAGAGCAACAGTTGGCAGGGCGAATTCAAGAGCCGGCGCAAAAACCTCGAACCCTACTGGGGCCAGTTGTCGATTTCCAAGGTCTATGGCGACAACCGCGAGCTGACCCACTACATCGGCATCTACGAAGACATCACCCAGACCAAGCTCGCCCAGCAACGCATCGAGCGCCTGGCCTATACCGACAACCTGACCAACCTGGGCAACCGTCCGGCGTTCATCCGCAACCTCGACGAGCGCTTTGCCCGGGACAGCGATGCGCCCATCAGCCTGCTGCTGGTGGACATCGACAACTTCAAGCGGATCAACGACAGCCTCGGTCACCAGACCGGCGACAAACTGCTGATCAGCCTGGCCCGGCGCCTGCGCAACAGCCTGAGCCCGAGCGGCAGCCTGGCGCGCTTCGCCAGTAACGAATTTGCGGTACTGCTGGACAACACCGACCTGCACACCGGCCAACAGATCGCCAGCCAGTTGCTGACCACTCTCGACAAGCCGATGTTCGTCGACAACCAGTTGATCAGCGTGACAGGTTCCGTGGGCTTGGCCTGTGCACCGCTGCATGGTCGTGATCCACAAACCCTGATGCGCAACGCCGGTCTGGCCCTGCACAAGGCCAAGGCCAACGGCAAGCATCAGGTGCAGGTGTTCACCGAAGCGCTGAACGCCGAGGCCAGCTACAAGCTGTTCGTCGAGAACAACCTGCGCCGCGCCCTGACCCAGAACGAACTCGATGTGTTCTATCAGCCCAAGCTCTGCCTGCGCAGCGGTCGCCTGCTGGGCATGGAAGCGTTGTTGCGCTGGAATCATCCGGAAAAGGGCATGATCCGCCCTGACCAGTTCATCAGCGTCGCCGAAGAAACCGGCCTGATCATTCCGATCGGCAAGTGGATCGCCCGTCAGGCGTGCCGCATGAGCAAGACGCTGACCGCTGCAGGTTTGGGCAATCTGCAGGTGGCGATCAACCTGTCGCCCAAACAGTTTTCCGACCCGGATCTGGTGGCGTCCATCGCCAACATCCTCAAGGAAGAAGCGCTGCCGGCGCAGCTGCTGGAACTGGAGCTGACCGAAGGCCTGCTGCTGGAAGCCACCGAAGACACCCACCTGCAACTCGACCAACTCAAGCGCCTGGGCCTGACCCTGGCCATGGACGACTTCGGCACCGGTTACTCGTCGCTCAGTTACTTGAAAAAATTCCCCATCGACATCATTAAGATCGATCGAAGCTTCATCCACGAAATCCCGGACAACCAGGACGACATGGAAATCACCTCCGCGGTGATCGCCATGGCCCACAACCTGAAGCTCAAGGTCGTGGCTGAAGGCATCGAAACCGCCGAGCAGCTAGCCTTCCTGCGCCGCCATCGCTGCGATGTTGGCCAGGGTTACCTGTTCGACCAGCCGATCCCGGGCTCCGAACTGATCGAGAAGCTCAAGCGCTACCCGCGCGGCCCGATTGCCTGATAGCGGCCGCACGCTTGCCTCCCCTGTGGGAGCGGGCTTGCTCGCGAAAGCGGTGGGTCAGTCGACATGAATGTTGAATGTCAGTCCGTATTCGCGAGCAAGCCCGCTCCCACA
>NZ_LYVP01000214.1 GCF_001984065.1 Pseudomonas sp. KK4
AGCTTCTGCAGGTTGCCGGGCCTTTCTGTGGCGAGGGAGCTTGCTCCCGCTCGACTGCGCAGCAGTCGCAAAACCGGCGAATGCGATCCAACGGGGTGCATCGCGTGCACAGGTTTTGGGGTTGCTTCGCAACCCAGCGGGAGCAAGCTCCCTCGCCACGAAGGCCGGGTCACTCTTGGAGATAGTGGCGAGCCAACAAACACGCCCGCTCAATCAACATCGGTGCCATTTCAACCGCGGTCGGTGTGCCCTGACGGGTGTGGATCCAGCCCAGGTAGGTGGTGCCCCGCAGCAGCAGAAACAGCGCCAGCGTCCGCCGATCGGCCTCGGTCAGCGGCTTGACCGCGTGATACCCCTCCAGCAACGCCGCCTTGATCTGCTCATAACGCGGGTCATCCAGACAGAAGTACAGCGCCGTGGCCAGTTCGAACATGTGCCAGCCAAACCCGGCGTCGTCGAAGTCGATCAGGCGCAGTTGCGGGCCTTCGATCAACAGGTTCTCCGGCACCAGATCGGCGTGGATCATGCCGAAGTTGCCCAAGTGTCGACCGTACTGGCGCAAGTCCCGGCGTGCAGCACGTCGTGCCTCCAGCAACAGTTCCCGTTGCTCAGCACTCAACTGCTCCAGCTCCCAGAAACGCCCCCAGAACGGATTCGCCCCGATCAAGCCTTCCTCATCCCAGGCGTGCCGCACGAACTCGTCCGGTTGCTGCCAATCCGCCGAGTGCAGATGAATCCGCGCAGCAATCGCGCCGGCCTCGGCAAACAGGAAATCGATCTCGGTGTCGGCCTGCACCCCGGCCTCTGAGGTGCCGGCGGTGGCACCCGGCAGCCAGGCGAGCATGTCGATGTGGCGCCGCCCGATCTCGGCGTGACTCACTTCGATCAAATGCCGCTGATCCTGCGCACGAATGATCTGCGGCACGGTGATCCCGGCGCTTTCCAGCGCCTCCATCCATTGCAGTTCCGAACGCAGCGCCGCTTCGCAGTGATAGCCGTTGCGATGGATGCGCAACGCCACGCGCTGGCCATCGTGGCGGCGGGCGGAGAACACCGCGTTTTCGCGGTATTTCACCAGTTCGATGTCGGCGAAATCGCCTTCCCAGTGTTGCAGGGCGTGGCGCGCCAGATCGTGCAGATGAGCGACCTGCAGGTCATGGCTCAGGGTATGGAATTCAGTCATGGCAGCTCCTCAAATCGCGCTCAGCGCATGGTCCAGGGTGTCGACGAACAGGTCGGCGTTTTCGCGGCTGAACACCAGTGGCGGGCGCAGCTTGAGGATGTTGTCGCCGGCGCCGATCTTGCTGATCAGCACGCCGTTGTCGCGCATGTCGTTGACCACCTTGCGCGCCTCCAGCCCGGCCGGTTCCTTGCTGACGCGGTCGCGCACCAGCTCCATGGCGAAGAACAGGCCCTTGCCGCGCACATCGCCGATGATCGAATGCTTGTCGGCCAGCACCTGCAAGCGCTGTTGCACGTAGCCGCCGACATCCTGCGCGTTGTGCAGCAGCTGTTGGCCCTCGATCTCATCCAGTACCGCCATGCCCACCGCTGCCGCCACCGGCGAGCCGCCGAAGGTGTTGAAGTACATCGCACTGCGGCCAAACGACTCGACCAGGGCTTTGCCGGTGATCAGCCCGGCCAGGGGATAGCCGTTACCCATGGGCTTGCCGAGGGTGACGATGTCCGGCACCACGCCGTGGGCCTGATGCCCCCACAGGTGCTCGCCGGTGCGACCGAACCCGGACTGCACCTCGTCGGCGATGAACAGACCACCGGCGCCCCTGATCAGCGCCGCCGCCCTGGCGACGAAACTGGCCGGCACCCGGGGCAGGCCTTCGTTGGCGAACAGGGTGTCGATCAGCAGCGCCGCCGGGCGGATGCCCTGGGCCTGCATCGAGGCAATGGCGGCGGCAATGTTGGCTGCATACTCGTCCGCCAGTTGCGTTTCGGTGGTGCCCGCCGGTGCGCGGTACAGGCACGGGATCGGTACCGCCCGGGCGTGAGCAGCGAAGGGTTCGGGCGAGGGCAGGGCGGTGGTGACTTCGGCCAGGGACGCCGAGTTGCCGTGGTAGTTGTAGTCGCTGACGATGATCCCGGTGCCACCGCTGGCGAAGCGCGCCAGACGCAGCGCCAGTTCGTTGGCCTCGGTGCCGGTGCAGGTGAACATCGCGGTGTCCAGCGGCTCGGCGAAGGTGGCGGTCAGGCGCTCGGCGTAACGCACCACCTGCTCGTCCAGGTAGCGGGTGTGGATGTTCAGGGTGCTCGCCTGGCGGTGCATCGCTTCCACCACTCGGGGGTTGCAGTGACCGACGCAGGGCACGTTGTTGTAGACGTCCAGGTAGCGGCGGCCGTCGACGTCGAACAGCCAGACGCCTTCGCCGCGTACCAGGTGCAGCGGTTTGTCGTAGAACAGCGGCGAAGCGCTGCCGAGTACGCGATGGCGTCGTTGCAGAAGGGTGTCAGGCATGGTCGGGAACCTCGATGGCAGGGCTGCGACGGGTGCGCAGCAGGAAGTTGAAAAGGCACAGGGCGAAGGTCACACCCAGGGCGATCAGCATCATCAGGTCGAGCTGGAAGCAGGCGGCGATCACCACCAGCGTCAGGGCCAGGCCCAGCCAGGCGACCAGTTGTCCGCCGATCAGGCTGAACGGGCGCGGCAGGTCCGGCTGGTTGCGCTTGATGCGCAGGTAGGCGCCGAAGATGAACAGGTAGCAAACGTTGAGCAGCAGCACGACCGCGAGCATCACCGTGGCCGGATCGACCGCGGACAACGGCAGGCCGACCACGCCGATCAGTAACAGCGCCGGGTACGGGGTGCCGCGTTTGCCGGTCTTGCCCAGCCATTGCGGGAACAGGCCATCGCGGGCCATGGCGAACAGTTGCCGGGACGCCGCGTAGACCAGCGAGAAAAAGGTCGCGATCAAGCCGAACACGCCGCCGCAGCCGATCACCTTGGCCAGCCACGAACCTTCACCGAAGGCACTGTTGCTGGACATCGCCGCGTACAGCGGATCGCCCGCCGAGCCCACCAGTTCGACGCCGCCGGCGCCGGGTGCGCAGACCAGCACCACCAGCGCGGTGACCAGTAGGGTGCCGATGGCCGCGAGAATGCCCCGGGGCATGGTGCGTCCCGGATTGCTGGCCTCTTCGGCCGCCGATCCGGTCTGCTCGACGGTGATGAACAGCCAGATGGCGAACGGCACGCAGGCGAAGATCCCGCCCAGGCTGACCGGCGTGGTGACATTGGCCGGCAAGGTCAGCAGGTTGCTCAGTTCGACATGAGGCGCCATGGCCACGCCGAAGGTCAGCAGGGCGGCGACGGCGATCACCCCGGCAATGAACGTCAGGCCCATGGCCTCGCCGACACCGCGCAGGTGGATGCCGACGATCACTGCGAACAGCGCGATCTTCACCGGCCAGCCGCCGAAGCCGAACATCGACTCGGTGTAGGCACAGATGAATGTGGCCGCAGCCCCCGTGCCGATGGTCAGCGCCAAGGCACAGGCGATACCGACCAGATAGCCCACGAACGGCCCGAACGCACTTTGTGCATAGACAAACACACCGCCAGCGCTGGGCAAGGCGGTGGACAATTCCGCCACGCACAACGCCAGGCCACCGCACAGCAGCGCCATCAACAGCGTGGCGATCAACATGTTCAACCAGCCACCGGCCGCCAGCCCGAAGTTCCAGCCGGAGAATTGCCCGGCCACCACCAACGCAATTCCGAGGCCGGCAATCTTTGGCCAGCCCAATGCACTTTTCTTGAGCACAAACGTCTCCCGCAGCCCGAAGGCCGATTTATTGTTTTAGTGAGAAATGGAGGGGTTCAGCATGTGTTGCGCTTCGATACTACGCGCGGGGTGCGGCGGCGCATGTTTGCGTGCATGCCAGGTGATTGGGTGTGGATGCCAGATTGTTTGCGCTGGCCTGTACGTCACCAAACCCCTGTGGGAGCGGGCTTGCTCGCGAAGGCGCGGTGCCAGGCGCCATTCATGCTGGATGTGCCGGCCCCTTCGCGAGCAAGCCCGCTCCCACAGGG
>NZ_LYVP01000215.1 GCF_001984065.1 Pseudomonas sp. KK4
CACCTGCATTGACTGAAACGCCGCCTTCGCGAGCAAGCCCGCTCCCACCATTCAAGGCAAACCACCTGCTCCCGCGCGGTTCACCGTCAACCAATCATGATCGCCCCAACCGCAATCACCACACACGCCAGCACCTTGCGCACAGTCAGGGTCTCGCCCAGAAAGAAATACCCGATCAACGCCGCGAACAGCACGCTGGTTTCACGCAACGCCGACACCGCGCCCATCGGAGCGCTGGTCATGGCATAGATGACGATCCCATACGCCAGCAGCGAAACCAGCCCACCGAAAAACGCCGTGGCGAACCCCGGCCGAGGGGTCCATAAACTGCTCGCGCCCCGCAGGCCGATGTACACCGCCGGCATCAGCACGCCCCACAAGGCGCACATCCAGACCGTGTAAGCCATTGGCGCACCAGACAGGCGCGCGCCGATGCCATCGGTCACGCTGTAGGCGGCAATGAAACACCCAGTCCCCAGCGCATAAGGAAGGCTGGGAACAGCAAGCCTGCGCCCTCTGAAGGCCAGGGAAATAATGCCGCCCGAGACCAATACGATGCCCAGCATGGCCGCGAGCCCTACGTTCTCCCCGGCAATAACCGCGGCGCCGACAGTGATCAGAATCGGAGACGAGCCCCGGGATATCGGATAGGTCTGCCCCAGGTCGCCGACCCGGTAGCTGCGCACCAGGAACAGGTTGTAGCCGACATGCAGCACCGCCGAGAGCACCGCGTAGAACCAGCTGGCCTTGGCCGGCGGCGCCAGAAACAGGGCTGTCACGGCGCTGACGATGGCGACCGCCACGCACATGATGGTCATCGACCAGAGCCTGTCGGCCCCGCCGCGCAAGAGCGCGTTCCAACTGGCGTGCAGTAAAGCTGCGAAGAGCACTAATAAAATGATGTGAATCGGCATGACACCTGCCAGGCAATTGCGCACGTTTGACCAAGGCGAGGCCTGTCGATCAGACGCCCGCCTTGGCCAGCATAGACTGCAACAACACATTGGCCCCGGCCGTGGCCCAATGTGGATGGATCTCCTCGGCTTCGTTATGGCTCAGGCCGTTGACGCAGGGCACGAAGATCATTGCAGTCGGGGCCACACGATTGAGGTAGCAGGCGTCATGGCCGGCACCCGAGATCATTGGCCGATGGCTGTAGCCCAAGGCTTCGGCGGACGCTCGCACCACCTCGACACAGTCGGCATCGAAGGCAATCGGCGCGTACTGGAAGATCTGTTTGACGCTGTGCTGCAAGCCGATCTGCCCGGCGATCTGCGCCACGACGGCCTGCAATTGCTGGTTTTGACGCTCCAGCACCGCCTCGTCAGGGTGCCGAAACTCGACGCTGAAGAACACGCGCCCCGGCACTACATTGCGCGAGTTGGGGAAGATGTTGGCCATGCCCACCGTCGCCCGCCCTTCGGCGCCCTGCTCCAGGCCAAGCTGATTGACCGCCTCCACCACCCGCGCGAAACCGAGCAAGGCATCCAGGCGATGATCCATCGGGGTGGTGCCCGCGTGCGCACTGCGGCCGATCAATTCGACTTCGTACCAGCGCTGGCCCTGCGCACCGGTGACCACGCCGATGGTCAGGTCCTGGGCTTCAAGAATCGGGCCCTGTTCGATGTGCAGTTCGAACGCCGCGTGCACCGCTTCGCCGCCCACCGGGTGCGAGCCGGCGTAGCCGATCTGCTCCAGCGCCTGGCCGATGCTGATACCCTGGGCGTCGGTGCGGGACAGGCCGTATTCGAGGTCGAACACCCCTGCATAGACCCCTGAAGAAATCATTGCCGGAGCAAAGCGCGAGCCTTCTTCATTGGTCCAGTTCACCACTTCGATGGGACGCTCGGTCTCGATGCCCAGGTCGTTCAAGGTACGAAGCACTTCCAGGCCGGCGAGCACGCCGTAGATGCCGTCGAACTTGCCCCCCGAGGGCTGCGAATCACCGTGGGAGCCGGTGAGGACCGGGGCCAGGGCATCGTTGCGCCCGGCACGGCGGGCAAAAATATTGCCCATGGCATCGACGCGAATCGTGCAGCCGGCAGCTTGGGCCCAGGCCACGAACAGGTCGCGGCCACGACGGTCTTCGTCAGTGAGCGCCAGGCGCGACACGCCGCCCTTGGCAGTGGCGCCGATCTGCGCCATTTCCATCAACGAATCCCACAGGCGCTCGCCGTTTACCCGTGCCGATGCACTCATGAGCGTGGCTCCGGGGTTTGCGCCTTGGGCTTGGCCCGGTAGCGGAAATCACAGCGCGGTGCCCCGCCCATGATCGTTTGGGTGCGGGTCAACTGGATGTCCGGGTTGTAGCCGACGATGAACAGTTCATCGCGGTTGCACGACAGCAGATGACCGATCTCGCCCAGCCCCATCTCGTGGTACATCTCGGCGTAACGGCAGCGTTTGACGTCATAGTCGTAATGCTCGGCATCGCTGGCGATGATCTCGACTTTCAGCGCATCGTCCTGCTCCCAGAGCACTTGCAGTTCGACGAAGCTTTTCAGGTCGGCGCCCTGCTCTTCCAGCGCGGCAAAATGCTTGCCGGCCTTGATCGCCGCGTTACCGACCGCTTCGCCAATCACCGCGGCGGCGTGCTGCTGGCCGTGTTCGCGCACCAGGATGTCGTAGATCGGCTTGATGATTTCGGCTTCGATCCGCCGCCGGGCGAGGATGCCCAGTTCACCTTCGAGTTTGCTCATTGTGTGCCTCCAGCGGTCGTTTTCGATGCTGGCACACTAAATTTTTATTCTATTTTCATCAACTGTATGAACGACATATGGTTATTCGAATAAATTTATGCGCTGTAAATGCCAGTAACTCGGCATTTACGACACTTTATTTACCGATGATCCTGGTATTTAATTCAACACATGAATAATTTAGAACAGTTAGCCAACGACCCTCCCCTTCGTGCCGTGCGAACCTTCGAAGCCTTTGCCCGCCATGGCGGCGTGAATGCGGCGGCGCGGGAACTGGATGTCTCGCCGTCGGCGGTCAGCCATCAACTGCATTTACTGGAAAGTTTTCTCCAGCAACCCCTGACCTTGCGCCAGGGACGCAACCTGATCCTGACCGATGAGGGCCGCGAGTATTACCGCGCGATCCGTTCGGCCTTCGCGGTATTGCGCAGCGCCACCGAGCACGTGCGGGAAAAAAGCGCCACACGCCAGGTCACCATCAGCCTGATCCCGCTGTTCGGCATCAACCTGTTCATCCCGCGGCTGGCTGAATTCCTTGGCGCCAACCCCGGGCTGGACATCAATGTCACTTACGCCAACCACCGTAGCTATCCCAGCGATGCCGCCGATTTGTCGATTCGCTTCGGCACCGGGCACTGGCCGGGTTATCACAGCGAGCCGCTGATTGGCGGCGCGGTCACCGCTTATTGCAGCCGAGTTTTTTTGCAGCAACACGGCCTCATCGACACTCCCCAGGCGCTGAGTGAATTGCCGTTGCTGCATGATGAAGAACGCGGAACCTGGGGCCAATGGCTCCAGGCCGCCGACGTGCAGCACGCCAGCGCCCTCAACGGCCTGTTGCTGGAAGACGGCCAACTGGCCCTGACCGCCGCCCTCACCGGCCTCGGCTGTGCCCTGTTGCGCGAGCCCCTGGTGGCGCCGCACGTGGCCAGCGGCGAACTGGTGAAGCTGTTCGACCTGACGGTGGACGACGGCCGCCAGTACTACCTGTGCCGCCGCGCCAACAGCGAACTGTCCAGCGACGGCACCCGGCTCCATGAATGGATCCGCCAGCGACTGGCCTCCCTGTAGGAGCGAGCACGCTCGCGATGGTCGTCAACGATGACTCGGGGAGTCTGAGAGCCCGCGGCGGCCTCAGGTTCATCGCGAGCGAGCTCGCTCCTACAGTGGTGGCGTGGGCCTTGTGGGAGCTAGCCTGCTAGCGATGGACGTCAACGATGACGCGGGGAGTCTGATAGCCCGCGGCGGCCTCAGGTTCATCGCGAGCGAGCTCGCTCCTACAGGGTCGGCGCAGGCCTTTGT
>NZ_LYVP01000216.1 GCF_001984065.1 Pseudomonas sp. KK4
GACATCTACTTGTCTGACACACCGCCTTCGCGAGCAAGCCCGCTCCCACAATGAGATGTGTCAGCCCGACATTTTTTGTCGGACAATCCTTCCGGCATGCCCCTTGCTACACCCCTGTTGCAAGCATTGATGGCGATGTGGCCGTTCAGGCCGATGGTCCGGTGTTGCGAACTTATCCCGATATCGACCGGTCAACAACTGCACGTTCAATCAGGCGGTGACGCATCATGGACAACCCTTTTCAGCTCATTACCGATGCCTTTGCAGCGGATTATCAGATCAACCTGAGCATTCAGGGCCTGGACGGCAGCATCATGCTGACCTTGTCCAACAGCGGCCACGTCGTGGCCAAGCGCATGATCAGCGCCGAACAACGCAATGACCCCGAGCGCCTCAAGCGTTTGGTGCAAAGCATTCAGTTCGGCATCGCCATCGAGCAGGGCCACAGCGCGGTGGCTATCCTCGAAGCCATGACCGATGGCGGCACCCGCAACCTGCCGCCGCCCTCTGTCAAAGATCGCCCGCGACCGGCGATGGGGCTTTAAATCTCGCCCTTCTCCACTTCCGGATGTTCACTGGAACCCGCACCGATTTTTCGCTGCGGGTTTTCAATTTTCACCGACGGAAATTGCGATGACGCGTAACGCACCACCAGAATCGCGAACGCCAGCAGCAAAATCCCGCCGCACAGATAGATGATCCCCAGGTCCGGCGGGTTGTGGTGTGATACGTTGGAAATCAGCAGACGCGTCAGCGCGGTGATCGCCACGTAGATCAAAAAGCGCACCGGCATGTGGTTGGTCTTGAAATAAATCCCGACCATCGCCCCCAGTTCCAGATAGATGAACAGCAGCAAGATGTCATCGATCTTGATGTGTCCCGCTTCGATCATGCCGAGAAACTCCATCACCGCCGCCCACGCGGTCACGGCACCGATGGCGAACAGCGCCAGGTAGTGAAAGGTCTCGACGAACAGGTTGCCCAGGGACTCCGCCAGTTCATGCACGCTCTGGCGCAGATTTTCGGCCCAGTTGATTTTCACGATGATGCTTCCTTAGGTCGGCTCGACCGGATAATGCGGGTTGGACGTGACGGTTGTTCTGCATGCAGAAACAAGGCCACGCCATCATGGCGAGCGGCCATGGATTGCGCGCCGTGGCGTTTGGTCGCACCACGCTGGCCCACCACCTGACAAACCCACAATCCGGGCTACATTGAAAAGCCACTATCCAAAGCAGAGCGATTCGCTTATCCTTTTCGCTGTATATAGATACAGTAGTCGAATCAGACAACCCAATGTAAAGGCATGTGAGGTGGTGAATGGCCGTCGAAGTGGTATACCGCAGCAGCCGAGATCTGGAGCGCTTGTTCATGGATAAAGCCGAAGCTGACCGTCATGACAAAATGCTCGAACTGGCCGAGTTACTGTCCGAAGTGTTGCAAAGAGCCGTTCCGTCCCTGACCGAACAGCAAGTGGAAGAAGCCGGTATCTACATGGCGAAGAATCGCGATGTATTTGCCAAGGCGTTCAAGAGCCAGCCGGACGCCTTGTCCGAATTGCTGAACGCGCCGGTCGACGTCCCGCCACCGGTCGAAGCGCCGGCACCGGTTGAAGAACAGGCCGTTGAGCCGGTGGCCCCGGCCAAGCCAGCCAAGGCCGTAAAAGCCGCCAAGTAAGTGACAGCCGAATTGAACAAAGGCCCTGAGTCGAATGGCTCAGGGCCTTTTTCATGTCCAGCAAATTGTCTATCGGTACAGGACTTTTTCCGCCAACTCATCGGCCACCCGTGCCGGTGAGCGCTTTTCCGCCTGGGCATGGGCAAACACCTCGGTCAATCGCGAGGCGATCTTCGACAGGTGTGCGGTGATGGTCGACAGCTCTTCACCCCGGTGCTTGAGCGATACGTAGATCAGCCCGCCGGCGTTGATCACGTAATCCGGGGCATACAGGATGCCTCGCCGCTCCAGCTGATCGGCGACGTCCAGATGGGTCAACTGGTTGTTCGCCGAACCTGCCACCGCCGAGCAACGCAGTTGCGTCACGCTATGGCTGTTGAGCACACCGCCCAGGCCGCAGGGCGCCAGAATGTCGCAAGGTGTGCTGAGCAATGCGTCGTTGGCGATCGGGTGGGCGCCGAGCTGTTCCATGGCCAGTTGCACCTTGCCGTGGTCGATGTCGCTGACCAGCAGTTCGGCGCCAGCGGCATGCAACTGCTCCGCCAGGGCATAGCCGACGTTGCCCAGGCCCTGGATGGCCACGCGCAGGCCTTCGAGGTTGTCGCTGCCCAGTCGCGCCATGGCAGTTGCGCGAATGCCGGTGAACACGCCCATCGCCGCGTGGGGCGCGGGGTCGCCGGCCGAGGTGGTACTGGTGACGTGTTGCGTCTGCTGTGCGATGCAGTCCATGTCCGCCACCGAAGTACCGCTGTCGATGGCAGTGATGTATCGGCCGTCGAGCTGTTCGATGCAGCGCCCGAACGCTTCGAACAACGCTGCGCGATCGGCCACATGGGCCGGGCGCACAATCACCGCCACACCGCCCCCCTGGGCCAGACCGGCCAGGGCTGCCTTGTAGCTCATGCCCTGGGCCAGGCGCACGGCATCCTCGACCGCAGATTCGTCGTTGGGATAGGCAAGGTATCGACACCCTCCCAAGGCAGGGCCCAGGCGACTGTCATGAATGGCAATGACCGCCTTCAACCCGGTGGCCGGGTCGACGCTCAGATGCAGCGATTCAAGGCGAGTGCTTTGCATGAGAGCGAACATCGTAAAGGCTCCCGAATCACTTCTTGTAGTCGCCAGTATAGGCTTGCGCGCAAAAAATGCCGGAGCGCACCGGAATAAGCCGGGCGCCGCTTCAAGCAATCGGAAATAACCGCCAAGGCCACTGCGCGGCACTGGACGAATCAAGCAGACGAGGCTAAAACGAGGCATTACCCGGAGAATCTGATGACGCCGCGTCAATCGTTTTTCGCCTGCCTGCAATGTTCACCGCCCGCGCTGTTCGAGGCGGCGTTATGGATTGGCGCCGAACATGACAGCGAGGTGAACCTCCAGACCCTTCGGGAAAACTTCAAGGGCCTGCAACAGCGGGTGAGCGCCAGCCTGCCGATGCTGCCGGTGAGCGAACTGGCGCAGCCCTTGTTGCGACGCATGAATGACCTGGGTTTCGCCCAGGACGATTCCACGCCCTTGAAGCCGCACGTGGCGCTGCTCCATCGGGTGCTGGAGCGTCGCCGCGGCCAACCGCTGGCCCTGGGCCTGATTGCACTGGAGTTGGCCCGGGGGTTGGAGATTCCGCTGGTCGGGGTCAATTTCCCCGGCCATTTCCTGCTGCGCGTACCGGGCGCCGATCATCTGCTCGATCCCTGTGGCGGCCGGCGTCTGTACCCCAACGATTGCCGGGAACTGCTGCATCGTCAGTACGGCCCGAACCTCAAACTCAGTGCTGAACACCTGGCCACCGCCGAGCCTGTGCAGATGCTCCAGCGCCTGTCCCGCAACCTGCGTCAGTTGCACCTTGCCAACGATGATTTCATCGGTGCCCTGATCGACGCCGAACGGGTGCTGGAACTGGGCAACGCCACCACGGCCGACTACCTGGCCCGGGCCAGCCTGTACCAACGGCTGGACTGTCCGAACGCCGAGCGCTTCGACCTGGAACATGCCCTGCTGCTCAGCGATGATCCGATCCAACGGATTCGTTTGACCGAACGGCTGGGGCATTTGCCTCCCAACTCCATCGTTCATTGACCCGCCCTTCGCTCCTGCGTACGGATAGCGTCAGGCTTGCCGCGTTATCGTTGACGACCCTCGCGAGCGAGCGCCTACAGGACATCGATTTGGCTTGCGAGGGCGAGCGAGCCTGGATGATCGCCAAGGTTCCTGGTTTTGGTTTTCATGGTTTGGTACACCGCAGCCCCCTGTGGGAGCGGGCTTGCTCGCGAA
>NZ_LYVP01000217.1 GCF_001984065.1 Pseudomonas sp. KK4
TTTCAGGGGCAGTATTTCGATGACGAGACGGGGCTGCACTACAACACGTTTCGGTATTACGATTCGCAGGTGGGGCGGTTTGTAACGCAAGATCCGATTGGGATTCTCGGAGGCATCAATCTGTACCAATATGCCCCAAGCGCTATAGGCTGGATTGATCCTCAGGGGTTAGCCACACTTTTTGAGTTAGGAACATATGGTGGGATGAACGGGACAGCACATGTCGGAGATGGTCTGCAAGCACATGAGCTGCTCCGCCACGAATATCTGGTGCAACAGAATCTTGCAGAAAAGGGCATTAGGCTTTCAGGTAATCCATCTATTGCCCTTGATTTGGACCATCACACTAGAGGCCCTTCGAAAGACACGAGAGGCATTGGCGGTGCTCACTGGCATGAAATGCAAATTCGTGAAAGCCAAGGGCTCAGCAGAAATGAGTTTGCAACTTCACTTAAGCGAGAGCTAGATATAACTTCAGGTGCTCTTAGAAAAAGCGGGGTGCCTAGCTCGCGAGTTAAACAGCTAAAAAGAATGGCGAAAAAATTTCATAGTAGTCTAAGTGCATGTAAATGAGGTAATTATGATAGCGGTCAAACAAATTATTCCTTCTGATAGCGATACTGTTAATTCGGGTATCACGTTTGGGGGGCAAGCAGCTGAGATCGTAGCTTGGCCAGTAAACCCTGACGGTGACCCGCTTACTTTAATTGCTTCTATAAATTGTTCTAAAATAAAACGTCACTTAAAAAATAACAGCATGCCAAATGAAGGTGTTTTGTACATTTTTTCGACTTATAGTAAGTCTGACTATTTTCTCGAAAATATAACGTATAGTGGAGATTCGTCAGAGTTAGAATCCATTTTGAGTGGGTATACTAAAGTTATGCACAGTGATGGGGGGGTATTTCAAATAAGCCCTGTTGAAAGTGTTCCTGAGGTGCCGACAGAGTTAAAAGATAGGCAAGTCGGAGAGGAGGATTTTCCCGTGTTTTCTTTGATTTCAGCTTCGATCCCTCATGGAGTGATCGTTCCTGATGCTCTAATTGAAGAATATGATTTTATTTGTCAGCTGTATTCTTCAGATTTTTCAGAGCCATTTAAGGATGTTTTTTATTTAACCGATGCGGTTGGATATTTGTTCTTGAAAAAAAATGGAAGCGGGGAAGGGCTGTTTTTTGTTCAGACGGGTTGAGAAGTAGAGCGGGCTGATGGGCGGGGTCAAAACATGTCAGCCTCGGGGTTTCGGTATTACGATCCGGAGGTGAGGCGGTTTGTAACGCAGGATCCGATTGGGTTGTATGGCGGGTATAACTTATACAAATATGCTCCTGATCCTACTGGGTGGATTGATCCACTAGGGCTTTGTTCCAAAGCGTTAAGTAGCAATATGACACAAGGCGGTACACCCCGCCCTGCTAATTCAGCTGCTCATCATATCGTTGGTGACACTGCTAAGCTTGCTGCTCCTGCGAGAGCGGTGTTGGCAAAGCATAATATTCATGTGGACAATGCGGTCAATGGAGTATTTTTGCCTAATCGCAATAACTTTGACTCGAATGTTCCGGGGATCTTGCATAATGGAAAACATCCAAACTCTTATTTTGAAAGCGTTAACCAACTTATAATTAGTGCGGATAAGGCAGGTGGTAAGCCGATGATCTTAAAGACTCTCGATAGAATTCGTAATACATTGCTTTCAAGTCCGCGCGATGCGCAGTGGTCCGGATTATTTGGGTGAAATATGAAAATTTATTCAATAACGCAAGATGACAAATATAAAACATTGGTCGACACGAGTCAGTTGGGAGGTTTGCAGGATTTTGCTACAAAGTTAGCGTATGGTGAAACTACATTAGATTCAGGAAAGCACATTTTTCGCGTTGTATATAATAGTGATGATAGGAAAAAATCAGCACATTCTGATTTTTTTACTTTCTTCAGGCCTGTCTTGGTTGTCTCAGACAAAGCATATGAAGCGCTTGAATTTCTGCAGGGGTTTCCTAAAATTGAGTTGCTCGGTCCGCGAGCAGGGGACGTTGCAGTATTCATTACCGAGCTTCTATCAGATGCATTCGACTTTAAGCAGTCCGATTATGATAAGGGGGCAGGCGGATACGTCGTTTATAAGGCCGTTTTAAAAATTCCAGAGAGTTATGTGCGTCAGATTTTTCGCATACCTGAAAATCCGCAGGTGCTCTATGTCAGTCAGGCATTCAAAGACGCTGTAGAAACGCTGGGGCTGAGAGGTATCGCTTTTAATGAAGTTTCTCGAAGTTGTTAACGGGAATGCGAGGGTGATCAGAATTATATTGATAGTCGGTTCTTTTTTGGAGAGATGTATTCTGTCGGGTGAGAAGAAATAAGATTGGAAGCCATTGCTGGATGCAGATGTAAAGAGGGTTTCTTTTTATTCAAATAATACTCCTAATGTCAAGTAGACAGGCTAGCCTAAACCGGGATGAGGGGAGAGCGGAAGCTTTACTACTTCCACACCGATCAGATCGGTAAGCCGCTGGAGATGACTGACCGGGAAGGGCAGATTGTTTGGCAGGCGACGTATAAGGCTTGAGGGGCGGTGGAGTGTCTGGACGTCAGTGTAGTCGAGCAGAATCTGCGGTTTCAGGGGCAGCACTTCGATGATGAGACGGGGCTGTATTACAACACGTTTCGGTATCACGATCCGGAGGTGGGGCGGATTGTTACGCAGGATCCGATTGCTTTATCAGGAGGGATGAATTTTTACTCGTACGCACCTCACCCTAGTAACTGGGTTCATCCGTTAGGCTGGTGCTCTACGAAGTTAGGTAACAACATGGAGGCCAAATCCGGTGATGGAATGGCGAATCACCATTTGGTACCCGAGGAGCTGATAAAAAGCACACAATTTAAAGAATGTTCGGTAGGCTGAAGAATATTGGACGGGACCTGGATGGACCGTCCAATGGCATTTTTCTACCGGAAACCAAAGATTTAGCTCAAACAACCGGAATGCCGGGGCATTGGTCGAATCACGTGCAATGCACTGAAGCTGTAAAAAAATGAGTTAATAAAGCTTAACAATAATTTAAGTAGCCTGAATGACATGGATCTAGCGCTTGGCGTGAAGAATATTCAAACGTGGGCTGCTCAGGGGCTTGAAAGTTGGTTATTTAAACTTGACACTGTAACAGGTCGGCCGCTTTGAGATGAAATGATGAAAGATTTATATATTATAAAGTACGAGCCGGATGGTGAAGGAGCACCATTTTTTTGATTTGAATTGGACCCCTGATCTACCAGATTTTCATTACCCAACCGAGAGTCCAAAGGCTGATGCATTAAGTTTGAAATATCGCGCAATAGCGAATATTCCGAATATAAGTGCAGATTGGTTGCCGGATCACTTTTTGGCATCCAAGAAATTTTTGGAAGTATGTGATTTCTACGGATGTAGATATTTAAGTCGGCCAGTTGAGCTTATTATCCATGGCGGTGATGGGATAAATAATCAGTATTCGTTCTTTGCTGTTGTCGAAAGGCTCATGGGGATGGATCCCGCGAATTCTATTTTTGTGCTTGATGTTAATTCGAAGTTGGAGAGTGGTGGCGAAGCGCATAAAAATTATGAACGTATAGACAAGTTGGTTGTCTCTGAAAAAATTGATTCTGATCTATTCTATTTTCAAGAGATTCATGAGGTTGTTTGCTCAGCTCGCTTTATGAACGAATGTCAGAATAAAGGAATCTACGGGCTCAGATTTAGCCTAATAGATAAGGATTATCGTTATGCGCCATGGAATGACTTTTAATGGTTATGATTTTTTGAGGTTTTGATTTGCCATGGCGTGCAAAGTAAAATTTTTCGTATCGCAAATTAATTGCGTCTGTGCAGTTCTTTAAAAATATTATCTTCAGAGTGGTTTAAGACTCTCTTAAACCACTCACAGCAATGCC
>NZ_LYVP01000218.1 GCF_001984065.1 Pseudomonas sp. KK4
CGCGAAGGCGGTGTATCAGCTAATGAATTTGTTATCTGACACACCGCATTCGCGAGCAAGCCCGCTCCCACATTTGCTCCCACATTGATCCATATCAACGTCATGTGGCTGGATAGCGGCACAATACTGGCACCTTGCCAAAACTGTTTCCGCTATCAGAGAAGACCTCCATGGGTGCCTGGCTTAGCAATATCTCGCTGAAATACAAATTCTGGGCGGTGAATGCCGTCGCCTTCGTCACGACCCTGCTGCTGGTGCTGTACGCCGTGCAGCTCGAACAGCAGGCCCGCAGCCAGGCTGCGCAGCAATCGGCGCGGGCCCAGGCGCGTCTGCTCAGCGCCTGGCCCGCCGCGCAAGCGCTGCCCAGGGCCGAAAATCTGCTGACCTTCCAGCCCGGGCAAACGCCGATGCTCGACAGCCAGCCAATCGCGCAACTGACCAACGCCGACGGCTGGGTGCAGATCAATGGCATGCCGCTGCTGGGTGACAACCTGTTGCTGGGCGCCCAGGTTTTCACTCGGACCGATGGCCAGCGGGTCGCGGTGCTGGCCCAGGGGCCGAGCCTGGGCCAGGTGTTCAGCGAGCGCTTCGTCAACTATGCGGTTGCGGTGACAGCCCTGATGCTGGCGATGCTGGGCGCGTCGCAATTGCTCATCCGTTTTCTGCTCAGTCAGCTCAACACCTTGAAAGACGTGATGCTGCACGTTGAGAAAAGCGGCGATCTCTCGGCCCGTGTGCCGCTGGCAAGCAGCGATGAAGTCGGGCAAATGGCCCATGCCTTCAACGCCATGCAGGCCGGTTATCAACGGGTGGTGAATACCGTGGCCAGCACTGCCCGGCAATTGGACGACGGCGCCGCGCGGCTGGCGTCGAGCATGAGTGAAGTGCGCCAGGGCATGCTCGGTCAGCAGAGTGAAACCGATCAGGCGGCCACCGCGATCAATCAGATGACCGCCACCGTCCACCACATTGCCGCACATGCCGGTGCCACCCGCGACCTCTCGCAATCGGCCGATACCCTGGCCGGCAGCGGCCAAATGGTGGTGATGCGCGTGCAGCAGTCGATCGCCGGGTTGTCGACCGGGGTGCAGCAAACCGCCGAGATGATCCAGCGCCTGGCCGAGGACAGCCAGAAGATCAACGGCGTGGTCAATGTGATCCACAGCATCGCCGAGCAAACCAACCTGCTGGCCCTGAACGCCGCGATCGAAGCGGCCCGGGCCGGTGAGATGGGCCGCGGTTTTGCAGTGGTGGCCGATGAAGTGCGCAACCTGGCCAAGCGCGTGCAAACCTCCACTGACGAAATCACCCTGATGGTCTCGGCGTTGCAGGCCGGCACCCGGGACGCCGTGGATTTCATGCAGGAGAGCTCGTTCAAGGCCGATGATTGCGTGCAACAGGCGCAAGAGGCCGGCGCGGCGCTGGCGCAGATCACCGGGGCGGTGGCGCAGATGCGCGACAGCAATACGCAGATTGCCGTGGCGGCGCAGCAGCAGAGCCAGGTGGCGGAGGAGATGAATCGGGCGGTGGTGAGTATTCGGGATGTGACGGAGAACACCGTGCGGCAGACTGTTGGGTCGGCCCATACCAGTCATGAGTTGGCGGCGTTGGCTGGGGAGTTGAGCAAGGTTATAGGGCAGTTGAGGCTTTGAGGGACCTGTCGCGGGCAAGCCTCGCCCCTACAGGTCGAAGGCGATCGCTACGTTTGTGCCCCCCCACGTCGCCCGGCACCATCAAATCCGAACATGGCCGCTATCACTGCGATAGCCAACCTCGATTCGCCGCCCGCATCGGCCGGGCCTATTCTTCAGGCATGTGTTCAACACGGACTTGAGGAGTTGCTTCATGGGCAAACGTCATCCCAACCTTCCCGCCTGGCAATGGCGTGCCTACCCGGACAATCACCAGCACCCGACCAACCTGGTGTTGCACCTGATTGCCGTGCCGCTGTTCATCGTGGCCTTTCTGTTGATCGTGACCGGTGTGTTCGGCCTGAACCTGGCGAACTTCGCCATTGGTGTCATCGGGGTGATCGCCGCGTTGCGTCTGCAGCGTCATGGTCACAGCCTGGAAGCCCAGGCCTCCGAGCCGTTCAGTGATCGCAAGGACGCGGTATCGCGCCTGCTGGTCGAGCAGTTCCTGACCTTCCCGCGGTTTTTCCTCAGCGGTGGCTGGTGGCGCGCCTGGCGTGAGCGCCACCGCCGTCACTGATCAGGCGAAGACCGTCACGGTCTGCCGGCTCATGGCGATCAAGCGGCCCTGGGCGTCCCACAACTTCGCCGCCGCATGGCCGTAGCCGTCGGCGGCGTGTTCGGTCTCTACCAGGTACTTGCACCAGTCCAGGGTGCTCAACGCCAGCAAGGGCTGGACGAATTCGATGGTCCAGGTCAGCGTGCTGCCCATGGCCGGTTTCTTCAGGAACGGCATCAGGGCCGGTGGCCAGGCATCCACCAGCGCCAGGATGTGCGCCTCGCTCAAGGGTTCTTCCTTCACATCACCCCGCAAGCGCACCCAGCCGCCCATGTGGCGCGAGGTGTTGCCGCTGAACGGCAGGCCGCCGACGCTCCAACGCATGGCGATATGGCGCATGAACTCAGGAATCACGCCTTCGATGAAGGGCAGTTCCTGGCACTCTTCCCAATGCTTCATCTCTGGCGCCGGCAGCGCCGTCACCGCCACTTCCGACGGGCGCGAGGCGCCGAAGCTGCCCTGGATCAGGGTCACCACTTGCCCCTTCTGCATGACCCGTCCCAGCACCTGGCTGACGGCCTTGCCTTCGCGCAACACGTCCACTTCAAAACTGACCGGCACTTCAGGCTCGACCGGGCCGACGAAGGTCACCGCCAGCGAACGCACCGGGCGATCGGCGGGCACTCTGGCGCGCATGGCTTCGTACTGCAGGGCGGCCACCAGACCACCGAAACTGGCACGGCCCTGAGCCCATCCGGCCGGGATGGACAGGTCCTGGGGCTGATGGCGGACAGCGTCAAGCAGATCGGAAAAGCGCATGGAGACCTCAGGGACAGGAAATAGGATGGTGGGATCTTAACCAGCCGGCGAAGGCTGTACAGCGCCCATTCCGGCCAAATTCACTGACAGATGGGCCGCGGGGTTCAGGTCTACACAAAACACTGGGGGAGCGGCGGTGCTCCCACAGGTTTGTTCGCGAAAGCGGTGGATCAGATGAACATGCGTCGGCTGGCACACCGCATTCGCGAGCAAGCCCGCTCCCACAGGTTTGTTCGCGAAAGCGGTGGATAAGACGAACATGCATTGGCTGGCATACCGCATTCGCGAGCAAGCCCGCTCCCACGGGTTTGTTCGCGAAAGCGGTGGATCAGATGAACATGCATTGGCTGGCACACCGCATTCGCGAGCAAGCCCGCTCCCACGGGGAGGCGGCGGTGTTTTCAGGATTTGAAGCAGGTCTTGTCGAGTTTTTCGAGGACTTGGTCGGCCTTTTGCTCGGCCTTGGCCATGGCGGTTTTCCATTGTGCAACGCAGGGCTGCAGGTCCGGCTCCTGTTCTGCCTTGGCCAGCCATTGCCAGCAGTCATGCCAATCACCCAGCGCGCCCTGGGCCGATTTCAGTCGGGGATAGGCCTGTTTCGGCAAGCGGTCCAGCTCGGGATAGGCTTCGATGCCGTAACGCACGCGCTTGATCAGCAGACGCAACCGATGCCGATCGTGGGCGGGGTCGTGCAGCGCTTCGTCGAGTTTCTTCCACTGCTTGCCCAGGCGCTTTTTGATTCGCTTGTCCAAATCCTTGAGCAAGCCCTGACGTTCAGCCGCCCGCAAAAAACGTGGGAAAGCGTCGAGGATCATCAGCAACTGCGCCAACTCTTTGCTCGTTGCCACGGCGGGATAGGCTTTGGCCATCTGCGCCATGCGGCGTTGCGCGATCGTGAGGTGCTGGCGGCCTACTTG
>NZ_LYVP01000219.1 GCF_001984065.1 Pseudomonas sp. KK4
CACACTGGGTTCTCTGATCGCCGCTGAACACTGTGGGAGCTGGCCTGCCAGCGATGGCGGCTGCAAGGTCACCATCGATCGGGATGACAACCACAGACACCTATACTCAATTGAGGGCCTCAAAGGAGCCACGATCTTGAGCCTGCGTTCGCTGATCGTCGTCGTGCTGCTGGTCGTGGCCGGATGCGCCACGGCGCCGCGCGCGCCGGTGCAAGTGCCGCAGGTCATGATCTCGCGCGGCACCTGGCAGCAAGTCGACCGGGAGATCATCGAAGCCTCGCAGTCCGCCACCGAGCAAACCAAAATCTACGCCCGCGGCGCCATGGACTACTGGCGCACGCGGGTTTATGAACTGACCGAAGAAAACTTCATCCCCTGGTTCAGCAGCTACTGGACCCAGGAATGGCTGTCGATGAAGGTCAGCTGGTACACCCTGAGCGCTCAGGGCGAGAAGGACGCTTCGGAAAAACGCCTGGCCGCCTATCTGCTGGAAGCCTACCAGGAGAAAGTCCTGGCTCCGGCCGCAGTAGAGGTCGACCCGGATGCGATCCTCAGCCTGGCTGCCGCCTTCTACGTCGACATCCTCAAGGAAGAACTGCAGAAAATCTCCCAGCGCCATGACGTGCCCATGGCCCAACTCAACGGGCGTATTCAGAAGATCCCCGCCATCGCCCTCGGGCCGCCGCCGGCTCGGGACGCCTCGCTGTATCAGATCGTTCACACCGAACAACTGAACACGCTGCCGGCCTACGCCGCACTGGTCGACAAGATCCACAAGGACGGTGGCGACAAAGGCGTGGGCTCCACCGATACCGCCATGGCCCCCGTGGCCAAACGCGCCAGCCAGCGCATGGAAGCCGAAATGGCACCCAGGGGAGCCGCCAGTGCGGTGGCCGCCGCGGCGGGCAAACTCGCCGGCGGCCTGATCACCGTCGGGGTCGCTGGGATTCGCGCATTGATCCAGGCCGCCGACCGGCCCGACAGCGAAGCGCTGATTCGCAGCAGCTTGGGCAACACCTTCGACAAGGCCTGGACCAAACTGGTGCAGAACCCCACCACCGGGGTCATGGCCGGCACCCTGTACATGGCGGGGCAGATCGAAGGCAACTTGGCCGCCAGCGCGCAACCGCCGGTCGGGGTGGATGTCGGTCATGTCGAATTCAGTCCGGGCCAATCGACTAGTCAGCAGATCAACCCGTGAACCTTTGAATCAGGAGAACACCCATGTCCTACGTCAGTGGTTTTGTCATTGCAGTGCCCACCGCCAACCGCGAAAAGTTCAGGAAGCACGCCGAGATGGCCGCGTCGATTTTCAAGGAAAACGGCGCCTTGAGCGTGGTCGAGTGCTGGGGCACGGATGTGCCTGATGGCAAGGTGACGTCGTTCCCCATGGCGGTGAAGCTCGAGCCGGACGAAACGGTAGTGTTCAGCTGGATTGTCTGGCCGGACAAGGCCACCAGCGACGCCGCGATGGAAAAAATCATGGCTGACCCGAACATGCAGCCGGACGCCAATCCGATGCCGTTCGATGGCCAGCGGATGATCTTCGGCGGTTTTGAAATCATCGTTAAGGCATGACCTGCCAACGCAGGATCACTCCGAGCCCGGGGTGATCCTGCAGCTCTTGCGCTCACGAATCTCGCGCTCGGTCGGCCGCTCCCTGACGAACTCGAAGCGCGGTTCGCCTTCGTTGTAGTGCACCAGCCAGCCCCATTCGAGTTCGGACTCGTCTTGACCGGGTTTCGGTGGCACGGCCCACCATGGCTCTTTGCTGATGATCTCGCGCATGGCCCCCTCCAGTTCAATCGGTTGCATGAACTATAACTTGGATGTCAGGAGGTGCCATGCATGAGCGACGAATCCCGTGAGCCGTTCAAACGGCTGTTTTTTGCCCTGGACTGCGCACCGGCGCAGCGCAAGGCCATTGCCCAGTGGCGCAGCGCTTTGCAGCTGCGTAGCGGCCGGCCGGTGCCGGTTGAGAATTTTCACCTGACCCTGAAGTTTCTGGGGGCCGTGGCCGTGGCGCAGATCGGCGATGTCTGCGAGGCGGCCGCGGCAGTGCGGACCTCGGCCGAGCGCCTGACCGTGGTGCTCGATCGCCTGGATGTGTGGCGCAGGGCAGGGGTGTTGGTGCTGGCGCCGGAGCAGGCACCGCCGGCGTTGCTGCGTCTGGTGTATGACCTGGAGCAGGCAATGTTGCCGTTTGGTCTGGAGGATGCACCGAAAGAATTTCGGCCTCATCTGACCCTGGCCCGCGACTATCGTGCGCCGGTCCCGGAATCACCCACCGCCCCGGAGTTTTTCCTGAGGGCCGATCGCTTCATCCTGTTCGAATCCCACAAGGGGCGGTACCGGCCACTGGCCGAATGGCCGTTGGGTACCGCGTAAACCCCAACAAAAAAAGGCGCCCGAGGGCGCCAAACTTCACCTTAACCGAGGAGCCAGGTGAGTGATGCAGCGGTGGTAAGGCGCTGCATGAATGGACATCTTGAGCGTGCATAGGCCTCTGTGGGAGCGGGCTTGCTCGCGAAAGCGGCGGCACAGTCAACATCGATGTCGTCTGACACACCGCTTTCGCGAGCAAGCCCGCTCCCACAGGGGGATCTGCGTCGTGTCAGTTACTGACCGAGTTTGACCTTGGTCCAACCCCGGGTCATCACCCGCTGCACGCCAATCGGCTGGTCAGGCACCGCATACAGCGTCGCCATCACCGCTTCAGGCGGATACGACCCCGGGTCATTGCGAATCGCCTCGTCCACCAAGGGCGTGGCCGCCGCGTTGGCGTTGCTGTAGCCGATGTTGTTGGTGATCTCGGCGATGATGTCCGGGCGCATCAGGAAGTTCATGAACAGGTAGGCGTTGTCGACGTTGGCGGCATCGCGGGGGATGGCGACCATGTCGTAGAAACTGCCGGCGCCTTCCTTGGGGATGCTGTAGTCGATCTTCACCTTGTCACCGGCTTCCTGGGCGCGGGCCTTGGCCTGCAGCACGTCGCCGGAGTAACCGACGGCCACGCAGATGTTGCCGTTGGCCAGGTCGGAGATGTACTTCGAGGAATGGAAGTACGCCACCGACGGGCGAATCTTCATGAACAGCGCCTCGGCTTCAGCGATGTGGCCCTTGTCCTGATCGTTCACCGGGTAGCCCAGGTAGTGCAGGGCGGCCGGGATCATCTCGGTGGGCGAATCGAGGAAACTGATGCCGCAGGCTTTGAGCTTCTCGGCGTTTTCCGGTTTGAACAGCAAGTCCCAGGAGTGGGTCGGGGCGTTGGCGCCGAGCACTTCCCTGACCTTGTCCGGGTTGAAGCCAATGCCGATCGAGCCCCACATGTAGGGGAACGCGTGAGCGTTGTCCGGGTCGCTGGCGGATGCGTTTTTCAGCAGCACCGGGTTGAGGTTCTTCCAGTTGGGCAGCTTCGATTTGTCCAGCGACTGGTACACGCCGGCCTTGATCTGCTTGGCCAGGAAGCTGTTGGACGGCACGACAATGTCGTACCCGGACTTGCCCGCCAGCAGGCGAGCTTCGAGGGTTTCGTTGCTGTCGAACACATCGTAGGTCACCTGGATCCCGGTCTCGTCTTCGAACTTCCTGATGGTGTCCGGGGCAATGTAATCCGACCAGTTGTAGACGCGCAGAACCTTGTCATTGGCCTGGGCGCCCGAGGCGATCGCGCCCAATAAGGACAGTGTCAGCAGAGTCCTGCCAAACATTTTCATCGGTACAACTCCATTTCTTTTTCTATTCAAAATCACAAAGCAAACATCGGTGAAGGCATTCATTGCTTGAAACAAGGCGCATTTCTGTGGCGAGGGAGCTTGCTCCCGTCCGGCTGCGAAGCAGTCGTAGAACCGTTGCACGCGGAGTCACTGATGCACCGCGGTCGCAGGTGTTGGGGCCGCTTCGCAGCCCGACGGGAGCAAGC
>NZ_LYVP01000220.1 GCF_001984065.1 Pseudomonas sp. KK4
ACGCTGATGTCGACTGACACACCGCATTCGCGAGCAAGCCCGCTCCCACAGGGATCACCATCAATCTGACCGGTTTCACATGACCCAAGCACTCATCGAACTGTCCGACCTGGGCTTCAGTTGGCCCGGTCACCCGCCGTTGCTGGACATCCCGAGCTTTCGCCTGGAACCGGGGGAAACTTTGTTCCTCAAGGGCCCAAGCGGCAGTGGCAAGACCACCCTGCTGGGCCTGCTCGGCGGTGTGCAAAAGCCTGATCGCGGCAGCATTCGCCTGCTCGGCCAGGAGCTGACGCAACTGTCGGCCGGTGCCCGCGATCACTTTCGTGTCGATCACACCGGTTACATCTTCCAGCAATTCAACCTGCTGCCATTTTTGTCGGTGCGCGAGAACGTCGAACTGCCCTGCCATTTCTCGACGTTGCGCGCACAACGGGCCAGGCAGCGCCACGGCAGTGTCGACAAAGCCGCCGCTACCTTGCTCGCACACCTGGGTTTGAAGGATGAGCACATCCTCAGTCGTCGCGCCGACTCGCTGTCCATCGGCCAACAGCAACGGGTCGCCGCCGCCCGAGCCTTGATTGGCCAGCCGGAACTGGTGATCGCCGACGAACCGACCTCAGCCCTGGACTACGACGCCCGCGAGAACTTCATTCGCCTGCTGTTCGCCGAATGCCGCGAGGCCGGGTCGAGCCTGTTGTTCGTCAGCCATGACCAGAGCCTGGCACCGCTGTTCGATCGCCACCTGTCGCTGGCCGAACTCAATCGCGCCGCCACGTCCGCAGAGGTCTGAGATGTATCTGTTTCGTCTAGCCATGGCCAGCCTGGCTAACCGCCGCTTCACCGCGATCCTCACCGCGTTCGCCATCGCCCTGTCGGTCTGCCTGCTGCTGGCCGTGGAGCGCGTGCGCACCGAAGCCAAGGCCAGTTTCGCCAGCACCATCAGCGGCACCGACCTGATCGTCGGCGCACGCTCAGGCTCGGTGAACCTGCTGTTGTATTCGGTGTTTCGCATCGGCAATGCCACCAACAACATCCGTTGGGACAGCTTCGAACATTTCGCCAACAACCCGAAAGTGAAGTGGGCGATCCCCATGTCCCTCGGTGATTCGCATCGCGGCTATCGGGTGATGGGCACCACCGAGGCCTACTTCGAGCACTACCAGTACGGTCGTCAGCAACACCTGGAACTGGCCGACGGCCGCGCCTTCGCCAGCGATCCGTTCGAAGTGGTGCTAGGGGCCGAAGTGGCCGATGCGCTGCATTACAAACTCGGTGACAACGTGGTGCTGGCCCATGGCGTGGCGGCGATCAGCCTGGTCAAGCATGACGACAAGCCGTTCACCGTGGTCGGCATTCTCAAACGCACCGGCACCCCGGTGGACCGCACGCTGCACATCAGCCTGGGCGGCATGGAGGCCATTCACATCGACTGGCACAACGGCGTACCGGCCCGGGGCGAGGGTCGCGTCACCGCCGATCAGGCGCGCAACATGGACCTGACGCCACAGGCGATCACCGCGTTCATGCTCGGCCTCAACAGCAAGATTTCCACTTTTGCCTTGCAGCGCGAGATCAACGAATTCCGTGGCGAACCGTTGCTGGCGATCCTGCCGGGCGTGGCGTTGCAAGAGTTGTGGAGCCTGATGGGCACCGCGGAAAAAGCCTTGTTCGTGATCTCGCTGTTCGTGGTGTTGACCGGGCTGATCGGCATGCTCACGGCGATTCTCACCAGCCTCAACGAACGCCGGCGCGAGATGGCGATTCTGCGTTCGGTGGGTGCGCGGCCGTGGCACATCGCGACCCTGCTGGTACTGGAAGCGTTCGCCCTGGCGCTGGCGGGCGTGGTCGCCGGGGTGGCGCTGCTGTATGTGTGCATCGCCGCCGCACAGGGTTACGTGCAGGCCAATTACGGCTTGTTTCTGCCGCTGGCATGGCCAAGTGAATATGAATGGACGCTGCTTGCTGGCATTCTGATCGCCGCGCTGCTGATGGGCAGCGTGCCGGCCTGGCGCGCGTATCGCCAATCCCTGGCCGATGGCTTGTCTATCCGATTATGAGGACGTTGAAGATGCCCCGCGCTCTGCTTGCGCTGTTGATGGTGATCGCCCTGCCGCTGTGGGCAGCCGAGCCGAAAGAGCTGACCTGGTCGGAAATGATCCCGCCGGACGCCATGCCGGAAGTGCCGAACATGACGCCCCTGCACGACCTGTCGAAAATGGGCGATGCGCTGGCGGCCGAATCCGCACCGGCGGCCAGGCAGGACATGCCCAACGCGCCTGTGGTCAAGGCCCTCGATGGTCAGGATATTCGCCTGCCCGGTTACATCGTGCCGCTGGAAGTGAACGAAGAGGGGCGCACCACGGAGTTCCTGCTGGTGCCGTATTTCGGCGCCTGCATCCACGTCCCGCCACCGCCGTCGAACCAGATCGTGCACGTCAAAAGCGAAGTGGGGGTGAAGGTCGACGAGTTGTATCAGCCGTATTGGGTCGAGGGTCCCCTGCAGGTCAAGGCCTCCAGCAGCGAATTGGCCGATGCCGGGTATCAGATGGAGGCGGACAAGATTTACCTGTATGAATTGCCGGAATGAAATTCCGCTGATTTTTGTGCTGTCCGGCAGTTCGCCTTCGCGAGCAAGCCCGCTCCCACAGGGGATTCAAGGTGCATGCAAATGCCCTGTGGGAGCGGGCTTGCTCGCGAAGAGGCCCCCAAAAACCCCACAAAATCAAAGCCCATCACTGTTTCCTTGAGCTGAGTCAAAAGACCGAATCGTTAGGCGCCTTACCATTGGACATCAAAGATTTTTAACGTCCTTTGGAGCCCCCATGAACAAGTCCTTGCTCGGCGCCTCGCTGATTGCTCTGGCGATCGCAGCCCCGCTCGCTCACGCTCACCAGGCTGGTGACATCCTGGTGCGTGCCGGTGCGATCACCGTCAATCCCAATACCGACAGTTCCAGCGTCAAGGTCGATCAGGGCCCGTTGCGCGGTGCCGATCTGGGCGGCAAGGCGACCCTTGGCAGCGACACGCAACTGGGCCTGAACTTCGCCTACATGATCACCGATCACCTTGGTCTCGAGTTGCTGGCGGCCACGCCGTTCGAGCACGAGGTCAAAATCAAGGGCACCGCCCTGAGCGCGGCCAATGGCAAGCTCGGCAGCTTCAAGCAACTGCCGCCGACCCTGAGCCTGGTGTATTACCCGCTCGACGCCAAATCCGCCTTCCAGCCCTATGTCGGCGCAGGCATCAATTACACCTGGATGTACGACGAGCATGTGGGCAGCGAAGCGCGGGCCAATGGCTTCAGCAACTTCAACACCAAGAACTCCTGGGGCATGGCGTTTCAGGTCGGCGCCGACTACATGCTGACCGACAACATCCTGATCAACGCGCAGATGCGCTACATCAACATCGACACCCGTGCCACCGTGGAAAACGACGCCGTCGCACCGGGCACCCGGGCACGGGTGAACGTGGATGCGGATCCGTTCATTTACATGGTGGGTGTGGGTTACAGGTTCTGACCCGTCCCTGTTGGAGCGAGCCTGCTCGCGATGGTCGTCAACGTTGACGTTGGCTGCCTGACACCCCGCGGTGTTCTCAGGCTCATCGCGAGCATGCTCGCTCCTACAGGTGATTGCGTTCACTCGATGACGGGGGTGCCCACGACCGTCAGCCGTGGCGGTAGAACCTGTCCAGCAAACCCGGCAGGGCTGCGCGCCAGGCCCGTGGCTTGATCCCGAACGTATGCAGGATCTTCTTGCAGGCCAGCAC
>NZ_LYVP01000221.1 GCF_001984065.1 Pseudomonas sp. KK4
CTCGCCACAGAAAGGCCCGGCAACCTGCAGAAGCTGCCGCAGGTTGCTCCTGTGCCTGGGTTGCTCAGCAGGCCGTGCTGGCATGCTCCAGGCGATGGAACAGGCGATTGAAGTACACCAGGCTATCGCCCTGCTCCCTGACGCCAACCTTGTCGAGTTCGACGAACATCACCGAATGCGACCCCACTTCCTTGCACTCGCTGATCCGCCCTTCCAACTGCACCAGGGCGTCACGCAGGACCGGGACCTGGGCGGCGCCGTCGTCCCACAGGTCCCAGGCGAAGCGCTCGGCCATCGGCACTTTGGTCATGCCGGCGAAGTGGCGGGCCAGTTCTTCCTGTTCGCCGCACAGCACGTTGACGCACAGCCGGCCGTTGGTGCGGAACACGTCGTGGGTGGCGCTGTTGCGGTTGACGCACACCAGCACGGTGGGCGGCGAATCGGTCACCGAACACACGGCGCTGGCGGTGATGCCGCAGCGCCCGCCGGGGCCGTTGGTGGTGATGATGTTCACCGCCGCCGGCAGCTGCGCCATGGCGTTGCGAAAGTCGATTTGCTGCTGGCTCAGGTCGGCCATGTCGATGCCCCTTCCTTCAGGAGGACCGCCCGTCTGCGGCCCGTAGGTGATGGAACAAGACTAAGGCCCGGCAAGGCGCGCAACCATTCTGACGATCCCCACGCCGAGGTGGGCTTTCCGCTAGTCGACTAGGTGGTTTCTTTATCGCAAGGGCCGGTCACAGTGGGTATTCTGCATACGGGTTGGAAAACCTGAACCGATGTGTGCCGTGCGTACGCGCGCGAAAACAATAAATAGAATTTTTCGTGGCAGACCCGATGGAAACCCGCAAACCGATTGTTTACATCGTTGACGACGACAAGGACCTGCGCACTTCGCTGGCGTGGTTGCTGGAGTCCGTCAGCGTGCAGGCGCAGTGCTTTGCCGGCGCCGAAGAGTTCCTCAGCCAGTACGACCCCCGGCAGCCCGCCTGCCTGGTGCTGGACGTGCGCATGCCGGAAACCAGCGGCTTCCAGTTGCAGGAAATCCTCAACCAGCGCGGCAGCACCCTGCCGACCATTTTCGTCTCGGCCCATGGCGACATTCCGATGTCGGTCACGGCGATGAAGAACGGCGCCCTGGACTTCGTCGAGAAGCCCTACAACCCGCAGCAGATGATCGACCGTATCCAGGCCGCGCTCAAGACCGCCGTGCACGCCCAGGCCGATCAGCAGCAGCGCCAGAACCTGCAGGGCAAACTGGCGCTGTTGACCAGCCGCGAGCGCGAAGTGTTGATGCTGGTGATCGACGGCAAGGCCAGCAAGGTGATCGCCCGGGAGCTGAACATCAGCGTCAAGACCGTTGACGTGCACCGCACCAAGATCAAGGAAAAGATGGGCGTGACCAGCATCGCCATGCTGGTACGCGAGGTGTTGCATCTGCCGGGTGAGGAGCCGGTGCGACACTGAGGTTTGTGGCGGCATTGGGACCGCCATCGCTGGCAGGCCAGCTCCCACAGGGGATCTCCAGTGAACACAAGTCTTGTATTCACTGGAGATCCCCTGTGGGAGCCAGCCTGCTGGCGATGAACGATGATGCGGTATCAGTGCTGGCTGTAGCGCTTGCGATAGGCGCCCGGTGAGACGCCGAAGCGCGATTTGAACGCTGAGGAGAAGTAGCTGGAGTCGGAGAAGCCCCAGGCGTAGCAAAGGGCCGATAGCTTTTGTTCGACATCGGCGCGGCGCAGGTTTTCGGCGCAGAAGTCCAGGCGCCGGTGCTTGATGTATTGCGCCACCACCAGGCCGCGCTTGGAGAACATCCGGTACAGCCCGCGCACCGACACACCCACCTCACGGGCAATCAACTCCGGGCACAGGGCTTCGTCGCTGATGTGTTCGTCGATGAAGGCGATGATCTTGCGAAACTGCCGCTCATGTGCGTCGCCGCCACTGTCCCGCGCGCTGACCCCCGGCAGCAGCAGGCTGACCAGGGCGTCGAGTACCGCTTCGCTTTCCTGCATCTCCAGGCCTTCCTGCTGGCGCGTCTCGAGGATCAGCTTGTTGGCCATGGCCGCCAGCGGGCTGCTGGCGCCGATGCGCGTGGCGCAGTTGACCGCGGTGAAGTGCGAGCCACGTTCTACCACCTGACGCGGAAGAATCAGCGACAACTGCCGCGAATCGTCGTTGTAGGTCATGTCGCTGGGGCGGCTGGCGTCGATCAGGGCGATGTCGCCGCAGCCCAGTTGCGCGCGGTTGTCGCCCTGCTCCAGTTGCGAACTGCCGCGCATCTGGAACACCGCGTAGAAGTGGCCGTCGCTGCTGGTGCTGACGTCCTTGCTGCTGCGATACAAATGCACGTGGGCCATGTCGACCACGCTGAGTTTGATCGCGCCGCTGCGGAACTCCGCCAGTTCGCCATAGAAATCGGTGTCCAGCGCGCGGGCATCGAATCGCCCGCAGGCCTGGTTCACCTGGCTGAGCCAGGTTTCGAACGCCTCGTTGCGCACCGCCGATGCTGTAGTCATGTCCGCAAAGCCTCACGTGTTTTTGTTGTTATTTTTGACCGCTTCGTCGAGCGGTTCGATAAAAACGTCTACTGATCCGGCTGTCTCCTCCCTGGACAACCGCCGGGCGCCATTCAACAGGCTCCGGCGTCGGCTTTCCAGCCTTCGAAGCGCTTAAATGTCCAATACCAGACGAGCGGAAAGCGCGCGGGATACGCAGGCGCAGATCTGCTTGTTGGAGGCCTTTTCCTTGTTCGACAGGCAGTTGTCGCGGTGCTCCGGCACGCCGTCCAGCACCTCGACGATGCAGGTGCCGCAGATGCCTTCGCGGCACTCGGTGTCGATGTCGCAACCGTGGGCCTGCAACACGTCCACCAGACTGGCATCGGCCGGTACCTGAAGCACCACGCCGGAGCTGGCCAGTTCCACTTCGAAACTGCCGGTCGGTGCGCTGTTGGCTGCCGGGTCCGCGGCGAAATGCTCGAGGTGGATAGCATCGTCAGAGCGACTGCGCGCCGCCACTTCCACCACTTTGTTCATGAACGGCGCGGGGCCGCAGGTGTAGACGTGGGCTTCGCTGCCGGCCCGCGCCAGGCACTCGCTCAAGGCGCCGTCCAGATCCCCCGGCTCGACGCCATAGTGGAACTCGACGTGATCGGCGAACTGAGTCGCCAGCAGTTCAGTGAACGCCGCGTACTGCGCCGAGCGGGCGAAGTAATGCAGGCGGTAGGGTTGGCCGCTTTCGGCCAGTCGATAGGCCATGCTCAGCAACGGCGTGACGCCGATGCCGGCGGCGAACAACACGTGTTCGGCGGCGCCCGGGTCGAGGCGGAACAGGTTGCGCGGCGCACCCATTTCCAGCTCCATGCCCTCTTGCACCTGCTCGTGCAGGGCCAGGGAGCCGCCGCGGGACTGCGCTTCTTTCTTTACTGCCACCAGGTAGGCACGGCGATCCTCGGGCGGGCTGCACAGGGAATACTGGCGGGTCACGCCAGTGGGGCCGGTCAGGTCGACATGGGCACCCGGCTCATAGGTGTCGAGCGGCTGGCCGTCACTGCGCACGAGGCGAAAGGAACGGATATCCAGCGCTTCGTCGACGATCCTTTCGATCTTCACCTTCATCATTGCATCACCTGAATACTGTTGGTTCGGTTGAGTCTTGGGTCACACACGGTTCTGTGGTGATGGGTCTCTTGTGGCGAGGGAGCTTGCTCCCGCTCGGCTGCGC
>NZ_LYVP01000222.1 GCF_001984065.1 Pseudomonas sp. KK4
TTCGCGAGCAAGCCCGCTCCCACAGGGTTTGGGTGGGCATCGGAATCATTTCACCGCACCAAACGACAAGCCGCGCACCAGCTGCTTCTGGCTGATCCAGCCAAAGATCAGGATCGGCGCACAGGCCAGGGTCGAGACCGCGGACAACTTGGCCCAGAACAATCCTTCGGGGCTGGAGTAGGACGCGATCAACGCGGTGAGCGGCGCGGCTTTCGACGAGGTCAGGTTCAGCGACCAGAACGCCTCGTTCCAGCACAGGATCAGCGACAGCAACACCGTGGAGGCCAGGCCGCCCTTGGCGATCGGCAGCAGCACCCGGACCATTTCCTGCCACAGGGTCGCGCCATCCAGGCGGGCGGCTTCGAGGATGTCCTTGGGGATGTCCTTGAAGTAGGTGTAAACCATCCAGACCACGATCGGCAGGTTGATCAGCGTGTAGATCACGATCAGCGCGATGCGCGTATCCAGCAGGCCAAAACTCTTGGCCAGCAGGTAGATCGGCATCAGCACGCCCACCGGTGGCAGCATCTTGGTGGAGAGCATCCACAGCAGCGTGCCCTTGGTGCGCTGGGTTTCGTAGAAGGCCATGGAGTAGGCCGCCGGCACCGCGATCAGCAGGCACAGGGCCGTGGCGCTGAAGGAAATCACCACCGAGTTCCAGGCGAAACTGAAGTAGTCGCTGCGCTCGTTGATGTGCAGGTAGTTCTCCAGCGTCGGGGTGAAGATGAACTGCGGCGGGGTGGCGAAGGCATCGATTTCGGTCTTGAAGCTGGTCAGCACCATCCAGAAGATCGGGAAGAAGATCAGGATCGCGATGGCCCAGGCCAGGGTGCCCAGCAGCAGGCTTTGCAGGCGACGGGATTGTTGTAGGGTCATGGCGCGGGCCTCAGGCTTTGTCTGTCAGGTTTTTGCCGATCATCCGCACCAGGATGATGGCCGCGATGTTGGCAATGACCACCGCGATCAAACCGCCCGCCGACGCCATGCCCACATCGAACTGCACCAGCGCCTGGTTGTAGATCAGGTAGGCGAGGTTGGTCGAGGCGTAGCCGGGGCCGCCGTTGGTGGTGGTGAAGATTTCGGCGAACACCGACAGCAGGAAGATGGTTTCGATCATCACCACCACCGCGATGGGCCGCGCCAGGTGCGGCAAGGTCAGGTGCCAGAAGATCGCGACCGGCCCGGCACCGTCCAGGCGCGCGGCTTCTTTCTGTTCCTGGTCCAGCGACTGCATGGCGGTCATCAGGATCAGGATCGCGAACGGCAGCCACTGCCACGAGACAATGATGATGATCGACAGCAGCGGGTAGTGCGCCAGCCAGTCCACGGGCTGCGCGCCGAACAGCTTCCAGACGTAGGCAAGGATCCCCGACACCGGGTGGAAAATCAGGTTCTTCCAGATCAGCGCACCGACGGTGGGCATGATGAAGAACGGCGAGATCAGCATCACCCGCACGATGCCACGGCCGAAAAACTCACTGGCCTCCAGCAATGCGCTGATCAATACGCCGAATACCACGCTGATCAGCAGCACGCTGCCCACCAGCAGCAGGGTATTGGTGGCGCCGGGCATGAACCCCGAATCGGTGAGGAAATAGGTGAAGTTCTCCAGCCCCACGAACTCGTTTTCGCCGGGGTAGAGCAGGTTGTAGCGGATCGTCGAAAAATAGACGGTCATGCCCAGCGGCACGATCATCCACAACAGCAGCAACGCCACCGAAGGGCTGACCAGAAACCAGCCGGGGTTGGCCAGGCGGTTTTTGCGCACGGGTTGGGCAATGTCCATTTGAGCTTTGGCAGTTGAGATATTCATGGTGTTCACACCGAGTCATACAGACCTGAGGAGATCCAATGTGGGAGCGGGCTTGCTCGCGAAAGCGTCGTGTCAGACGACTGATGGGTAAACTGACACAGCGCCTTCGCGAGCAAGCCCGCTCCCACCAAGAGCAAGAGCGGGGACGCAGGGGTTACTTGGGATAACCCGCGCGCTTCATCTCCCGTTCGGTGGTCTGCTGGGCCGCCGCCAGAGCCTGGTCGACCGTGGTCTGGCCGATCAGGGCCGCCGAGAACAGCTTGCCGACCTGGGTGCCCACCGCCTGGAACTCGGGGATGGTCACCAGTTGGATGCCGATGTAAGGCACAGGCCTGGCGCCCGGCTTGCTCGGGTCCGCTGCCTTGAGCGATTCCAGGGTGACCTTGGCGAACGGCGCGGCGCTCATGTAGGCATCGCTGTAGGTCGAGGCCCGGGTGCCCGGCGGTACGTTGGCGATGCCATCGGTATTGGCGACCAGGGCGCCGTATTCCTTGGAGGTCGCCCAGGCGCTGAAGGTTTTCGCCGCGTCCTTGGCCTTGGAACTGGTGGGGATCGCCAGGGCCCAGGAGTACAACCAGGCCGAGCCCTTGTCGGTGGTTTCGTGAGGAGCGTAGGTGAAGCCGACGTGATCGCTGACCTTGCTCTGGGTCTTGTCGGTGACGAACGAGCCGGCCACGCTGGCATCGACCCAGATCGCGCATTTGCCGCTGTTGAACAGCGCCAGGTTTTCGTTGAAACCGTTGCTCGAAGCCCCCGGTGGGCCGGACTGCTTCATGGTGTCGACGTAGAAATTCAGCGCGTTCTTCCACTCGGGGCCGGTGAATTCCGGCTGCCACTTCTCATCGAACCAGCGTGCGCCATAGGCATTGGCGACGGTGGTGATCAGCGCCATGTTCTCGCCCCAGCCGGCCTTGCCCCGCAGGCAGATGCCGTACTGCTCTTTATCCTTGTGGGTGAGCTTGCTGGCGAACTCGCCGATCTGGCTCCAGGTCGGACGCTCGGGCATGGTCAGGCCGGCGTCCTTGAACAGGTCGGTGCGGTAATAGGTGATGGAGCTTTCGGCGTAGAACGGCAGGGCGTACAGCGAGCCCTTGACCGACAGGCCTTCACGCACCGACGGGAACACGTCGTCAAGGTCGTAACTGGCCGGCAAGTCCTTCATCGGCTCCAGCCAACCCTTGGCACCCCACAGTGCCGCTTCGTACATGCCGATGGTCAGCACGTCGAACTGACCGCCCTGGGTGGCGATGTCGGTGGTCAGGCGTTGACGCAGGACGTTTTCTTCCAGCACCACCCAATTGAGCTTGATGTCCGGATGCTCGGCCTCGAAGGTTTTCGAAAGCTTTTGCATGCGGATCATGTCGCTGTTGTTGACGGTGGCGATGGTCAGGGTCTGAGCGCCGAGGCTGACGCTGCTGAGGGTCATGCAGGTGAGGGCGAGCAGAGCTTTTACAGAAGGTTGCATCGTGCACTCCTTTTCTGCACCCGGGTGGGTTGCAGAAGGACAGTTATTGTTTTTGTGTCTTCCTTTGTAGGAAGAATCTGCGCTGATTACAGCGCTCAATCGAGTGCGAGACAAATCATCCGTCGCACTTCAATTGATACTTTTTTGCACTGGGGTTTGCCGGGGCAAACGCAGGGAAGGGCTTTGCAGCGTGGCTCGGCTGTCGAATCCGTACAGGTTTTGGGCCGCGACGAATCACCTGTGGGAGCGGGCTTGCTCGCGAAGGCGGTGTGTCAGACGACTGATGGGCAAACTGACACAACGC
>NZ_LYVP01000223.1 GCF_001984065.1 Pseudomonas sp. KK4
CACCAAGGTTGAATGACACACCGCATTCGCGAGCAAGTCGAATCGTCGCACCGCCGCTCCCACAGGGGGAGTGGTGGATCAGGTACCCGCGATCAACTGCCGGGCCGCCTGGGTGTGATCCGCGATCAATCCCTTCAGATCCAGCCCTTCCACCTGCCCATCGATCACTCGCCACTGGCCGCCGACCATCACCCGGTCCGCGCGGTCGGCGCCGCACAGCAGCAGCGCCGACACCGGATCGTGGCTGCCGGAGAAGCGCAGTTCATCGAGCTTGAACAGCGCCAGGTCCGCCTGTTTGCCCACGGCGATTTCACCGATGTCGCTGCGGCCGAGCAACTGCGCCGACCCCTTGGTGGCCCAGCCCAGCACCCGTTCCGGAGTGATTTTCTCGGCGCCGTAGCGCAGGCGCTGGATATACAGCGCCTGCCGCGCTTCGAGGATCATGTTCGAGGCATCGTTGGAGGCCGAGCCATCCACGCCAAGGCCCAGCGGTGCACCGGCATCGGTCAGTTCGATGCTCGGGCAGATACCGGACGCCAGGCGCATGTTGGAGCTTGGGCAATGGCAGATGCCGGTGCCGGCGGCGCCGAGGCGGGTGATTTCGTCCGGGTTGAAGTGGATGCCGTGGGCCAGCCAGGTCCGTGGGCCGAGCCAGCCGACGCTGTCCAGATAGTCCACGGTGCGCAGGCCAAAGCGCTGCAGGCAGAAGTCTTCCTCGTCGAGGGTTTCGGCCAAATGCGTGTGCAGGCGCACATCGAGCTTGTTGGCCAGTTCGGCGCTGGCCGACATGATTTCCGGCGTTACCGAGAACGGCGAGCAGGGTGCCAGGGCGATCTGGATTTGCGCGCCGTCACCGCGTTCGTGGTACTCGGCGATCAGGCGCTGACTGTCATCGAGGATCACCTGGCCTTCCTGCACGGTTTGCTGTGGCGGCAGGCCGCCGTCCTTCTCGCCCAGGCTCATGGAGCCACGGGTCAACATGGCGCGCATGCCCAGTTCGCGCACGCTCTGGACTTGCACGTCGATGGCGTTTTCCAGGCCTTCGGGAAACAGGTAATGGTGGTCAGCCGCCGTGGTGCAACCGGACAGCAGCAGCTCGGCCAAGGCGACCTTGCTGGCGAGGGCGAGTTTTTCCGGGGTGAGTCGGGCCCAGACCGGGTACAGGGTTTTCAGCCAGGGGAACAGCGGCTGGTTGACCACCGGCGCCCAGGCGCGGGTCAGGGTTTGATAGAAGTGGTGATGGGTGTTGATCAGGCCCGGCAGGATCACGTGTTCGCGGGCGTCGAAGACGTCATTGCACGGTGCGGACGGCTGCTGGCCAAGGCCGAGCACTTCGACGATCACGCCGTCTTGCAGCACCAGGCCGCCACGGGCATCGAGACCGTTGGCCGTGAAAATGGCGAGAGGGTTTTTTAACCAGGTACGGGTCGCAGGCATGTTGCCGGCTCCTCTGAAAGTGGGGTTCAGGGTTGCCAGCTCAGTGTTGCCCTGTCTGCTGATCCAGGGTCGCCGGGGAGGCGAGGTGCGAAGTGTCGATCAAAAGCGATCTACGGGCAAGCCTCGACCGACAGGACAACACAAATCCCTTGTCGAATCGTCGCACCGCTGCTCCCACATGTACGATCCGTGTTGTTACCAGGGAATGGTTTCGCCTCGGTAATTCACGAAATGATGCCCACCCTTGCCGACATAGGCATTCACTTGATCCACCAACCCACGGGTGCTGGTCTGCACATCGATATCGGCGCCTTCACCGCCCATGTCGGTTTTCACCCAGCCCGGGTGCAGCGACAGCACGGTGAGTTTCTGCTCGCCCAGCTGTGTGACGAAGCTGTTGGTCATGGAGTTCAGCGCGGCTTTGCTGGCCTTGTACAGCGCCAGCTCCGGCGCGTCGGGCATGGTCACGCTGCCCAGCACCGAACTCATGAACGCCAGCACGCCGGTGTCTGGACGAATCTGACCGACGAAGCGCTGGGCCAGGTTGATCGGCGCCACGGCGTTGGTGAAAAACAACTGACCGACTTCGGCCAGCGTCGCACCGCCCGGTGTCTGCACGTCCGGCCCCTTGACCCCGGCATTGACGAACAACAGGTCGAACACTTCGCCCTTGAGTTGCTGGCTCAGGGCGTTCACCGCTTGTTGATCGTCGATGTCGAGCTTCTCGATCCGTACCTTGCCCAGAGCCTGCAAGGCTTGGGCGTTTTGTGGATCGCGCACGGTGGCGGTGACATGCCAGCCGTCGGCCAGCAGGGTTTTCACCAGCCCCAGGCCCAGCCCCCGGGAGGCGCCGATGATGAGTGCAGTTTTTGCCTTGGACATGAGTGGCTTCCTGAATGAGGATCATGAGTGTGGGCCTATGCTGCAATGCCTGGTGCACGGCGTCGAGTGCATTGTTGTCCGGGCGGCCGCCTTCGCGGGCAAGCCTCGCTCCTACAGGTTTTGTCTCGGATACCTGTGGGAGCTGGCCTGCCAGCCAAGAGGCCCTGAAGGCATACGCTAGTGCCCAGCCTGCCACGGCTGCCCCAACGACACTGGCGCATACAACCGGGTCCGCACCGCATCGCGCGACAACAGCACCAACACCACAATCGTCGCCACGTACGGCAACATCGCCAGCAAACTCGATGGAATGGCCAACCCCAAACCCTGTGCCACCAGATGCAGAATGCTGGCAAGCCCGAACAGGTAGGCCCCGAGCAGCAAACGCCACACCCGCCAACTGGCGAACACCACCAGCGCCAGGGCAATCCAGCCGCGACCGGCGCTCATGTTCTCCGCCCACATCGGCGTGTAGGCCAGTGACAGATAAGCCCCGGCCAACCCCGCCATCGCCCCGCCGAACAATACCGCCAAGGCTCGAATGCCCAACACCGGCAGGCCCATGGCGCTGGCCGCGTCCGGGTTTTCCCCGACCGCCTGAATGATCAGACCCACGCGGCTTTTCAGAATCACCCAGGCCACCAGCGCAAAGAGCACGAATGACCCGTACACCAGCACATCCTGAGCAAACAGCATTCGGCCGATCAGCGGAATGTCGCTCAGATACGGAATCGCCAGCGGCTCGAAACCCGCCAACGGCTTGCCGACCCACGCCGCGCCGACAAAGGACGACAGGCCCACACCGAAAATCGTCAACGCCAGCCCGGTGGCCACCTGATTGGCGTTGAACACCAGCGCCACCACCGCAAACAGTGACGACAGCAGCATCCCGGCGAGCATCGCCAGCAGCACGCCGAGCCACAGGTTGCCGGTGCTGAAGGCAACGATGAAACCGATCACCGCGCCAAACAGCATCATCCCTTCCTGGCCCAGATTGAGTACGCCGCTCTTCTCACAGATCAGCTCACCCAAGGCCACCAGCAGCAACGGCGTGCCGCAGCGGACCATGGCGTAGAACAGGTTACTCAGCAGATCGATATCCATCACAGTGCTCCTGCTTGCATGGCGGTGGCGGGGGCGCGGCGGGGCCAGCGC
>NZ_LYVP01000224.1 GCF_001984065.1 Pseudomonas sp. KK4
TGCTGCCATAGCGGGTTGGGCGGGACTGGGGACGTGGCGATCCTGTCGGCCTCGAACCGGATGTCGCTGATGCCGTTTGCGCAGATATCGACGCGCATTGGTGGGGCGGCTACGGTGATTTTGGCGACGGTGTTGTTGAAGGTTTTTGTTTGAGAGCAAGCGGGCTTGATGAGCATCAATTGTTCATCAAGCCCGAATCTTCGGGAGTCACTCCCTGTTGCCTGCTCACACCCCCCACAGCCAAACCAAAAATGGGAAAAAATCCAATTCTGACTTTCTCGTTGCCGCAACTACTAGCGTTGACGCATATTCAAAAAAGATAGAACACGTTCAAATAAAGAAAGAAAGAAAACCCCGCCATTCTTCCTCGCAATACCATCCCCCCTGTAATCTTCGTCACCTGTCCGGCTCCTTGGAACGTTGTTACACTTTCCGGAAACCCATGAAGATCGCAAGTCTTAATCTGCCCTAAGACTCACAATTAACTTTTCCTGTCCCCGAAGACGATTTTCCCCATCCAATGACTACTTTACCTTCAGCATTGACCACTATGACGGCGTCCGTCCCAGCATATCTAAATATTGGACCGTACTTTGAAGGGACATATTCAATTTTTTGAGGGTCAGACCAAGCGCTATTGAGGGCAGACTGGCTCACGCCAATACCGCCATCTCTTCCCGCAAATTGCTCTAAAGTACGAGATTAATAGCCATTGATCTGTGCCGGAGCCTATGTTCCAGCTGCCTGTTCAGCGACCAATTGCATTTCAAGCTTAACAGCATTGCTGCACTGCTCGCACCTGAGTTAGGAATGTTGAGGTTAGTCGATTGAAAAGTAAAGAAGTCATCCACCTCTCCAAAACCAGGAACATTCTGAATACCTTTTGCTCCAATCAAGCAGCAAAGTTAAAGAGCCCCAGCTACGTTTTACGCAACGTCCACCATCGACAGCTCAAATCAGGTTCAAATATAACCCTTGCCTCTGAAATTGAACCACAAATTTCAAAGACAACACGAACTCCCGCCTCTAAATTATCGCGCACCATCTCGATAGATTTAACGTTTTCCGACGAAATGACTGCTAGCTCCTGCATGGTGAGTCTTAATACAACCTGAAACGATTCCATAACTGCACTAAAAGAAAATTCCAACTCAAGATCGCTATTTATTGACTTAACTGTATAGCGGCATAAGGCCAAGCTTGGATCGACCTCAGTAGGCTCGATACCAAACTCCTCCAAAAAATCATTTTCACTCGGAAACTCCATTACTGCATCCTCAGTGAAGCGGTATGACTGTGCTCAGTTTACGAGTTCCGTCATCAAGAACCTGGAACGTGCTCTGAAAGTTAGCAGCCTTGCCTGACGGCCCCACGAATAATGACTCTTTAACCTCGAATTTTCCATACTGGTTGGAGAACGTGTTTATCACATTTCCTTCAGTTCTAGCCGAAAGCGCCAAGTGGTCCGTTAGCATCTGCCGACCAGCGGCATTGTCGGGAACACCAAGCCTCTTCATTTCCAGTGCAAGCTGATTCGAACGAGCAGCATTGTGGGAGCTACTAGCGACGCGGCCAAAGAGATAATCAAATTTACCCGGCGCAATTTCTATTCCTTTTGCACCCCGCAAATACTCAACAGCTTTCTCCACCTGCGCCAATCCCCCCGGCGTCGAGGCTCCTGGTGGCCGGGGTTTGCTGCCCAATGGGACTTCTCCCACTGCGGCACCGGTGCCCAACAACCCGAACCGGTCCATTGAAGGACCCCAGTCGGAGATTTGTCCGGCCAAATGTTCCGCCGCCGCAACAGTCCGCTCAATCAAAACGGTCTTGTAGGTTTGGCAGGTGTTGGTTTCACAAGCCATCGCCAGCAATGGCTCCAACGAGTCGATCACTCGAGTCAGCTTGTCTTTGGCTCCAAGTGCCCCACTGACGTCCATGGCGGCCTGGGTAAGCTCCAGGCTTTCCTGGTTGTACTCCTTTTCCCACTTATCCTTTTGACAACCCTCATCCTTGCCGCAGCCCGCCATGTCCTTGGAGAACGCGTCAATGTCTTTGTGCTCAAGGTAGTTGTACTGCGTAGCGTTTTGCGCCACCCAGGAGCCCAACTGCAGGCTTTCACCATCAGCGCCGCTCTGGGTAGCCGCGGCGAGCATACCGACCAATTGCGAACTCATGGTCAGCAGGTTTTCATCACCGCCAACCCAGGTATCGAGTTGCTGGACTAAGGCTTCATTGGCGCCTGCCGCGAGTGCCCCGGTTTTGAAGTCGCCACCGCTGAGTTGGGTCAACAGCCCGCCGACCACGGCATGAATCATGATCTTCTGGACGCTGCCATCGGCGTAAACGCCTTTGGTGTAATCACCCACGGCATTAAAACTGGCAGCAGCTAACGTATTAAAAAGGGTGCTTTGCAGCGCATTACCCAGGTCGCCGCCCTGCCCCATAATTCTGCCCAAGGCTGCCGAGGTGCCGTTCTGCAAGCCTTGATTGGCAGCGAACTGACCAATTCCTTTCCAGGTACTGAGGTTGGTGGTGATCTTTCCCGTCACAGGGTCAGTGGTGGTGCCGGTCCAGTCATTGAAGTAGGCAGCGGTCATGCCCGCCGTGATACCCGTAATCGCATACCCCTTGAGGGCATCACTGGAGGTGACGTCTTTGAGGACAGCACCGAGATTGCCTTTGTTGTTGATCGTACTCACCGTGGCGGAACCGGCCGCCGAAGTCGCTACGGCGGTCAATGCGACGTTTGCCCAACCGGCGCCTGTCGCAACGCCAGCAGCGGAAGTGCCCGCTGCTGCCATGGCGGTGCCAGAACCCGCACCAGCCCCTGCCGCCGAGCCTAACGCAGCGCTCGCCGCACCTGCCGTCAACGCAGCAACGACAATCATGATGGCCAGCACCGCCCCCTGACCCAGCCCTGAATGGCTGTACTTGAAACTCTCGTGAACCTCTTGCACCCGGCGCCAATCGACATCCCCTCGCGCCTCAGCCTCTTTAAGCCACGCAAGTTGCGGATCAGCCTGCACCATCGCATCAATGGTCTCGCGCACCGACTGCTGATCAATATGTTTGATATCAATGTTCAGGCCGTCGACAGCCTTGATCACGATGTTGCCGTTGGCGACCATCTGGGTCTGCCGCAAGGTCTCATCGGTGTTGCCCTTACCCTTGGCGCTCGTCCAGGCCAGGCTATTGCTGCTCTTCTCGTGACTCTCCTGATGCAGGTCCTTCACCGCCTCAAAAGTAATGCTGCCGCCACTGTCCAGCGTGATGTCCTTACCACTGTCGAGCTTGGCACCCTGATACCGCTGGTCCCCGCCACTCACCAACGTCAAGTCGCCGCCAGCAGTGATTTCACTCCCCACATTGACGACCTTGGTCACCTCATCCCGCCGCATCTCCTTCTGCCCAAAACTGCCCTTTTCCTTCTTGTCATACAGCGAAT
>NZ_LYVP01000225.1 GCF_001984065.1 Pseudomonas sp. KK4
GGCCGCGACGTGAGCATCGTCGCCAGCGACCTCGACGCCAAGCGCAACATCGGCCTGGCCGCCGAAGGCAACCTGACCGTGGCCTCGGGAGCTGATGAAAGCCACTCCTACTACAAGACCAAGAAAGTCACTGCGCAGGAAGATCACGTTAAACAAATTGCCAGCACGATCACGGCGGGCGGCGACGTGGCGCTGAGCGCGGGCAATGACCTGACGCTGATTTCCAGCCGGATTACGGCCGGGGATGAAGCGTACCTGGTGGCGGGTAACAACCTCGAATTGTTGGCCGCGCAGGACAGTGATTATTCGCTGTATGACAAGAAGGAAAAGGGCAGTTTTGGGCAGAAGGAGACGCGTCGGGATGAGGTGACCAAGGTGACGCATGTCGGCAGCGAGATCACCTCGGGTGGAGATTTGACGCTGGTCAGTGGGGGAGATCAGCGTTATCAGGCCGCGAAGTTGGAGAGTGGTAAGGACATCACGCTGGACAGTGGTGGAGCAATCATTTTTGAAGGAGTTAAAGACCTTCATGATGAGAGCCACATCAAGAGCGACAACAGTGCCGCATGGGTCTCCTCGAAAGGTAAAGGCAATACCGACGAAACCTTGCGTCAAACCCAAATGATTGCAAATGGCAACATTGTGATCAAGGCAGTCGATGGCTTGCAAATCGACGTCAAACAAATCGACCAGCAGACCGTCAGCCAATCCATCGATGCGATGGTCAAGGCCGATCCGCAACTGGCGTGGCTGAAGCAGGCCGAGGCGCGCGGAGATGTCGACTGGAAGTTGGTCAAGGAGATCCACGAGTCATTCAAGTACAGCAATTCAGGGTTAGGCCCTGCATCGCAGTTGATCATTGCCATCGTGATGGCGGCTTTTGTCGGACCTGCGGCATTTAGCGCCATGACCGCCAGCATGGGAACCATCGGAGCAGCGGGGCTTGCGGCGGTGGCAACCGGGGCCGCAACGAATGCGACAACCAGTTTTATCAACAATGGAGGGAACCTTGGAGCGGTATTCAAGGACGTGACGTCATCGAATGCGCTCAAGGGCTACGTGATTTCAGCGGTGACGGCTGGATTAACGGCTGGTGTTTACGACGGCATTCTGAAGACATCAACTAATCCTATTACTGGGAAAGTCAACGTTGATTTGAGCAGTTTGGAAGGCGTGAGCCGGTTTGCTGGTAACCAGTTGCTGCAAAACGGCACGTCCACAGCCTTGAGCAGTGCGCTTGGCCAGCATGCCAATTTTGGTGATGCACTGAAGGGCTCATTGCTCAGCACGCTAAATGCGGCGGCGTTCAATGCGGTGGGCGATTTCTCGACGAAACAAGGCTGGTTAGACGGTAGCCCGGAAAAAATAGCCTTGCACGCTGTGGTCGGTGGCTTGCTGAACGAAGCGGCGGGAGGCGATTTCAAAACGGGTGCATTGGCTGCTGGCGCCAATGAAGCGCTTGTACGTGAGTTGGCGGCGTTGGTGAAAAACGACAGCAACTTGTTGTTGATGTCTTCACAGCTGGTAGGCGTGGCTGCGGCGGCTATTAGTAGCGGTAATGTCCAACAAGGTGGGACCATCGCAAAAGATGCCACCAACTATAATTACTTGCTGCACCACGAAGTAGTGGAGATGCTCGACGAGCAAGCCAGGTGTGAGTCGCAATCGTGCAGAGATAATGTGCGAGAAAGGTATGCTTCGCTGGATGAGCAACGAAACAAGGAGCTTGCCAGTTTTTGTCAAACGAATATCAGTGCGTGTAAGGAGATTTCTGCGCAGATTCAAAGCGATGCGCCAAAAATCCAAGAGCTCGCTGAGCAGCTCCGGCGCAATGGAGATTCCGGCGCTGCAATCGTAGGTTGGATCATCCCGGAAAGTAATCAGACTGCTCAAAACACGATTACCACTGAGGTGGTGGTTCAGCGGGATGGTCCTGAGGCGGGTTTCTGGTCGGCGGTGGCGCAGACCCTGGCTGGCGTAGTTGGTGGCGGTAAGCCAAGCACAGGGGGATCGAAAAGCGTTGAACCCCTTCCTGTAGTCAACAAACCCCTAGGCTTAGGTTCAACGGGCAGATCTACGCCCGCTAATTTAAATGAAAAACTTGCATTGGAGCAGGCCCTTTCAAATCCTGCCGCTGGTCGTCCCCTGCCGGTTCCCATGACTGATCCACGATGGCCAGCTACCGAAGGTTGGGTGAAGTCAGCCCAAAATATCAATGGCATAGAAATTCATTACGTACGAAACTCTATTACCGGAGCTATCGATGACTTTAAATTTAAGTGAGTAAAGTATGCTTGCCATTTGCCAACATAATTTTGGTAGCGCTATCCCTCAGGCGGAGCGTTATTTAGGTGAGGTTGACGAAACTGACTACTCTCCCTTGTGCGTTGGGGCCAGCTATGTCGTGTATGGTATTTTATTCATTCGGGATCGAGTGGATTTTTTAGTTCGAGCTCCAGAGCAAGCTCCGTTTTGGGCTCCAAGCAGTTTATTTAAATTGGTTGATGCTAACATTCCATCAGGGTGGGAGTTTTGTAATACTAAAAATAGTAATGATTATAAAGTATTGTTTGATTTGTTTAGTATTAGTTGTGTGGTTGGTTATCCCTTGCTGGTTAATGAGTATCATCATTATCTGGGCGTCGTCGAGCGTGATCCTCTAGAAATAGTGCGGTTTGTAGCAATGGTAGAAAGCCAAAAATTTAATTATTAGCAGTAAATAAGAGACCGTACTCATGTTGAGCAAGTAGATTGGCGATGAATAGTTTTTAAAAGTAATTGCGTTGTTATTGTCGATCGAAATTGAAAGGGTGTCGTGGGTTGCGATACCTTCATGCTTTTTACAAAGGGGTTTAGTTTTGGGCCAAAGTTGCGTGGCGTGTGTCAAAAGAATGTAAGCTGCAGTTTGCTTGTTGGGATAATGATGTTGACGGTTTGGTTGCTGGGCTTTCAGGTTTATTCATTTCAGAGGTGAATTGGCTGATTGTTAATCAGCCGATCAATTGTCTTTTAAGTTTTCTGATGTTCATGAGCTGGATATATTTTGCACTTCATAAAATGAGCCTTGGGTGATGGTTTTTTTGGATGGGGCAGTTTATTTAGGTAACTCTTAAAACTGACACAAGACCTGAAGTGATGATGTGTGGGAATCGCGTTTGCCCCTGAACATCAGGGCTCGATGAACACACAAAGCTCATCAAGCCCATCCGACCTCATCGCGAGCAAGCTTCGCTCCTACGGGGTATGCGCCGATGTTGAAGTCACTCAAAAATCTTCAACAACACTGTCGCTAGAATCACCGTAGCCGCTCCACCGATGCGCGTCGATATCTGCGCGAACGGCATCAGCGACATCCGGTTCGATGCCGACAG
>NZ_LYVP01000226.1 GCF_001984065.1 Pseudomonas sp. KK4
GGCCTGACACACCGCTTTCGCGAGCAAGCCCGCTCCCACACTGGATCTCCAACGGACGCAAATTTCGCCTTCACCCCAATCAAACTGTGGGAGCTGGCCTGCCAGCGAAGAGGCCGGCACTGCCAGCATCACCTGTGCCTGACACACCGCCATCGCGAGCAGGCTCGCTCCTGCAGGAGAGCCGAACATCAGCTTGCACCGGACAACTCCGCCGCCGTCTCCACCAGCAATTGCCGGAACCAGCGGTGTGCCGGGTCGTTGCGATACCGCACGTGCCAGGCGATCTCTACGGGGAAGGTGCCGAGATCGACCGGCGCCTCCACCACCTTGAGCCGTGAATCCTTGGCGATCTGGTTGCAGATCAGCCGGGGCAAGGTGGCGCAGTAATCGGTCACGGCGATGATCTCCGGCACGGCCAGGAAATGCGTCACGGAAATCGCCAGCTCGCGGCGCAGGCCCTGGCGGTCGAGGACCTGGAACAGCCCTGCCCGCAAGCGCCCCGGTGGCTGGATGTTGACGTGGCGCAGGGCTTCGTATTGCTCGCGGGACATACTGCGGTCGATGTCCGGATGGTCGGCCCGCACCACGCACGCCAGGCCGTCGTCCATCAGATGTTGAATGATCAGGTTATCGGGCGGCTCGACGATGCGGCCCAGCACCATGTCCGTGGTGCCGGAAATCACCCCGGTTTCCGCCAGATCGTAACCGAACGGTATCAGCGACATTTTCACCCCCGGCGCCAACTGCCGCAGCCTGGCGATGATGCTGGGCATGAGCACGATTTCGACGTAGCTGTTGGCGGCGATGTTGAACTGTCGGGTGGCGGTGGCGGGATCGAAGTGCTGACGCCCGGCCAGCACGCCATCGAGGGTGGCCAGGGTCTCGGCGATCACTGGGGCGATTTCTTCGGCGAACTGTGTCGGCTTGATCCCGTATCGCTCACGGATGAACAGCGGGTCTTGCAGGGTGTCGCGCAGGCGGTTCAAAGCGTTGGACAGCGCCGGCTGGGTGATGCCCAGGCGCAGCGCGGCGCGGGTCACGCTGCGCTCCTCCATCAGCGCGACAAACACCGGCAACAGGTTGAGATCGTAACGCATGGCTTGGCATCGCTCGGTTCACTGATTTGGCAGACATAATGCCCTATGAATATCTAACATCAAGTAAGTAAATTTCTTGAATATCTCCCCTTGAACGATAGTTGGGCCATCCGAAACGCTCCCAACGCTCTTCGAGGAAAGCATCCATGGCTAACCCATCACCCAACAAACTGTCGCAAGCTTTGGCGTTGTTCGCACTGGCCCTCGGCAGCTTCTGCATCGGCACGTCCGAATTTGCCAGCATGGGCATCCTGCAACTGTTCTCCGAAAGCCTGGGCGTCGATGTGCCCGAGGCCACCAATGCCGTCACCGCCTATGCACTGGGCGTGGTGATCGGCGCACCGGCGGTGACCCTGGCCGCGGCCCGGTTGAACCGGCGCACGCTGTTGCTGGCCTTGATGGCACTGTTCGTGGTCGGCAACGTGCTGTCGGCAGTGGCCACCGACCTGGACCTGCTGATGGCGGCGCGCTTTATCAGTGGTCTTCCCCAGGGTGCGTATTTCGGTGCGGGCGCGATGGTTGCGTCCTACATCATGGGTCCCGGTCAGGAAGGCAAGGCTTTCGCCATTGTCATGACCGGGCTGACCGTCGCGACCATCATCGGCTCGCCGCTGGCGACCTTCCTCGGTCAGCACCTGGGCTGGCGTGAAACCTACCTGGCGGTGGCGGTGCTGTCGGGCCTGGCGCTGCTGGCGATCCGTCAGTGGCTGCCACGTTCCGACGCGTTGAACGGTTCGCCGATCACTCAAGAGCTGTCGGCGCTGCGCAAAGGCAAGGTCTGGGCGGTGATGGCGGTGGCCACCACCGGGATCGCCAGCCTGTTTGCGGTCTACACCTTCGTCGGCCCGATCGTGACCGATGCGGCACACCTGGCGCCGAGCATGATCCCGGTGGCCCTGGCGATCTTCGGCCTGGGCATGACCGCCGGCAATATCGTCGGTGGGCGCATGGCTGACCGCTACACCCTACGCGGCATCCTCCTGGGCTTTGGGATTGCGCTGGCAGTGCTGGTGATCATCGCCGAGGCCGGGCAAAACCCGTGGGTGCTGTTCCCTGCCCTGTTTGTCCTCGGTGCCGGGCTGATGGCGTCCCTGCCAACCATCCAGGTGCACCTGACCAAACTCGCCCCCGCAGCCCCTTCGCTGATGGGCGCCATGACCCTGGCGGCGTGCAACCTGGGCAATGCCATCGGCGCCTGGGGCGGCAGCGCCACCCTCGATGCTGGCTACGGCCTGCTCTCCCCGGCCTGGGCCGGGTTTGCCCTGACACTGACCGGCCTGGCGCTGTTTGGCCTGACCCGCATCGGTAACCGTCGCCCTGCGCCGGTACGTCACGCGGCAGCCGCCTGAATCTGAATTGAATCTGCGTTATCAACCTCTGTAGGAGCATCAACCATGAGCATCAAACACGTCCTGTTCATCCTCACCAACACCGCGCACATCGGCCCGAACAACCGCCCGACCGGCTACTTCTTCCCGGAAGTCGCCCACCCTTACGAAGTGTTCGCCGAAGCGGGCGTGGCGGTCGAATACGCCTCGCCACTGGGCGGCACCCCGCCGGAAGACGGCTACGACGAAACCGATCCATCGCAACTGGCTTTCCGCAACAGCGCCGCGATCCGTCGCATGGCCAACAGCCGCAAGCTGTCGGAAGTGGATGTGCTGGACTATGACGCGATCTTCTTCCCCGGCGGCCTGGGCCCGATGGTCGATATCGCCAACGATCCCGAGGTCAAGCGTGCGGTGGAACGCGCCTGGAACGGCGGCAAGATCGTCGCCGCCGTGTGCCATGGTCCGGCGGCCTTCATCGGTGCCCGACTGCCGGATGGCTCCCCGCTGGTCCAGGGCCGCAAGCTGACCTCGTTCTCCAACGACGAGGAAGCGGGCTACGCCCAGGCGGACGTGCCGTTCAATCTGGAAGATGCACTGCGCGCCGAAGGGGCTGACTATTCAGCGGCCCCAGTGTGGCAGGAGAAGGTCGTGGTCGACGGTCGCCTGATGACCGGCCAGAACCCCGCTTCCGGCGGCCCGCTGGCCAAGGCCATCGTTGAAGCCCTGAACTGATCCACACCCAACCCTGTAGGAGCGAGCTCGCTCGCGATGGACGCAAGAACGACGCGGGGCATCAGGTTACCCGCGTCATCGTTGACGACCATCGCGAGCGAGCTCG
>NZ_LYVP01000227.1 GCF_001984065.1 Pseudomonas sp. KK4
CTCCCACAGTCGACCGAGTTCCATCAGGGGGATGCGGTCAACTGTGGGAGCGGGCTTGCTCGCGAAGGCGTCCGGACGGGCAACAAAGAAGCCCGCAGACGATCACTCGTCTGCGGGCTTCTTTACATCTGGCTTAAGGCTTACGCCCGACGCTCATGCATCCGCGCCAGTTGCCGCTCCAGCATCGACGGATAAGGCTCCATCAAGCGTTCCACGCAGCAAGCGCCCTCGGGGCTGGCGATCGGTCGAATGCGTGCGCGCTGGCGAATCAAGGCGTCGTCACTGATCTTGCGCTCCACCAGCAGCAGGTTGCGGCTGTGTTGCGACAGGGCCAGGGCGTCCTGGGCAGGATCGGTCAGCAGCAGGTCGATCTGGCTCAGACCGAACAAATCGTCGCCCAGGGTCAGGCCCAGTTGCAATTGCAGGGTGATGCCGCTGTCGGCGACCTCGATCTGCAATTGGTGGCCCAGCGCTCGCAACAGTTCACCGCAGCAGATGGCGTTGGTCAGGTAGTCATCGCCGCTGTCTTCGGTATGGAACAGCATCAGCGTGCTGCCATCGTTCAGGGTGTGCAGTTCGCTCTGGTAGAGCGAGGCAGCCTGGTCGAGGCAATCGCGATAGCGTTTGAGCAGTTCTTCCAGGCGCGTGCGGGGCAGGCGGCGCAGTTGCTCCTGAGAACCCAGTTGCACCGCCAGAACCGCACTGTGCTGCGGCACATTGGAAACCACCGGTTTGGCCAGCGGCTTGGCTGCGCTGTCCGGTGCATCGTCGAGCAGATCGGCGAAGGCGTCTTCGTCGTCATCATCTTCCACGGTGCTGACGACCCGCCGAGGTGCCGCTTTCATGGCCGCCATCGGGCGGGTTTCGTCGAAGCTCGGGTCGCGCAGGTTGCGCACTTCGAACCCCGGCTCGGCCTCGTCGTCTTCGATGTCGTCGAACTCAGGCTCCGGCACAGGCTCGGGCTCTGCCGGTTCCGGAGCGAAACTGGCGTGCAGCTGGCGAGCCAGGTCGCCGATTTCGTCCTGACGATCGGTGCCGGGGGTGTACTCGTCGATATGGCGCAGCCACACCCGCAATTGCAGGAGCGGCGTGGAGATATGCCGACCCAGGCGCAGGCTCAGGGCCAGGGACAGCGCCAGCAGGATCGCACTCAAAATGCCCATGCTCTGCAGGCTGATGGTCATCGGCTGCTGGAACTGGTCCATGTCCAGGCTGATGCGCAACTGCCCGGCGGTCACGTCCTGGAAGGTGATCTTGCTCTGATAAATGCCTTCGGCTTCACCCAGCAGGCCGTGCTTGGGGCGCTGACCGGCCTCGGCAAGGATGCGGTTATCCATGCTGTAGATGGCCGCGTGGGCCACCAGCTTGTTCTTGGTCAGGTTGTTGAGCAGCACGTTGAGGCTGAGGATGTCGTTGGACACCAACAGCTCGGTGGCCGAGGTGGCCGTCTGCGTGGTCAGGCTTTCGCCCAGCGCATCTGCCTGCTCGTGCATGGCCTGCTTGAACTGCAGGCCCATCACACCGGCATAGATCACCAGGGCCAGAGCGACCAGGATCACGTTATGGCTGGCGATGCGCAATGCAATCGGTACACGGCGATGGCGCAGTGCCCGGAAGATCAGCAGAAAGAAGTTATCGGTTTTTACTGGCGTGGGCCGGTTCACTTGAGCTCGGCTCTTTTGTCCGTGAAGTTGACGCGCAGTATAGCGAGAGGCCCTAGACCGGCAAAGCGCTCACGGTGCCCGATGGTCACTGAAAGTGGGTAGAATGCGGTTTTTTTCCACCTGCGGGGGTGCGCCTTGCGCGAAATCGTCCTGATAAACATCACGGGAGTCGACCGTCCGGGTCTGACTGCGGCCATTACCGGCGTTCTGGCCCAGGGTGGTGTGAACATTCTCGACATCGGTCAGGCGGTGATCCACGACACCCTGTCGTTCGGCATCCTGGTTGAAATTCCCGATACCGAACAAGGCAAGTCAGTGCTCAAGGACATTCTGTTCAAGGGCTATGAGCTCGATCAACAGGTGCGTTTCACGCCTGTGTCCGAACAGGATTACCAGCAGTGGGTCGGCAATCAGGGCAAAAAACGCCACATCGTGACCTTGTTGACCCGCAAAGTGACCGCCGGCCAATTGCAGGCCGTGAGCTCGATCACCGCCAAGTACGGTCTGAACATCGACCACATCGATCGACTGTCCGGGCGCATGCCGCTCGATACCCCGGCCGATAAAGGCAAGGGTTGCATCGAATTCTCCGTGCGCGGCGAAGCGGCCGATCCCCAAGCGTTGCGCGCCGAGTTCCTCAGCGTGGCCCAGGAACTGAACGTCGACATTGCCTTCCAGGAAGATTCGCTGTTCCGTCGCAACCGTCGCCTGGCGGTGTTCGACATGGACTCGACCCTGATCGAAGCCGAAGTCATCGACGAACTGGCCAAGGCGGCCGGCGTGGGCGACAAGGTCTCGGAAATCACCGAACGGGCGATGGCCGGTGAATTGGATTTCCGTGCCAGCTTCAAGGAGCGCCTGGCGCTGCTCAAGGGCCTGGACGTGGGTGTGCTGGATTCGATCGGCGCTTCGCTGCGCCTGACCGAGGGCGCCGAAACCCTGTTCGCCGAACTCAAGCGCCTGGGCTACAAGACGGCAATCCTGTCCGGTGGCTTCACCTACTTCGCCAGGCAATTGCAGGCAAAGCTGGGCATCGACTACGTGTTCGCCAACGAGCTGGAAGTGGTCGACGGCAAAGTCACCGGCGTGGCGGTCGAGCCGATCGTCGATGCGCAGCGCAAGGCTGATCTGTTGAAGGAACTGGCGCACAAGGAAGGGTTGCGTCTGGAGCAGACCATTGCGGTCGGCGACGGCGCCAACGATTTGCCGATGCTGGCGATTGCCGGGTTGGGCGTGGCGTTCCGCGCCAAGCCACTGGTCAAGCAGTCGGCCAAACAGGCGATTTCTACCTTGGGTCTGGACGGCGTGCTGTACCTGCTGGGGTTCCGTGACCGCGACGGTCAGCTTTGATACACCCGTAACAAATGTGGGAGCGGGCTTGCTCGCGAATGCGGTGGGTCAGATAAACATACACTGACTGACACAC
>NZ_LYVP01000228.1 GCF_001984065.1 Pseudomonas sp. KK4
AGTTCGAACTCGACCTGCTGGACAAGCCCTTCCCGCCGTTCTCCCCGGAAGAACTGGTGGAACAACAGAAACAGCTCGATTTCGATAACGGCTGGGCTCGCCCGATCATCCTGCAGAACCTGCGCCTGGCCGCCTGATCTTCAGCGACCTTTTCAGCGACACAGCCACCATGGCCCGACATCGAGATGAAAGTGATTGCGATGGGCGGCGTTGTAATCGGGGCTCAACACCACGCTGAACACGCCACAGGCGCCATCGCGCGCCTGCCTCAGAAACCGCGCGTCCTGGTTATCCTTCGGCCAATCCTTGAGCACACTGATGGTTCGCCCATCGGCCAGGCGGAATCCGGCGATGTCCAGGGCATTGGCCGATGCATGCTGGCTGCGCCGGGCATTCTCGCGGCCGTAGACATTGCGGCAGGCAAAACTGCCCAGATGATCGACCCGCGCAACCGACTGACCGTAGATCGCCTGTGCGGCAGGTTGCAGGGCGTGATGCTCGAACAGCGCGAACGATACCGCCAACCGGCAACTGGCGAGAAAACCACTGCTCAGCGCCACATCGCCGCCCTGCACCCGCATCACGTCAGTCAGCGGACACTTGCCGTCGGGGCTGTCGGCCTGTGGGTTCACCCGCAGGCCGGAACTGCTCAAGGCCTGCTCGCACAGCTGTGGGTCGTCGCGCAGGCGCATGAGTTTGTAGCGGGTGAGCAGGTTGGGTGGCGCTTTCACGTCCAGCGGTGCCCAGGGGTTCCACTGCGGCGGCAGCGACAGCCAGCCACGCCAGACACCCACACCCGCCGCAGCGAACAACGCCAGCAACAGGCACCCGCTGCGGCGCATCGTCAGCCTTTGAAAAACTGATTGGCCTGGGCGTAGGGCATCGAGCGCGAGGTGAAGCCGAAGGTGCCCGAGGTCTTGATCTCTTCGGCGGCACGATAGAACTCGCCCAGCGCCGCCAATGCCAGCGCCGAACCAACACTGATGCGCTTGACGCCCATTTCACTCAGTTCTTGCACCGTCAACTTCAAGCCGCCGGACATCAACACGTTGACCGGTTTGGGCGCCACGGCGCGGACCACCGCCAACACCTCTTCAGCGCTGCGCAGCCCCGGCGCATACAGCACATCGGCACCGGCCTTGGCGAACGCCTGCAAGCGGCGAAGGGTGTCGTCCAGATCCGGATTGCCGTGCAGGAAATTCTCCGCCCGGGCAGTCAGCATGAATGGGAACGGCAAGCTGCGCGCGGCAGCGACGGCGGCCTCGACCCGCGCCACGGCATGCTCGAAACAATAGATCGGCGCATCCGCCCGGCCCGTGGCGTCTTCGATCGAACCACCGACCGCCCCGGCGGCAGCGGCCTGCACAATGCTTTGCGCACATTCGGCGGGATCATCGGCAAAACCGTTTTCCAGATCCACCGAGACCGGCAGGTCGGTGGCGGCGACGATGGCCCGGACATTGGCCAGGGTCTGGTCCAGGGTCAGGCCACCATCGTGACGGGCCAGGGAAAAAGCCGCACCGGCACTGGTGGTCGCCAGCGCCTCGAATCCCAGGCCGGCAAGCATCTTCGCCGAGCCGGCATCCCATGGGTTGGGCATCACAAAAACCCCGTCGCGTTCGTGCAAGGCTTTGAACGCTTGGGCTCGAAGGGTTTGGGCATCCATTGGCTGGCTCCTGAAAAGGGGAACGAATCCGCCTTCAGAGCAGGCCAAGTTGCTCGGCGGCGGGCTCTCTGTATAGCTCAGGCAGCGCCGGCAAGCCAGGCAGACGCAGCATCAGACGGGCATGGAAACGTTGCGCCAGCTTCGCCGCCAACAGGTTGTCGGCGGTGTGCAGGAAGATATAGGGCGTGCGGCCTTCTTCGATCCACAGGGCGATTTTCTCTACCCATGGCAATAGAAACGGGTCGTTGGCCTCCAGTTGCGGATGGCCGATGAAGCGCACTTGCGGGGATTGGGTGAACGCCGCGGGGCGCGGTGGCACACGGGGCTTTTTCGATTGGGCGTGCAGGACCGAAGGATCGGTCGAGGTGCAGCTGAACAGTGCGCGGGGATCGAGGCAGATGCGCTCGACACCGCGATCCATGAGCAAGCGATTGAGCATTCGCTCGCTGTCACCCTTGGCGAAAAAGTCGTCATGGCGCACTTCAACCGCCAAGGGACGCTGCAGGGCATCGATGAAGCCGGCCAGTTCTGGCAGGCGATGCGGCGTGAAGCTTTTCGATAGCTGCAGCCACATCGGCGACACCCGCTCGCCAAGAGGGCTGAGCAATTGAGTGAAGGTTTCGGCGGCGGTCAGCTGTTCGCGCAGGTCGCCGCCGTGGCTGATGTCGCCGGGAAACTTGGCGGTGAAACGAAAATGCGCGGGCATGGTGTCGGCCCAGCGCTGCACGGTGCCGGCAGCCGGGCTCGCGTAGAAGGTCGTGTTGCCTTCCACGGCATTGAATACTTGGGAATACAGAGCGAGAAATTCGGCGGGCTTGGCGTCTAGCGGGTAGAGATAGTCGCGCCAGGCGTTTTCGCTCCAGGAGGGGCAGCCGAGGTAGTAAGGCAGCAACATCAGATGTACAGGTCGAGACCCAGCACTTCTGCATCCCAGTCGACGAAACCGGCCGTGCTCAGGTAGCTGGCCAGGGCCATCGCCACACTTTTGCTCATGGCACGGTGATAAAGCATGTCCTGCTGACGGGCGGGGAGATTGCTGATTTTTTGCGCAGCGGCCTTGGCGCGGGCGGTCATCTGTTCTTCGGACGGAATTTCCACTTCGCCGTCGATATCGACCGACTCTTCTTCCACCACAGAGCCTTTGCGAGGCTTGCGCTTGATGGGGTAGGACTGTGAGGAAAGGCCGTCTATACGCATAGGTGCATGCTCGGTATCAGTGATGGCAGTTTAGTGGCGCGTAGCCCACTTCGCAAACCGCCGAGTGATAACTAGAACACATAAAGGGCAAAAGGTTTAAAAGCTGGGGTTAGAAACGGACGATTGGCACGCCTGAAAGCTCCGCCGCCAAAGAACTGAAAAACACCGTGGCGAGGGAGCTTGCTCCCGCTGGGCTGCGA
>NZ_LYVP01000229.1 GCF_001984065.1 Pseudomonas sp. KK4
GTGGATGCGGTTCATCAGGGCGCCGTGTTCGTTCATCACGCCTTTGGGCTGGCCGGTGGAACCGGAGGTGTAGAGCACGTAGGCCAGATCACTTGGCTCAACGCTCAGCGGTTCGCCCGCCGGCGCTTGGGGCAGGGCGTCGAGGGTCCAGGCGGGGTGCCCGGCCGGCAGGTTGGCCAGCCACTGCGGCTGGGTCAGCGTGACCTGGGCCTCGGCGTCTGCAATCAGGAACGCCAGACGCGCCGCCGGCAACTCAGGGTCCAGCGGCAGCCACGCGGCCCCGGCATGCACGGTGCCGAGCAGGGCCACGACCATTTCCACCGAACGCTCCATGCACACCGGCACGATGGACTCGCGACCGATACCGGCAGCGCGCAGGGCACGGGCCAGGTGCTGGGCACGCTGATCCAGTTCGGCGTAAGTCAGGCGCTGACCTTCGAACACCAGCGCCGGGGCTTTGGGGGTGAGGGCGGCTTGCTGGAGCAGGGCGGTGTGCAGGTTGCTCGGGCCGGCGTAGTGGCGATCGGTGGCGTTCCAGCGGTCCAGTTGTTGCTGGTCCTGCTGCTGCGGGAACAGCTCCACCAGTTTGCGCTGCGGCGCGGCCACCAGGGCGTCGAGCAAGGCGCACCATTGCGCGCTCCAGCGTTGCATCGTCAGCTCATCGAACAGTGCCGACTGGTATTCGAGGGCGAGAATCATGTCGCTGCCGTCGTCCTGCACCTCCCAGCTTTGTTCGAACTTGGCGTCGATCACCGGCAGCGTTTGTTCTTCGATGTGCAGGCCCGGCCACTGGCGGCTGTCCATGCGCCCGTGGTTGAGGGAGAACATCACCTGGAACAGCGGCGTGCGGTTCAGGTCGCGGCGCTGGGCCACGGCGCCCACCAGGGTGGCGAACGGCAGGTCGGCGTGGGCCTGGGCGGCCCGCAGATCGGCTTCCAGATGGGCCAGCAAGTGCTCCGCCGTGGCCTGTTGATCGACATCGCTGCGGATCACCAGGGTGTTGACCAGACATGCCAGCAAGGCCTGGGTCTGCGGCTGATCGCGCTGGTCCGCCGGGGTGCCGAGGCGAATCTCGCGCTGGCCGCTGTAGCGGGCGAGCAGCGCACTCAGGGCGCTGGCCAGCACCACATAGGCGGTGGTGCCGCGTTGCCGGGCGAACTGGCGGATGGCGTTGGCACGCTCGGCGCCGAGGCTGAGGGTCAACTGGCCGGCACGACGATCCGCTTCGGCGCCACGCGGGTGGTCCAGTGGCAGGTCGAGTTGGTAGTCGTCCTGGCCCAGGTGGTTTTTCCAATAGTCGAGGCTGGCGTTGCGGCGGGCCTGGGTGTCCGGGTGCTGCTGCCACAGGGCGAAATCGACGTAGTCGATGTCCAGCGCCTGCCAACCGGGCGCTTGCCCGTTCAAGGCTGCGCTGTAGGCCTGGCTCAGTTCGTCGATCAGCAACTGCATGGCCCAGCCATCGGTGGCGCTGTGATGCAGGCACACCAGCAGGTGGTTTTCGTCGCTGTCCCGGCGTTGCAACAGGTGCGCACGCCACGGCGCGGCGGCCGCCAGATCGAACGGCGCCATCAAGGCGTTTTGCGCCTCGAGGCAGGCAGCGGTCCAGTCCTGCGGGTCAACGGGGGTGATTGCCAACCCGGGGCCCTGATCGTCGATCAGCAACTGCGGCGCGCCTTCGATTTCGACGATGCGGCTGCGCAACACCAGATGACGCTGGCTGACTTGATCGAATGCATCGGCCAATGCCTGAGCGTTCAGCTCGCCGCGCAGGGTCAGGGCAAACGGCATGTGGTATTCGCGGGAGTCCGGCACCAAGCGGCTGAGCATCCAGAACCGCTGTTGCGCCAGGCCCAGCGGCAATCGAGCCGGCCGCTGCTGAGCGCCGATCGATTCACCAGGCGTTGCCGCCCGCAGGTGAATGGCCAGTGCCGCCACCGTCGGTTGCGCGAACACCAGTGCCAGCGGCAGCGCGGCGCCGAGACGCTCGCGCACTCGGGCAACCAGGCGGGTGGCCAGCAACGAATGGCCGCCGAGCTGGAAGAAGTGATCCTCGATACCCACCGACGGGCATTCGAGCAGTTCGCTGAACAATTCGCAGAGCACGGTTTCCGTAACGTTGCGCGGCGCGGTGTGTGGCTTGTCGCTGGCGGTTTGCGGCAATGCCACGGCGGCCAGCGCCTTGCGATCGAGCTTGCCGTTGCTGTTGAGCGGCAGGCTGTCCAGTTGCACCAACAAGCCCGGGACCATGTGCGAGGGCAGGTTGTCGCCCAGGACTTTTTGCAGCGCGAGCTGATCTGCTTCACCGCACCAGAAACTCACCAGTCGCTGATCCAGCAGCAGGGTGGCGGCATCGCGCACCCCGGCCTGTACCAGCAGTTCGGCGTCGATTTCGCCGAGCTCGATGCGCTGACCACGCACCTTCACCTGATGGTCGAGACGGCCCAGGTACTCGATGTTGCCATCAGGCAGGAAGCGGCAACGGTCGCCGGTGCGGTACAGGCGATCACCGGCAATGAACGGGCTGGCGAGGAAGCGTTCCTCGGTCAGTTCCGGCCGCTTGAGGTAGCCCCGGGCCACGCCGACACCGCCGATGTACAGCTCGCCGATGCTGCCGATCGGCAGCGGTTGCATGGCTTCGTCGAGGATGTACAGGCGCAGGTTGGCGATGGGTTTGCCGATTGGCACGATGACGTCGTCCACCGAGCAACGCCACACCGAGACGTCAATCGCCGCTTCGGTCGGGCCATAGAGGTTGATCAGCGCCGCCGGGTGTTGACCCATGAAGCGCCGTACCAGGTCTGCCGGCAGCGCTTCGCCACTGGCGAACACCTGGCGCAGGCTCTGGCACTTCACCAAGGTGGGCTCCTCGACAAACGCGCGCAGCATCGACGGCACGAAGTGCAGGGTGGTGACCTGTTCCTGCTGAATCAGCTGGCTCAGGTACGCCGGGTCGCGATGCCCGTCCGGACGGGCGACCACCAGGGTGGCACCGGTGATCAGCGGCCAGAA
>NZ_LYVP01000230.1 GCF_001984065.1 Pseudomonas sp. KK4
TGTATACATTGAGATACACACCTGTGGGAGCGGGCTTGCTCGCGAAAGCGCCGGGTCAGGCGACACCCCTGCTGAATGTGCCGCCGTCTTCGCGAGCAAGCCCGCTCCCACAAGGGGGCCGGTGTCAGTCACGGGGCTTTCGTCGACTCGGGTAACTGCGCACAGACGACGATCTAAACTTATTTCACTCAGGACGCCGTCCTGTTCATTCCCCACGACCACCGCCCAGGGGCGCATGCCTCGACCCACACTGCCTCTGGACCCTGATCCTGCAACAGGAGCACACGTGATGGACGAGGCCAGACTCAATGATTTCATGGGCAAGTTGGTCAACGACATGGGCGGCGCGGCGATGCTGGCCAATGTCATTCTCGGCGAAGAGCTCGGCCTGTACCGGGCCATGGCCGACAGCCAGTTGACCAGCCCCGAAGCACTCGCGGCCAGAACCGGCTGCAACCCCCGACTGGTACGCGAATGGCTCAGCGCCCATGCCGCCGCCGGCTACATGGAACACCGTGACGGCCAGTTTCGCCTGCCCGAAGAAGAGGCCCTGGCCCTGGCCATCGAGGACTCGCCGGTGTACGTAGCTGGCGGTGTCGGGGTCGTCGCGTCGTTTTTCCATGACAAGGACAAACTGGTCAACGCCATGCGCGGCGACGGCGCCCTGCCCTGGGGCGATCACCACCCGTGCATGTTCAGCGGCACCGAACGCTTCTTCCGCCCCGGGTACAAGGCGCACCTGATCGCCGAATGGCTGCCGGCCCTCGATGGCGTATTGGCCAAACTGGAGGCCGGGGCCAAGGTGGCGGACATTGGCTGCGGCCACGGTGCCTCCACCGTGATCATGGCCCAGGCCTTTCCCGAATCGCGGTTCGTCGGTTTCGACTACCACGCGCCCTCCATCACGGTTGCCACCCAGCGAGCCGAAGAAGGTGGCGTGTCCGGCCGGGCGACGTTTTTCCAGGGCACGGCAAAAAGCTACCCCGGCGATGACTATGACCTGATCTGTTATTTCGACTGCCTGCACGACATGGGCGACCCGGTGGGCGCGGCGAAACACGCCTACGCGTCGTTGAAGCCGGACGGCACGGTGTTGCTGGTGGAACCGTTCGCCCATGATTCGCTGGACGACAACATCACGCCGGTAGGCCGGCTGTTCTATGCCGCGTCGACTTTTATCTGCACGCCCAACTCACTGTCCCAGGAGGTTGGATTGGGGCTGGGTGCCCAGGCGGGCGAGGCGCGCTTGCGCAAGGTGTTTATCGAGGCAGGATTCTCGTGTTTCCGGCGGGCTACCGAGACACCGTTCAACCTGATTCTGGAAGCCCGCAAGTAACACGTTCCCAGTAGGAGCGAGCTTGCTCGCGATGGCAGACAAAACACCGCGGGGCATCAGGCAGCCAGTGTTATCGTTAACGTCCATCGCGAGCATGCTCGCCCCTACAGTGTGTATTCAGGTGACCCGGAGTATTGAACATGCTCGACAGCCAGACCCACGAACAACTCGACCGCCTCCAGCAACTGATGGCCGATGAGCCGTTCGTGGTCCTGACCGGTGCCGGGATCAGCACGCCGTCGGGCATTCCCGACTATCGCGACAACCAGGGCGTGCGCCGCGGCCGGCAGCCGATGATGTATCAGGAGTTTCTCTCGGCACCGGAATCCCGCCGCCGCTACTGGGCCCGGGCGATGCTCGGCTGGCCGCGGGTGCGCCAGGCGCTGCCGAATGTGGCCCACGACACCCTCGCCCGCTTGCAGAGCACTCGGCAGATCAGCGGCCTGATCACGCAGAATGTCGACACCTTGCACGACCAGGCCGGCAGCCATGACGTGATCGAACTGCACGGCAGCCTGCACCGGGTGCTGTGCCTGGACTGCGGCCGGCGCAGCCAGCGCGACTCGATCCAGCGCTTGATGGAAGCGCAAAACCCGTACCTGGCTGGCGTGGACGCCGTGCAGGCGCCGGACGGCGATACGCTGCTCGATGCGGCCTTCGAAGCGCGCTTCCAGGTGCCGCACTGCCCGCATTGCACGGGCCAGCGGATGAAACCGGACGTGGTGTTCTTCGGCGAGAACGTCGCCCAGGACACCGCCGCCAAAGCCATGGCCGCGGTGGAAAAGGCTGCGGGGCTGCTGGTGGTCGGCTCGTCGCTGATGGCGTATTCGGCGTTCCGCCTGTGCCGGGCGGTGGTGGATCAGGGCAAGCCGTTGCTGGCGATCAACCTGGGCAAGACCCGCGCCGATGACCTCCTCGACCTGAAAATAGAAGCCTCTTGCGAGCAACTGTTGCCATTGCTGGCTCAAAGGTTGTCCACTTAGCCTCAATGTGGGAGCGGGCTTGCTCGCGAATGCGGTGGGTCAGTCGACACTATTGCTGGATGACCCAC
>NZ_LYVP01000231.1 GCF_001984065.1 Pseudomonas sp. KK4
GGTTGGGGTTGAGGGCGGATGCGGGGGTGGTTGCCTGATTTTCGCTGTCTGAGCTATCGCTTTCGCGAGCAAGCCCGCTCCCACATTTGATCTGTGTATGCAGGGCCCATGTGGGAGCGGGCTTGCTCGCGAAAGCAATCTTGCAGACACATCAAGCTAAAGTTCTGACCCTCTATTGGGAAACCACAGGGCTAGTCTTTTCATGAGTTCATCATGAGAGGGCAAAGGAATGCCTGAGTTATCTGCTTCACATCGCCTGCGCATCGGCCGCTATGCCGAGCAGAACCGCATTTACCTGCTGACTGCGAATACCTTGAAACGGGAACCTGTATTCAGGGATTACACCCTTGGCAGATTAGTCATTCACCAATTCAGACAAGCCCAGGATGACGGCTTCGCCGATTCTTTGGCCTGGGTAGTCATGCCTGATCACTTTCATTGGTTGATTCAGTTGAACAGAGGTTCACTGGGGCAGTTGATGTGTCAGGCCAAATCCTTGAGCACCCGCGCAATTAATTCAGCGACTGGCAGAACAGGCAGTCTCTGGCAGCAGGGATTCCACGATCATGCGCTGCGAAAAGAAGAGGATCTGGTAAAACTGGCTCGATATGTAGTGGCCAATCCGCTGCGGGCGGGATTGGTTGAGAAGCTTGGCGACTATCCGTTGTGGGATGCGATCTGGGTTTGACTGAGGGACCGAGGTGCCCTTATTCGCGAGCAAGCCCGCTCCCACATTCTGAAAGGTTATTCCCTGTGGGAGCGGGCTTGCTCGCGAATGGGCCACCCCGGTCCATCAATCCGGCTCACACCCCTTGAGCACCAGCCGGATAATCGTCTGCGCCGCTGCTTCATAATCCTCTTCGTCCAGCCGGGCCTTGCCGGTGATGGCGGTGATTTGCCAGTCGAAGTCGGCATAGGTCTGGGTCGCGGCCCAGATGCTGAACATCAGGTGGTTGGGGTCGAGGGGGGCGATCTGGCCGCGGTCGATCCAGGTCTGGATGCAGTCGATGTTGTGTTTGGCCTGGCTGTTGAGCTGTTCGACCAGGTCGGTGCTCAGGTGTGGGGCGCCGTGCATGATTTCGCTGGCAAATACCTTGGAGGCAAACGGCAGGTCGCGGGAGATGCGGATTTTCGAGCGGATGTAGCCGCTCAATACTTCGCTGGGTACCCCGTCCGGGTTGAACGGCGTCGAGGCCTGCAAAATAGGCTCGATGATGCTTTCCAGAACCTCACGGTAGAGGTTTTCCTTGGATTTGAAGTAGTAGTAGACGTTGGGCTTGGGCAATCCCGCCTTGGCTGCGATGTCGCTGGTTTTGGTCGCAGCGAAGCCCTTGTCGGCAAATTCTTCACTGGCGGCACGCAGGATCAGTTGTTTGTTGCGCTCGCGGATGGTGCTCATAAACCAGGTGGTTCCTTGCCTGTACTGGCGGTTGCGCATGGTAGCACCGGCCTTCGACGGCGCTCAAGAATGCGCCGTGCGGTGCGTGCCGCGCTATGCTGCACCGCATTCATTAAAGAAGGAAACCCGATTCATGGCAGGAAGCAGTTTGCTGGTACTGATCGACGACATTGCCGCGGTACTGGACGACGTCGCGTTGATGACCAAGATGGCCGCCAAGAAAACCGCCGGCGTGTTGGGCGACGATCTGGCGCTCAATGCCCAACAGGTCAGCGGTGTGCGTGCCGAGCGGGAAATCCCGGTGGTGTGGGCGGTGGCCAAAGGGTCGTTCGTCAACAAGCTGATCCTGGTGCCCTCGGCGTTGGCCATCAGCGCGTTCGTTCCCTGGCTGGTCACGCCCTTGCTGATGCTCGGCGGCGCTTACCTGTGCTTTGAAGGATTCGAGAAGCTCGCGCACAAATTCCTGCACAGCAAGACCGAAGATCAGGCGCAGCATGCCGAACGGGTCGAAGCGGTGGCAGACCCGGCAGTGGACCTGGTGGCCTTTGAAAAGGACAAGATCAAGGGCGCGATTCGCACCGACTTCATTCTCTCGGCGGAAATCATCGCCATCACCCTGGGTGTCGTGGCCGAATCGGCACTGACTCAGCAGGTGGTCGTGCTGTCGGGCATCGCCATCGTCATGACGGTCGGCGTGTATGGGCTGGTGGCCGGCATCGTCAAGCTCGATGACCTGGGGCTGTGGTTGACCCAGAAGCCCGGGCAAGTGGCCAAAAGCATCGGCGCCGGGATTCTGCGTGCGGCGCCGTACATGATGAAAAGCCTGTCGGTGATCGGTACGGCGGCGATGTTCCTGGTGGGCGGCGGCATCCTGACCCATGGCGTGCCGGTGGTGCATCACTGGATCGAAAGCGTCAGTGCCGGGG
>NZ_LYVP01000233.1 GCF_001984065.1 Pseudomonas sp. KK4
TTTCTCATCCGCCATCGCGGCATCCGGAATCGCAATCGCCGTCATCCCCGCCGCTTTCGCCGCCGTGACGCCAAACGGCGAATCCTCGAACACCAGGCAGTCCCGGGGTGCGACGCCCAGGCGTCGTGCCGCCGTGAGGAAGATATCCGGCGCCGGCTTGGCCGCACCGACTTCCGGATCGTCGGCGGTGACGATGGTGTCGAACAGCGCAAACCAGTCACGGTGCAACGTGGTTTTCTGGCCGAACGACTGGCTCGACGAACTGGTGCCCACCGCAATCGGAATGTTGTGGGCCTTCAGATGCCTGACCAGTTCCTGTGCGCCGGGCATCGCCTGTGCTGTAGGAAAACGCTCGCGCATCAGGGGTTCGCGGATCGTCAGAAATTCCTCTGCTGTGATCGGCAGGTCCAGCGCCTCGACCACGTACCGCGCCAGGTCACCGGCGCCGCGACCGATGATGTTCTGCTTGATGCTCCAGTCGAATGTGCGCCCATACCGTGCGGCGATGATCGAGGTGAATTCGGTGTAGATGCCCTCGGTGTCCAGCAACAAGCCGTCCATATCGAAAATCACGGCCTTGATCGGGCCGAACTCATCCAGCGCTGCATTCATCGCATCTGATCCGTTTTCAATGACAGCCCGGCGGCTCGGGTGCGGCCGCTGCGTGGCTGATTAAAGGGTTCAGCAGCATAGCGAGCGCGGCTGAACAATGTCGACCATTTAGCGAATCGCCCTACAGCAAACGCCTACTTTCCTGACTTCTTTCCCACCGGTTCCACCGCAGAGTTTTGCGCCCGACGTCACCCGAGCGAAAGACTGCGCATGTTCGATCCCGAAAAGCTGCTGGCCCAGCACAACACCATCGGTCTGTTGTTCGTAGCTGCAATGAATCGCGAACAGCCGGACATTGAAGGCTTGCTCAGTGAGTTCCGCCTCTGCCTCAACCACTACGACGCCTGGGCGCAAAGCTATTGGACCGGCGGCGCACTGGACGTCGAGCAAGTGTTCAAGGTGGGCAGCGACGTCCACCTCACCGCGCCTGGGCGCTCCACCACCCCCATCAGCTCCACTGTCGCCCAATGCCCCGCCAGCGGCCCGCTGACCCTGGTGCACATGTTCGAAGCCGCGCGCTTCGTGCCGATCGGCGATACGCCTGTAACGCTCGAACCGCTGATCTCGGACGGTCCCGACGGCCCGATATTCGGCGCACCGGTCCACCACACCATCGGCCCCAGCGGCATCCTTGAAATCAGCGATTGCTGGCGCGGCAATCGTTACCGCATCAGCTTCTTCCCCAAGGTCACCCCCGATCACGTCAAAGCGTTGTACGCCTCTTATCAGGACGTGGTCGGCGAACTCGAAGGCTGGCTGCGCGATGAGTGGACGAGCGAATTCGAAGCGCAGTGGGCCGAGTTTTCCGAAGCCGGCTTCATCGAGCGCTACGGCCTGCTGCGAGAGGCAGATTGGCGCGGGTTCGAGAATTCGCTGAACGAGTTGTGGGACGACGTGAAGCAGCTCTACGCGCTGATCGCGGACCTGCAGGCCAACAGTGAAAAGCTCCTCGATTACCTGACCGGGATCGAACTTGAGACGCTGCTCAATGCGTCGTCCGAGGCCATCGCCAATCTGCTGTTGGTGCTTGGCGACGAGCCGCTGATGTTCATCCATCTGGCCGCATTCACCAGTTGGCTGAAGATGTTGCCGCCGCAGCATGTCGCCGAAGTCGTGGCGCAAATTCGTACCGAACTGTTGATCAGTTTCCTGCTGGTGCGCCTGACCGGGCCTGCAGGCCTGAAGCTCGGCATAAGTGCCAAGGTGCTGGCTCGGGTCCAGTCCGAGCGCGCCAGGCGCTGGTTGGCGGCGGCGGGTTCGCGGCTGGCTGAGCTCAACGATCGATCGGATCTGAGCGCCCATGCCGGTGCGCTCAAGCCGCTGATGGTCAGCGCGGCGAATGCGCCCGTGAAGCCTGCGCCCGCGGTGCCGCTACGGATCAGTGCGGCGGGAACACCCGATCGGTGGGTGGACAATCCGCTGGCCATTGCGCGCGGCAAGTCTGAAGCGTCGACACGCCTGGCCCGGCAGGAACCCCACCACGACGCTCCAGCGCAGGCCAAAAACCCCAACGGCGACAGCGCCGACACC
>NZ_LYVP01000234.1 GCF_001984065.1 Pseudomonas sp. KK4
TTAAATGGGGCTGCTCCGCAGCCAGCGGGAGCAAGCTCCCTCGCCACAAAAGCACCTTAAAAGCACCTTAATTGCCGGGCTTTGCCCCGATCATCCACACCAACCCACTGGCTTTGGCCCTTTCATGGCACAACCCCAGCACCGTGCGCCGCTCGTCGTTGCTCATGCGGCTCCAGCCGGTGATTTCCTTGACCGTGCGCTGGCACCCGGTACAGATGTCATCGTCGTCCAGCGCGCAGATGTTCACGCAGGGCGAGGCCACGGGGCGTTCAGGCGTGTTCATTGTTCCTGCTCGACCAGATCGCGGGCATAGCGCTGGGCGTTGTGCACATAGTGGGCGGCGCTGGCTTCGAGCATTTTCTTCTGCTGTTCGGTCAGTTCGCGCACCACCTTGCCCGGCGAGCCCATGACCAGCGAACCGTCCGGAATCTCCTTGCCTTCGCCGATCAGCGAATTGGCGCCGATGATGCAGTTCTTGCCGATTTTCGCGCCGTTGAGAATCACCGCGTTGATGCCGATCAGGCTGTAGTCGCCGACGGTGCAGCCATGGAGCATGGCGTTGTGGCCGATGGTCACCCCGGTGCCGATGGTCAGCGGGTAGCCCATGTCGGTGTGCATCACGGTGCCGTCCTGCACGTTGCTGTTCTTGCCGATCAGGATCAGCTCGTTGTCGCCGCGCAGCACGGCGTTGAACCAGACGTTGGCGCCCTCTTCCAGCTTGACCTTGCCCACCAGCACGGCATTGGGGGCGACCCAGCTCTGTGGATGGGTTTCGACACGGGCGTCGCCCAGGCGATATTTCATTGGGTTGTCCTCAAGGCATCAGGTGTTCAGGCCATTCGAATGATGGCTTCAGGTATTGATAAAGCTTTTGGGCGGCTGGTGCAGGCTGATTTTCGCGTCATAGAGCAGGTTGATCAACTCGACGATCATGATCGCCGTCAATCCCCAGATCTTGTACTCGCCATAGCGATAGCTCGGCACGTACCAGCTGCGTCCCTGGTAATCGATGCGATGGGTGTGCTCGCGCGGGTCCTTGCGGAAAAACTCCAGCGGGACGCTGAATACCGCGGCTATTTCGGCATCATTGGCCTGGTATTCGACGAAATCGGGAATCACGCCGACGTAAGGGGTGACCTTGATGCCATGCAAGGAGATCAGCGGGCTCAATGGGCCGATGACTTCGACCAGGCCGGGCGGCAGGCCGATCTCTTCTTCGGCCTCGCGCAGGGCGGTGAAAATCAGGTCAGGGTCTTCAGGGTCGCGGCGACCACCGGGGAAAGCGACTTCGCCGCCATGGGTCGAGAGCCCGCTGGCACGCAGGGTCAGCACCAGCTCTGGCTCATCACTGCGAGTGATGGGGACCAGTACGGCAGCCTCGGGGAAACGACGGTCAGTCTCCAGCGTGCGCGGTGTGTGGTTGCTTACCCGATGCAGTAGCTCGTCCAGCATGAGTGTTCTCGATCTGTGCCTTACCCCGCATCATGCACCAATCACTGCGGTCGCCCAACCCCCCGGACAGTGGTGTGTCGCTAAACGACAACTTGCCGACAGACACCGCCGCACGCCAAGATAGGCACAGCATTCAGGAACCCAAGCATGAAATTTTGCAGTCAGTGCGGCAACCCGGTGACCCAGCGCATTCCCGAAGGCGATTCGCGCCTGCGTTATGTCTGCGACAGTTGCCAGACCATCCATTATCAGAACCCCAATATCGTCGCCGGCTGCGTGGCCACCTGGGGCAAGCAGGTCTTGCTGTGCCGCCGCGCCATCGAGCCGCGCCTGGGTTACTGGACCCTGCCCGCCGGGTTCATGGAGAACGGCGAGACCATCGAACAGGCCGCCATTCGTGAAACCGCCGAGGAAGCCTGCGCCCGGGTGCGCAACCTGAGCATCTATACCCTGATCGACGTGCCGCACATCAGCCAGGTGCATGTGTTTTTTCGGGCCGAACTGGCGGATCTGGATTTCGCCGCCGGTCCCGAGAGCCTGGACGTGCAATTATTCGACGAAGCGGACATCCCTTGGGACGAGCTGGCTTTCCGCACCGTGGGCCGTACCTTAGAATGCTTCTTCGCTGACCGGCGGGCCGAGGTCTACCCCGTCAGGTCCGAAT
>NZ_LYVP01000235.1 GCF_001984065.1 Pseudomonas sp. KK4
GCCCACTGCCACCACCCCCACAGAAAAACCGCTCGCCACCATCGGACTCGAGCCCCGACACGCCGACACCGGCCGGCAGTTTTAGGCTCTCCTGCACAGCCCCGGTGTTCGAATCGATGCGGCGCAGTTCGCTCTCGTCCCCTTCCCAGGTGCCATGCCACAGCGCTCCCTCCACCCAGGTCACCCCAGTGACGAAGCGGTTGGATTCCAGGGTGCGCAGGATCGCGCCGGTTTCGGGGTCGATCCGGTGGATTTTTCGTTCGCGGTACTGGCCGACCCACAGCGAGCCTTCGGCCCAGGTCAGCCCGGAATCGTTGCCGCCACCGGGGGCCGGGATGGTGGAGATGACGTCGCCGGTTTGCGGGTCGATTTTCTGGATGCGGTCTTCGGCGATCTGGAACAGGTGCCGGCCATCGAAGGCGGTGCCGGCGTGGGCGGCGATGTGGATCGAGCGTGGGATGTTGCCGGTGGCGGGGTCCAGAGCGTTGAGTCTTTCGCCACTGGCGAACCACACTTGCCGACCGTCCCAGGTCAGACCGTGCACATGCTCGACGCCTTCGAACGGGCCATATTCACGGAGGATTTCGGCGGCTGACTGTTTCATCGTGGTGTTCCTCGCAAGGGGTGGGTGGCTTCATCCTAGCCACCGGGCAGCGGCACCGGGAGTAACAAGGTCGTCGCGAAACCGGGCACCGGCGGGGTCAGCCAGCGCCGTGCCCGCCCCTGCCCGTAGCTCTGCACCTTGCCCTGTGCCGCCAGGGTGTCGAGGGTTCGTTGCACCGTGCGCTGGCCGGTGTTCAAGGCCAGGGCCAGGGCCGAACTCGACCAGGATTCGCCGTCGCTGAGCAAGGCGAACACGGCGGCATGTTTTTCTTCGACCGGTGGGGTGAGCAGCACAACGTCCGGCGCCACGAGTGCAAATCCGCGCGGGGTGGCGATCACGCCGGCCAGAGGTTTGAGCGCTGCGCGCAGGCGGCCGATTTCGACGCGCAAGCGGGCGCGGTGGGATTCGTCGCTGAGTTTCAGGCGAAAGGCTCGGGCGATGAGGATTTCGCGGGGCACGTCGCCCGGCCAGGCTTCGGCCAGTGTTCGCGCCAGGGTGAACAGGATCGGCCGCTTCGATAACGACACCGACATGCCGGCGCCACGGACGAGGTAACGACAGGCGTCCACCACCAGCGATGTCGAGGTGAACAACGCCTCTACTTCGTCGAGCAACAGAGGGCGGTGTTCACCCTGAGTGACCCAATGCGCGACGGGGCTGTCCAGCATGCGCACCGCGCTGTCGACTTCCGCCAGCAGCGCGGGAATGGCCGATTGCGTGGCGGCGAGTTGTGCTCTGGCCAAGGCTGCGCGGGCGGTTTGCGCTTGCAGGTGGCGCATGGCAATGCCGGCCGCAACCAGTTCATGGGTGGCGCGCAGAGGCGGCGGCAAGGTGGCCGGGTCCAGCTGTGCGAGTTTGTCCTGGGCCTCGTTGAGTTGCCCGATCAATAGCAGGCGGCGGATGCCCAGATAGCGGGCGTGGGCGGCGTTGATCCAGTCAGCATGGGCCTCCAGCACTTGGCGTGCGGCGTCGAGTGCCGCCACGGGCCAGCCGAGGTCTCGGGAGGCCAGCGCGATCTCGGCTTCGGCGACGACGCAGCGTGCCCGCGCCACAGCTTCTTTCGGCCCGAAAGCCCGCGCGGCCCGGCGTACCAGCGCCTTGGCCCGGGCCAGATCGCCCAGTTGCGCCATGGCGATCCCGCGCAACGCCAATGCCGGAGCGTCTTCGCGCAAGGCCACCCGGTCCAGCGCACCGAGCGGGTCGCCGGCGGCCAGCGCCTGGGCGGCGGCGGTGATCAGCGAGTCCATGGCAGGCTCTTCATGGGTGCATTCCAGCGGCGGGTGGTCGTTGTTGAGTCTATCTCAGTGGGTTGCGCGTGCAGGAGGCTGAGGGTTTTTCTGTGTCGGGGCGGGCCTAATCGCTGGCAGGCCAGCTCCCACAGGGTTTTGCGTCCGGCATTGAACAGG
>NZ_LYVP01000236.1 GCF_001984065.1 Pseudomonas sp. KK4
CACCTCTTACTCATGTTATGCCCGAACACAAAATTTCTGACACCCTCCCTAATTTAGAGCACCACTGTTAATTGATGTTGTGTCCAAACAGTCGAGTCAGCAATTTTTCTTTCCACTCCCCTTCTCTGACTATGATCTCCGTCTCTCCCGCCGCTGATGATGAAACTTCAAGTATGGAAACTTGAAATTCATGCTCTCCCAACGCTTTCAGGCCAATATTTCCACCATGTCCAGTAGCAAAATACTCTTCCCAACGTCCCCAGAAGCCGCCCGAGCCGTAAGCAGAGCCCACATACAACTTGCCTGTTTTGAGGCAGGTCAAAACATAAATACCACGAACCACTGACAGCGCCGTGCGCCAAGAATTGGGAACAGAGTTCAGTTCACGAATCGGCCAGCGGAAAGATCCGAATCCCGGGAAAGGAGGCTCGATCGCGACTCGGCGCATCTCCAAGACTTTTTTATCCTGGTTAACTGCCCGCTGTACCCAACTGCGTAGACCAAGACCCCATTCAATCACCAACCGCCCTGCATAATCTGACAGGTGATCATCAAGCAGCATGTCAAATTGGTGTAAACCACTGACATCCTCTCCAGTTACTGGATCCATCGTCCCTACAGGGACGATGGATTTACTGACGACCTGGTACATACCCACAAAGAGCGTCTCGTTAAGCGGAGTAGCTACGAACGATGCTACCCAATCAGCATTACTGAAAACATCTCTAGATTGGATCGATTGATACTTCTCAAATCGCCCATCGGCAGCGACCCAAAGATCGTAAGGTGTCTTACCCCGCGATGCGCGCTGATCCTGATGCCGAACCAACCGCACCTTTGATATGTCCAGCCCTGCGGCGTTCAAGAAAAAATTGAAGGTAACCACGCAAGCGTCCTTTTTAGGTGAACCCTCAATCTAACCTACTTCGAAACTGCAGCATCTAACTGGAACCAAAATTTCGCACAAGACACGAAAATCTATCTCACTTCGGCGTATTCCGCGGATCATCATGGCTATCGACATACTCAAGCCCCAACGGCCCTGTCCCATAAACCTGCGAGATGTACTCCCCAGACTTCGCCCAATGGAAATGCGGTGTATTGGCCGGGAGAATCACCACACTCCCCGGCCCATAGGCCACCAGTTTGTCCGGGTCAAAAACGGTACCGAAACCGATGTAGAACACACCAGACATGACGGTGTAGATGCGATCTTCAGGATGGGTGTGCGGCATCAGCTTGACGCCGTTGGGCACTTTGACTCGCACGACATAAGGCGCGGGCTTGCTGGGGTCGCCTGCGATGACCGCTAGTCTTACTTCCTTGGGGAAGGCAGGAAAGCTGCGCCATTCCACGTCTTCGTTATGTATTGAACCGACTTTACCGAGCGGCAAAGATTCGGCCTGGGCCAGCGATACTGCGGCGCCTGCCACTAAAAGTGCAGCCAGGCCAGCAGTTTTCATCATGCTCCGAATCATGGGAGGCACCTCATTTGTGCAGTGAGTAAGGTTCTGGAAACCGTCCGGGGGACTGTAATTCTGATGAGTAGTCATGAGAATGCGGGTACTGCGCATTACAGTTGATACGCAATGTAATCAATGACCTGCCCCAGAACTTACCCCTCTTACATCACGCTCACCAACGGTATGTCGCCGGCCCTATCGATGCCGTCGATGTTCACAATCACTTCAATGAAATTCTCTTAAAAATCCTGCGGCGTAACATCTGCTCCATACCAACTACTTACACCCGGAGCACACGATCATGAAACGCCAAATCCTTCTCAGCATCGCTTTCTCGGTTTTCGCAGTGAACGCATTTGCCGCTACCTCCGCTCAACCTGTCGTCGCTGAAGGCGGCTCGGATCGACTGATTGAAAGT
>NZ_LYVP01000237.1 GCF_001984065.1 Pseudomonas sp. KK4
CGCGAATGCGGTGTATCAAACAACATTGATGTCCAATGACACACCGCATTCGCGAGCAAGCCCGCTCCCACAGGGGGTTTTGAGGAGATTCAGCAAATGCTGCAAGTCGACAAGCTGCACCAGTATTACGGCGGAAGCCACATCCTGCGCGGCCTGACGTTTGACGTGAAGGTCGGTGAAGTCACTTGCCTGCTCGGGCGCAATGGCGTGGGCAAGACCACCCTGCTCAAGTGCCTGATGGGCCTGTTGCCGGCCAAGGAGGGTGCGGTGAATTGGGAGGGCAAACCGATCACCACTTTCAAGCCGCATCAGCGGGTGCATGCCGGGATTGCCTACGTGCCCCAGGGCCGCGAGATCTTCGGTCGGCTGACCGTGGAAGAAAACCTCCTGATGGGCTTGTCGCGTTTTCCTGGCAGTGAAGCGAAGGAAGTGCCAGCGTTCATCTACGAGCTGTTCCCGGTGTTGCTGCAAATGAAACAACGGCGCGGCGGCGACCTGTCCGGTGGTCAGCAACAGCAACTCGCCATCGGCCGCGCACTGGCCAGCCGCCCGCGTCTGCTGATCCTCGACGAACCCACCGAAGGCATCCAGCCTTCGGTGATCAAGGAGATCGGTGCCGTGATCAAGAAGCTCGCGGCTCGGGGCGACATGGCGATTCTACTGGTGGAGCAGTTCTACGACTTCGCTGCCGAACTGGCCGATCAATACCTGGTGATGTCCCGGGGCGAGATCGTGCAACAGGGGCGCGGCGAAAACATGGAAGCCGAAGGGGTGCGCGGACTGGTCACCATTTGAGCCGTCCCGATCACGCACAGCACCAATTTGTCGCACTCGGATTTCTCCGGTGCGCCACATTGGTGCGCAAAACCCATCACCCCCCTCATCCTGCTTGAAATAGCTGGCGGCACAGCCTTTGCAATCGTTTTGATGACATCACAACAAGCACTGACTATGACTCTTCCCGCTTCCGGCGCCTTGTTCACCCCCAGTTGGCACGCCGAACTGGAACTGGGCTACGCCCGTTTCGGCGACAGTACGCGCCCGGCTCAGCGCCGGCACCAAGGCCCGCTGCGGGTGCAGAAACACCTGTATGCCGAAGGCCCCGAGGTGTGCCAGCACATCATCGTGCACCCGCCGGGCGGGATTGCCGGGGGCGATCGGCTGGACATCTCGGCCAGTGTCGGCCGCGAGGCCTGGGCGCAGATAACCAGCCCTGGGGCGGCCAAGTGGTATCGAGCAGCCGGTCCGGCCTATCAGCAATTGCAATTGAACGTGGCCGCCGGCGCGACCCTGGAATGGCTGCCCCAGGAAACGATCATTTTCAGTGCGGCGCAGGCCGAGCTCAGCACGGTGATCGACCTTGAAGGCGATGCCCGGTTGTTCTACTGGGACGTGGTGGCCCTGGGTCGCCCGGCCAGCGGCGAACGCTTCGACCTCGGGCACTTCCAGGCCCGCCTGGATATCCGTCGCGACGGCCAGTTGCTCTGGCACGAACGCCAGCGCATTGTGGGGAACGACGGTTTGCTCGATTCACCGATCGGGCTGGACGGGCAACCGGTATTCGCCACCTTGCTGGTGACCGGGGAAATTGACAGCGAATTGCTGGAAACCTGCCGCTCGCTGCCCAATGACGTGCGCGGGGATTTGACCCAGTTGCCCGGCCTGCTGGTTGCGCGGTGCCTGGCCAGTGAAGCGCTGCTGGCGCGCGGCTGGCTGATCGAATTATGGCGATTGCTCAGGCCGGCGTTGCTCGGCCGGGAAGCGGTCCCGCCCCGAATATGGAGCACCTGAAACGCGATCCGAATGTGGGAGCGGGCTTGCTCGCGAATGCGGTGTATCAAACAACATTGAT
>NZ_LYVP01000238.1 GCF_001984065.1 Pseudomonas sp. KK4
CCATGGATGGCCGATGGCGGCGGGCCCACGGAGCAGGACCGGAGCGAGGGCATGCCGAGCCTAGGCGAGGCACCGAACGAAAGGGGCAAAAGCGCTTGGTTACTTGGCGCTTTTCCAAGTGACCCGCTGTAAAAGCGGAACCAATAGCGGCCGTTACCGCAGAAATGGATATGTACGCCCCCTCAAAAACCACGTTCCATCCCTTAATCCCCAGACAAAACCGCAGCCACCAAAAACCACCCACTGCAAGGCCCATGCCCAATGTTCATTGGGGTTGCAGCACACTCCACGTCAATGATGCGTCAAGCCATCCGCCAGCGAACGCAACCGCCTGACAATCCGACTGAATTTTCCGCAGGGCCCGCGATCCTTCTATTACCACAGGGAGGAATACGGGCTTTATGAACAACGCAAAACTCTTCGTCATCGAATACACCCTTCATGGCGCCCCCAAGTCGTTCATTATCCGTCTGGATAAAATGGACAATGCCGAAGCCTGGCACTGGGCCAGTTGTGACGCGGGCGTCGGCAGGATTCCGCGTTTCGGGCGGGAAAAGGTGCAAAAGACCAGCAAGCCGATGGCAGAGAAATTCGGCGTGGAAAACGTCAAGTGGCGACCGGCCACTTGACGCCTTGGGAGCCGATCATGGCGATTGATCTTGGGAATCGAAAGCGGAGCCTGACCGGCTCCACGTTTTCGTGCCGGCCCCTCCTGGGGTTGATCAGGCCGAACGGCTGCTGCGGTACATGAACACCAGCGCCAAGGCCAACAACACCATCGCCAGCACCCGGCTGCCCGACAACTCGATCGCCGGGTTGCCCAGCCAGCCGAAATTGTCGATCAGCATCCCCATGCCCAACTGCCCGACAATCACCGCCACCGTCGCCACCGCCGTGCCCACCCGCGGCACCGCGCCGACCATGACCATCATGTAGACCACACCAAACAGCGCGCCGCTGAGTTGCCACTTGGGTACATCCAACAGGCTCAGTGCGTGGGCCGGTTCGAAAAACAGGATCAACAGCCCAGTGCTCACCGCCCCCACCACGAACGTCAGCAGACTGCTGCGCAACACACCGACGGTTTCCCCCAGGCGCCCGTTGATCGCCGCCTGTACGCTCAGCACCGCACCGGCCGCCACCACCACTGCCAACAAAATAATCAGACTCATCATTACCCCCGAGCGATCAGAACAAGTGCCGCGACAATCAGCAGCAAGGCCAGCCAGCGTTCAGCGTTGACCTTTTTGCGAGTGGCGCCGAACCAGCCGAAATGGTCGATCAGCACACTCTTGCCGACCTGCCCGGACAAAATCGCGATCATGGTCATGGCAATGCCGATGTGCGGCGTGGCCAGGGTCAGCACCACCACGTAGATCGGCCCGAGGAAACCACCGATCAATTGCCAGCGCGGCAATTCGCTCAGGGCCGGCCCTTTTTGCGGGCCGCTGAACAGCAACAGCAAAAACAGAATCGCCGAGCCGACGCCGAAGATGCTCAAGGTCGCCCACAGATGGCCGACCTGCACGCCCAACGGCCCCAGCAACCCGGCCTCCACGGACAGGCCCATGCCGGCCAGAATGACCAGGGGCAGCAACAACAGCCGCAGTCCAGGTTTGGTCGCGGGGATGGCCGCGATGTCGATTGAAGAAGATTGCATAGTGAAGAGCCCGCCATTCATCAGATAAACAAGATCCCATGTGGGAGCGGGCTTGCTCGCGAACGCGGTGGGTCAGGCAACACAGATGTTGGCCGACCCACCACGTT
>NZ_LYVP01000239.1 GCF_001984065.1 Pseudomonas sp. KK4
CGGCGACACCGTCGAAGCCGACCAGTCGCTGATCACCCTGGAATCGGACAAGGCGAGCATGGAAATTCCATCGCCTGCCGCGGGCGTGGTGGAAAGCGTTTCCATCAAGCTCGATGACGAAGTCGGCACCGGCGACCTGATCCTCAAGCTGAAAGTCAAAGGCGCGGCACCTGCTGCTGCCCCGGCTCCGGCCGCTGCTGCTGCGAGCGATCCGGCGCCAGCCGCCGCTGCTCCTGCTGCCGCCGCACCTGCCGCCGCCGCCCCGGCTGCCGCACCCGCCAAGCCTGGCGCCAAGGTTCACGCCGGCCCGGCTGTACGCCAACTGGCCCGTGAATTCGGCGTCGAGCTGAGCGCGGTCGGAGCCAGCGGTCCGCACGGTCGCATCCTGAAAGAAGACGTGCAGGTTTACGTCAAGGCCATGATGCAGAAGGCCAAGGAAGCGCCGGCTGCTGCGGCCGGCGCAACCGGTGGCGCGGGCATCCCGCCGATTCCGGCCGTGGACTTCAGCCGCTTCGGTGAAATCGAAGAAGTGCCGATGACCCGCCTGATGCAGGTCGGCGCCGCCAACCTGCATCGCAGCTGGCTGAACGTGCCGCACGTGACGCAATTCGACTCGGCCGATATCACCGAGCTCGAAGCGTTCCGTAACGCCCAGAAAGCCGTTGCAGAGAAGGCCGGCGTCAAGCTGACCATCCTGCCGCTGCTGCTCAAGTCCTGCGCACACCTGCTCAAGGAGCTGCCGGACTTCAACAGTTCGCTGGCACCAAGCGGCAAGGCGATCATCCGCAAGAAATACGTGAACATCGGCTTCGCCGTCGACACTCCGGATGGCCTGCTGGTACCGGTCATCAAGAACGTCGACCAGAAGAGCCTGCTGCAACTGGCCGCCGAGGCCGCTTCCCTGGCTGAAAAAGCCCGGACCAAGAAGCTCTCGTCGGACGAGATGCAAGGCGCCTGCTTCACCATTTCCAGCCTCGGCCACATTGGCGGCACCGGCTTCACGCCGATCGTCAACGCGCCGGAAGTGGCGATCCTCGGTGTTTCCAAGGCAACCATCCAGCCAGTCTGGGACGGCAAAGCCTTCCAGCCGAAACTGATGCTGCCGCTGTCGCTGTCCTACGATCACCGTGTGATCAACGGCGCCGCTGCTGCACGCTTCACCAAGCGTCTGAGCGACCTGCTGGCGGACATCCGCACCATCCTGCTGTAATCCCGACAGGCCCTCCTTCGCCGGAGGGCCTTTCGTGTTTCACCTTTTCGAGCGCCACGCTCGTACCTCAACCCCGCCAAGTTGGCGGGGCTTTTTTTGCCTGAAAATCCTACGCCTGTGGCTGATATCACCCACAACGCGAGTCCATTTCATCCCCGTATTTTTTCCGGCCTGTTCAATAGCCTAGGCGTTCCAACCAACGTCATTCGAATGGACTCGAACATGCTGAAACCTGCCGTCGGCCCAATTGTTGGCCACACTACTGCCCATCAAACCCGCATTTTCCTGTGCGCTGAATCACAGAAGAACACTTCGGTGTTCGCCGGCATCCGTTATCGACGGGTCGGGGACGAGCACTGGAATGAAAGTGTTTTGACTCAATTGACTGACGCAAGCGATTTTTGCGCCGTGATTGTTCTGCAAGACCTTGCCGCCAATACCGAATACGACTATCAGGCCGGCTGCTTCACCCCCACGAGCCC
>NZ_LYVP01000240.1 GCF_001984065.1 Pseudomonas sp. KK4
GTCGAAGCAAATGGCGACTGACACGGCGCTTTCGCGAGCAAGCCCGCTCCCACAGGGGATTTCACAAGGCTCTGGATCAGGCCTTGCTGATGATATTCCCCGCATGCAGGCCGCATTCTTTCTGAGTCGCCTCTTCCCACCACCAGCGACCTTCGCGTTCGTGCTGGTTCGGCAGCACCGGGCGGGTGCAGGGTTCGCAGCCGATGCTGATGAAGCCGCGTTCGTGCAGGCTGTTGTACGGCAGTTCGAGCATGCGGATGTAACCCCAGATCTCCTCGCTGGTCATCTGCGCCAGCGGGTTGAACTTGTACAGGGTGCGTTCCGGGGTGGAAAACGCGGTGTCGATTTCCATCACCGCCACCGCACTGCGAGTGCCCGGGCTCTGGTCGCGGCGCTGGCCGGTGGCCCAGGCCTTGACGCCGGACAGCTTGCGACGCAGCGGTTCGATCTTGCGGATGCCGCAGCATTCGCCGTGGCCGTCCTTGTAGAAACTGAACAGGCCTTTTTCCTTCACGAAGGGTTCAAGTTTCGTGTAGTCCGGCGACACCAGTTCGATGTCGATCTTGTAGTGCTCGCGCACCTGATCGATGAAGCGGTAGGTCTCGGGGTGCAGGCGGCCGGTGTCGAGGCTGAACACCTTGACGTTCTTGTTCAGTTTCCAGGCCATGTCCACCAGCACCACGTCCTCGGCGCCGCTGAAAGATATCCACAGGTCATCGCCGAACTCGGCGAACGCGAGTTTCAGGATGTCCTGGGCGGATTTGTTGGCATAGGTCGTGGCGAGTTCCACGACGTCGAACGTTGGGCTCATCAGGGCGGCTTCCTACAGGTCGGTGGCGCTGGGCGCTCTATAGGGGGCTGATGGTAACAAAAAGCTGCGCGCGCCGGGGCGTCCTCTGCGTTGCGCGGTGGGGGTGCAGACGCTAGAGTTCGGCCTCGCTCGACTCAATAAACAATACAAATGGGAGTGTCTTGTGGAAATTGCCTGTCTGGATCTGGAAGGTGTGCTGGTCCCGGAAATCTGGATCGCCTTCGCTGAAAAAACCGGGATCGAATCCCTCAGGGCCACCACCCGGGACATCCCCGATTACGACGTGTTGATGAAACAGCGCCTGCGAATCCTCGATGAGCACGGGCTGAAACTCGCCGATATCCAGGAAGTGATCGCCACGCTCAAGCCGCTGGACGGCGCCATCGAGTTCGTCAACTGGCTGCGCGAGCGCTTTCAGGTGGTGATCCTGTCGGACACCTTCTACGAGTTTTCCCAGCCGCTGATGCGCCAGTTGGGCTTCCCGACCTTGCTCTGCCATCGTCTGATTACCGACGAAACCGGGCGGGTGACCAGCTATCAGCTGCGGCAGAAAGATCCCAAGCGTCAGTCGGTGCTGGCGTTCAAGAGCCTGTATTACCGGGTAATTGCGGCAGGGGATTCGTACAACGACACGACGATGCTGGGCGAGGCGGATGCGGGGATTCTGTTCCATGCGCCGGAGAATGTGATTCGTGAGTTTCCGCAGTTTCCAGCGGTGCATACCTTTGCCGAGCTGAAGGAGGAATTCTTGAAGGCCTCAAACCGCGACCTCAGCCTGTAACCAATCCCTGTGGCGAGGGAGCTTGCTCCCGCTGGAGGGCGGAGCGCTCCCACGATCTTTGCGGCTGCTGCGCAACCGAGCGGGAGCAAGCT
>NZ_LYVP01000241.1 GCF_001984065.1 Pseudomonas sp. KK4
TACCGCAAACACACTTCCGAACTGAGTCCGCAGGTCGAATTCACCGTGGAATGACATAACGCTTAATTCGTACGCAACTCTCCCTGTGGAGATGCCGAAAACATCCACGCCGTGCAACTGGACTGGTCCAGCGCACCTGCATGGAAGAATTCGAACCGTTGCGCTATCGCCCGGACCTCGCCAAGCAAACCCGCGTAGTGTTGAGAGAACTCTGGGACGAAAAGCACTAGCGGTAACTGATCGTTCCCACGCTTTTGCGTGGGACGCCTCCCTGGACGCTCTTGCAACGCAACACTTAACGCCTGCCTTTTGTCCGAACTGTCATTTGTGACAGGTCCCCTCGCGATTTCTTTTTGTTAATAACGGATGAAGAAGAACGCATGCCATGCGTTGCGAGGAGAGCTGAAATCATGTCGGTGCAAACAGATGCGTCTCGGATAAACCCGGTCATTCTTACGCCTGCCAATGAAAGCAAGCATCCGCCCTTCACGTCGGTGCTTATGAGTGGCACCTGTCAGGAGGGCGCGAGGGTTGAGGTGTTCAATATAGAGGGCACAAAAATCGCTGACGCGGTCGTCATTGGGATTCGGTGGTTTTGCTACAGGGTGTGGGGTGTGGAAGGTGATGACGCAATCCCGGCCTCGTGGTTCGGTTGGATAGGACAGGGGGCTGGGTCGCTAACGTTTTTTGTGGTGCAAACAGTCGGTACCGATCGAATACAGAGTGGCAATTGCAGTTTTTCGGTAGGGACGCTGGAAAAATCATCTGCGCCGACAATCAACTTTCCAGAGGATGGGGGGCAGTATGTCATTGGTGAACGTTTTCCCGCAGATCTGGTGGGTGATTGCGTGCTAGGAGCGAAAGTAGATATAGCCGTCAATGGTAGCTGGAACAAGCATTTTGCTGAGGCGGCTAATGGTATTTGGCACGGCTCTCACGAGGTGATACCTGGGGTTATGACCTTTCAAGCCAGGCAAACGGTGCCTGGTCTATTGACCTCAGACCCGGGGCCTCTCGTCACCGCTAGATATGCCGTGTCCAACAATGAAGCTCTAATGGATATGAGTACTGAGGAGCGATCCAGCGGCGTATCGTCGAATGCCCGAAAACCCCTTCCTCCCAAAATTACTATGCCGATGGATGGAGCTAATTTTTTTGTAGAGGAAACATATTTGATCATGGGGGAGTGCGAGAAAGATGCGACGTTGGTCTTGGATCGTAACGGTCACGAGACTGAGGTGACCGTAATCGATGGCAAATGGTATACGTTTGGATTGAACAATTATCCATCGGGATACGATATTCCGCAGAAGTATCGGGCTAAACAGAAGGTGAATGGTTCCGAATTCTCCGACTATAGCGATGCCATCACAGTTAACTTCCCCATGTCCCCGCCACTGATCCTTTTCCCCGTCAACGGCGGCACTTATTCCGCATTCGTCGTTTATGTCTCTGGCGTTTGCGACTACGACGCAGAAGTCGAAATCATCGCCGCCCAGGATGGCGCCGTCCTGGGTAAAGCGGTAGTCGTCGGCACAACCTGGGTTTATCGAAGAGACTGGACCTCAGGCGTTAAACACATCAAGGCCAGGCAGACC
>NZ_LYVP01000242.1 GCF_001984065.1 Pseudomonas sp. KK4
GGGTGTCAGAAATTTTGTGTTCGGGCATAACATGAGTAAGAGGTGCATGTATGCCAGCCAGAAAGAAACCTGCGTTGCGAGAGCTACCGAAAATCCCGAAAGAGCTGCTCGAGCAATTCACCGATGGACCGATGACCGCTGAAGCCATTGAGGACGCCTCTGCGGCGTTCAAGAAGGCTTTGATCGAGAGAGCCCTGAATGCTGAGCTCGGTCACCACCTGGGCTATCCGCCGGGCGCGCAGCGCCCAGAGGATGAAACCAACCATCGCAATGGCAAAAGCGGCAAGACAGTTCTAACCGGCGATGGCCCGCTCCGGCTGGATATTCCTCGCGACCGGGACGGTAGTTTTTCTCCCATCCTAATTCCCAAGCACGAGCGCCGTTACACCGGGTTCGATGACAAGATCATCGCCATGTATGCTCGCGGAATGACTGTCAGAGAGATTCGTGCGTTTCTTTCCGAGCAGTACGGTACGGACGTTTCTCCCGACTTCATCAGCTCTGTAACCGACGAGGTCATGGCAGAGATCGGTGCCTGGCAACAGCGGCCCTTAGAGCCGATGTATCCGGTTATTTTCTTCGATGCTCTGCGGGTCAAAATCCGCGAAGAGGGGCTGGTTCGCAACAAGGCGATCTACCTGGCCTTGGGTGTTTTGCCTGACGGAACACGCGATATTCTCGGCATTTGGATCGAAACGACCGAGGGCGCCAAATTCTGGATGAAGGTTTTCAACGACCTCAAGACACGCGGCGTCGAAGACGTGTTGATTGCTGTGACCGATGGCCTTAAAGGCATGCCAGAAGCTCTCAGCGCCGTATTTCCAGATACGACACTGCAAACATGCATTGTTCATCTGATCCGCAACAGTCTTGATTACGCGGCGTGGGATAAGCGTCGTGAACTGGCCAAGGCGCTCAAACCGATCTATCAGGCAGTCACTGCCGAAGCGGCCGAGCAAGCGCTGGATGCGTTTGAAAGTGGGCCATGGGGCAAGCAGTATCCGACGGTAGTGGCTGCTTGGCGCCGCGCTTGGGATCGTGTGATTCCATTTTTCGTTTTCCCGCCGGCGATCCGAAAAGTGATCTACACGACCAACGCCATTGAGAGCATCAACGCTCAACTGCGCAAAATCATCAAAACCCGAGGTCACTTCCCGACCGACGATGCGGCGACCAAGCTGATCTGGCTTGGGCTGCGCAATATCACTGCAAACTGGGGCTCTGCGGCCCATGACTGGAAAAGTGCGATGAATCAATTCGCGATTCTGTACGGAGATCGATTTATCAGGCCTACCTGGTAAAAGCACGGCCTGCCTGACGGCAGGCCGTTACCGGCCCGCACACAAAATATCTGACAGTCCCCGGCAGGCCGCTACCGGCCCGCACACAAAAAAACTGACACTCCCCCCGCCTTCATTCATTGAATTACTTTCAGATAATCCTTAAGTGCGATAAGCGGACCATCAAGCCCCTCCATCACCCGAATCCCGGCAAAATCCCCCACCAACCTCCCCAATTC
>NZ_LYVP01000243.1 GCF_001984065.1 Pseudomonas sp. KK4
CGGCAGGCCGCTACCGGCCCGCACACAAAAAAACTGACACTCCCGCGGCCGATGCTATCGCGCTCGAATACGGTATGGCGCTGTGGCCGTTCGCCCCGCTCGCCGTAGCCGATTTCGTCGACTTGGGTCAGATGCCCGCACAGGTTGTAGCTGAAGCGACGGGCCACTTACACTATAAAGGTGAGCGCTTCCACTTATCGTTGTACCCCAAACTTTCTTTCTTCTTAATTTTCCACTCACCACCCTTAAGAACCATGAAAATATGTGACGTAACCTCTAACCCAACTGTTTGCTGGATTTGAACAACAATCTCATCATCACCCACAGAAACGACTTCTATAACGTCAGTGTGTGGATCATACGTAGGAGGATTTGTACAACCCAAGTCTATCAAACGGCCAAAATTACTCTTATCTTTCAAAGCATATTTTTGCAGCACATTTTCTAACTTAACGCTGAAATGAGCTTTTATAGCAAGATCATCCCCACCTGCGGCTAGATTTTCTTTTCGAACATTGAAAAACTTTACTTCCCAAGAGTTCATATCAATCATAAACTCATTGACAACTTTCAACGCTTGCAGTGAACAATCTTCGTTAGCCATATCAATTCCCAAAAATTCCTTCGAGTATTTTACTGCCCTGACGGTAAACATCATAGGTTATCGATGTAGGACGCGTTCCACCGTTCCCATACATAAAATTCAATTCAACGTCTACAGCACCTTTCTTTTTTACGGCGTTGGCAACGGCCGCCTCAAAATCTCTAAACTGCCACGGTTTATACCTTTTAACTGTGGGAAAACTCCATTTTTTCCTCCAGCACCACCGAGAAGTTTACCGATTATGTGCCCAGCATCATCATCTGGATTTCCCAGGGATCTAGCCCAAAACCGAGATGATTCATTAGTTGCCGTTCCCGTCCCCAAGTCTTTCGGGGTTATGGTGGCGGTTGCTTTTAAAGGTTGCCCTGCCGCTCCTCTGGTGACACTAGTAGTCACGCACCACCCTAGAGGGTCAATCCACCCATTTGTGTTGGGAGCATAACCATACAAATTACTACCACCCAACAACCCGATCGGATCCTGCGTTACAAACCGCCCCACCTCCGGGTCGTAATACCTAAACGTGTTGTAGTGCAGCCCCGTCTCATTATCGAAATACTGCCCCTGAAACCGCAGATTCTGCTCGACTTCATTGACCGTCAGCTTCTCAACCGAACCCCAAGCCTTGTACGTTGCCTGCCAGACAATCTGCCCTTCCCGGTCAGTCATCTCCAACGGCGTACCGATCTGATCGGTGTGGAAG
>NZ_LYVP01000244.1 GCF_001984065.1 Pseudomonas sp. KK4
ACAAATGTTGACTGACCCACCGCATTCGCGAGCAAGCCCGCTCCCACAATTATCCGCGCCCGGCCTGGGTTCAGGACAGTTTCACATTCATGGTAATCCGTGCCGTGAACACCTTCTTGCCTTCCCCATCGTGCACATCCACCGCCACGATCTTGTCGCCCTCTGTACTCCAGTCCACCCCTTCGCCATCGGCCACCGCCGTCACATCGGTCTTGGCCTTGGCCAGGTATTGCACCGTCATGCCCTTGGGAATCCAGCGCGCGCCGGCGGGGATGGACACGTCGGTCATCATCCCGGCCGCCAGTTCGGCGGCGTTGCACATGGCAATCGCGTGCACGGTGCCCAGGTGGTTGGTGATCTCCCTGGCGAACGGCACCTGCACGGTGGCCGAGCCTTTGCGCAAGTCGGTCACCAAGGGGTTGATGGTGGAGAAGTACGGCGCCACCTGGCAGGCCATCTGGCTGAACGCCTGTGGGCCGGCGCTGTTGAACAGGCTGAGAAACTGACTCATGTGGAGACCTCTTTGACGGATGATGGGCAGAAGATCGTTCGGTAACAGAATATTATTCTGTGACGGAACAGTATTCTGTCGGCGCCAAATCTGTCAACCTAGCGTCATTGGGCCGCAGGCCCTCATCCTCGAAATTTTTGGTCAGTAATGAGTATGGAAACTTCGGATTTGCTCGAGCGCTGCTACCCTGGTCGGCGCGCCGAACTCAAGCGCGAGATCTTTCGCCAGGCCCTGAAACTGTTCAACGAGCAGGGGCTGGAGGCCACCACCATCGAGATGATCCGCGCTCAATGCGAAACCAGCGTTGGCGCGATCTACCATCATTTCGGTAACAAGGAAGGGTTGGTGGCGGCGTTGTTTTTCACCGCGCTGGACGACCAGGCCCAATTGCGCGACAGCTACCTGGCCGCCGCCACCACCGCCCAGGAGGGGGTGCATGCGCTGGTGCACAGCTACGTCGACTGGGTCGACAGCCAGCCCGAATGGGCGCGTTTTCAGTATCACGCGCGATTTGCCGTGACCAAGGGACCGTTCAAGGACGAACTCGTCACCCGCAACAAGGCGCGTAACAAGCGGCTGCTGGGTTGGCTGTCCGAGCCGGCGCACAAGGCTGCAATGAGCGGTGTTCCCGACGAATTGTTGCTGTCGATGATGATCGGCCAGGCCGAAAGCTATTGCCGTGCATGGTTGTCGGGCCGGGTCAAAGGTAGCCCGAAGGCGTACCGCGACATCCTGGCCGAAGCCGCGTGGCGCTCACTCGCCGCGAGCGCCACT
>NZ_LYVP01000245.1 GCF_001984065.1 Pseudomonas sp. KK4
GGCTTTATATAGTTTTGTCCTGAAGCGAGTTTTGAGTAAATTCCCTTCTGCTGACCTTGTGCGGAACAGCGCAGCATCAATGGATTAACGATAAGTGATACATGGCGAAGCGCTCGGCGTGATGGTTCTTGGTGAATTTTAGCCAATAGCAAGAAAACGCAGATGGTGCGGCGCAGCGTACGCAGAAGGCAAAATCGGTCTCTGCTGAGAATGTGAAAAGTCAAGTCATGGACAATTATGGCGAATCGGGTGGGGAAGTTATTTACGAGCTCGCGTCACAATGACAAATATTCTCCTAGCGATCACCGTAATATCGACATTTTTTTTGTGGGTTGTATCAGCGTGCTGGATTGTTATTTCTTCATATCGTTTTACTGAGTTGATAGAAAGTTACCTGGATAAAAGTAAGTTTGTAGCGAATAATCGCAATGTGCTTTCTCATGCGGGTTTGAGCGGGCTGCTTGTCCGGAATTGTGCAATGGCACTAATGTTTTTGATTCCTCGCATCTGTGAAAAGCGTGGCCTTATAGAAAAAGATGAGTTGTTGCGTTTGCCAGTTCATCTAAGGAGAAAGTTATTGGCGCCGTGGATAGCTAGTGGAATCTCGTTGTTTGTAGCGTTTATATATTGGCTTTTGGTTATTTAAGCTCCCTTTGGGTTTTTAGATTTCTAACTGAGGGGAGTGTAATGCTTTTTTCCGTTAAGCAGTCTATCAGTCATTTTTACAATGAGTGATGTTGCGCTGGCAGGTATCGCGATGTTCATAATATTTTCCGCCCTGGTCGTCTCTTGTTGGATATATGTGTTCTCATATTTTTTTACCGAGATAATAGAAGGCTATCTAAACAGTAGTAAGTTTGTAGCAAGTAATCGTATGGCTTTGTCGGGTTTGGGATTACTCGGTAAAACTGTCAGAAATGGTTCGATAGCATTGATGTTCTTATTTCCTAGGCTCTGCGAGAGACGTGGTCTAATAGAGAAAGATGAGCTACTGAATTTGCCAGTGCATCTGAAATGGAAATTGTTGCTGCCTTGGATTATTTGTGTGTGCTTGTTATTTGCAGCTTTCATTTTCTGGCTTTTGGTTGTTTGATTTTATTATTGGTACTAAATTTTTTGTTAGGGATTTATTAAGAGGTTGCGATGAATGAGCTTGCTCTGGCGTATGCTATGCTAGTTGTAATGGTATGCTTGTTTTTTACATTGATCTGGATAGTTTTGTTCGCTTGTCTATACACCGGGTTAATTGAAAAGCATCTTGGTAGGA
>NZ_LYVP01000246.1 GCF_001984065.1 Pseudomonas sp. KK4
GGGAGCAACCCATTTCATCCCTGCCTTCTCGACTGCCAGCGAGCGGGCAGGGCGTGGCCGACCGATAACAACAAAAAAGGTTGAACTGCATGACTCGCACACTGCAAAACCTGCTCGTGATTGCTACCACCGCTTCGCTGTCCATGGCGGCCCATGCCACGCAGGGCGGCGGCACGTCGTACCCTTTGGGTGCGGAAAATTATCTGTCCGGTGCCATGCCGCCGCCGGGCTTCTATGGGCAGTTGTTTGTCACCCACTATGAAGCCGACAACCTGCGGGGCAACGACGGCGAAAAGCTGCCGGTGGACTTTCGCGTGCGCGCCAACGCCATCACCCCGCGGCTGATCTGGGTCAGCGACTACACGCTGTTCGGTGCCAGCGTGGCGCTGCACGCGATCGTGCCGCTGGTGGACGTGAAGGTCGAACTCAATGGTCAGTCGCAGAGCAAACAGGGCCTGGGCGACGTGATTTTCGGACCGGCGCTGGGCTTTCACCACAGCGACAAATTCCACAGCATCCTGGCCCTGGACACCATCGCCCCGACTGGTCGCTACGACCGTGACGACCTGGCCAATACCGGGCGTAATTACTGGGTGATCGAACCGGTCTACGCCCTGTCCTACATCGACCCCAATGGGCTCAATGTCGACGCCAAGTTCATGTACGACTTCAACCGCAAGAACCCGGCCACCGATTACCGTTCGGGGCAGGAGTTTCATGTCGACTATGCCGTGGGCTGGGGGATGGGCAATGGCTGGGTGCTGGGCGTCGGCGGCTACTACTACCGCCAGACCACCGACGATCGCCAGAACGGCGAAACCATCGAAAACAACAAGGGCCGATCACTGGCCATCGGCCCGTCGATCAAATACACCAGCAAGGCCGGATGGATCGTCACCGGCAAATGGGAACAGGAAACCCAGGTACGCAACCGCGCACAGGGCAACGCCTACTGGATGAAATTGACCGTACCGTTCTGACCCGGTTAACGAACAACCCGTGTGGGGCCAACGCTGTTCACTCAAAATGAACCACAACCTGTGGCGAGGGAGCTTGCTCCCGCTGGGTTGCGCAGCCGTCCTTTTTTTGGGGCCGCTTCGCAGCCCAACGGGAGCAAGCTCCCTCGCCACGGGTAAAGTATTCGTTCTTAAGTGAACAGCATGCCCCTGTGGGAGCGGGCTTGCTCGCGAAGAGGCCGGCACATCCAACATGGATAGCGCCTGACACTCCGCCTTCGCGAGCAAGCCCGCTCCCACA
>NZ_LYVP01000247.1 GCF_001984065.1 Pseudomonas sp. KK4
GGGAGTGTCAGTTTTTTTGTGTGCGGGCCGGTAGCGGCCTGCCGTCAGGCAGGCCCTGATTTTCACCAGGTCGGCCTGATGAACCGATCACCGTACAAAATCGCGAATTGATTCATCGCGCTCTTCCAATCATGTGCCGCTGAGCCCCAGTTCGCTGTGATATTACGCAGTCCCAACCAGATCAGTTTGGTCGCTGCGTCATCATTCGGGAAATGGCCTCTGGTCTTGATGATCTTGCGTAGCTGGGCGTTGATGCTTTCGATGGCATTGGTGGTGTAGATCACCTTCCGGATGGCCGGCGGGAAGACAAAGAACGGAATCACTCGATCCCAGGCACGTCTCCAAGCAGCCACCACCGTTGGATATTTCTCTCCCCACGGCCCGCTCTCAAACTCATCGAGTGCTTGCTCAGCCGCTTCGGCGCTGATGGCCTGGTAGATCGGCTTGAGGGCTTTGGCTAGTGCTCGCCGCTTGTCCCAGGCCGCGAAATCAAGGCTGTTGCGGATCAGGTGCACGATGCATGTCTGCAACGTGGTCTCTGGAAACACCGCGCCAAGAGCCTCTGGCATGCCCTTGAGGCCGTCGGTCACGGCAATCAGCACGTCCTCGACGCCACGTGTCTTGAGGTCGTTGAACACCTTCATCCAGAACTTTGCACCCTCGGTGTTCTCGATCCAGATTCCCAGGATATCGCGCGTCCCGTCGGGTAGAACGCCTAGCGCCAAGTAGATGGCCTTGTTGCGTACCAGGCCTTCTTCGCGAATTTTTACACGCAGCGCATCGAAGAAAATGACCGGGTACATCGGCTCCAGAGGGCGCTGTTGCCACGTGCCGATCTCTTCCATGACTTCGTCTGTCACGGAGCTGATGAAGTCGGGCGAGACCTCTGTTCCGTACTGCTCGGAAAGAAAAGCCCGGATCTCTCTGACTGTCATCCCACGGGCATACATGGCGATGATCTTGTCGTCGAAACCGGTGTAACGGCGCTCATGCTTGGGGATCAGAATGGGCGAAAAGCTGCCATTCCGGTCACGAGGGATATCCAGTCGCAGCGGCCCATCACCGGTAAGTACCGTCTTACCGCTCTTGCCGTTGCGCTGGTTGGTTTCATCCTCAGGGCGCTGCGCGCCCGGAGGATAACCCAGGTGATGACCCAGCTCGGCGTTCAGGGCTCGCTCAATCAGCGCCTTCTTGAATGCCGCAGAGGCCTCTTCGATGGCTTCTGCGGTCATCAGCGGAGTAGCGAAAA
>NZ_LYVP01000248.1 GCF_001984065.1 Pseudomonas sp. KK4
GACGGTTGGCCAAAAGCCCTGAAACTACCAAACATTTCAAATTTTTGATTTACTGAATTTTAGGTTCCAATGAAAAACAAATCATTCGCCCCTGAATCCACCATGTCTCCACTGGCCTTCAGACTCGGCGCTTTGGCACTTGTTGTTATCATGATGCTGATGGGCGCATTTTCATTTATTTATATTGTGCCCGCCATCATGATTCTGACCACAGTTACATTACTAAACCGAGGCTACACCCCTTGCCCTAAACTTCTTATCTCTGGGTCGGCATGGCAGTTGTTTTGGGTAAACGACAAAAACGCATGCTTCAAGCCCACACGTTACATCAATGATCATTGGCCTTGTAAAATGATTGGCGAGCAGGAGGTGTGCATACAGGTGGACGGAAGATGAATAACATAAGGAAGATCCTGCTCAATGGCAGGCAGTAAGTCAGGTTTCTCGGAAGTTTACATTGATCGAGCTACCACGGTGCAGCGAATCGCAGCCAACGCTAGACTGGATGCAATTCGAGAGGCGTTGTGGAACGCATTTGAACGGTTCTGAATTCAGACGATGTGTCATAACAGATCTAAAACAGCCAAGGCGGCTCAGTATCTAGTGCCTAATCGGCAAGAGTGGTCTGCAGCAAAGCTTATTGGCGAAATCGCAAACTAGGAATTAGCAATGGATATTCTAGCGTTAAAACAGACCGCGATCGAATTGCGAAAACAACTTGAATTGTATAAAGAAAAAGAACCGGCAGCGCTGACTTTGTACGAACAGATGGAATATTTGATAGCCGCAACTGAGCGTGGTGAAATCAACACCCAAGTTGAAGCAAGGGATATACCAGGCCATCGCATCATGGATGAGTCAAACCTTCGGAAGTATCGGGAGCTTTCGGATGCTTACAGCAATTTTTATGTTGAACTTATCGATGGCCGTGGCTCGGACACGCTTAAAATGATAGAAGAAATCATGAAAAAAGTCAGACCGTAAAATAGCTTGCCTTGAAAAATGATCGGCAATCAGGAAGTGCGTATTCAGGCAGACGGCAGATGAAAGGCGTCAGTGTGAGTAGCGAACTACTGATAGAAAAGCTGAACTTGCTGGCATACTCGGGACTGCTTTCTACATTGCCGATCAGA
>NZ_LYVP01000249.1 GCF_001984065.1 Pseudomonas sp. KK4
GAGGCCCGGCAGGGCAAAGTCGGTTTCATCGGGAATGACCTTGCGGCCGGTGGTAGCGTCGACAGAGGACGATAGTGCCGGAGGACGAGGAAAAACTGCTGCCTATTCCCCCCCCCAAGAAGTCAGCAGGCTATGCCTCATGTCTGCGGCAGGCCCGCCAACAGGCCACACCGAACCCGCGGGTGGCAAACTCGTTTCTTCAAACTTTTAAAACTGACTACCTAAAACATATACCCATTACAAATGGTCGCGACAACACTAGTATCTCTTGCCCCCCCCAACTCTCTTGACAAGCTTATCTATCATATCGATTAAAATAGCGATTTCCTCTTGCGTGACCGCCTCTTCATCATAAGACTCGTCTTTCTCATAATTAACAAGATCTATATTATCAATCGCCAAGGATACAGATCTCTCAAAATCCTCAAACTGCTCACCAGTAGAAAACTTTATTAAATAAAGCAAAGCTATCAACAAATTTTGGGCGTATGCGCCTTCCTGCTCACCAAACTCTTCGGTATCAGGAATATTATCTTCCACTTCTTTCAAGTGCGCTAATGCTTTGACCCTACCTTCCAAGCAGGCCAAAATCCCAGCTTTAAATAGTGACGACAACTTCTCACCGTAGAGTTTATCAAAATCCTCTATAAGTCTTTTTTGCCGATACAGATAAGCGCCCCCCAAAAGAACCTTATCTTCACCATTTAATAAAGCTATATTATTAGCCACAACCGCAGATTCAAATATCAAACCATATTGCATGTGGAACTCCCAATGCGTTTTCTGCTTTTTTTACCAGTAGCGTGAGTATCAGTCTTTCGGACGCGTCGTAGGCAAACTGATACGCCGCGTTGTTCTCATTGATCAACGCGGTCAGGCGAATCGCCGGGTCGTATTCGTAACGGATACGCTGGCCCTTGGCGTCCTGGCGGCTGCTCGGCAGGCCGCGGGCGGTGTGCAGCAGGCTCGTGGTCTGGCCTTTGCCGTCGGTGTGCGTCAGCACTTGGCCGAGGGCGTTGTAGGTGAAGGATTCGGCGCTGCCGTCCAGTGCGTCAGTGGCCCACGAGGTGCGGTGCTTGAAGTCGTAGCGGT
>NZ_LYVP01000250.1 GCF_001984065.1 Pseudomonas sp. KK4
GGGTTTATATAGTTTGGTCCTAAAGCGAGTTTTGAGTGAATTCCCTTCTGCTGACCTTGTAAGGAACAGCGCAGCATCAACGGATTAACGATAAGTGATACATAGCGAAGCGCTCGGGTTGATGGTCCTGGGGCTATGTTGTCTTCCTATCGCTTTGCTGAGTTGATAAAAAGCTAGCTCAATAAAATTAGCAAATAGAGATGAATAACGACCACGTCGGTTTAATATTTTTAATAATAATGGGTGCGCTTACATTTACGGGGGTGTGGCTGATGTATATTGTGCAGGCTCACACCGAAAACGCGGAATCGTTATTGTCTAATAGTCATTTCGTGAGAATAAACAAAGCCGCATTTTCTCATATGGGTTTTTTTGGGAAAGTTATACGTTGTGGAGTTCTCACTATGATTTTGATGATGCCGGAGATTTCCACGAGGCGAGGTATCGTAATTGTTGCTGAAGTCGAGAGATTTCCGAAAGGCTTGAAGCGGATACTGGTTTTATCATGGGGGGTCTTTTGGCTATTAGGTCTTGTCTTTTTTGTGTTTGGTGTCTACGTGAAGTATATTTTGTGATTCGGACGAATCGCGGTTAAAAGTTTTTATGAGGTCTTCCCTCAATGAGTAATGTTGCGCAGGCGATCATCGTAATATCGATATTGTTTTTCGGGGTCGTGTCAGCGTGCGGGATTATTTTGTCTTCATATTTTTTCACTGAGTCGGTAGAGAGTTATCTGCATAACAGTAAGTTTGTAGAGAATAATCGCAATGTTCTTTCTCACGCAGGTTTGATGGGACTGCTCATCAGGAATTGCGCAATGGCATTAATGTTTTTGATTCCTCGACTTTGTGAAAAGCGTGGTCTCATAGAAAAAAATGAGCTGTTGAACCTGCCGGTTCACCTAAAGCGGAAGTTGTTGGTGCCATGGATCATTAGTGGTGTGTCGTTTTTTGCGGCTTTTATCTATTGGCTTTTGGTGATCTAAATTTTTCTTTCGATTTTCTCGGTTTTCAACTGCGGGAAGTTTCACAACTTGGCACGTTGCTA
>NZ_LYVP01000251.1 GCF_001984065.1 Pseudomonas sp. KK4
GGCCGTTGGCTTCGTACTCGTACTTGATCTCGCCGCGCAGTTTGTCCAGCGTGCGGATCAGTTCACCGGCGGGATCGTATTGGTGACGGCGGTGGATCGGGTTGTAGGCGTGTTCGACCAGCAGCGCAGGTTGGATGCCTGGATTGTGAATTTGCGAGAGCTTTTCTGCCGGCAAAGTCGAGGCAAACTGCCACGCCTTACGGCCCATGGCGTCGTAGCCAAAACAACTGGTGAGTTTGCCTTGGGTGCGCAGCACTTCGCGGTGCAGGTCGTCGCGCTCGATGTCGCTGATCAGTTGGCCGTCGAGGTTGAGTTGGTGCAGGTGGCCGCTGCCGTAGTACAGGTGGTTGAGGTGTTGGCCGGTGGGCAACGTCAGCGTGGTGAGGTTGCTCAGGGGGTCGTAGTCGTAGGTAAGAGCGCCTTGGGGTGTGGTCTCCTTGATCAGGCGGCCCAGCAGGTCGTAGGAAAATTCCAGCGTTTCTTCGCTGACACCGAGTTTTTTGCCGTTGGCGGTGGGCAGGCGTTCGATGGTGAGCAAGCGGTCTGCGTTGTCGTAGGTGTAGTCCTGACGGGCATCTGTATTGAGTTTGGCCAGCAGGCGGCCAATCGCGTCGCGCTCGAATTCAGTACTGCGCTGTGGGCGTTCGCCGCGCTCGCCGTAGCCGATTTCATCCACCCGCGTCAGGTGCCCGCCCAGGTTGTAGCTGAAGCGTCGGGTCAGGTTGTCGATGCGTTTTTCTTCGATCAGGCGATCAGATGCGTCGTAGGCAAACTGGTACGCCGCGTTGTTTTCGTTGATCAGCGCAGTCAGGCGAATCGCCGGGTCGTATTCGTAGCGGATGCGTTGGCCCTTGGCGTCCTGGCGGCTGCTCGGGAGACCACGAGCGGTGCGCAGCAGGCGCGTGGTCTGGCCTTTGCCGTCGGTGTGCG
>NZ_LYVP01000252.1 GCF_001984065.1 Pseudomonas sp. KK4
TGACGGCAGGCCGCTACCGGCCCGCACACAAAAAAACTGACACTCCCACGGGAGCAAGCTCCCTCGCCACAAAAAGCTCCCTCACCACAAAAGCTCCCCCCACTGAAGATTCAAAGTCAAATCCACTCAGCCAATCCTTCAGTCCTTTCGGATTTTTCTCACAGGATTTACAGCTACATGTAGGCCGGCAGCTGACTAGGGTCAAAGCGGACCCCACTGCCAAAGGATGCAAGGAATGCTTCCACACCCTAACTCCCACCTGCTCGCCGTGGTCGCTACTCGGAAAGCGGTCGCGCCTACCTCATCACCGCCGTCGTCCATCAACGACAGCCCTTGTTCCGCGACTGGCACCTGGGAAGATTGTTGGTTACCGAACTCAGGCGCGCCCATGATCAAGGTTGGGTCAACTCGATTGCCTGGGTTGTCATGCCCGACCACTTTCATTGGTTGGTGCAACTTGAACAGCGCTCCTTAGCGCAACTCATGCAGGCGACCAAATCTCGCAGTACCTTGACCATCAATCGAACACTCAAGCGCGAAGGCGCATTCTGGCAGACCGGCTATCACGACAAAGCGATCCGTGATGACGCTGACCTTCTTCCCTTCGCTCGCTACATCGTTGCCAACCCCTTGCGTGCGGGTCTTGTAGACAAGATCGGTGATTACCCCCTCTGGGACGCCTGCTGGCTTTGATCCGCCGCCAGGTAATTTCACATCCTGTTTAGCGAGGAGCTTTTGTAGCAGGGGAGCTCGCCTGTGGCTAAGGAGCTTGCCTGTGGCGAGGGAGCTTGCTCCCGCTGGGCTGCG
>NZ_LYVP01000253.1 GCF_001984065.1 Pseudomonas sp. KK4
AGCACGTCCCGGCCGGCGCCGATGGTCAGGTCGTTGGCGGCTTCGATGCGCGCGGCGCTGTCGAGGTAGTCGCGTTGTTGGGCGTAGCCCTGGTTGCTGAACTCTGTGCGGGTGACGGTGCGCTCGTTGATGACATCGCCGGTCAGGGCGTTCAGGTTGACGTCGCGCCCGGCGATCACGCCGCCGGACTGGTTGATGATGTTGTTGCCCGCAAGCAGGTCGAGGCGATTGCCGGCTTCGATCAGGCCGCTGTTAGTCAGGTCTTGCCCGGCGGACGCCGCCAGGTTGTGGGTGGCGCGCAGGGTGCCGGCGTTGTTCAGGTTCTGGCCGGCGATCAGGTTGACGTCGTTGCCCTGGATCAACGCCCCGTTCGGTGCCAGTCGATTGTCGGCCTGGGCCAGGTACAGCACCGGCACCAGCACCTTTTCGCCGTTCACCTCATGCTCTTCTAGCCAGACGATGTCGTGGGTCAGGGCCGCGACTTGCTGGGCGGTGAGGGTCACGCCTACGGACAGGTTCAACGCATCCTTGCTGGCGATGGCGTTGTTCATCAGGTACTTGAACATGGCCTCGTCGGAGGTCTGGCCATCGATGAAGCGCTGGCCGGTGCGTTCGACCACCGCTTGCTGGATCAACCGTTGTTCGAAGAAGCCGTCGCCCAGGCGTTTGGCGCTTTGATCGGGGTCATAGCCGAGGCTGGCAAGCAGGTAGTCCGAACTCATGAACTGCTTGAGGTCGGTGAGGACCGGGTTGGTCTCGATCA
>NZ_LYVP01000254.1 GCF_001984065.1 Pseudomonas sp. KK4
GGATTCTGGCGTAGTTGTAGGCAGAGGCGCAAGACGATGTAGCCTTGCTCCGAGCCTCAAAGAGGTAAGCGTTTTGTAGGAAGCGGATTACCCGCGAGAGAAACTTCGCCTACCACACCGACATTGCTGGCAAGCCCACAGGGCGCGATGTTGACCGCTGAGCCTGCGCCCGCCACAAAATCAGTAGGAGCGAAGCTTGCTCGCGATAGACGACAACGGTAACGCTGGCATCTGGAAGAGCGCACAGCTCCACCCTCTCACCTGTGAGCACTCAAATCAGAGTGCTGTCGCAGCGATAATCACGCGACAAGAAAAAACCGCGGTCCGTTGGGCGTCGCGGTTTTTTATGGATGTGCAAACCCTGTGGCGAGGGAGCTTGCTCCCGTTGGGTTGCGAAGCGACCCCAAAACCAATCACCGGGTTTTTACTGACATGCCGCATCGGCAGGTTTTACGACTGCTTCGCAGCCGAGCGGGAGCAAGCTCCCTCGCCACAAAAGCTATTCACTTCAGTTCTGATCGCTGAATGTTCAGCGACTCGATCAACAATAGAGTCAGGTACCAAGGCCCACAAGCCGGCGGATTCTGGCGTAGTTGTAGGCAGAGGCGCAAGACGATGTAGCCTTGCTCCGAGCCTCAAAGAGGTAAGCGTTTTGTAGGAAGCGGATTACCCGCGAGAGAAACTTCGCCTACCACACCGACATTGCTGGCAAGCCCACAGGGCGCGATGTTGACCGCTGAGCCTGCGCCCGCCACAAAA
>NZ_LYVP01000255.1 GCF_001984065.1 Pseudomonas sp. KK4
GAAGGTGGCTCTGACCGCCTGATCGAAAACCGCGTTGCTGCTGATGGCTCTGATCGTCTGCAAGGCAACACTATCGCCGCCGACGGCTCCGACCGCCTGCAAGGCAACACCGTTGCTGCCGACGGCTCCGACCGTCTGCAAGGCAACTCTGTCGCCTAACCCATTGTTTCGCTGAAACACCCGCAAAAAGCCCGGCCTGATCAGCCGGGCTTTTTCGTGGGTGTTTAAAAAGAACCTACTGCCACCTGATCTTTCCTGCCTTAAAAAAAGACGCGTCTTAAGAACAAAAAGGAGCGGACTGATACCCATGGCGAGCTTCCAGGTTTGAAATATCGAACAACACTGTTGAGGCTGCCAACAATTGACGATGAGGAAGAGGGATTCTGTGTGTGCATCGAAGAAAACCACCGAAGTGCGCTGCCGCGTTGATGAGGACCTGAAAGCACGTGCCACTGAAATTTTGAGCGCTTGTGGCTTGAACATCAGTGATGCCATGCGTCTATTTCTTCGTCGGGTCGTAGCGGCTCAGGGACTTCCGTTTGAGAAGCGCGTCCCCTCAGAGAAAACGGCCCGCGCCTTGATGGAGGCAAAAGAGATTAGTCGGCGGTTCGACTTGATAGACGAAATGTAAAGCGTGCTCACGATCAGAAGGAGCATTCACCCATTGACTGCGTCAATAGTCACCATCAACTCAATGAAGT
>NZ_LYVP01000256.1 GCF_001984065.1 Pseudomonas sp. KK4
GGGTGGTTGTACGCGCTTTCCCTGTAGGAGCGAGCTTGCTCGCGATGGCGGTGAACGATAACGCTGGGTGCCTGATGCCCCGCGGGGTTCTCAGGTTCATCGCGAGCATGCTCGCTCCTACAGGGGGTGGGTCATTGTTGTTGGTTGGCTTTTCTGTGTTTGAGATCGCGCTCTCGCTCCAACACCTTCGCCACGTCATCGATCACGGCTTTGCTCATCGCGGTCAGGTAATGAGCGGCCCAGGCGTGGCGGTCGTTGTTTGAGGTGTAGGCGGCGTCCACGGTCAGGGATTTTGCGAGGTACAGCAGGTCGGAGGCTTGTGCCAGGGCGTCGGTGAGGGGGACGTCGCGGCAGACGTGGAACAGGGGTTGGTTCGAGAGGTACAGGAAGGGGGTGAAGCCGATGGTTTTTAGTTCTGTAGATGACGGGGAATCGGTGTGGGTCATGGTGTCACTCCTTAATCCAAGAGAGCCGCCACGTTCGTTTCCAAGCGAATGGGTGGCAGCTGTACGCGGGTTGGAAAACCGGGGATCAAGGAAACCGGCACGCCCGAAAGCGTCCCACGCACAGCTGCCATAACACTTGTTTCGCAGTCGTAAAAACGTCTGGAATCAGGGTTGAGCTGCTGTTGCGCTTAGATCCGACGGGTTTCCAAGCCCGATCGCTGAA
>NZ_LYVP01000257.1 GCF_001984065.1 Pseudomonas sp. KK4
CAGCGACCGGGCTTGGAAACCCGTCAAGTCAAACGCAACAGCCCCATCACAACAGCGGACGTTTTCGTCCGCTTCCCTGTGTTATGGCAGTTGTGCGTGGGACGTCTTCGGACGTGCCGGTTTCCTTGACTTCCGGTTTTCCAACCTGCGTACAGCTGCCACCATTTGCTTGGAAACGAATGTGGCAGCTCCTCAAGTTAAGGAGCTACACCATGAACAAGACAAATCCGCCCTCACCCTCAGAACTAAAAACCATCGGCTTCACCCCCTTCCTGTACCTCTCGAACCAACCCCTGTTCCACGTCTGCCGAGACGTCCCCCTCACCGACGCCCTGAACCAAGCCTCCGACCTGCTACACCTCGCAAAATCCCTGACCATGGACGCCGCTTACACCGCAAACAGCGACCGCCACGCCTGGGCCGCGCACTACCTGACCGCAATGAGCAAAGCCGTGATCGATGACGTGGCGAAGGTGCTGGAGCGCGATCGCGATCGCAAGCACAGAAAAGCCAACCAACAACAGTAACCCACCCCCTGTAGGAGCGAGCATGCTCGCGATGAAAGTCGGGACAACGCGGGCATTCAGACAGCCAGCGTCATCGTTGACGACCATCGCGAGCAAGCTCG
>NZ_LYVP01000258.1 GCF_001984065.1 Pseudomonas sp. KK4
TCTCGGCCGCTTGCTGGCCAAGCTCAACGCCGATGCCCGTCAGGACTACACCTACGACGACGCAGACCGCTTGCTCACCATCGAGCGCCTGCCCACCGCCAACGGAAAAAAATCGGCGTCAGCTCAGAAAAACTCGATTTTGCCTACGACCTATTGGGCTGTCTGATCAAAGAGACCACGCCCCAAGGCGCGCTGTCCTACGAATACGACCCCCTGAGCAACCTGACCACGCTGACGTTGCCCACCGGCCAGCACCTCAACCACCTGTACTACGGCAGCGGCCACCTGCACCAACTCAACCTCGACGGCCAGCTGATCAGCGACATGGAACGCGACGACCTGCACCGCGAGGTCTATCGCACACAAGGCTCACTTACCAGTTGCTTCGGCTATGACGCCATGGGCCGCAAGGCCTGGCAATTCGCCTCGACCTTGCCGGCAGAAAAGCTCTCGCAAATTCACAATCCAGGCATCCAACCTGCGCTGCTGGTCGAACACGCCTACAACCCGATCCACCGCCGTCACCAATACGACCCGGCCGGCGAACTGACCCGCACCCTCGACAAACTGCGCGGCGAGATCAAGTACGAGTACGAAGCCAACGGCCAG
>NZ_LYVP01000259.1 GCF_001984065.1 Pseudomonas sp. KK4
GGGCGTTGCTGTGGCTGGTCATCACACCATCGGCGTAGCTGAAACGGCGCATCGAATCACTGTTGCGATTGATCACCTCGGTGAGTTGGCCGTTGTCGTCGTAGCGGTACTGCACCAGGGTTTCAACTGCCTGGTTGTCGACGACGCGCTTGACGTCGGTCAGGCGCCCCAGCGGGTTGTCGTAATGCAGGTGCACCCGTACACCACCGGTGGCGCTGATGTCGGTCAACCGGCCTTCTGCCGTACGGGTGAAATGCAGGTAATGCCCAAGGGCATTTTCCAGGCGTTGCAGCGGGACAACGCGGTTGTCGTCCGGCACCTCGCCGAAGTAGAAAAACAGGTTGTCGAGGGTTTGCAGCAGGTAGTGGCCGCCTTCGGTGCGGACCAGGTAGATCTGCTCGTAGGGGTTATAGATGCGATCACCGGGCTCCATATCCACAAAGGGCACGCTGCGCCCCTGGTTATCCGTGAGGTAGACGAAGCTGCCGCTTCTGCGCAGGCTTTGCTCCCAGGGCAATACCCAGCCCCGGCCGAGCACACTGTCGACGGTCAGGTCGCTGGCATAGAAGCGCGACCATTCAATCGGCAT
>NZ_LYVP01000260.1 GCF_001984065.1 Pseudomonas sp. KK4
GGTGAAACTCCTTTATATCTAGTGTTTCCACCAAAACCTGTCGCTAAACAAGTAAGGGTGGCAGCTGTACGCAGGTTAGCGAACCGGGAGATATAAGACCCGGCAGGCCCAAGGGCCTCCCGCGCACAGCCACCATTTCTAAAATTGCATGCATGAAAACGCGGGCAATTTAAAACGGTGTCTTGTTGCGCTTATATCTGGTCGGATCGCTAAACCCGGCCGCTGAATTGGCAGCGACACGAAAACGATAAAGACCAGGGCCAAGGCGCACAAGCCGGCGGATTCTGGCGTAGTTGTAGGCAGAGGCGCAAGGCGATGTAGCCTTGCTCCGAGTCCTACAAGCACATCAAATAGGTAAGCGTTTTTGTAGGAAGCGAACTACCCGCGAGAGACACTTCGTCTTCCTCACCGACATCGCTGGCAAGCTTGCAGGGGTCGATGTTGCCCACTGAATTTGCGCACGCCAGGGAAGCTTGCTTGCGATGGCGGTGAGTCAGACAACATTCATTGACTGATACACCGCCTTCGCGAGCAAGCCCGCTCCCACAGTGGATCGAGTCAACCTGA
>NZ_LYVP01000261.1 GCF_001984065.1 Pseudomonas sp. KK4
TGCGGTCACTGAGCAACCTGTGGGAGCTGGCCTGCCAGCGATAAGGCCGGCACAGGCAATATCAGCTGTGCCTGATCCACCGCTTTCGCGAGCAAGCATTCTGCGGTCACTGAGCAACCTGTGGGAGCTGGCCTGCCAGCGATAAGGCCGGCACAGTCAATATCAGCTGTGCCTGATCCACCGCTTTCGCGAGAAAGCCCGCTCCCACACGGGATCTCCAGTGAACGCAAACCCTGCATCCCCCCCAATCAACTGTGGGAGCGGGCTTGCTCGCGAAGAGGCCGGCACCTTCAACATCGCCGGCGACTGACCCACCGCCATCGCGAGCAGGCTCGCTCCCACAGTAATTCTCGACCGGACACAAATTCTGCGGTCACTGAACAACCTGTGGGAGCTGGCCTGCCAGCGATAAGGCCAGCACAGGCAATATCAGCTGTGCCTGACCCACCGCTTTCGCGAGCAAGCCCGCTCCCACACTGGATCTTCGGTGAACGCAAACCCTGCATCCACCCAGATCAACTGTGGAAGCGGGCTTGCTCGCGAAGAGGCCGGCACCTTCAA
>NZ_LYVP01000262.1 GCF_001984065.1 Pseudomonas sp. KK4
GTAGGTGTAGGTGCCGTTGGCGTTCAGCACCAGGGTGCCGTAGGTGCCGACGAAGGTGCCGGGGGTGATCGGGCCACTGTTTGGACCGACGGTTACACGGTCAGCCCCCTGCACGTCGTTGGTCAGGACATTGCCGTCCAAGGTGAGGTGCGTTTCCGAAGCGGTCGCGGCATTGCTGTCATCGACGCCCTTGGGCAGGTCATCGACGATGTTCACGTCCAGGCTGCCGTTGGCGGTGGTGCCGTTGTCGTCCACCACCGTGACCGCGAACTGCTCGGACAGGCTGTTGGCGCCGTTGGCGGTCGGGTGTGCTTCGTTGTCGTTGAGGGTGTAGCTGTAGCTGACCACGCCCGTCTCGGCATTGAACCCGGTGATGGTCAGGGTGCTGCCCAATGGCGTGGTGATGGATTGCGGGAAGCCTGCGCTGACACCGCCGACCACCACATTGATGCCGCCGATGGTCAGGGTCTGCACGCCGTCCAGCGCGGTGATGGTGAAGGTGCCGCTCTGGGTCAGTGCGGTGGCATCCGGGTTGCTGCCGTCGCTGAGGTTTTTCTCGTA
>NZ_LYVP01000263.1 GCF_001984065.1 Pseudomonas sp. KK4
TCGTTAACCAGCGCGGTGAGGCGAATCGCCGGGTCGTATTCGTAGCGGATACGCTGGCCCTTGGCGTCCTGGCGGCTGCTTGGCAGACCACGGGCGGTGCGCAGCAGGCGCGTGGTCTGGCCTTTGCCGTCGGTGTGCGTCAGCACCTGGCCGAGGGCGTTATAGGTAAAGGATTCGGCGCTGCCGTCCGGGTGCTGGATGCGCAGCACCTCACCGTCGGGCTTGCGCTCCAGGGTGGTGGTCTGACCCAGCGCGTCGGTGACGGCGACCAGGTGCTGGCGCTCGTCGAAGCGGTAGGTAGTGGTTTTACCCGAGCAGTCCTGGAAGCGCTCGACCTGGGCCAGGGTGTTCCACCACAGGTATTTGGACTTGTGGGACGCGTCGATGATGGTGTGTGGCAGGCCGTCATCGCTGTTGAGGTATTCGGTTTTATGACCCAGGGCGTCGACTTCGGCGATGAGGTTGCCCTTGGCGTCGTAGCGGGC
>NZ_LYVP01000264.1 GCF_001984065.1 Pseudomonas sp. KK4
ACAGTCCCACGCTTACAACGACACCAGCCTCGAACTGACCGCCAAGATCCTCGACGCCAAGGCGCGCAAGAATCTGTCCTTCGAACAAGTGACCGAAGGCACCGGCCTGGGTCTGGCTTACGTCACCGCCGCCCTGCTCGGCCAGCACCCACTGCCTGAAGCGGCCGCCAAAGTGATCGGCGAAAAACTCGACCTGGACGCCGACTCGGTTGCCCGCCTGCAAATCATCCCGCTGCGCGGCAGCCTCGATGGCGTCCCGACCGACCCGACCATCTACCGCTTCTACGAAATGATCCAGATCTACGGCACCACCCTGAAAGCCCTGGTTCACGAGCAGTTCGGCGACGGCATCATCAGCGCGATCAACTTCAAGCTGAACATGAAAAAAGTCGAAGACCCAGAAGGCGGCCACCGTGCGGTGATCACCCTCGACGGCAAGTTCCTGCC
>NZ_LYVP01000265.1 GCF_001984065.1 Pseudomonas sp. KK4
ACCGCCATCGCTGGCAGGCCAGCTCCCACAGTGGACTTGTGTGGTTCAAAACATCCATGGCCAACACAAAATACTGTGGGAGCTAGCCTGCTAGCGATGAGGCCGGCACATCCAGCATCAGTGCTGACAGACACGCCGCCATCGCTGGCAAGCCAGCTCCTACATGGGATTTGTCTCGTTCACAACATCCATGGCCAACCCAAAACCCTGTGGGAGCGGGCTTGCTCGCGAAAAGGCCGGCACATCCAACATCATTGGTAACTGACACACCGCCTTCGCGAGCAAGCCCGCTCCCACAGGGGAGCTGTGTCGTTCACAACATCCATGGCCAACACAAAATACTGTGGGAGCGAGCCTGCTCGCGATGAGGCCGGTACATCCAGCATCAGCTGTGACAGACACACCGCCATCGCTGGCAGGCCAGCTCCCACAGTGGACT
>NZ_LYVP01000266.1 GCF_001984065.1 Pseudomonas sp. KK4
TTGGGCCTGAGCTGTCATTACCGCTGGGAAACCATTGAAGCCAGCCGCGTGTGGTGGAGCACTGGACCAGCGATGGTGAACACTTTCACTACCGCTACGACTTCAAGCACCGCACCTCGTGGGCCACTGACGCACTGGGGCGCGAGCTCCAGATCCACTACAACGACGATCGCCGCGTGATTGCCAGCCGCGACTTCGGCGGTGAGCAGTACGCTATCGACCTCGACGAGGCCGGCAACATGACCGGTCTCACGCTACCCGATGGAAACCGGCTGGGGTTCAAGTACGACGACTTTTCGCGTTTGCTTGAAGAAACCGACCCACTGGGCCGCAAGATCAAATACAAGTACCACCTCGGCACTACGCTGGTCACAGAAACGATCTTTCTGGACGGCAGTGTCTGGCA
>NZ_LYVP01000267.1 GCF_001984065.1 Pseudomonas sp. KK4
TGCTTTCGTGGTGAGGGGATTCATCCCCGTTCGGCTGCGCAGCAGTCGCAAAGCCTGTGTATGCGGTGTATCTGGAAGAATTGGGGTGACAGGGTTTGGGGCCGCTGCGCAGCCCAGCGGGGATGAATCCCCTCACCACAGGGCTGATGGCGGGACTGCATTATGTGGCGAGGGAGCTTGCTCCCGTTCGGCTGCGCAGCAGTCGTAAAGCCTGTGTATGCGGTGTGTCTGGATGAATTGGGGTGGCAGGGTTTGGGGCCACTGCACAGCCCAGCGGGAGCAAGCTCCCTCGCCACAGGTAGGGTGGCTGCTTTCGTGGTGGGGGGATTCATCCCCTCACCACAGGGCTGGTGGCAGGACTGCATTTTGTGGCGAGGGAGCTTGCTCCCGTTCG
>NZ_LYVP01000268.1 GCF_001984065.1 Pseudomonas sp. KK4
CGCCGCTACTTCTGCTCAACCTGTCGTCGCTGAAGGCGGCTCGGATCGGCTGATTGAAAGCCGTGTGGCTGAGGGTGGTTCGGATCGTCTGCAACACAATCGTGTGGCTGAAGGTGGCTCTGATCGTCTGCTGGAAAAACGTGCTGTCGCGGCTGATGGTTCTGATCGTTTGAAAGGCAACGAAGTTGCCGCTGATGGCGCTGATCGCCTGCTGCGCAATCTCGTCGCTGAAGGCGGCTCCGATCGCCTGATCAAGTACCGCCTCGCGTAAGCCCCATCGTTCGACCGCTGTGCCCATGGAAAGCCCGGCCTGATCAGCCGGGCTTTTTCGTGCGCGCCGGCCTGTGGGAGCGGGCTTGCTCGCGAATGCGGTGTGTCATTCAACCATTTAT
>NZ_LYVP01000269.1 GCF_001984065.1 Pseudomonas sp. KK4
CTCCCACAGTTGACCGCATTCCCCTGATGGAACTCGGTCGACTGTGGGAGCGGGCTTGCTCGCGAAGGGGCCAGAACAAGCGCTGGACATCCATAACTTGCAGATACAACAAAGCCCGCACAAGGCGGGCTTTGAAGACTGTTCGATCACACTATTTTAGAAGCGAAACACTTCCATATCCGTACGAATCGGCGAAGCCATCGGGATCTTCGGCTGTTTTTCCTGTTCCGCCGCAGGCGCTACAGGCTTGGGCGCCGTTTTCTTTGGCACTTCAGCGATGGGCGGTTGGTTGGCCAAAGGCATGAGCGCTACCTACAGCTGTTCGGCAAGCTTCTCCCACAGTTGACCGCATTCCCCTGATGGAACTCGGTCGACTGTGGGAGCGGGCTT
>NZ_LYVP01000270.1 GCF_001984065.1 Pseudomonas sp. KK4
GCCTCCCGAAAGGGGCGGGTGGATCAAGATCAAGAGCGGGCGAGCTAACGCTCGGCCTATTGGTTGAACCCATTCCCCTAATGTAGGAGCGAGCATGCTCGCGATGGGCGTCAACGATAACGCTGGGTGCCTGATGCCCCGCGGCGTTCTCAGGTTCATCGCGAGCAGGCTCGCTCCTACAGGGGGTGGGGTTGTCCATAAAATCTGCGTACGCCACAAAACCTGAGCAAGGCTTGTCAGCGATGGCGGTTTGAACGGGTGGTTGTACGCGCTTTCCCTGTAGGAGCGAGCTTGCTCGCGATGGTGGTCAACGATAACGCTGGGTGCCTGATGCCCTGCGGCGTTTTCAGATTCTTCGCGAGCAAGCTCGCTCCT
>NZ_LYVP01000271.1 GCF_001984065.1 Pseudomonas sp. KK4
TGCTTTTGTGGCGAGGGAGTTTACTCCCGCTCGGCTGCGCAGCAGTCGCAAAGCCTATGCATGCGGTGTGTCTGGAGAAATGGAGTGGCAGGGTTTGGGGCTGCTGCGCAGCCCGGCGGGAGCAAGCTCCCTCGCCACGGAATTTGTGTGGGTCAAAAAACGGGGAGCTGCCGCGTTCGCCTTTGTGGTGAGGGGATTTATCCCCGCTCGGCTGCGCAGCAGTCGCAAAGCCTGTGCATGCGGCGGACCTGAAGAAATGGGGTGGCAGGGTTTGGGGCTGCTTCGCAGCCCAGCGGGGATAAATCCCCTCACCACGGGTGGTGTGTGGGTCAAATAAGCCGTGGTCTGCAGCAATTGCTTTTGTGGCGAGG
>NZ_LYVP01000272.1 GCF_001984065.1 Pseudomonas sp. KK4
AGCCCGCTCCCACAGTGTTTTGTGTTGACCATGGATGTTGTGAACGACACAGTCCTCTGTGGGAGCTGGCCTGCCAGCGATGGCGGAGTGTCTGCCACCATGGATGTTGGATGTGCAGGCCTCATCGCTAGCAGGCTAGCTCCCACAATGTTTCAGGTCGGCCATGGATGTTGTGGTCGACCCAAAACCCCTGTGGGAGCGGGCCTGCCGCGAAGGCGGAGTGTCTGCCACCATGGATGCTGGATGTGCAGGCCTCATCGCGAGCAAGCCAGCTCCCACAATGTTTCAGGTCGGCCATGGATGTTGTGGTCGACCCAAATCCCCTGTGGGAGCGGGCTTGCTCGCGAAGGCG
>NZ_LYVP01000273.1 GCF_001984065.1 Pseudomonas sp. KK4
ACGCAGCGGGATGAACCGGCTGCAGACGTTCACGTATGACTGTGAAAACCGCCTCGTCAACGCTGAGACGTTGGTCAATGGCAAGCTGGAAAGTACCGGCGCTTATCGCTACGACAGCCTGGGGCGTCGTGTGAGCAAGGTGTCAGAGGTCAACGGCAAGACGGAGCAGAAGCACTTTTTGTGGCAAGGTCTGCGCCTGTTGCGCGAGGAAACGCCAGGGCAGAGCAGCCTCTACGTCTACGAGCCGGGCAGTTATGCGCCCTTGGCTCGGGTGGATCAGGCCGAGGGTGAGGAACAGAAGCTTTACTACTTCCACACCGATCAGATCGGTACGCCGTTGGAGATGA
>NZ_LYVP01000274.1 GCF_001984065.1 Pseudomonas sp. KK4
AATATGGGGTGGACGATGGGGATCGAACCCACGACAACGGGAGTCACAATCCCGTGCTCTACCAACTGAGCTACGCCCACCATATTGCGTAACAACTTGCCAACAATGAAGACAAACAACTTCTTTGCTGAGCCCCATCACGCCCAGGGACGTGAATGAAGCTTTATTTGGTGCGGATGAAGAGACTCGAACTCTTACGCCTCGCGGCGCTGGAACCTAAATCCAGTGTGTCTACCAATTCCACCACATCCGCGGCTTGAAGCTTTTAAAGCAAAGGCGCCAGACCGTTAAATCTGGCGCCTTTCGAAATATGGGGTGGACGATGGGGATCGAACCCACGAC
>NZ_LYVP01000275.1 GCF_001984065.1 Pseudomonas sp. KK4
GATCCCCCCTACGAAAAACCAACCCCCCACCCTGACAACCGCTTCATGGCATTGACCAGCAACTGCACCGACATGCCCACCCTCTTCGTCGACACCCACGCCCCGCTCGACGTCCTGATGGACGCCGCCAACTACCGAATCCGCGCCGTTACCCAGGTCCTGGAAAACCTGTCCATGCGCGGCTCAATCGAATGCGAATCCTTCATCCTCAGCGACTTCGCCCTGCTCTGCGCCATCCCGCTGCGCGATGGCTGCGATGTGCTGGACGTGGTCGGGCGACGGTTGCGCTAACGCTGATTAAACCTGTGGGAGCGGGCTTGCTCGCGAATGCGGT
>NZ_LYVP01000276.1 GCF_001984065.1 Pseudomonas sp. KK4
TGGTCGACACAAAACTAATGTGGGAGCGGGCTTGCTCGCGAAAGCGGTATGTCAGCCCCATCAATATTGGCTGAACTGACGCCTTCGCGAGCAAGCCCGCTCCCACAGGGGTTTTGGGCTGGCCATGGATTGGGGGGCGATGCGAAACGCTGTGTGAGCTGGCCTGCCAGCGATGGCGGTGTGTCAGTCACCCGTAATGTTGGATGTGCCAGCCTCATCGCGAGCAGGCTCGCTCCCACCGTGGATTTGTGGTTGGCCATGTATTTTTTGGTCGACACAAAACTAATGTGGGAGCGGGCTTGCTCGCGAAAGCGGT
>NZ_LYVP01000277.1 GCF_001984065.1 Pseudomonas sp. KK4
CGCAGATCCAGTGTGGGAGCGAGCTTGCTCGCGATGGCGGTGGGTCAGGCACAGGTGATGCTGGCTGTGCCGGCCTCATCGCTGGCAGGCCAGCTCCCACAGTTTGATTGGGGTGAGGGCGGAATTTGCGTCCACTGGAGAGCTACTGTGGGAGGGAGCCTGCTCGCGATGGCGGTGTGTCAGACACAGGTGATATTGGCTGTGCCGGCCTCTTCGCGAGCAAGCCCGCTCCCACAGTTTGATTGGGGTGAAGGCGGAATGTGCGTCCACTGGAGATCCACTGTGGGAGCGAGCCTGCTCGCGATGGCGGTGT
>NZ_LYVP01000278.1 GCF_001984065.1 Pseudomonas sp. KK4
CGCCCCAAGCGTCCGGCCCCTCGCTAGGGCTCGGGGTTCCTTCGCTGCACCTGCATGCAACGTGTGCGGCTGCGCCGCACGGCGCTGCGCGCCAATCCCCGGATAAACGCCTCCACTCAGCCTCCCGAAAGGGGCGGGTGGATCAAGATCAAGTGCAGGCGAGCTAACGCTCGGCCTATTGGTTAAACGCAGTTCCCCTGTAGGAGCGAGCTTGCTCGCGATGGCGGCCTCAAGCCTGACGTGATCTTTGAGGTTGACTCGACCCCCCCTGTGGGAGCGGGCTTGCTCGCGAAGGCGGCCTGACAGACGAC
>NZ_LYVP01000279.1 GCF_001984065.1 Pseudomonas sp. KK4
AGCCGAGCGGGAGCAAGCTCCCTCGCCACAAAAGCCATTCACTTCAGTTCTGTGTTCAACCCTGCGGATCGAGGTTATCCAGTGCCCGATTCACTGCCAGATCCGCCAGCATGATCACCTGTTGGATACCCAGCAAGGTACTGCGCTGCGGGCCGTCGAGGAACGTGGCGAAATCGCTGGTCATCACGCTGGCCGAGGCCAGGGATTCACAGGCGTGAGCCAGGAGGTCTTCGGTGCGGATGTCTGCGGTGATGGTGAACATGGGGCTGGGGTTGTGGGGGGCGGTGGATTTGAGGATGGCGGGTTTGAGG
>NZ_LYVP01000280.1 GCF_001984065.1 Pseudomonas sp. KK4
TTGGGTGTACACGTTATTTGTGCAACGCCCAAGATCACTGTGGGAGCGAGCCTGCTCGCGATGGCGGTGTGTCAGGCACAGGTGATGCTGGCTGTGCCGGCCCCTTCGCTGGCAGGCCAGCTCCCACAATTGATTGGGGTGTATGCGGAATGTGCGTCCACTGGAGATCCCGTGTGGGAGCGGACTTGCTCGCGAAGGCGGTGGGTCAGGCACAGGTGATGCTGGCTGGGCTGGCCTCTTCGCGAGCAGGCCAGCTCCCACAGGGTTTTGGGTGTACACGTTATTTGTG
>NZ_LYVP01000281.1 GCF_001984065.1 Pseudomonas sp. KK4
GAACGCCAACGGCACCTACACCTACACCCTCAACACCAGCGATGCCGACTTCAAAGCCCTGCACGGCGGCGGCAACGGCACCGAAACCTTTGCCTACACCATCACCGATGCCGACGGCGATACCAGCACCGCCAACCTGGTGCTGAACATCCACAACAACGACGATGGCGTAACCATCAATGGCCTGAACGTCGAGGGCGGCGAGCTCACGGTTTACGAGAAAAACCTCAGCGACGGCAGCAACCCGGATGCCACCGCACTG
>NZ_LYVP01000282.1 GCF_001984065.1 Pseudomonas sp. KK4
GAACGCCAACGGCACCTACACCTACACCCTCAACACCAGCGATGCCGATTTCAAAGCGCTGCACGGTGGCGGCAATGGCACCGAAACCTTTGCTTACACCTTGACCGATGCCGACGGCGACACCAGCACCGCCAACCTGGTGCTGAACATCCACAACAACGACGATGGCGTTTACATCAACGGATTGAACGTCGAAGGCGGCGAGCTCACGGTCTACGAGAAAAACCTCAGCGACGGCAGCAACCCGGATGCCACCGCACTG
>NZ_LYVP01000283.1 GCF_001984065.1 Pseudomonas sp. KK4
TGTAATCGACCCAAAACCCCTGTGGGAGCGGGCTTGCTCGCGAAGGCGTAGTATCAGTCACCGAAGATGCTGGACGTACCGGCCTCTTCGCGAGCAAGCCCACGGGTTTTCAGCATGACAGCCATCCTGTGGGAGCTGGCCTGCCAGCGATGGCGGTGTGTCTGTCACCATGGATGTTGGATGTACCGGCCTCTTCGCTGGCAAGCCAGCTCCCACAATGTTTCAGGTTGGCCATGA
>NZ_LYVP01000284.1 GCF_001984065.1 Pseudomonas sp. KK4
CAACGGCAGCCTGGACGTGAACATCGTCGATGACCTGCCCAAGGGCGTCGATGACAGCAATGCGTCGACCGCGTCGGAAACCCTGTTGACCCTCAACGGCAACGTGCTGACCAACGACGTGCAGGGCGCTGACCGTGTGACGGTTGGAGAAAACTCAGGCCCGATCACTCCGGGCACCTTCGTTGGCACCTACGGCACCCTGGTGCTGAACGCCAACGGCACCTACACCTAC
>NZ_LYVP01000285.1 GCF_001984065.1 Pseudomonas sp. KK4
GCAAGTTTGTTACGGGCAATCGAGAAGGTTTGTCAGGCTTAGGGTTGCTCGGCACAATTTTGAGAAACTGTTCAATTGCTTTGATGTTTTTGATTCCTAGATTTTGCGAGAGGCGGGGCCTTATCGAAGAAAATGAGTTGGAAAATTTGCCGCTTCACCTGAAGAGAAAGCTGTTAGCACCCTGGATTACAGGTGGAGTATGTTTTTTTGTGATTTTCCTTTATTGG
>NZ_LYVP01000286.1 GCF_001984065.1 Pseudomonas sp. KK4
AGGTGCAGCGAAGCAAACCGGAGGGCAATGTCCCCGTACATGTGTCCACCATGTGTCCGGTCTGTACAGGCGCTTGAAAAAGGGACTCGCCGTAAGGGCAAAACCATCAGCGGCCGTTACCGCAGCAATGGATATGTGCTCAGTCAGCCAGAGCCTGGTCAGCTATCAGGCCGCCTTCGCTGGCAGGCCAGCTCCCACAGGAATTGGGGGCATACGCAAAAACGAG
>NZ_LYVP01000287.1 GCF_001984065.1 Pseudomonas sp. KK4
AGTAAAGCTGCTGCTCCCCGCCCTCTTCCTGGTCCACCCGCGCCAAGGGCGCATAACTGCGCGGCTCATAAACATACAGACTGCTCTGCCCCGGCGCCTCCTCGCGCAACAGGCGCAGACCTTGCCAAAGGAAATGCTTGTGCTCGGTGACGCCATGGATCTCTGACACCTTGGCCACACGACGCCCCAGGCTGTCGTAGCGATAAGCGCCGGTACTTTCCAG
>NZ_LYVP01000288.1 GCF_001984065.1 Pseudomonas sp. KK4
CTTCGCGAGCAAGCCCGCTCCCACACTTATCGAGGTGAACCACTAGTGTGTGAACAACCCCGGACACTGTGGGAGCGGGCTTGCTCGCGAAGGCGGTGGGTCATTCAGCTTCGATGTTGCCGGTGCTGACGCAATCGCGAGCAGGCTCGCTCCCACAGGGATTGGCGGTGTACACGGGGTTGTGGTCGACAGCGATCACAGTGTGGGAGCGAGCCTGCTCG
>NZ_LYVP01000289.1 GCF_001984065.1 Pseudomonas sp. KK4
GTTGCGCTTGGCGTCGAGGTCGCTGGCGACGATGCTCACGTCGCGGCCGGCGCTCAGGGTGATGTCGCGGCCGGCATCGAGGCTGGAGCCGAACTGGGTGATGGAGCTCTTTTGGATGCCGCCGGTGTCGCTGCTTTGCTGCTGTGTGGAGACGATGGCGATGTCGCGACCGGCTTCGATTGCGGTGTCACGCCCGCTGCTGAGGACGCTGCCTTTGTTT
>NZ_LYVP01000290.1 GCF_001984065.1 Pseudomonas sp. KK4
TGGTTCCGATCGCCTGAAAGGCAACGAAGTCGCCGCTGATGGTTCCGACCGTCTGCATGGCAACTCCGTAGCCTAACCAACTCTCTGCACCGCACCACTCGAAAAGCCCGGCCTGATCAGCCGGGCTTCTTCGTTCCTGGGTTTCCAAGTGCCCCCATGATCAAAGCGGTGGCATTCACCCATTGACTGCGTCAATAGTCACCATCAACTCAATGAAGT
>NZ_LYVP01000291.1 GCF_001984065.1 Pseudomonas sp. KK4
GATACTTGTGTAGTTACGTGCTGGTCTGCGTGTCGGTGGCGGTGTCGATGACAGTCGCCGGTTTTTTCATCGGCAACCTCATGAAGATGTACCCGATCGAATCGGCCATCGTGACCTGCTGCCATAGCGGGCTGGGCGGGACTGGGGAGGTGGCGATTCTGTCGGCATCGAACCGGATGTCGCTGATGCCGTTCGCGCAGATATCGACGCGCAT
>NZ_LYVP01000292.1 GCF_001984065.1 Pseudomonas sp. KK4
GAGTCAACCTGAAAGATCACGTCAGGCTTGAGACCGCCATCGCGAGCAAGCTCGCTCCTACAGGGGAACTGCATTTAACCAATAGGCCGAGCGTTAGCTCGCCTGCTCTTGATCTTGATCCACCCGCCCCTTTCGGGAGGCTGAGTGGAGGCGTTTATCCGGGGATTGGCGCGCAGCGCCGTGCGGCGAAGCCGCACACGTTGCATGT